>NZ_JBHSKG010000049.1:0-502 GCF_042657905.1 Actinomycetospora rhizophila | reverse complement strand
GGCATGAATTTTCCGACACCATTCACCCGCTCAGCAGCCCGTATGCCTGGGTCGTCAAGGAGAAGGAACATCTGGGCCGGGCGCATATCAGCGCTGCGCCGGTGCAAAAGCTGATCGGGTTGAGCCTGGACAAAGTGCCGGTGCGCGAGGGCTATCCGGTCTTCGCAGGTGCTCAGCAGGTCGGCACGGTGACGAGTGGCAGCAGCAGCCCCACGCTGGGCCACCCGATTGCGATGGCGCTGGTGAATGCCGGGAGCGCTGACGCAGACGACTTTGAAGTGGAAGTGCGCGGCAAGCGGTACCCGGCGCGGCGAATGGGCTTGCCGTTCTATAAAAGGGGCGGCCTGTAACGTCTGACGATCAGGCCCAGGCTGCCCTCTACAAGTCGCCTTTCCCTACACATCTGCACTTCAAATCAGGGAGAATACACCCATGAACACTCCAACAGACCTCAAGTACGCCGCCAGCCACGAGTGGCTTTCCCCCGACGGCACGGTGGGCA
>NZ_JBHSKG010000048.1:0-509 GCF_042657905.1 Actinomycetospora rhizophila | reverse complement strand
GTGCTGCTGGCCAGCCCGCCGCTGGACTTCCACGTGTCGGACTCGTACTTCGTGGTGGCGCACTTCCACTACGTGCTGTTCGGCACGATCGTGTTCGCCACCTACGCCGGCATCTACTTCTGGTTCCCGAAGATGACCGGTCGGATGATGGACGAGCGCATCGGCAAGTTCCACTTCTGGCTGACGTTCATCGGGTTCCACATGACGTTCCTGGTGCAGCACTGGCTGGGCAACGAGGGCATGCCGCGCCGCTACGCCGACTACGCGGCCACCGACGGGTTCACCGTGCTGAACACGATCTCGACGATCGGGGCGTTCATCCTCGGGGCCTCGACGCTGCCCTTCGTGTGGAACGCGTTCCACAGCTGGCGCTACGGGCGCCCGGTGGAGGTCGACGACCCGTGGGGTCACGGCAACTCGCTGGAGTGGGCCACGTCGTGCCCGCCGCCGCGGCACAACTTCACCGAGCTGCCGCGGATCCGCTCCGAGCGCCCGGCGTTCGAGCTGCA
>NZ_JBHSKG010000047.1:0-604 GCF_042657905.1 Actinomycetospora rhizophila | reverse complement strand
CGTGACATTCAGGCTCAGGCCCGCCTGCGCGGCGTCGAGGTCGCGCTGGGCACGGCTGAGCGCCAGGTTGGCCTGGACCACCTGGGGCGCGCTGCTGAGCCGGGCCAGGGCGTCTGCGAGGGTCAGGCTGGTGGCGGCAGGCGCGGCCTGTGTGGTGGGTGCGGGCGGCGAGGCGCTCTGGGCAGCGGCTTCCGGCAGACTGGCCGCGCCGAGGAGCAGAGCGAGGGTCAGGGCTAGACGACGCATCGGGCCGCCTGGGCAATCGGAGGTGGCACTGCTTGAGAAAGAGCTGGGTGCTGGACATTCATACACCGTATTCAACGGTTCTTTCGCCAACACCCCGCGCAGGCTTTGTGAAGATTTGGCGCAGATGGTTTGGTTTGACTTGCGCCGAACCTTGATGCGCCCGGCTTAACCTGCATTTACTTATGAGCGCCCTGATTCTGATTGTCGAAGACGAGCCGCATCTGGCCGATGTGCTGGAAAGCGCAGTGACAGGTGTACCTGTGACCATTACCCGTCGTGGGCATAAATCTGCAGTCATCATTAGTGCAGAAGAGTTTGAACGCTACCAGGCGGCCAGAATGGATGATGAGTTCGCGGC
>NZ_JBHSKG010000046.1:0-608 GCF_042657905.1 Actinomycetospora rhizophila | reverse complement strand
CGTCGCTCCCTGGCTATCCGCTGTGGCACAGCCTTCACGTCCATGGACGTGAAGGCTGTACTCAAGGCCGCGTTCAAGACCTTTGGCAGCCCGACGATCCTACGCAGTGACAACGGTCCAGAATTCATCGCCCATGACCTGGGCGCATGGCTCACAGCACAGGGAGTGACCAAGAGGCACATCGCTCCAGGGAAACCCTGGCAGAACGGCATCGCAGAGAGCTTCCATTCCAGACTCCGCGACGAACTGCTGAACGTGGAGATCTTCTTTTCACCTGAGCACGCCCAGGTGCTTATTGACGCCTGGCGTGCCTTTTACAACGGCATTCGGCCGCATTCTTCGTTGCAGTATCGGACGCCCGACGAGTTTGCTGCACTTCACTCGGCGACTCAGGCGGCGACTACGGCAGTACACTCACCATGAAACGGGACTCTAATCAGTTTTGTCCATAAAACTGGACCATGCCATGACCATCAGGCTGCAGGCCGAATCACCAGTTCGGAGAGCTGCACGGTGACCATCGCTCACAGCCGCACCCGCGATCTTCCGGCTTTGGCCCGCAAGGCCGACATCCTCGTCGCCGCGGTGGGCCGGCCCGAGATGATCCG
>NZ_JBHSKG010000045.1:0-717 GCF_042657905.1 Actinomycetospora rhizophila | reverse complement strand
GCGTTCACCGGGATCATCGACGACCTCGCCGCCCCCTGCGGCCCCGACGACACCCGCCAGCTCGCGCAGCGCCGCATCGAAGGCCTCAAAGACCTCGTCGACACCGCCCGCACCCCCAGCGGCACGCCTCCCGAGCCCGACGCCACCCCGGAAGACGCCGACCCCGACGCCCTGATCCCCGAACCGCGCCACCCCGCACCCGCCGGGCGCCGCCCCAGGCCGGAAGGGGCGGGGCGGGCGCTGCTCACGATCACCATCGACCACCACTGGCTCCGCCAGGCCCTCCAGTCCACGGGCGGCTACGGCGTGCTGGACTCCGGACAGCCCGTGCACCCCGCCACCGTGCGCCGCTGGGCCTGCGACGCCGAGATCATCCCCATGCTGCTCGGCGCCAAGTCCGAACCCCTCGACGTCGGACGCCGCCAGCGCACCGCCCCCGACGCCATCCGCCGCGCCCTCAACCACAGAGACGGGGGCTGCGCGTTCCCCGGCTGCACCCGACCACCCCGACGCTGCCAAGCCCACCACATCCACGAATGGGCCGACCTCGGCGCCACCGCACTCGACAACATGTGCCTGCTCTGCCGCCACCACCACCAACTGATCCACCACGGACACTGGACCATCACCATGACCGACGGCCGGCCCTGGTTCACCCCACCCTGGATCCTCGACCCCGACCGACAACCCCGACCCGGCGGACGACCACACGTCCCC
>NZ_JBHSKG010000044.1:0-721 GCF_042657905.1 Actinomycetospora rhizophila | reverse complement strand
GCGGCCACCTGTGGACGAATGCCTACTACGTCGGGTCGGCGGGCAACATCTCCGCCGAGGTGATTCAGCGGTACATCGAAGGGCAGCGCAAAGGGCAGGTGGAAGACGATGGGGTTTAAGGCCATGAAATATAGGCTTTTCCCGAACGTCACGCAGGAGAAGGCGTTGGATACCACGCTGTACCTGTGCCGCCAGTTGTACAACGCGGCCCTTGAGGAACGCAGGGGAGCCTACAAGAAAAGCGGCGTCTCGGTCCGCTACTACGAACAGAAACGCGCCCTGACTGAAATCAAGGCCGACCTGCCGGAGTACAAGGGCGTCTACTCGCAGGTCTTGCAAGACGTTCTCAAGCGGCTGGACAAGACGTATCAGAACTTCTTCCGGCGCGTCAAACAGGGTGCAAAGAAGGTGGGCTTTCCGCGTTTCAAGGGAGCAGGCTGGTACGACTCGCTGACCTACCCGCAGCTTGGATTCAGCATGTTGGGCGACGTGGCGTACTTCTCCAAAATCGGCAACATCCGGTTGAGACTCAGCAGGCCGCTGGAAGGCAAGCTGAAGACGGCGACCATCACGCGGGACTGCGGCGAGTGGTACGTGAGCTATGTCTGCGAGGTGGAACCCCAGCCGCTTCCCAAAACGGGAAGTTCGGTGGGGGTGGACGTGGGTACGACATGGTTTGCTATCACCTCCGATGGGGAGTTTGTGGAGAATCCCCGGCACT
>NZ_JBHSKG010000043.1:0-789 GCF_042657905.1 Actinomycetospora rhizophila | reverse complement strand
GCCTGGATCAAGGCCTGGAACGACGACCCCAAGCCCTACGTCTGGACCAAGACCGCCGACGACATCCTTGACAGCATCGCCAACTACTGCAACCGCTGGCGAACTTACGACTCAGGACACTAGGTGGCCTACGACGTCGACGTCGGATCCGTACGCGACGCGCTCGAGGCGCTGCCGGCCGCAGCACTCGTGGCCCTCGCCGAGGTGCTCGACGTCCTCGAGCGAGCGCCGTGGTCCGGTGATCCCCTGGTCGACCGCAACCCCGACGGAGCCGTGCGCACCATGACCTTCGCCGGCACGGGTCTCGTCACCTACGTGATCGTCGAGCACCTCGGCAGGGTCGATCTCCTCCAGCTCCACTGGGCGGGGTAGCGACGACGCGGGCGGCGGTCCAGGGGGCGAGCTCCGACGGCGCGCCCGGCTTCCACGGCTTCCGAACGGGGGCTGACCTGCGCCGATCATGTTGACCCACCCCCCGGTGAAAGCCCTCTGATCGTCCGTGTAGTGTTCTCCATGTCGCCAGGGCGAAGGGGTTGAACCCGGCCAGGTCGACGCAGTAAGATGGGAAGGTCGCCCTCCGGAAGGTCCGCTCGGTGAGTGGGTTGGTACGGTGGTGTGGTTGTCCTTTGAGAACTCAACAGTGTGCTGAATGTTTGGTGTGGTTGTCCTCGTCGGCATCATGTCTGCTTTTTGTGAGTGGTTGTGGTGTCGTGGGGTTTCTTTGAGTGGGTCTGACCTTTCTTGCCAGTGGGGGTCGGGCTTTTTTGCTGGGACTGTTTGTTCCAATGT
>NZ_JBHSKG010000042.1:0-985 GCF_042657905.1 Actinomycetospora rhizophila | reverse complement strand
GGGCCTGTCAAGTTGTCTGTGTAAGTTGATCTATGGGTCGGTCAGCTGAGGTAGGGGCCGATGCGGTCGGGGTAGGCCAGGGCGAGAGCGCCGAGGGCTTGTTTCCAGCCGAGCACGGTGCTGCCCTCGACGAGCTTGCCGGGCGCCTTGCGCTGGTGGCCGGGAAGGCCGGTCTCCTTGGCTCGGGCGCGGGCCCGCTTGTCTTCGATGTCGCGGATGGCCAGCCAGAGCAGCTTGATCGCGGCGTCGTCGCTGGGGAAGTGACCCCGATTCTTGATGATCTTGCGGAGTTGGAAGTTCAGCGACTCGATCGAATTCGTGGTGTAGATGATCCGCCGCAGCTCGGGCGGGAACTCCAGGAACGGGATGAAGCGCTCCCACGCGGCCTGCCAGGTCGAGACCGTGGCCGGGTAGCGCCGCCCGAACTCGCTGTCGGCGAACGCGGCGAGCTCGGCCTCGGCGGCCTCGACGGTGGGTGCGGTGTAGATCGGGCGCAGCGCGGCGGCGACGCGCTTGCGGTCGGTGTAGGACACGAACCGCATCGCGGCGCGGATCAGGTGCACCGTGCAGGTCTGCACGGTGGTCTGCGGCCAGGTCGCCTCGACCGCTTCCGGGAAGCCCTTCAGGCCGTCGCAGCACACGATCAGCACGTCGCGGACCCCGCGATTGCGCAGCTCGGCGCAGACCCCGGCCCAGAACTTCGCGCCTTCGCCGGCCTGGACCCAGATCCCGAGCACGTGCTTGATCCCGTCGAGATCCACTCCGACGGCGATGTAGGCCGAGCGGTTGCGGACCTGGTGGCCGTCGCGGACCTTCACCACCAGCGCGTCCAGGTAGATGATCGGGTAGATCTCCTCCAGCGGCCGGGCCTGCCAGGCCTTGACCTCCTCGAGCACCGAGTCGGTGATCTTGGAGATGGTGTCGTGGGAGAGCTCGGTACCGATCGTGCGCTGCAGGTGGTGGCCGATGTCGCGCACCGTCATCC
>NZ_JBHSKG010000041.1:0-1081 GCF_042657905.1 Actinomycetospora rhizophila | reverse complement strand
CTAGTGTCCTGAGTCGGAAGTTCGGCAGCGGTTGTTAGGTTCGAGGTATGGCTCGTGGACCTGCGCCGGTGGCGATCGTGCTCTCCGAGGACGAACGGGAGCAGTTGGAGTCCTGGGCGCGGCGGCGGACCAGCGCGGCCGGTTTGGCCATGCGCAGTCGGATCGTGCTGGCCGCGGCTGAGGGCGGTTCCAACACCGAGATCGCCGCGCGACTCGAGCAGCACCGCAACACCGTGGCTCGGTGGCGTCGACGGTTCCTCGAGCACCGTCTCGACGGGTTGGTCGACGAGGCCCGCTCGGGCCGGCCGCGCACCGTCGACGACGCGGCGGTCGAGAGGCTGATCACCGAGACCCTGGAGAAGGCGCCGCGCAACGCCACGCACTGGTCGAGCAGGTCGATGGCGGCGCATCTGGGGATGTCGCAGACCACGGTCTCGCGGGTCTGGCGGGCGTTCGGTCTCGCTCCGCACAAGTCCGAGACCTGGAAGCTGTCGAAGGACCCGCTGTTTACCGACAAGGTCCGCGACGTCGTCGGGCTCTACCTCGACCCGCCCGAACGTGCGGTGGTGCTCTGCGTGGACGAGAAGACCCAGGTTCAGGCGCTCGACCGCACCGCGCCGACCTTCCCGATGCTGCCCGGTACTCCCGAGCGGGCCAGCCACGACTACGTCCGTCACGGCACCTCGAGCCTCTACGCCGCGCTGGACCTGACCACCGGGAAGGTGATCGGCTCGCTGCACGCACGCCATCGCGCGGTCGAGTTCGGCAAGTTCCTGCGCAAGATCGACGCCGAGGTCCCCGACGCCCTCACCGTCCATCTCGTGCTCGACAACGCCTCGACCCACAAGACCCCGTCGATCAAGCGCTGGCTGGCCGCGCATCCGCGGTTCGTCCTGCACTTCACCCCGACCAGCTCGTCGTGGCTCAACCTCGTCGAACGTTGGTTCGCTGAGCTGACCACCAAGAAGCTGCAACGCTCGGCGCACCGCTCGGTGTCCGCGCTCAACGCCGATATCCGCGCCTGGATCAAGGCCTGGAACGACGACCCCAAGCCCTACGTCTGGACCAAGACCGCCGACGA
>NZ_JBHSKG010000040.1:0-1136 GCF_042657905.1 Actinomycetospora rhizophila | reverse complement strand
CTAGTGTCCTGAGTCGGAAGTTGTGAAGCGGTTGTAGGTTGGGGTTCATGGCTCGTGGACCCCAGCCGGTGCCGATCGATCTGTCCGACGACGAGCGTGAGCAGCTGACCTCGTGGGCGCGGCGGCGGACCAGCGCAGCCGGTCTGGCGACGCGCAGCCGGGTCGTGCTAGCGGCCGCGGAGGGCGGCTCGAACACCGAGATCGCCGCGCGTCTGGAGTTGTCTCGCAACACGGTGGCTCGCTGGCGACGGCGGTTCTGCGAGGCTCGCCTCGACGGGCTGGTCGACGAGCCGCGCCCGGGCCGGCCGCGCTCGGTGTCCGACGCGCAGGTCGAGGCGCTGATCACCGAGACCCTGGAGAAGGCGCCGCGCAACGCCACGCACTGGTCGACCCGGTCGATGGCCGCGCACCTGGGCATGTCGCAGTCCACGGTGTCGCGGGTGTGGCGGGCTTTCGGGCTGGCCCCGCACAAGACCGAGACCTGGAAGCTGTCGAAAGACCCGCAGTTCACCGACAAGGTCCGCGACATCGTCGGGCTCTACCTCGACCCGCCCGAACGCGCGCTGGTGCTCTGCGTGGACGAGAAGACCCAGGTCCAGGCGCTCGATCGCACCGCGCCGACCTTCCCGATGCTGCCCGGCACCCCTGAGCGGGCCAGCCACGACTACGTCCGCCACGGCACCTCGAGCCTCTACGCCGCGCTCGACCTCGCCACCGGCAAGGTCATCGGTTCGCTGCACGCACGCCATCGCGCGGTCGAGTTCGCCAAGTTCCTGCGCAAGATCGACACCGAGGTCCCCGATGACCTCGAGGTCCATCTGGTGCTCGACAACGCCTCGACCCACAAGACCCCGTCGATCAAGCGCTGGCTGGCCGCGCACCCGCGCTTCGTCCTGCACTTCACCCCGACCAGCAGCTCATGGCTCAACCTCGTCGAGCGCTGGTTCGCCGAGCTGACCACCAAGAAGCTGCAGCGCTCGGCGCACCGCTCGGTCGCCGCGCTCAACGCCGACATCCGCGCCTGGATCAAGGCCTGGAACGACGACCCCAAGCCCTACGTCTGGACCAAGACCGCCGACGAGATCCTCGACAGCATCGCCAACTACTGCCGGCGAATTTCTGACTCAGGACACTAG
>NZ_JBHSKG010000039.1:0-1286 GCF_042657905.1 Actinomycetospora rhizophila | reverse complement strand
GCTAGTGCGTTGACCATGAACGTTCACCGAGTTCAGGCGGCTCGGGGACGCCCCCAGCGTTGTTGGCGTTCGCTGCGGACGCGGGCGCGTTCGCGGCGTTGGGCGGCAAGGACGTCGGGGTGGCGAGCGTTGGCGTTGCGCCAGCGCAGGTAGTCCTGGATCTTGCGGGCCAGCGCGGGGTGGTTGGGGTGGTTCGAGGCGCCCATGGTGAAGGTGCGCAGCGGCCCGAACTGGGCCTCGATGGGGTTGGCCCAGGAGGCGTAGGTGGGGGTGAAGCACAGCTCGACGCGGTGGCGGGCGGCCCAGGCGCGGATCTTCGGGGTCTTGTTCGCCGAGAGGTTGTCGAGGATGACGTAGATCGGGGCGCCGTCGGGGCGCGCGGCCCGGATCGACTCGAGGGCGGCCAGGGTGTGCTCGCCGCCCTTGCGGCGGCGGGTGATGCCCCAGAGCTGGTCGTCGCCGAGGCTGTAGCAGCCGTGGAAGTAGCGGATGCCATGCGTGCGCCGGTAGGTCGCGGGCAGCCGGACCGGGTGGGTCTGGCCGGCCCAGGTGGCGCCGTGACAGGGGCGGATCGACAGCGGCCCGAACTGGTCGAACGCGAAGCAGCGCTCCGGGAAGCGGCTGGTCACCTCCTCGATGCGGTCGAGTTTGGCGTCCTTGTCGGGGTCGTGGGACTCCTTCCAGGTGCGGGTGCGCTGGAACGACACCCCGCGCTCACGCAGCAGCTGGCGCAGCCGCTCACGGCCGATCACCAGCCCGCGGGAGCGGCCGTGCTCGCAGCGGTGGTCGCAGCGAGCGAGGTGGGCGGCGAGCTTGCGCACGCTCCAATGGGTGAACGGCAGCCCGTGGCGGGCCGGGCGGGTCGTGGCCGTCGCGACGATGAACTCGACGTCGTCGTCACTGATCAGGCGGGGACGGCCTCCCGCCCACCGAGGGTCCAGCGCATCGAGCCCCCGGGCGTTGAACGCGTGGATCACATCGCGGACGGTGTCCTCGTCGGCGGCGACCAGCCGCGCGATCGCCGGCACCGGGGTCCCCGCCGACGAGGCCAGGATGATCGTCGCTCGGCGCACCCGGATCGGGCTGCCCCGCCCCCGGCGCACGATCTGGGTCAGCCGCTGACCTTCCTGATCCGTTAGCCGTCGCGCTCGTACTGGTTCGGCCATCGCGCTCCACTCCCGGTCCCGACCTGCAGTCGGGCCCGAGAATGAGATCTTGCTCCCTCACAGCGTTGCACCTACGAGGCGTGTCGCGAGCCCGGCGAACCTTCGTGGTCAACGCACTAG
>NZ_JBHSKG010000038.1:0-1478 GCF_042657905.1 Actinomycetospora rhizophila | reverse complement strand
CGACATCCGCGCCTGGATCAAGGCCTGGAACGACGACCCCAAGCCCTACGTCTGGACCAAGACCGCCGACGAGATCCTCGACAGCATCGCCAACTACTGCCGGCGAATTTCTGACTCAGGACACTAGCGGCCCTGCAGCACGCAGTCGCCGCAGGTCCCGCCGCCGGGGACGCGGTAGTACAGGCAGCACGTCGTGCGCCGGAACCCCAGCCCGCTGGGGTGCTCGGGCTCGGGGACGAAGCGCCCGAGGCCCGCGAACGGCTCGTGGGCGAGCACGCCGCGGGCGAGCGCGAGGGCCGCGGCGTGCCGGTCGGGGCGCGCGGCCCCGAGCACCCGGACGGCCCCGCCGAGCGCCCCCGCCGCGTTCCCCCACAGCACCCGCGCGGACACCGAGGCGCGCGCCCGGAGGGCGGCGACCAGCGGCGCCACGTGCTCCTCGGCCAGCGCGCGGGCGAGCACCGCGGCGGCCTCCGGGTCGTCGGGCGCCCCGATCTCGACGCCGCTGAGCCGCTCGGGGTCGACCCACAGCGGGATCGGGCCGCCGGCCCACGGACGCGCGTGCAGCACCGTGGCGGGCGAGAGGTCGGGCAGCACGCCGGCCGCCGCGCAGGCGAGCAGCACCGACACCGACCGCGAGACCAGGGACTGGCCGAGCAGGGACGCCGCGATCCGCCGGTCCGCGCCGAGCCCGTCGGCCACCGCGGCGAGCCGCTCCTCGACCGGGTCGGGGCCGGCGGCCGGCACGGCCAGCAGGGTCGCGAGCGGGCGCCACGAGGGGTCGGCGCCCTCGGCCGCCCGCGTGGAGATCGCGAAGAAGCCGTCGACGGCGTCCGACTCGGCGAGGACCGTCCGGACGCGTCCGGTGTCGGTGACCCGCCGGCGGGTCGTCTCGCTGCTCACCGCCCCCATGCTGGCGGACGTGGCCTCCGGGGGCACGGGCGGCCACCGGGCGCGGGTCCGGTCTGCCGGGTTCCGGGAGGTCGGTCCTCCGCCGTTCGGGTCGCTTCGGTTAGGTTCGTCGCCATGCTCGACTCCGGCGTTCGTCTCGCCGCGGCCTCGCTCCCCGTCGGTGTCCCCGTCGTCGTGGGCCTCGTGGTGGCCGTGCTGCGCCGGCGGGACCTGCCCGCCGTGGCGACGCCGGCGATCGCCGGGCTGGCCGTGCAGCTCGTGGTGGTCCTCCTCTCGACCTTCCTCGTCGCCGCGACGTCGTTCGGCCTCGGCCTCACCCCGGAGACCCTGCTGCCGCTGTCCAGCGTGCTGGGCTTCGTCGTGATCCTGCTGCAGGTCGTGTCCTGGACGCTGCTGCTCCTGGCCCTGTTCCGCCGCCTGCCGCGCACGGCACCGACCGCGCCGCAGCGCGACGACCGCACCCCGACCGGGCGGCACGCCCTGCTCGACGACCGCGGCGACCAGGTGGTCGCGGAGGCGGGCACCGTGTTCCTGCCGGTCGGGGCTGCGGCGGTCGCCGCCGGCGCCCG
>NZ_JBHSKG010000037.1:0-1525 GCF_042657905.1 Actinomycetospora rhizophila | reverse complement strand
CTCAGGCATCCCATGGGCTCCAGGGTCAAGCTGCAGATGCCTGACGGTGGGCCCATGCGGTGGTCTCGTCGTAGGGAGTTCGGGTCTTGAGGCAGCCGTGCAGTATGCCCACGAGGCGGTTGCCGAGCTGCCGGAGCGCGGCGTGGTGGCTGGTGCCGCGGGCACGGAGCTGGTCGTAGTAGGCCCGGGCGCCGGGTGAGGCGCTCAGCGAGCAGAACGCCCACTGGTGAGTGGCGTCGCCGAGGCGGCGGTTGCGGGCGTAGCGGGCCAGCACGACGGTCTTGCGTCCTGACGCACGGGTGATCGGGGAGGTCCCGGCGTAGTTCCGCCGAGCCTTGTGATCGCGGTAGCGCTGCGGGTCGTCGCCGAACTCGGCGAGCACCCGGGCACCCAGCACGGTCCCGAGCCCCGGTTGGCTGAGGTAGATCTCAGCGTCCGGGTGCTGGCCAAAACCCTGCGCCACCACCTCCTCCAGCGCCGGGACCTGGGCGTTGAGCCCGACGATCAGGCGCACCTGGGAGGCCGCGATGGTGGCGTAAGCCGCCTCGATCGCCGCGGCCTGGCGCAGCGCCGGGGCCCGCAGCGCGGCCTGGATCGCCTCGGTCTTGGCCTCGACCTCTCGACGACGAGCCCGCTTCAGGATCGCGGCGATCTTCGACCGGGACAACCGCACGGCCCGATCCGGATCGCCGGCGCGTTCGAGCAACTCGAGCGCATCCGGGTCGGCGAGCTCGAGGCCGCCCACGGCCAGCGCGTCGAGCGCGGCCGGGAAGAACTCCCGCAGCGCCTGACGGAGCCGCTGCAGATGCCGAGTGCGTTCCCAGATCAACGACTGATGCGAACGCGCGACCAGCTTGAGGCCCTCCACCGCGTCGCTGTCTCCGGCGATCGGACGGTGATGAGCCCGGTCCAGGCGCACGATCTCGGCCAGCACATGCGCATCACCGGGGTCGGACTTCGCCCCCGAGGTCGAGTGCCGTTCCCGATACCGAGCCGCCGACATCGGGTTGATCGCGAACACCCGGTACCCCGCCGCGATCAGCGCCGCCACCCACGGGCCGCGGTCGGTCTCGATCCCGACGATCACCTCACCCTCGGCCAGCATCCCGGTCTCGGCGCTGATCGAGTCCTCGCCGAGGTGCTCGGCCAGCAGCTCATGCAGGCGCGACATGCCCGCCATGCCCTCGGGCAGCCGGGCCTTCGCCAACCGGCGGCCCGAATCGTCGAGGACCTCCACATCGTGGTGGTCCTCGGCCCAGTCATCCCCCACGAACAGCACCACCGCCAGCCTCCCGATCCTCGTCCACCGAGCTCGGCAGCGCGGAGCAGGACAGCCGCGGACTAATGGTCAAGTGCTCACCGAACCCGGCCGGCACGTCATCCCATCAGCGATCTACGCCTGCTCACGACCGGCGGGCGCACGATCTGAGGCTAGAGCTCACAGCCCTGTCGGCCAGAGTGCTGACCCGCCGGCCGCTACCAGCGCCGAGCCTTCCATGCGAACCCGGCACCCCCCATTAGTCGG
>NZ_JBHSKG010000036.1:0-2994 GCF_042657905.1 Actinomycetospora rhizophila | reverse complement strand
GCCGCCGCGCCCAGGACTCCAACTGCTCCCGTTCGTCCTCGGAGAGCACGATCGCCACCGGCGCAGGTCCACGAGCCATACCTCGAACCTAACAACCGCTGCCGAACTTCCGACTCAGGACACTAGAGGCCGAGGCCCGCGCGCACCTCGTGCCATGACACCGCCGGCGGCGTCGTGCTCCCGCTCGCGCGGGCGGCCGCGTCGTCGAGCATCGCGCGGTATCCCTCCGCCCCACCGGCAACGTCCGTCACGCGGGCGACCCGGCGCCACGCGTCGAGGCACTGGTGGACGACCGCGAGGTCGTAGGTGTCGGCGGCACGGGCGAGCGCCGCGCGCCACTGCCGGTCGAACTCGGCTGCACTCTCGGGGGCCAGGGCCGCCCGCACCTCGGCCGGCGTCGCGTCGGCCCAGGTCCCGACGTCTCCTCCCCCCGACGGGGCGGACGATGCGGCGGCGGTCATGCGCCGACTCTACGACTCTTGGCCCCCTGGCGGGCCGGGCGTGGGCCCAGGACCTCGGGAACGAAGCGCACCGCGACACCCCGGGGGAGGTTCAGGCGCTCAGTGCCGGACCGAGCAGGAGTCCACCGTCGACGACGAGCTCGGAGCCCGTGATGAAGGCGGCGTCGGGGGAGGCGAGGAAGACGAGTGCGCGGCTGATCTCGTCCGGCTCACCGATGCGCGGGACGGCGAACGGCTCGGGGTCGAAGAGCTCGGCGATGGCCGGCACCCCGGCGGCGAGCGGCTCGGTGATCAACGGGGTGCCCACCACCCCCGGGGTCACCGACACGACCCGGATGTCGTCACGCGCCAGCTCCAGCGCGGCTGTCCGGGTGAGTCCGCGCACGGCCCACTTCGCGGCGACGTACGGACCGAAAGCAGCCGTGCCTCCGTGAGCCATCGTCGATGCGACGGTGACGATCACGCCGCCACCGCCCCGGCGCATCGACGGGACGACTGCTCGGATGCCGAGCGCGGTGCCCGTGACGTTCACGGCGGTGACGGTGTCCCACAGGCTGCGGTCGGCGTCCTCGAGCAGCGTCGGCGGGTGCTGCACCCCCGCGTTGGCGACCAGTACCGAGATGGGTCCGAAACGCTCCTCGGCCGCGGCGACCGCGGCCGTCCACTGCTGCTCGTCGGTGACGTCGAGCCGGACCGCCAGCGCTCTCGCTCCCAGCTGCTCGGCCAGCGTCACCCCGGCCGCCTCGTCCCGCGCAGCGATCACCACGGCAGCACCCTCGCGGTGGAACGCCTGGACGTGGCTGCGCCCCATCCCGCCGGTCGCTCCGGTCACCAGCACCGTCTGCCCCTCGAAGCGTCCCATCGTGCCCTCCTCGATCGACGAGGTGAGTCGGTCCGCTCACCTCATCGCAGGACACCACCCCTCACGAGGTGAGTCAAGCGACTCGTCTCGCGTGCCGGTCTGTGGCAGGGTGGTCTGCCGTGGACGGGAACGAGTCGGCGTCGACGGGGTCGTCGGGAGCGGCGCGCTACCACCGTGAGCTGGCCCTGAGGAATCGGGAGGCGCTGCTGGCTGCTGCTCGTCGGCTCTTCCTCGATCTCGGCTTCGACGGCACCTCGCTGGCGAAGGTCGCCGCCGAGGCCGGGGTCTCGCGGGCCACGCTGTTCAAGCAGTTCCCGACCAAGGCCGAGTTGTTCAGTGCCATGGTGACCACGTCGTGGGCGACCACGGACGAACAGGCCCCTCCCGTGCCCGGTGATCCCCTGGCCGCTCTGTCGACGCTCGGCACCCGGTATGCGGACTTGTTGACCCGCCCCGGGATGGCCGACCTGTTCCGCATCGTCATCGCCGAGCTCCCGCGCTTCCCCGAGCTCGGGCGCACGCACTTCGACCTGGGCAAGATGCCGTTCTTCGACTCGGTGCGCGACCACCTGCTCGCCGAGAAGCACGCCGGCACCCTGCAGTTCGAGGACGCCGATCTCGTGACGACCCAGTTCCTCGGCATGATCGCCAACTACGTCCTCTGGCCCCGGATGCTGCTGCTCGACTGGGACCCGGACGCGGCGAGCGTGGCGCACGCGGTCGAGGAGGCCGCGCTGACGGTGCACGCACGGCACGCGGCGCGTCCTCCGACGGCTCGGAGCGGGCGACGCGGCAGCTGAGGTCGATGATCGAGGCGTCGAGCGGCGGCAAGCGGACGCACGGTGGGTCGGCGCGGCCGTGTGGCGGCCCGACGCGCCGGTACAGGACCGGTGGCCGTGGCGGTGGTCGTGGTCCGTCGCGGCGCGCCGCTCGTCCGGGCAGCGCCCCCGCACGAAGCCTCGACCTCGAGCAGCGGCTCACACGGAGTCGAGTCGTCCGTGTGCTGGTGCCGGGCCTCGCGGCCGGGGACCTCGCGGTGCCGGTAACCGGTCGGGAGTCCCACGTCGGTCCAGGACCGCTGCACAGGCGTCGGGCCCGGCCCGACCGGCGGCCGCGACTCGGGGCGCCCAGAGACACGTCGTGCCCGCGGGTGGAGGCCTCGGACGGGCTCTTTGCGGGGAGGACCGACCAGCCGCCCGTCGAAGCGAGGTGCCGTCGCCGGCCGACGACTCGGCGCCGGCGGATTGCCGATGCTGTGGTGCCACGCCGTCACGACCAGCGCCCGACCGGGACAGAGTCTTCGACGGCAGTCGGTCGGTCCTGATCAGGTCCTGGGCCCGCGGACCCCGGCGCCGCCGGAGGGTCTGCACGAGCTCGCCGAGCCGGCACGCCGTGCAACATGGACGATCAGCGAGCCGGTCAGCGGCTCCCCCGGTGATCCACTCCCGATGCCGCACCCTGGTGACGCTCGGGCGCGACAGCGCTCGCCGGACGATGCCGTCGACTTCTCCGTTGCACCGGTCGAGGAGCACGAAAAAAGGGGGGAGGCTCGGTGGGAGTCTCGCCCCTTCTTGTGTGGGGGTGGTGGGGGTGGTCGGGTGTTCCGGCGGTGTCCTACTCTCCCACGACCTGTCGGTCGCAGTACCATCGGCGCTGGAGGGCTTAGCTTCC
>NZ_JBHSKG010000035.1:0-5435 GCF_042657905.1 Actinomycetospora rhizophila | reverse complement strand
GTGGGGGTGGTCGGGTGTTCCGGCGGTGTCCTACTCTCCCACGACCTGTCGGTCGCAGTACCATCGGCGCTGGAGGGCTTAGCTTCCGGGTTCGGGATGGGTCCGGGCGTTTCCCCTCCGCTGTGACCACCGGAACACCCCACCACCCCCACCAGGGCCGGGGCCCGTGTGGGGTGGGGTGTGTGGTCGTTGGGATATGCACAGTGGACGCGAGTGGTCTGTTGCTTCGTTACGCAGTTGCCTGTCACGTCGTGATTGCTTGACGTGTGTGTGGGCAAGTCCTCGGCCTATTAGTACCAGTCCACTGAACGCCTTGCGGCGCTTACATGTCTGGCCTATCAACCCACTGGTCTGGTGGGGGCCTTAACCCTCGAAGGGTGGGAGACCTCATCTTGGAACAGGCTTCCCGCTTAGATGCCTTCAGCGGTTATCCTTTCCGAACGTAGCCAACCAGCCGTGCCCCTGGCGGGACAACTGGCACACCAGAGGTTCGTCCGTCCCGGTCCTCTCGTACTAGGGACAGCCTTCCTCAAGTCTCCTGCGCGCGCGGCGGATAGGGACCGAACTGTCTCACGACGTTCTAAACCCAGCTCGCGTACCGCTTTAATGGGCGAACAGCCCAACCCTTGGGACCTACTCCAGCCCCAGGATGCGACGAGCCGACATCGAGGTGCCAAACCATGCCGTCGATATGGACTCTTGGGCAAGATCAGCCTGTTATCCCCGGGGTACCTTTTATCCGTTGAGCGACACCCCATCCACCTGGTGGTGCCGGATCACTAGTCCCGACTTTCGTCCCTGCTCGACCCGTCGGTCTCACAGTCAAGCTCCCTTGTGCACTTGCACTCGACACCTGGTTGCCGACCAGGCTGAGGGAACCTTTGGGCGCCTCCGTTACCCTTTGGGAGGCAACCGCCCCAGTTAAACTACCCACCAGGCACTGTCCCTGAACCAGATCATGGTCCGAGGTTAGATGCCCAATTCGACCAGAGTGGTATTTCAACGTCGACTCCACGACCACTGGCGTGGCCGCTTCCCAGTCTCCCACCTATCCTACACAAGCCGAACCGAGCACCAATACCAAGCTGTAGTGAAGGTCCCGGGGTCTTTCCGTCCTGCCGCGCGTAACGAGCATCTTTACTCGTAGTGCAATTTCGCCGAGTCTGTGGTCGAGACAGCGGGGAAGTCGTTACGCCATTCGTGCAGGTCGGAACTTACCCGACAAGGAATTTCGCTACCTTAGGATGGTTATAGTTACCACCGCCGTTTACTGGCGCTTAAGTTCTCAGCTTCACCTTACGGTTAACCGGTCCCCTTAACGTTCCAGCACCGGGCAGGCGTCAGTCCGTATACATCGTCTTGCGACTTCGCACGGACCTGTGTTTTTAGTAAACAGTCGCTTCCCCCTGGTCTCTGCGGCCCCACCCCGCTAACCCGCAAGGGGTTTCACGGGACAGGGCCCCCCTTCTCCCGAAGTTACGGGGGCATTTTGCCGAATTCCTTGACCACAGTTCGCTCGAACGCCTCGGTATTCTCTACCTGACCACCTGTGTTGGTTTGGGGTACGGGTCGCGTAGGAACTCGCTAGAGGCTTTTCTCGGCAGCATGGGATCACTCTGCTTCGCCTCAAACGGCTATGCGTCACGTCTCAGCCTGCATGGCCCGCGGATTTGCCTACGGACCGGCCTACACGCTTGCACCAGCACTACCACTAGCTGGCGGAGCTGCCCTCCTGCGTCACCCCATCGCTTGGCTACTACCAGGCGGGGTCCCGCGCTCCCCACCACCAGCTCCCGAAGGAGACTGGGGTGGTTCGGGCGGTTAGCACACCTGGATTCGCCAGGGACGCGCCTACACGAGCACGGGAATATCAACCCGTTGTCCATCGACTACGCCTGTCGGCCTCGCCTTAGGTCCCGGCTCACCCTGGGCGGAAAAACCTGGCCCAGGAACCCTTGGTCATCCGGCGGCAGAGTTTCTCACTCTGCTATCGCTACTCATGCCTGCATTCTCACTCACACGGGCTCCACGGCTGGATCACTCCGCCGCTTCACCGCCCGCATGACGCTCCCCTACCCAACACCACCACCAGCAATGCCACACAAGGCACGCAGTGTTCACGCGGTGTTGCCGCGGCTTCGGCGGTGCGCTTGAGCCCCGCTACATTGTCGGCGCAGGACCACTTGACCAGTGAGCTATTACGCACTCTTTCAAGGATGGCTGCTTCTAAGCCAACCTCCTGGTTGTCTGGGCGATCCCACATCCTTTCCCACTTAGCGCACGCTTAGGGGCCTTAGCCGGCGATCTGGGCTGTTTCCCTCTCGACGACGAACCTTATCGCCCGCCGTCTCACTGCCGCGCTCGAGCTCACCGGCATTCGGAGTTTGGCTGACTTCAGTAAGCTTGTGGGCCCCCTAGGCCAACCAGTGCTCTACCTCCGGTGAGTAACACGCGACGCTGCACCTAAATGCATTTCGGGGAGAACCAGCTATCACGGAGTTTGATTGGCCTTTCACCCCTACCCACAGCTCATCCCCCAGGTTTTCAACCCTGGTGGGTTCGGGCCTCCACGCCGTCTTACCGGCGCTTCACCCTGGCCATGGGTAGATCACCCCGCTTCGGGTCTAGAGCACGCGACTAGATAACGCCCTGTTCGGACTCGCTTTCGCTACGGCTACCCCACACGGGTTAACCTCGCCACGTACCGCTAACTCGCAGGCTCATTCTTCAAAAGGCACGCCATCACCCCGCTATAAAGCTAAGGCTCTGACGGCTTGTAGGCACACGGTTTCAGGTACTATTTCACTCCCCTCCCGGGGTACTTTTCACCTTTCCCTCACGGTACTTGTCCGCTATCGGTCATCAGGGAGTATTTAGGCTTACCGGGTGGTCCCGGCAGATTCACAGCGAATTACACGGGCTCGCTGCTACTCGGGCACGCCACAACGCATGCTCGCAGTGTTTTCGCCTACGGGGGTCTCACCCTCTACGCCGACGCGTCCCAACGCCTTCGACTAACACCACGAACACCCGCACCACCGCGGCAGCAGTGGTACATGACGCCCCACAACACCCCACCAGCAACACCTGCCGGCTATCACACAGGCGGGGTTTAGCCTCTTCCGCTTTCGCTCGCCACTACTCACGGAATCACTCTTGTTTTCTTCTCCTGCGGGTACTGAGATGTTTCACTTCCCCGCGTTCCCTCCCACCGTCCTATACATTCAGACAGCGGTGACACCCCATGACGGGTGCCGGGTTACCCCATTCGGACACCCTCGGATCAACGCTCGGTTGACAGCTCCCCGAGGACTATCGCGGCCTCCCACGTCCTTCATCGGCTCCTGATGCCCAGGCATCCACCGTGCGCCCTTGACAACTTGACCAACACACACATCAAGTAATCACGACATAAATGTGCACAGAAACAAAAGATGCTCGCGTCCACTGTACAATTCTCAACGACCACACGAACCGAGGCCGCACCCCACCCACAGGCGAAGCCGGCCCCGACCGTCCCCAGAGACAACCACCCCACCCGGCGAACCAGGCGACGTTGTCCTCTCAGGACCCAACAGTGTGCTGCCCCCGACCACCATCACAGTGGCCAGGAGATGTCCGGTGTTTCCACATTTTCTCGAGCAACCCGATCCCACACCCCGACCCGCAGGCCGGGGAAGGTACTGGGGCCCTCCACCACCAAGCACGGTGTGGACGCGGACACTCGCCGCGACGATCACACCCACCGATGGTGTTCGGTGAAGCTCCTTAGAAAGGAGGTGATCCAGCCGCACCTTCCGGTACGGCTACCTTGTTACGACTTCGTCCCAATCGCCAGTCCCACCTTCGACCGCTCCCCCCCACAAGGGGTTGGGCCACGGGCTTCGGGTGTTACCGACTTTCGTGACGTGACGGGCGGTGTGTACAAGGCCCGGGAACGTATTCACCGCAGCGTTGCTGATCTGCGATTACTAGCGACTCCGACTTCACGGGGTCGAGTTGCAGACCCCGATCCGAACTGAGACCGGCTTTACGAGATTCGCTCCACCTCACGGTTTCGCAGCCCTCTGTACCGGCCATTGTAGCATGTGTGAAGCCCTGGACATAAGGGGCATGATGACTTGACGTCATCCCCACCTTCCTCCGAGTTGACCCCGGCAGTCTCCCATGAGTCCCCGGCATAACCCGCTGGCAACATAGGACAAGGGTTGCGCTCGTTGCGGGACTTAACCCAACATCTCACGACACGAGCTGACGACAGCCATGCACCACCTGCACACCAACCACAAGGGAACGCCCATCTCTGGACGCGTCTGGTGCATGTCAAACCCAGGTAAGGTTCTTCGCGTTGCATCGAATTAATCCACATGCTCCGCCGCTTGTGCGGGCCCCCGTCAATTCCTTTGAGTTTTAGCCTTGCGGCCGTACTCCCCAGGCGGGGCGCTTAATGCGTTAGCTGCGGCACGGAACCCGTGGAATGGACCCCACACCTAGCGCCCAACGTTTACGGCATGGACTACCAGGGTATCTAATCCTGTTCGCTACCCATGCTTTCGCTCCTCAGCGTCAGTATCGGCCCAGAGACCCGCCTTCGCCACCGGTGTTCCTCCTGATATCTGCGCATTTCACCGCTACACCAGGAATTCCAGTCTCCCCTGCCGAACTCTAGTGATGCCCGTATCGACCGCACGCCCAGAGTTAAGCCCCAGGTTTTCACGGCCGACGTGACACACCGCCTACGAGCTCTTTACGCCCAATAATTCCGGACAACGCTCGCACCCTACGTATTACCGCGGCTGCTGGCACGTAGTTGGCCGGTGCTTCTTCTCGACCTACCGTCAACCCCCCAACAAGGAGGGCCTTCGTCGATCGCGAAAGAGGTTTACAACCCGAAGGCCGTCATCCCTCACGCGGCGTTGCTGCGTCAGGCTTCCGCCCATTGCGCAAGATTCCCCACTGCTGCCTCCCGTAGGAGTCTGGGCCGTGTCTCAGTCCCAGTGTGGCCGATCACCCTCTCAGGCCGGCTATCCGTCGTCGCCTTGGTAGGCCATCACCCCACCAACAAGCTGATAGACCGCGGGCCCATCCCCCACCGAAAAAACTTTCCACCACCAGACATGCATCCAGTGGTCCTATCCGGTATTAGACCCAGTTTCCCAGGCTTATCCCGAAGTGGAGGGCAGGTCACCCACGTGTTACTCACCCGTTCGCCGCTCGTGTACCCCGAAGGGCCTTACCGCTCGACTTGCATGTGTTAAGCACGCCGCCAGCGTTCGTCCTGAGCCAGGATCAAACTCTCCAACAAAAAACATTGGAACAAACAGTCCCAGCAAAAAAGCCCGACCCCCACTGGCAAGAAAGGTCAGACCCACTCAAAGAAACCCCACGACACCACAACCACTCACAAAAAGCAGACATGATGCCGACGAGGACAA
>NZ_JBHSKG010000034.1:0-12553 GCF_042657905.1 Actinomycetospora rhizophila | reverse complement strand
CCGCGGCGGCCGCGACCGCGCGACGGGGCTCGCTGGGCTCCGCCCGTGACGCGGCCGGGGCGCTGGCGCTGACCACGGCGTCGTACCGCTGCGGGCTGCTCACCTCGGTGGCGGCGAGCTGCGCCGGCCAGGCGACGGTGCTCGCATGACGACCCCGACGACCCCGCCGCCGGCGCTCTCCGACGACCTGCGCGCCGCCGTCTTCGCCGCGCTGGGCACCGAGCACGCCGCGGTGTGGAGCTACGGGCTCGTGTCGGCGTTCCTGCCGGCCGCGAACGCCCCCGCGATCACCGCCGCGTCGCTCGCCCACCGCGAGCGGCGCGACGCCGTGGTGGCCCTGCTCGCCCGCGAGGGCGTCACCCCGCCGACCGCCGCCGCGGCCTACCGCCCGCCGTCGCCGGTGACCGACGCGACCTCGGCCGCCGTGCTCGCGACCGTCGCCGAGGACGACGTGGCCGCCGCCTGGCGCGCGGTCGCCGAGCGCACGGAGCCCGACACCGGGGGCGAGCTGCGGCGCCTCGCGCTCGACGCGGTCACCGCGGCCGCGACGACGTCGGTGACGTGGCGGCGGATCGCCGGGCGCACACCGCTGGTCCCCGCCTTCCCGGGGGATGGCTCCGCCACGTGAGTGATATGGGTCGTCGGACGACCTATATCACTCACGAGGCGCGGAGCGCCCTCACCGCAGGGCGAGCCCCGCGCGGGAGATGCGGTCGAGGGCCTCGCCGTCGGTGAAGTCGGTGTCGATGCCGTCGGCCTCGGCGACGACGACGCGGTCGCCGAGCTGCGCCGAGGCGTAGCCCTGGCCGCTCAGCGCGGCCGGGGCGCCGGGGTAGCCCCGTCCCTCGCGCAGGAGGTCCGAGACGTTGCCGGTGCCGTTGCTGTCGACCAGCGAGCGGAACGCCGTCGCCGTGGTGGTGTCGGCCAGCTGCACGGTGGCCACGGCGACCACCACCTCCTGGCCCTCGGCGTTGCCCGACCACAGCGAGCGGTCGAGGTGCAGGCAGCCCCGCTCGCGCAGGAACGACGCCGCCTGGTTGTAGGCGTGGCCCTCGCACGAGGTGTCGCTGGTGGCGACCTGGCGGGTGTAGGTGACGCCGTCGACGACGCGGGTCACCGCCGCGTCGGCGGGCGGGTCGCCGCCGACGGCCACGCGGCCGACGAGGACGGCCAGGCCGAGCGCGACGAGGAAGGCGGCGACGGCGGCGACGGTCAGGCCGCGCCAGCCCCAGACCCAGTCGGGCATGCGGCGCCCGTAGCGCCCGCGCGCGGCCCGCGCCGCGCGCCCGGCGCGGGCGAGCCCGCCGATGCCGCCGTCGCTCCCGCCGCTCCCGGACGGCGTGCCGGCCGGGGGCCCGGACGACTCGGGGGCGGAGGCGGCGGAGGCGGCGGAGGACGGCAGGCGGCCGGTGCGCGGGAGCGGGGCACGGCCGTCGGACTGGGAGGCGGACGGGGAGGCCGGTGAGGAGCCCGCGTCCTGGACGGGCACCGGCGTGGTCTCGGGCGCCGCGCCGGCCCGCAGGGCGGGGGTGTCCGGGGCGAGGAAGCCTGCCTCGGCGAGGCGGTGGTCGTCGGGGACGTGGTCGCCGAGGCGGAACGCGTGCAGGAGGCGGCGCAGGTCGGCGACGTCGATGACGCGGAAGGAGCCCACCGGCGCGGTCAGCGCGGCGCGGGTGTCGTCCTCCTCACCGACGCTGGGCAGCACGCGGCGGGGCGCGGCGCACGGCGGGTCGGCGAGGCGCAGCAGGCGGTCGAGCTCGTCGAGGACGGTCTGGACCGTCGGCCCACCACCGGCCGGGGTGCCGCCGGACGCGACGGGCTCGGGACCCGGCCCGCCGCCGGCCGCGACCGACTCCCGGGCCAGCTCGCGCTCGCCCGCGGGCAGCGCCGCGAGGCCGAGGACGCCGTCGGGGCGCAGCATGACCGCGTCGAGCGGGCCGTCGGGTCCGCCCGGCAGCGCCACCGCGACACCGGGCACCGGGGCCCCGCGCTCCGCCTCCTCGAGCAGGGCGCGCACCGTCGCCACCCGCTCCGGAGCGATGCCGAGACGGGGATCGGGGGCCAGCACCAGCATCCGATCCTCCACGTTCGGGGGACATGGACCGCGCTCAACGTAGCCGAACGGGTCACGAACCGATCACGACCCCCGCCCGGCGGGTCGCGACCCCGGCTACCTCGACAACCGCCGCCGCTCCCCCATGCGGGCGACCAGCGGGACGGCGACCCTCGCGAACCCCGGCAGCGCCGCCGAGGTCCGTTGGAGCGCCGCGCGCCAGCCCGGCACGGTACGCATGGCCCGGTGGGAGCCCAGCATCCCCATCCCCGCGTCGACGACCTCGTCCACCGAGAGCAGCCGCGTGCCCGTGAACAGCAGCGCCGCGCTGGGGCGGTGGGCCACCTTGCTGACCAGCGAGGTGTCCACCACGTCCGGGCAGAGCGCCCGCACGCGGATCGGCCGGCGCACCGAGGCCAGCTCGATGTCGAGGGCCTGCGAGTAGCTCAGCGCCGCGGCCTTGCTGGCGCCGTAGGTCGCGAAGCCCGGCGTCGGACCGAGCCCCGAGAGCGAGACGAGGTTGAGGACGTCGCCGCGGCGCATGACCTCCACCGCCGCGCGGCAGCCGTGCACCACGCCCAGGGTGTTGATCTCGAAGGTGGCCGTGACCTCCTCGTCGGTGGACTCCCACACCGAGGCCGTCGTCAGCACCCCGGCGTTGTTCACCCACACCGTGACGTCACCGATCCCGGCGGCGGCCAGCGCGACCGCCCGGTGCGCCGACGGGTCGCGCACGTCGAGGGGCATCGCCGTGGCGGGGCCGTCGAGGGCGTCGGCGGTGGCCTGCGCGGCGGCGGCGTCGACGTCGGTCACCACGAGGTGGTGGCCGCGGGCCGAGAGCGCGGCGGCGAGACCGGCGCCGATGCCGCGGCCCGCGCCGGTGACGACCGCGACGGCCACGCGGCCCTGTCCGTGATCGGGATGCACGGCGGCATTCTGGACCAGCGTGCGACGCCTACCCTCGGCGGCCGTGTACAGCGAGGAGATCGAGGTCCGCACCGGCGACCGCGAGACCGTCCGGGACATCACGCAGGACTGCACGCGGTTCGCCGCGGCGGCCGGGTCGCCCGACGGCCTGCTGCACGTCTTCGTCCCGCACGCCACGGCCGGGGTGGCGATCATCGAGACCGGCGCCGGCAGCGACGGCGACCTGCTGACCCAGCTGCGCGAGCTCCTGCCCGCCGACGACCGGTGGTCGCACCGCCACGGCTCGCCGGGCCACGGCCGCGACCACGTCCTGCCCGCGCTCGTGGCGCCGTCGATGTCGGTGCCCGTGCTCGGCGGCCGGCTGGCGCTGGGCACCTGGCAGTCGGTGTGCCTCGTCGACACGAACACCGACAACCCGAGCCGGAAGGTGCGGCTGAGCTTCCTCGCCGGATGAGCAGGCCGGGCCGGATGAGCAGGGCCGGGCCGGATGAGCAGGGCCGGTCAGGCGGGCTCGCAGGAGTCGGCGAGGCCCTCGGGGCTCGTGGCGTGGTCGAGCGCCAGGGCCGCGGCCCCGTGCAGCGCCCCGTCGTCGCCGTGCACCGCGTCGAGCACGGGCACCGGGTGCTCGCGGCGGAAGGCCATGAGCGCGCCGACGTAGGCCTCGTCGAACCCCGGCGCGGCCCGCAGCCCCCGGGCGAGGCCGCCGAGCACCACGACGTCGGGGTCGTGGACGTGCACCAGCCCGGCGACGCCCCGGCCGAGCGCGGCGGCGACCCCGCCGACGGCGTCGACGGCGCCGGGCTCGCCCGCGGCCGCGCGCCCGAGCACCGCGACGGCGTACGAGCGCGGGTCGCCCGGCACCGGCTCGCCGAGGCGGCGGGCCAGCGCGCGGCCGTCCACCTCGGGCCCCCAGCAGCCCCGCGCCCCGCACGGGCACGGCCGCGCGGGATCGCCGAAGGGCAGGTGGCCGTACTCCCCCGCCTGCCCGTGCGCCCCGAGGTGCGGGCGGCCGTCGAGCAGCAGGGCGCCGCCCAGGCCGACCTCGACGGTGAGGAACACCGCGGTCGCCGCCCCCGCCGCCGCGCCGGTGCGGGCCTCGGCGACCCCGGCGAGCGTCGCGTCGTTGCCCACGCGCAGCGCGACGGGGTCGGGGCCGCAGCCCGCGTCCAGCGCCGCGGTGATCGGCGCGAGGTCGACGCCGTCCCAGGCCAGCTCGGTGGCGCGGACGAGGCCGTCGTCGGAGACCGGCGCGGGCGCGGCGAGCCCGACGGCGACCGTGCGGTGCCCCCCGGCGACCTCGCCGACGGCGGCGCGCAGGGCGGCGGCGACGTGCTCGGGGTCGCGGTCGTGGCGCGCGGTCACGACCTCGGTGACCCGGCCGTCGAGCCCGGCGAGGCCGACGCGCCAGTCCTCGTGGCGCAGGTCGACCGCCACCACCCGCGGGCCGTCGGGGGCGGGCAGGAGCGTGGTGGTCGGGCGCCCGCGGCCCCGGACCGGGGCGCGGTGCTCGCAGAGCCAGCCCGCGTCGCGCAGCCGCGTGACCGTCTCGGTGACCGTCGCGCTGGACAGCCCGAGGCGCCGCGCGAGCTCGACGCGCGTGAGGCCCGGGCGGCGCCGGACCTCCCCGAGGACCTCCGCCTTGGTGCGCCACCGGTCGACGCGGGCGCGACCGGGCTCACGTCCCGTCTCCGTTGACGCGGTCATGGTGCCGATTATGCTCGGATACCGAGAATATTCAATCCGCAGGAAGGACCCGCCGTGACGCTGCAGCCCGCGGTGCTCGACCGCCCGGCGGCCGGCGCCTTCGCGGCCGTGCTGCTGGACATGGACGGCACCCTGGTCGATTCCGACGCCGCCGTCGAGCGCTCCTGGCGCTCCTGGGCGCGCCGCTGGGGCGCCGACCCGGCCGCGGTCCTCGCGGTCATGGCCGGCCACCCCGCCGAGAGCACGGTCCGGCGCGTGCGCCCCGACCTCGACGAGGCCCTGGTCGCCGCCGCCACCCGCGACCACCTCGAGCACGAGTACGTCGACCTCGCCGACGTCGTCGCCGCGCCGGGCGCCCCCGAGCTCCTGGCCGACCTCGAGGCGACGTTCACGCCGTGGGCGGTCGTCACCAGCGCCGACACCGAGCTGGCGCGCGCCCGGCTCGGGGCCGCCGGCCTGCCGTTCCCGGTGCTCGTGCCCCGCGACCTGGTCGCGCAGGGCAAGCCGGACCCCGAGGGCTACCTGCGCGCCGCCGACTTCCTGGGCGTCGACCCCACCGAGTGCCTCGTCGTCGAGGACTCCGCGGTCGGCGTCGCCGCCGGCCGGGCCGCGGGCGCCACCGTCGCCGGCCTGCGCGGCGAGCCCGCCGACCTGGCCGTCGACACCCTGCACGACATCCGCGCCCTGATCTCCCGGGAGGTGACCGCATGACCCCGCCCACCGCCACCGAGGCCGGCACCGAGACGCACACCGAGACGCACACCGCGTCGCCCGCGCCGGTCCGGCCGCCGGAGCGCCCGACGCGGCGCTCGCGCGTGCCCGCCTGGGTCAGCCTCGCCGCCCTGTCGCTCGGCGGCCTGGCCATCGGCACCACCGAGTTCGCGAGCATGGGCGTGCTGCCCGGCTTCGCCTCCGACCTCGGGGTCTCGGTGCCCACCGCGGGCATCGCGATCAGCGCCTACGCCATCGGCGTCGTCGTCGGCGCCCCGCTGATCGCCATGGTCGGCGCCCGGTGGCCGCGCAAGAAGCTCGTGGTGGCCCTGGCCGTCTTCCTCGTCGTCGCCAACGCGCTGTCGGCGATCGCGCCGTCGTTCCTGCCCTTCGTGGGCCTGCGCTTCCTGTCCGGGCTGCCGCACGGCGCGTACTTCGGCACCGCCGCGGTGCTCGGGGCGGCGCTCGTGCCCCCGGAGCGGCGCGCCCGCGCGCTGGCCACGGTGATGCTGGGCCTGACGGTCGCGAACATCATCGGCGTCCCCGCCGCGACGTGGCTGGGCGAGACCTTCGGGTGGCGCAGCGCCTACGTCGCCGTCACGGTCATCGCGCTGATCACGGTGCTCGCCGTCGTCACGCTCGTGCCGAGCCCGAAGGAGGCCGGCGGCGGCAGCCTGCGCAGCGAGCTCACCGCCCTGACCCGGCCGCAGGTCTGGCTCACCCTGGGGGTCATCGCCGCCGGGTTCGGCGGGCTCTTCGCGGTCTACAGCTACATCAACCCGATCCTGACCAACCAGGCCGGGGTGTCGGCGACGACCATCCCGCTGCTGCTCGGTGCGCTCGGCGTGGGCATGACGATCGGCAACGTCGCCGGCGGCCGCTTCGCCGAGAGGGCCCCGCGGGCCACGATCGCGGTCGCGCTGGTCGTCTACGCCGCCGTGCTGCTGGCGTTCACGCTGGCCGCGCACGACGCGATCGCCGCGACCGTCGGCCTGTTCGCGCTGGGCTTCGTCGGCATGTCGGCCGGCCCCGCCCTCATGGGCCGGCTCATCGACTTCGCCGCCGAGGGCCCGTCCCTGGCCGCCGCGAGCTTCCACTCGGCGTTCAACGTGGCCAACGCGGTCGGCGCGGCGCTCGGCGGCCTCGTGCTCGCCGCCGGCCTGGGCTACGACGCCCCCGCCGCGGTCGGCGCGGTCCTGCCGCTGCTGGGCCTCGGCGTCCTCGCGGTGTCGGTGGGTCTGGAGCGGCACACGGCCACGACGTGACCCGCGGGAGCGGCGTGAGTGCGCCGTGGCGATCCCGGCGACGCCGGCGGGGCACGCCCCACCGGCGCGTGGCGGTCGAGGACCTCGTGGCCGCGGGCTGGGGATACGACGCGGACGCCAGCACGTCCAGCGTGGAGAACCACCTCTGGCGCCTGCGCCGCATCCTCGAACCGACCCGTCCCCGCGCCCTCGCATCGTGCCTCGCCGGCGGCGCCGGTGGCTACCGCCTCACGATCCCGGCCGACGACGTCGACTCGCGGCGCTTCGAACAGCTCGCCGTGCGACGCGGCCGGTCGGGGTCTAGCTCAGCTCGGCGACCACGTCGTCGACGGGCACCTCGCGGCGCTCGCCCGAGGCGCGGTCGGTGACCTCGACGACGCCGTTCGCCAGGCCGCGGCCGACGGTGACCGTGGTCGGCATCCCCAGCAGCTCGGCGTCGGCGAACTTGACGCCCGGCGAGGCCTTGCGGTCGTCGAGCAGGACGTCGAGCCCCGCGGCGGCGAGACCCTCGGCGATCCCCGTCGCGGCCTCGGCCTGAGCGGGGTCCTTGCCGGCGATCACGATGTGCACCGCGTACGGCGCCACCTCGGCGGGCCACACGAGGCCCTTGGCGTCGGCGTGCTGCTCGGCGATCGCGGCGACCGCGCGGGTGACCCCGACGCCGTACGAGCCCATCGTCACCGTCGCCGGCTTGCCGTCGGCGCCCAGCGCGGTGAGCCCCAGCGCCTCGGCGTACTTGCGGCCGAGCTGGAAGATGTGGCCCATCTCGATGCCGCGCGCGGCGACCAGGGGCCCGCCGCCGTCGGGCGAGGGGTCGCCCTCGCGGACCTCGGCGGCCTCGATCGTCCCGTCGGGGGTGAAGTCGCGGCCCGCGACGAGGTCGACGACGTGCCGGCCGTCCTCGTCGGCGCCGGTGACCCAGGCCGTCCCGGTGACGATGCGGGGGTCGACGAGGTAGCGCACGCCGTTCTTCGCGAGCCCCACCGGGCCGATGTAGCCCTTGGTCAGGAAGCGGTTCGCGGCGAAGTCGGCGTCCTCGAGCAGCGCGACCTCGGCGGGCGCGACGGACGCCTCCAGACGCTTCATGTCGACCTCGCGGTCGCCGGGGACGCCGACGCCGAGCAGCGTCCACTCCGTCGCCCCGGGCAGCCGCGTCTTGACCATGACGTTCTTGAGGGTGTCGGCGGCGGTGAAGGTCCTGACCCCGTCGTCATCGGCCAGCCCCAGGCCGTTCACGTGGTCGACGAGCGTGTCGATCGTCGGCGTGTCCGGGGTGTCGTACACGACGGCCTCGGGCTTGTCCTCGACCGGCTGCTCGGGCGGCGCGGGCGTCGTGACGGCCTCGACGTTGGCGGCGAAGCCCGTCGCGGGGCAGCGCACGTAGGTGTCCTCACCGGCATCGCAGGGGGCGAGGAACTCCTCGGACGCCGAGCCGCCCATCGCGCCCGACATCGCCGAGACGATCTGCACCTCGAGCCCGAGCCGCGCGAAGATCCGCTGGTAGGCCTCGCGGTGCTTCGCGTACGACTCGCGCAGGCCCTCGTCGGTGAGGTCGAACGAGTACGAGTCCTTCATGACGAACTCGCGCCCGCGCAGGATGCCCGCGCGGGGGCGCTCCTCGTCGCGGTACTTGTTCTGGACCTGGTAGAGCGTCACCGGGAAGTCGCGGTAGGAGCTGGTCTCCCCCTTGACCATGAGGGTGAACAGCTCCTCGTGCGTGGGGCCGAGCAGGTAGTCGGCCTTCTTGCGGTCCTTGAGGCGGAAGAGCGTGTCGCCGTACTCGGTCCAGCGGCCGGTCGCCTCGTAGGGCTCGCGGGGCAGCAGGGCCGGGAAGTGCACCTCCTGGCCGCCGATCGCGTCCATCTCGTCGCGGATGATCTTCTCGACGCGGCGCAGGACCTTCATGCCCAGCGGCAGCCACGAGTAGATGCCCGGCGCGACCCGGCGGACGTAGCCCGCGCGCACGAGGAGCTTGTGGCTGATCACCTCGGCGTCGGCCGGGTCCTCGCGCAGCGTGCGCAGGAACAGACCGGACATCCGCGTGACCCCTCGTGCCATGTTCCGAGCCTAACGACGGGCGCCCAGCGGGTTGCGCCTACCGTGCTCCGCGTGGACCCCGACCAGGCCCGCAGGCTCGTCGCCGACGAACCGACCTACGAGTGGGGCTTCGGCGAGGGGCGTTCGTGCTCGCTGTGCGGGGCGAACATCGCCTACTCGGGTGATCGCGACCGACACACGCTCTGGCACCGGGCGCTCGCGGAGCTGCTCGGGGTGGGGTGGGAGGACCTGGGGCGGCGGGCCGGCTCCGGTCCGCTGGCCGACGCCGTCGACGCCGTCGTGAACCCGCGGGGGCTGCGACGGCTCTCGCGGATCGCCACGGCGGGCGTGCCGTGGCGCGCGCTCGCCGACATCCCGCTCGGGGAGCGCTGCGGCGGCGGACCACGCCGCGGGTGTACGGGGTGCTCGTGTGCCCCGACGGCCTCGTCGGCGGCGACCCGGACCCGGCGGAGGTCCTCGCCGCGACCGGCGACGGGCTGGCCGACCGGCTCGCGATGCTGCCCGAGACCCTCGGGTACGGGGAGCCCGAGGCGCTCTACGACCTCGCGCGGCGCTCGACGACCTGGCCGGACTGAGCCCCCGGTGCCCGCAGCACGGCCGCGGTGGCCGCGTCGGTGACCAGCGTGCTCGCCAGCCCCGAGCGCAGCAGGGCGTCGGCCGCCCGGGCCCGCGCCGGCTCGGCGACCAGCACGATCACCTCCTCGACCGCCCGCAGTGCCGCCTCGTCGATGGCGAGCACGCGCCGCGCGAGGTCGACGTCGAGCACACGGCCCTCCGCGTCGAACGGGAGCGCCACCACCTCGCCGACCACGCCCCGCTCCCCCAGGGCCGCGCGCTCGTCCTCGTCGAGGACGTCGTGCACCGTCGAGAGCTCCGGGCTCCAGGCGCCGACGGAGATCACCGCGACGGTGAGGTCGGCGAACCGGGCGAAGGCGTCGGCCACCCCCGGCTGCTCCCGCAGCGTGCGCGCCGTCTGGTCGTCGGGCAGCACGAGCGGGGCGTAGATCGGGAACGTCGGCCCCCCGCACAGGGCGCCGACCCGCGCGACCGTCTCCGCCGACGTGTCCGACCGCCACGGCAGCGAGTACGCCCCGCAGAGCTGGACGACGGTGCACGGCGGCAGGGCCGTCAGCGCGTCGACCGCCTCGTTGATCGTCCGTGACCACGCCAGCCCGAGGACGTCGTCGGGACCCACGATCTCGGTGAGCAGTTTCGCCGTGAGGTCGGCGACCTCGGTGCGGCCGTCCCGTGGGGTGACCAGGGCGCGGCGCAGGCCGTAGGTGGCGGCGAGCTCCTCCGAGGCCCGGTGGTCGAGGTCGTCGCCGGCGCTGACCTCGATGCGCACGAGGCCCCGCTCCTGCGCCGCGTCGAGCAGGCGGGCCACGGCGAACCGGCTCATGCCGAGCTCCCGGGCGATCTCGACCTTCGTGCGCCCGAGCACGTGGAAGCGGTGCGCCACCCCGGCCGCGAGCAGGCGACGACCGGGCCCCCAGGCGGCACTCGCGGCATCGATGCTCATATGAGCATCGTAGAGACTTCTCGGTGCTCTTGACGACGGTGTCGCCGTCGTTCTGTACTGCGGTACAGGCGTCGTTAGTGGCGCTCAGGTGAGAATCCAGCCATCGGTCGCGTACTGACGGCGCTCATCTGTGCAGCGTGGGACCACGCGGAGGAGGAGACGCATGAGCACGACCGCTCCGGAGCAGACGGCGATCGACTCGCACCTGGTGGTGGGCCCGGACGACGGCTACGGCGACGTGTCGCTCGTGCGGATCACGCTGCCCGCGGACGCCCGGACCGGGCCCCGGCGCCACGACGACGCCGACCGGCTCGTGATCGTGCTCGACGGCCACGCCCGGATCGAGGTCGACGGACGCGCGGCGGTCACGCTCGGGCCGAACGAGGTGCTGCACGTCCCCCGGGGCGCGTGGCACCGGGTCGAGGGCGTCGGCGCGGCCGAGCTGCTCGTGCTCGCCGCGGAGGGTCAGCGGTAGAGCACGACGTCCGGCGCGGGCTGCGCCGCGAGGACCTCGCGGGCGCCGGGCCCGCCGAGCGGCAGGACGGTGCCGCGCAGCGCCGGTGGGGTCGCGCCGCCGGTCGACACCAGGGCGACCTCCGGGGGCGCAGCGCCGGCCGTGCCCGGGACGACCAGGAGCTTCTGCGGCAGGTTCGCCGACCGGACCACCTCGGCGAGCCACCGCGTCGCGGCGTCGAGCTGCTCGGGCGGCAGGGGCGCCGTGGGCGCCGTGGGCGTCGTCGTGTCGAGGGCGAGGCCGACGTCGGGCTCGCGCAGCAGGCGCTCCCACGGCTCGATGGCCGCGACGACGCCGGCCGGGCCCGTCGGGACCGCGAGGACCAGCAGCTGACGGTGCGCGCGGGTCAGGGCGAGCTGCTGCCACGCGGCGCCGTCCGCGCCCGCCGCGCCGACCGGCAGCTCGACGGCGGGCAGCGCGTCCCGGTCGGTGGTGCCGAACGCGGTCGCGGTGCTCTCCACCCGGTCGGCCGTCTCCGCCGGCGCGACGCCGGGCGCCGCCCGCAGCACGACCACCCGGTGCTCGGGCGCGATGGTGGTGCCGCCGCGGGGCAGTTCCTGGCGCGGTGCCGGAGCCGCGGCCGGAGCGGCGCCGGCCGCCGACGCGGCCGCCACGGGCGTCGCGGGGGCGTCCGCCGCGACCGTGCCCCCCAGCGCGGTCACGATCGCCAGCGCGAGCGCGATCAGCCGCGGCACGATCCACACCGCGGCCACCGCCACGAGCGCGATCAGGAAGATCAGCAGGACGCGGCGGCGGCGACGCTTCCGGTCGGCCTTCGCGGCCTTGCGCGCGGCCTCGTCGCGGGACGCGGCCGCGCGGGCGACGGACGGCGACACCGCCTCGCCGGGCAGTGTCGCGACACGTTCCTGCTCGGCTTGCTCGCGGGCTTCGCGTTCCCGGGCCTCCCGCTCGGCCTGCTCGCGGGCTTCGCGTTCGGCTTGTTCGCGGGCTTCGCGTTCCCGGGCCTCCCGCTCGGCCTGCTCGCGGGCGTCGCGTTCGGCCTGCTCGCGGGCCTCGCGTTCGGCCTGCTCGCGGGCCTCGCGTTCGGCCTGCTCGCGGGCCTCGCGTTCGGCCTGCTCGCGGGCCTCGCGTTCGGCCTGCTCGCGGGCCTCGCGTTCGGCCTGCTCGCGGGCCTCGCGTTCGGCCTGTTCGCGGGCGTCGCGTTTGGCTTGTTCGCGGGCCTCGCGTTCGGCTTGTTCGCGGGCCTCACGCTCCGCGGTCTCGCGCGCCTCGCGTTCGGCCTGCTCGCGGGCTTCACGCTCGGCTTGCTCACGGACTTCGCGCTCCGCGGTCTCGCGCGCTTCTTGCTCGGCCTGCTCGCGAGCCTCGCGCTCCGCCTTCTCGCGGGCGTCGCGTCCGAGATCGTCGGGCGAGTCCCGCGGAGCGGGCGCGAGGGTCACCTCGTCCGGCCCGCCCCACACGTCCTCGGCGCCGAGCTCGGCGTCGGTTCGCCGCCACCACCGGGTGCCCACCACCACGAGGCCACCTCCCCTCCCGCCGCCGACGGGCACACGGCCTCCCACGGCGCCCGGCCCACGGTAGGGGGACGTTCGTCGAGATCCGGCGCGCCGCGCCATGACACGCGGGGAGGTGTTCGCCGCGCCACGCCCACGACCGGGCACAGATCACTCCGCCTCGGCGACGCGCGGAGGCGCCACGGCGTGACGCCTCAGAGGGGGACGTGTGGTCGTCCGCCGGGTCGGGGTTGTCGGTCGGGGTCGAGGATCCAGGGTGGGGTGAACCAGGGCCGGCCGTCGGTCATGGTGATGGTCCAGTGTCCGTGGTGGATCAGTTGGTGGTGG
>NZ_JBHSKG010000033.1:0-30255 GCF_042657905.1 Actinomycetospora rhizophila | reverse complement strand
CCACCACCAACTGATCCACCACGGACACTGGACCATCACCATGACCGACGGCCGGCCCTGGTTCACCCCACCCTGGATCCTCGACCCCGACCGACAACCCCGACCCGGCGGACGACCACACGTCCCCACCTGAGCAGATGGCGAAGCTTGTCCCAGGACAAGCGGTAGCATGCCGCCACCCCGTCGGAGAGGTGGCGCGTGCCCGACCTGAGCCTGGACGCGACGTCGGACACCCCGGTGTACCGGCAGATCGTCGAGCAGATCCGCTCGCTGGTCGACGACGGCGGACTGCCCGCCGGCGAGCGCCTCCCGACCGTGCGCGCGCTCGCCGACAGCCTCGGGGTCAACCGCAACACCGTGTCCAAGGCCTACGCCACGCTGCGCGAGCTCGGCGTCCTCGAGACCCGGGCCGGCGGCGGCACGGCGGTCGCGACCCGCCCACCGCACCGGCCCGACGCGCCCGACCCCCGCCGCGACCTCGCCGACGCCGTCCGCGCCGCCGTGCGCTCCGGCCTCTCGCCCGACGAGGTCCGCGACCTCGCCTTCACCCTCGCCCGCCGGAGCGCGACCCCGGTCCAGGTCGTGTTCGCCGAGTGCAACACGGAGCGCGCGCAGGCGTTCGCGAAGGAGCTGACCGAGCGCCTGCACGCCGAGGTCCGCCCCGGCCTGATCGACGAGCTCGACACCGTCACCGCCGACGGCGACCTCGTCGTCACCACGTTCTTCCACCTCGCCGAGGTCCGCCGCTGGGCGCACCGCGCACGGCGCGACGTCGAGACGGTCGCCGTCGTGGTCGCCCCGCACATCCGCACCCTCGCCCGGGTCGCCGACCTGCCCGAGGGCTCCCGGGTCGGCGTGCGGTACTCGACGCACCACCAGGCCGAGCAGGTCCGGGACTGGTTCCGCGCGGCGGGCCTCGCCGACGTCGTGGTCGTGCCCCACGACGAGGACGTCCCACCCGACCTCGCGGTGCTCGTCGTCCCCAGCGAGGACCCCGGGCTCGGAACCGGCGCCGGTCCGGACACCACGGTCGTCGAGTTCGGCAACGTCCTCGACGAGGGCTCCATCCGCATGGTCGGCGAGGTGATGGACGAGATGAGCACCCGGAACCCCTTGACCTAGGACAAACTCCGGCCCACCCTCGACGACGTGTCGGACTTCAGCGAGCACCTCGTCCGCTACGGCGTCCCCTTCGCGCCGGACCTCGTCGAGCGGGCCGCCGGCTCGCGGGTGACCACCCGCGACGGTGCCGAGGTCCTCGACTTCACCTCGGGCCAGATGAGCTCCGTGCTGGGCCACGCGCACCCCGACGTCGTCGAGACCGTCGCCCGGGCGGTGGCCACCCTCGACCACCTGCACAGCGGCATGCTCAGCCCGCCGCTGCTCGAGTTCGCGTCGGCGCTGGCCGGCACGTTGCCCGGCCCGCTGTCGAAGGTGCTGCTCGTGAGCACCGGGGCGGAGTCCAACGAGGCCGCGCTGAAGATGGCCAAGCTCGCCACCGGCCGCTACGAGATCGTCTCGTTCGACCGCTCGTGGCACGGCATGACCTCGGGCGCCGCCGCGGCGACGTTCTCGGCCGGGCGCCGCGGGTACGGCCCGCCGATCCCCGGCAACCTCGCGCTCCCGACGCCCGACGCCTACCGCTCGCCCTTCCGGCGCGCCGACGGCAGCCACGACTGGGAGACCGAGCTCGACGTCGGCTTCGAGCTGGTCGACCGGCAGTCGGCGGGCAGCCTCGCGGCCTGCATGATCGAGCCGATCCTGTCCTCCGGCGGGATCATCGAGCTGCCGCCCGGCTACCTGGCGCGGCTCCGCGAGAAGTGCGACGAGCGCGGCATGCTGCTCATCCTCGACGAGGCCCAGACCGGCGTCGGGCGCACCGGCACGATGTACGCGTTCGAGCGCGACGGCGTGGCGCCCGACCTGCTGACACTGTCGAAGACGCTCGGGGCGGGGCTGCCGGTCGCCGCCGTCGTGACCTCCCCCGAGATCGAGCAGACGTGCCACGAGCGCGGCTTCCTCTTCTACACGACCCACGTCTCGGACCCGCTCGCCGCGTCGGTCGCGCACACGGTGCTGCGGGTCGTCGCGCGCGACGGGCTGACCGAGCGGGCCCGCGCGCTCGGCGAGGTCATGACCCCGCGGCTGCTCGAGCTCCGCGACCGGTACGAGCAGGTCGGCGACGTCCGCGGACGCGGGCTGCTCCAGGGCATCGAGCTCGTGGCGGACAAGGTGAGCCGCACGCCGAACCTCGCCCTCAACCACGAGCTCACCGCCGAGTGCCTGCGCCGCGGCCTGCACGTCAACATCGTCCAGCTGCCCGGTCTGGGCGGCGTCGTGCGCATGGCGCCGCCGCTGACGATCACCGAGGACGACCTGCACCTCGGCCTCGACATCCTGCGCGACTCCCTGGCGGCGACCGCCGGGAGATGATCACCCGAGGCGGCCGTAGTCGATGATCGCCGGGAAGTCGAGGCCGCGCAGGGTGCCGTAGCCCGGCCCCCAGCCACCGCCGAGGCGGGAGGCGATGAACGCCTCGGCCACGACCGTCGGCGCCTCCCGGACGAGCAGCGCCGCCTGCGTCGCGAGCGCGATCCTGGTGACGAGGTAGCGCGCGGTGTCCTCCGGGTCCGCCACGAGCTCCTCGATCTCGGCGAGGGCGGCGGCGAGCAGCGGGTGCTCGTCCGCGGCGGGGCGGATCTCGTCGATCACGGGCTCGACGGCCTTGGGCTCGCGGGCCAGCACGCGGCCGACGTCCATGACCATCATGTTCGAGGTGCCCTCCCAGATCGCGTTGAGCGGCGCCTCCCGGTAGTAGCGCGGGCAGTCGTGCTCCTCGATGTAGGCGTTGCCGCCGATCGACTGGATGACCTCCTCGGTCACGCCGGCGACGCGGCGGCAGTTCCAGAACTTCGCGACGGGCGTGAGCAGGCGGCTCACGAGGCGCTCGGAGACGTCGTCGTGCGCGTCCTCGGCGCGCGCCACGCGGAAGCCGAGGTGGGCGGCGCCGGCCCACTCGAGGACGAGGTCGGCGAGCACCGGCGCCTGGATCGGCAGCTGGGCGAGCGGCGCCCCGAAGGCGGTGCGGTGGTCGTTGTGGTGCAGCGCCTGCGACAGCGCCGCGCGCATGAGGCCCGCGGAGCCGACCGCGAAGTCCAGTCGCGTGTACTCCGCCGACAACAGGATCGTCCGCACCCCCCGGCCCTCCTCGCCGACGAGGACGGCCTCGGCGTCGTGGTACTCGATCTCCGACGACGCGTTCGCCCGGTTGCCCAGCTTGTCCTTGAGCCGCTTGACCGTGATGCCGTTGAGGCTCCCGTCGGCGCGGCGGCGCGGGATGAACAGGCAGGACACGCCGCCCTCGGTCTGCGCGACGGTGAGGAAGCAGTCCGCCATCGGCACCGACGCGAACCACTTGTGCCCGTTGACCAGGTACGTCTCGCCCGGGCCCCGGCGCCCGACCGGTCGGGCGACGGTGATGTTGGCGCGCAGGTCGGAACCGCCGTGCTTCTCGGTCATGAAGTAGCCGATGGTCCCCGCGGACTTCTCCGTGATCGGGACGTCGGCGGGGTCGTAGCCCTCGACCGCGAGCGCCCGGGCCCACGGCGCGAGCTCCGGCTGGCTGCGCAGGATCGGGATCGACGCGTACGCCATGCCGAGCGGGCACGCGGTGGACCCGTCGATCTGGTTCCACAGGTACGACAGCACGGCCCGCGCCGCGTGCGCGCCCGGCCGGCCGGCGGTCCAGCCAGCGAGTGCACGCCGGAGCCGAAGCCGAGGCTCATCAGCTCGTGGTACGCCGGGTGGAAGTCGACGTCGGCGACCTCGCGGCCGAGCCGGTCGAGCGTGTGCAGCTCCGGGGTGTGGCGCTGCGCGTCGCGCGCGGCCCTGAGGACCCGCGGGTCCCACACCCGCGCCCCGAGCGCCGCCGCGCGGTCCCGGGCCCAGGGCGCGTGGCGCTCGACGACCCCCGCCGCGACCCGGTCCCCGGTGAACGCGTCGGCCCCGGTGAGGTCGGGGACCAGGTTGTCGGGGACGGGGCGCGGGCGGGCGAAGTCGTCGACGAGCGTCATGGTCGTCAGCATCCAGTGCCGACCGCGACACCGGAACCGTCGCCGTGACGCGCGTCCTGCTCCTAGGTTGACGGCGTGGTGGCGGTGACGACCTCCTGGCGGGCGTTCGCCCGGGACCTCGTCCGGCTGCAGGACGCGCGCCTCGACTGGTGGGACGCGGTCCGCGCCGGGACCTGCGCCGGCGGGGTGGTGCTCATCGGGTGGTCGGTCGGCGAGGTGTCCGCCGGGCTGACCGCGAGCATCGGGGCCTTCACCGCGCTGTTCGGCAACGGCCGGCCCTACCGCCACCGGGCGCGGGAGCTGGCGGTGATCGCGCTCGCCTTCGCGCTCGCCGTGACCATCGGCGCCCTCGCGGAGTCGTCGGTGGTGGCCTCGATCCTCGTGGTCGCCGCGATGGCGGTGGTCGCCACCGCGCTCTGCCGGGCCTTCGGCACCGGCCCGCCGGGCGCCTACATGTTCGTGCTGGCCGGGGCGACCGGCACGGCGATCCCCGGCGCGGCCACCGAGCCGACGCGCCTCGGCCTGCTCGTCCTCGCCGGGGGCGCCTTCGCGTGGGTCGCGCACATGGCCGGCGCCCTCGTCGCCCCGCGGGGACCGGAGAAGGCGACGGTCGCGACGGCCGTCACCGCGGTGTCGGGCCTGCTCGACGCGGTGGGCACCGACCGGTACCGGGAGGCGCGCGACCGGGCGGCGCGCGCGATGCACGCCTGCTGGGTGGTGCTCGTGCGCCAGCAGTCCCCCACGGCGCGCCCCGACAGGACGCTCGAGCGGCTGCGCGCGCTCGCCCTCGACCTGCACGGAGTCCTCGCCGAGGGCATCACGGCCCAGGACGAGCGACGCGCGGTCGATCCGGGCGCCGCCGCGCGGCTCCGGACGCTCGCCGGGGCCGTCGCGCACCCGCCGGCCACCCCGCGGTCGGTCGGGAGGATCGACATGCCCCTGGGCGGGCCCGGCGTCGGGCAGACGGCGCGAGACATGCTGGCGCGCGGGTCGCCGTGGCGCGCGGTCCTCGTCCGCGTCGGGATCGCGGCCCTGGTCGCCGGCGCCGTCGGCTCCCTCGCCGGACTCCACAACGCGTACTGGGCGGTGGCCGCCGCGGTGCTCGTCCTGTGCCAGGGCCTGGGCTGGACCGGGACCCTCGAGCGCGGCGCGCTGCGCCTGCTCGGCACGTGGATCGGGCTCGTGCTCGCCGCCGCGGTGCTCGCGCTGCAGCCCTCCGGGGTGTGGCTGGCCGCGACGATCGCCGTGCTGCAGGGCGGGATCCAGCTGACGATGCCGCGCAACTACGGCCTCGGGGTCATCCTCGTGACCCCGACCGCGCTGACGATCGGCACCGCCGGCCACCCCGCCGACCTCGGCGCGCTGCTGCTCGCCCGCGGCGTCGACACCGCCGTCGGCGTGGTGGTCGGCGTCCTCGTGTTCCTGCTGGTCGTGCCCGGGTCCGTGCGCCCGGACCCCGCCGCCCTCATCGCCGCGGCGCTGCGGGACGTCGCCCGCGTCGTCCCGCACCTCGCCGACGCCACCACCGCGAGCCCGGGCGCCCGCGAGGCGCGCCGCGACCTCGCCCAGCGTCAGTTCGCGCTCGCCGACGCCCACCACGTCGACGCCGCGCCCGTCGGCCGGGCCGTGGACACGACGATCTGGTGGCCGGCGCTCGACGCCGCCCGGGCCGTGGTGCACGCGACGCTGGCGGCCTGCTGGTCGGTGGACGCGACCCGCTCGCCCGGGCACGCGGCGACGCCGTTCGTCACCGCCGACCGCGCGGACGCGATCCTCGCCGCGCTGGGCGACCCGGCCGCGGCGCCGGGGGACGGCTTCCTCGCCCCCGAGCTGGAGGCGCTGCGCCGCGCGCTGCCTCAGGTCGCCACGTAGAGCGCGATCACGCCGATCGGCGCGAGGACGTCGAACCAGAAGATGAATCCGGTGTTGCCCGGCGCCCTGTTGTGCTCGCGGACCATCTGGACCACGTGCCCCACGGCCGCGCCCAGGTAGAAGATCGAGAACGCGATGACGGCGGCGAGCTGGAACTGGCGGTCGAACATCGGCGCCATCACCCCGAGGACGCCGATCAGCAGCCCGGCGAGCCCGACCTCCCACTGGAACGGGCTGCCGCGCGGCCAGCCGATGGAGTCCGCGACCGGGTCGGGCATCACGAGGTGCCCGGACCCGACGATGATGGCGTTGACGCCGACGATCCAGGCCAGCGCGTTGAGCAGCGACGCGGCGAGCAGACCCTCGGTGCCGTACTGGGCGATCTGGACGATCTCGGCGACGACGAACCCGGCGATGCCGACGTAGGTCGTCATGCTCAGGAGCCGCAGGACCCAGGGCGGCGGCCCCTCGGTGGTCGCCGTCGTGGGCGGCTCGGTGGTCACCGGCTCATGATCAGGCGGTCTCGGCGCCCAGTCCATCCTTCTGTCCGGTGGTGGCCCAGCGCGCGGTGGGCACCACGGCACCGAACGGGAAGAAGTGCACCGCCGAGATGAGGCTCTCCGGGTCGGCCGAGACCGCCCGGGCGAGGCCGAGCAGGGTCTCGGTCGGCCGGTAGACCTGCGTGGCGAGCTTGAGCACGCTGCCGGTCTGCTTGCGCAGCACCGCGAGCGACGGCCCGACCCCGCAGGACAGGCCGAACCGCAGCAGGCGGGCCGGCGAGGTCAGGCCGGGGAGCCCGACGCGCACGGGCAGGGCGATGCCGGCCTCGCGCATGCGGCGCTCCCAGCCGAGCACCGGGTCGGCGGCGAAGCCGAACTGGGTGACGACGTGCAGCGGCAGCCCGCCGTCGCGGGCGAGCTTGTCCTTGCGCGCGAGGGCGTGGTCGACGGCGCCCTCGTCGACGCCGGGGTTGCCCTCGGGGTGCCCGGCGACGCCGATGCTCGCGAAGGGGCGGCGCGCGAGCACCTCGGACTCGAGCACCTGCAGCGTGTTCTCGAACGCCCCGGCCGGCGGGCGCGAGCCGGCGATCAGCAGGAGGTCCTCGACGCCGGCGTCGGCGACGGCGCCCAGCGTGCGGTCCAGCGCCGCGAGGTCCGGGATCGAGCGCACCGCGACGTGGACCACCGGGCGCAGGCCGTGCTCCCGGACGCGGGTCGCGGCGTCGAGGCTGCGCGCGAGGTCGACGCCGGGGAGGTCGGTGACGTAGACCCTCGTGCCCGGCGGGAGCAGGGCCGCCGCCTCGTCGAGGGCCGCCGTCTCGCGCGGGGTCACCTCGATGCTGAAGTCGGCGAGCATCCGGCGCACCGCGTCGTCGTCCATGGGGCCTCCGCGTGAAGGGGTACGCCGGCGAGTCTCGCGGGCGGGGCCCTCCGCTTTCTTCGTGTGCAACCACAAGGCTGCGCCGTCGTTTCCTGTCGTCGGCGACGATGACGCCCGTCACCCCCGGGCAGCAGGCTGCGAGGAGATGGCTGCCGGACGCGGAGCGCAGCGGAGCCGGACCATCGACGCCGAGGGAGACGCGCATGCTCGTCGATTTCCGCCCGCACGCCCGCCTGTGCAGTCCGACGACGCCGGTGACCATCGACGAGTCGCTCGGCCCGGTGGTGGGCGCACTGGGCGAGAGCGGCACCGACCTGTCGCGGGTGCGCGTCGTCTGCGACTGGGTGCAGTACAAGCAGAACTTCCGCGACGTCGTGGAGGTGCGGCCCATCGGCCGGGAGACGAAGCAATCAGGGGAGCACGCCGATAGGGGAGCTCGACCATCCGGGACGGCGACGCCGGACTCCCCGGTGCCCGAGGGCGTGCGCGACGACGACCTCGAGGTCGCCGTCGACGTGCGGCGCGCGGCGGGGGTGGACCTGCGGACCCGGACGCGCGAGGTCCTGGAGGCGCGCACGACCGGGGACGTGTTCCTCGAGGACTGGGCCCCGACCCGGCAGAGCTGCATCTGGGGCTTCAACGCCCTCTACTGGTCGGCCCTCGAGCTCTGGGAGAAGGCCACCGGCCAGGCCTACGAGCAGGCGCTGCCCGGCGGCGAGAGCGACGCCCGCAACCGCGGCGCCGCCCGGGACGTCGTCGCCGAGCTGTTCGCCGTGTGGGACGGGCTCGCCGACCGCGGCGCGCTGCCGCCCGAGCTCTACGTCGTGGAGATCGGTGTCGGCAACGGCGCGCAGGCCCGGGTCTTCCTCGACGAGCTGCGCGACATGGACGCGCAGCACGGGCGCGGGTACTACCGGCGCCTGCACTACCTCATGTGCGACTACTCCCAGCACGTCCTCGACCTGGCCCGCGAGACCGTCGCCGACCACGCCGACCACGTCAGCGCCTTCGTCGTCGACGCCACCCGGCCGCGCTCGGTGCTCGCGTTCCTGCAGTTCCGCGTGTTCCTGATCTACATCTCGAACGTCTACGACAACCTGCCGACCGACGAGGTCGCCCAGCTCGGGGGGCGCACGTACCTCGTCGAGTCGCGGGCGTACCTGCCCGCCGCCGACGCCGCCGAGATCGCGGCCTCGGTGAACGCGCGCCCCGACCAGCTGCCCGGCCTCGTGCAGACGCTGCTGCGCCTGGGCCCGGTGCTGCTGGCCGAGGCGCGCCCCGACCACGTCGCCGGCCCCGACGAGGCCGTGGCGTTCTGGCGGCGGGTGTGGTCGGCGGTGCGCCTCGCCGAGCGCTACACCGGGCTCGCCGGCCTCGACCTCTACGAGCTGTCCCCCACCGTCAACGGCGAGGCGCTGCGCCCGCTGCTGGAGTCCGGCGCGGACGTGCGCATGCACGTCAGCAACGGCGCGGTCGCGAGCTTCACCGAGACGATCGGGCTGCTCCACCCGTTCGGCAAGCTCGTGTGCCACGACCTGTTCGCGCGCGACGTCGGCGCCTACCGCACCGGGTTCCGCGGGCCGGGCAAGTACGACGGGTCGGTCGTGAACTGGGTGAACGGCCCGCTGCTCGCGCACATCGGGCGCCGCCGCGGGTTCGACGTCTCCTACGCGCCGTTCGCCCACCGGACCGGCACCAACATCGTCACGATGACCGCGCAGGTGAGGGACTGATGAACGAGTTGCTCCCGACCGCCGTCGTCGGCTCCTGGCCCGTCCCCGAGTGGCTGGAGCGCCTCAAGACCGACTGGTTCCGCAGCCGGATGAGCCGCACCCAGCTCGACGAGATCCACGACGTCGCGGTCACCGCGGCGATCAAGGAACAGGAGCTCGCCGGGATCGACATCGTGTCCGACGGCGAGCTGCGCCGCGACAACGACGTCGACTACCTGCTCGCGCGCATCCCCGGCATCGCGATCCCGCAGACCGGCAAGGACTTCTACTACGACTACTACGACGCCTCGGTCGCGACCACGCCGCGCCCGCCGGCGAGCGCGCCCGGGCTGGGCCTCGACACCGACTTCGCGTTCACGCGCGCGCGCACCGACCGTCCGGTGAAGTTCTCGTTCACGGGACCGTTCTCGCTGGCCCGGCGCGTCACCGACACCGTGCACCGCGACCCCGCCGAGCTCGTCCGCGCGATCGCGCACGTGCTCGCCGACGCGGCCGCCGCGCTGCGCGACGCGGGCGCGCAGCTGCTGCAGATCGACGAGCCCTTCCTCGCCGGCCACCCCGAGCAGATCGAGCTGGCCGTCGAGGCGATCAACATCGTCACCCGCGACGTGGACGTGAGCTGGGCGCTGCACGTCTGCTACGGCAACCGCTACGCCCGCCCGCTGTGGGAGGGGCACTACGACTTCCTGTTCCCCGCGGTCCTCGACGCGCGGGTCGACACGCTCGTGCTCGAGTTCGCGCGCAAGGGCGACGAGGACCTCCCGGTGATCGAGCGCTCTGGATGGGACCGCGCGATCGGGCTCGGCGTCGTCGACGTGAAGTCGCGGACGGTCGAGACGCCCGAGGTCGTCGAGGCCCGCATCCGGCACGCGCTCGAGTTCGTGCCCGCCGAGCGCCTGGTGATCAACCCCGACTGCGGGCTGCGCAACCTGCCGACGGCCGTCGCGACGGCGAAGCTGCGCGCGATGGTCGACGGCGCGGCGAAGGTGCGGGCGACCCTGACCTGACCGTCACCGGCCCTGCCCGTAGCCCCCGAACGCGATCTTCGCCGCCTCGATCTGATCGGCGTCGAGCAGCCGTGGCTCGCCGAGCTTCCGCGCCTCGGACCACAGCCGGCAGAGCCACTCCAGGTAGATGCTGCGCGTGTAGGCCTGCTCGAGGTGCGCGCCGTAGGTGGTGGCGCCGTGGTTGGCGAGGATGACCGCCGTGCGCCCCGCGAGGCCCTCGACGCCGAGGCGGGCGAGCTCCTCGGTGCCGTAGGGCGCGTACGGCACGACGCGCACCGGGCCGCCGAGCTGCGCGATCAGGTAGTGCACGGGCGGCAGCTCCTCGAGCAGCGTCGAGAGCGCGGTCGCGGACAGCGGGTGGGTGTGCACCACGGCGCCGGCGTCGGTCGCCCGGTACACCGCCGCGTGCATCGGGACCTCCGACGACGGGCGCAGCCGCGCGTCGACCGGCGCGCCGTCGAGGTCGACGAGGCAGACGTCCTCGGGAGCGAGGTCGTCGTAGGCCACGCCGGTCGGCGTGATCGCGATGACATCGCCGGTGCGCACCGAGACGTTGCCCGACGTGCCGACCGCGAGCCCGTCGCCGGCCAGCCGCCGCGAGTACGCGATCACCGCCTCGCGCTCCTCCTGCATCCTCATGCCTGCATCCTCACCGGAGCACCGTCTCCCGCTCCCAGACGCCGCGGCGGAACGTCGCCTCCTCGGTGACCACGGCGGCGAGCAGCTCGGCGGGCGTCACGTCGAACGCCGGGTTGTAGACCGGCGTGCCCGGCGGCGCCGTCGGCACGCCCGCCACCGTGCGCACCTCGTCGCCGTCCCGGTCCTCGATGACGATGTCGGCGCCGGACGCGGTGGCGTGGTCGACGGTCGACTCGGGCGCCACCACCACCATCGGCAGCCCGTGGCGCGCCGCGGCGCAGGCCAGCGCGTACGTGCCGATCTTGTTGGCGGCGTCGCCGTTGGCCGCGATCCGGTCGGCACCGACGACGACGGCGTCGACGAGCCCCCGAGCCATCGCCGATGCGGCCGCCGAGTCGACGAGCAGCCGGTGGGCGACGCCCATCTCGCGCAGCTCCCAGACGGTCAGGCGGGCGCCCTGCAGCAGCGGTCGGGTCTCGCAGGCGAGCACCTCGGCGACCCGGCCGCGCCCGGCGAGCTCGCGGACCGCGCCGAGCCCCGTGCCCCACGCGACGGTCGCCAGCGCGCCCGAGTTGCAGTGGGTGAGCAGGCGCAGGGGCCGGTCGGGGCCGAGCGCGGTGAGGAGGTCGGCGGCCCGGCGGCCCAGCAGCCAATTCGTGGCCTCGTCCTCGTCGAGCACCGCGCAGGCCTCGGCCACCACGGCGTCGGCGCCCTCGTCGAGCCGCGCGAGCGCGCGCTCGACGCCCCGTCGCAGGTTCACCGCGGTCGGCCGCACCGCGGCCACCCGCTCGGCCTCGGTGCGCACCCGCGAGGGGTCGCCGGGGTGGCGGCGCGCGGCCAGCGCGACGCCGAGGGCGCCCGCCGCCCCGAGGGCCGGCGCGCCTCGGATCGTCAGGTCGGCGATCGCGGCCACGAGCGAGTCGACCGAGGCGAGGCGCTGGACGCGGTACTCCCCCGGCAACGCGCGCTGGTCGATCGCCGTGACCGCTCCCCCGTCGCCGTCGTCCCAGTCCACCGTCCGCGCCATGGCGCCCAGTCTGCCGTGCTCAGGCCGCCCCGCGGGTGGCGACGAGGTCGAGGGCGATGTCGATGATCATGTCCTCCTGGCCGCCGACGAGCCGGCGCCGCCCGGCCTCGGTGAGGATGTCGCGGGTGTCGACCCCGTACCGGGCGGCCGCGTTCTCGGCGTGGCGCAGGAAGCTGCCGTAGACCCCGGCGTACCCGAGCGTGAGGGTCTCGCGGTCGACGCGCACGGGCCGGTCCTGGAGCGGCCGGACGAGGTCGTCGGCGGCGTCCTGCAGGGCGAACAGGTCGCAGCCGTGGGTCCAGCCGTAGGTGTTCGCGACGGCGACGAACGCCTCGAGCGGCGTGTTGCCGGCGCCGGCGCCCTGGCCCGCGAGGGACGCGTCGACCCGCGTGACCCCCTCCTCGACGGCGACGACCGAGTTCGCCACCGAGAGCGAGAGGTTCTCGTGGGCGTGGATGCCGATCTGGGTGCCGGGGTCGAGGACGTCGCGGTAGGCGCGGATGCGCTCGGCGACGTCGGGCATGGTCAGGCGACCGCCGGAGTCGGTGACGTAGACGCAGTGCGCGCCGAAGCCCTCCATGAGCTTGGCCTGGCGGGCCAGCTCGGCCGGCGGCGCCATGTGGCTCATCATGAGGAAGCCGGACACGTCCATGCCCAGCTCGCGGGCGGTGGCGACGTGCTGGGCGGCGACGTCGGCCTCGGTGGCGTGGGTGGCGACGCGGACCGAGCGGACGCCGAGCTCGTGGGCACGGCGCAGCTCGGCGATGGTGCCGATGCCGGGCAGGAGCAGCGTGGTCAGCACCGGGCTGTTCTCGGAGGCGTCGATGGCCTCGGCCGCGGCGCCGATCCACTCCCAGTCGGTGTTCGAGCCGGGCCCGTAGGTGAGGCTCGCGCCGGCCAGGCCGTCGCCGTGCGAGACCTCGATGGCGTCGACGCCGGCGTCGGCGAGCGCGCGGGTGATCGTGCCGACGGCGTCGGGCGCGAGCCGGTGCCGGATGGCGTGCATGCCGTCCCGGAGGGTCACGTCCTGGAGGTAGAGGTTGCTCATCGGGCGCTCCGGGTGGCCAGTTCCTCGCCGACGCGCAGGGCCGCCGAGGTCATGATGTCGAGGTTGCCGGCGTAGGCCGGGAGGTAGTGCGCGGCGCCCTCGACCTCGAGGAACACCGACACCTGGTGGGTGGGACGTGGCGCGTCACCGATGAGCGTGTGCAACGGCTGGTCGTCGGGGATCGCGCGCACCTGCACGGCCTGCTTGAGCCGGTAGCCGGGCACGTACTCGGCGACGGTCTTGACCATGGCCTCGACGGCGGTCGTGATCTCGGCGGCGAGGACCTGCTCGTCGCGCGGGTCGGCCGCGTCGCCGACCAGGCACAGCACGGTGTCGCGCATGATCAGCGGCGGGTCGGCGGGGTTGAGCACGATGATCGCCTTGCCTCGACCCGCGCCGCCGACCTGCTCGATCGCGGCGGCCGTGGTCTCGGTGAACTCGTCGATGTTCGCCCGCGTGCCGGGGCCCGCCGACCGCGACGCGATCGAGGCGACGATCTCGGCGTAGGGCACCGGGGCCACCGCGGCGACGGCCGCGACGACCGGGATCGTGGCCTGCCCGCCGCAGGTGACCATGTTGACGTTCTCGGCGTCGGCGAGGTCCTCGAGGTTCACCGGCGGCACGACGTAGGGGCCGATCGCGGCGGGCGTGAGGTCGACGAGGCGCTTGCCGTGGGGGCGCAGCAGCTCGGCGTTGGCGACGTGGGCCTTCGCCGACGTGGCGTCGAAGACGATGTCGATCTCGTCGAACGCGTCGAGCTCGGTCAGGCCCTGCGCGCCGGTGTCGACCGCCGCGATGCCGAGGCGGCGGGCGCGGGCGAGGCCGTCGGAGTCGGGGTCGATGCCGACCATCGCGGCGACCTCGAGGGTCTCCGACAACCGCACGATCTTGAGCATGAGGTCGGAGCCGATGTTGCCGGATCCGATGATCGCCACCTTGGTGGTCACTTCTCCTCCTCGAAGCGGACGGCCACGTCGCCGAGGCCGGTGAGGTGGGCCGTGAAGGAGTCCCCGGGCGCGGCGGCGACCATCGGCGCCGAGCACGAACGCGACCTCGGCCTCCACCTTGGGCTGGAGCAGGCGCCCCGCTCCGACGACGCCGTCCACTGCCATGTCGTCGAAGAGCACGCCGAAGTCCGGGGAGTTGACGCCGAGCTGGGCCTGCACCGCGGGGTTCGTCAGCCCGATCTTGCGCCCGACCACGCAAGCGCCGCCGGCGAGGCGGTGCGCGGTGCGGCGGCGCTGCACGGCGTAGGCGGCGTCGACGTCGTCGGCGCCGATGAGGTCGCGGACCGGGGCGCAGGGCGTTCCCGCGGCGGCGGCGTCGCGCAGGCGGTGGCGGCCTGGGCGACGGCGGTGGTGGTCGTCTGCGTGGGCACGGGGAGCACGGTGCGGGACAGTGCTTGCGGGTGGCCAGCGCCGAGTTCCGCTGAGCTGAACTCACTATGTGAGCACTTTCCGGCCCTATAGGCCCGGAAAGTGCTCACATGGCGTGCCGCCACACCTCAGGGCTCGCGCAGCGCCGCACGCCGGGCGAGCATCGCCGCGATCCCCGCCGCTGCGGCACGGACGGCGTCGGCGTGGCGTTCGGGGTGGAAGCGGTGCACCGGGCCCGTGACGCTCACCGCCGTCCGCACGCCCTGCCCCGGCTCGGCGACGCCGGCGGCGACGCACGTGATGCCGGTGGCGGACTCCTCGTGCTCGTAGGCGACGCCGCGCTCGAGGATCTCCGTGAGCTGGGCACGCAGCACCGGGGCATGCGTGATGGTCCTCGGCGCACACCGGGTCAACGGCCCGCCGAGCAGCGCGTCGACGTCGGAGGACGGCGCGTGGGCCAGCAGCACCTTGCCGATCGCGGTGGCGTGCAGCGGCATGCGCCCGCCGAGGCGCGAGGGCGAGCGGGCCTGCCGGTGCCCGCCCATCTTGGCCACGTAGACGACCTCGGAGCCCTCGCGCACGCCGAGGTGCACGGTCTCGTGGGTGCGCTCGTAGAGGTCTTCGAGGAACGGCGTCGCGACCTCCAGGAGCCCGCGCCCGAAAGACGCGCGCATCCCCAGCTCGAAGACCAGGCCCGAGAGGCGGTACCGGCCGTCGGGCCGCTCGAGCAGGCCGTGGTCGACGAGCTCCCCGAGCGTGCGGTGCAGCGTGCTCTTGGCCAGCCCGGTGCGCCGGTGGAGCTCGGCGAACCCGAGCGTGGCGTCCTCGGCGGTGAAGGCCTGCAGCACGGCGAGGGCCTTGCCCAGCACCGTGGCGGGGGCGCCCTCGGGGACCATGCCCCCAGTATCGGTCAGACCTGGCTGTCGGTGATCACCGCGAGCGGGGCGGTGGGCTGGTGGGTCGCGTAGCGGCGGGGCTTGCCGTCGCGCGGCGGCGGGGTGGTCGCCGGGACGCCGCGGGTGTCGACGGTGGCGAGGACCTCCGTCCCGAACCCCCAGCCGGTGCGGCGCGCGGCGCGGGCGGCGTCGGCGAGCTCGTCGAGGCCCCGCCCGGAGACCCCGCCGGCCCCTCGCGGTGCCGGCGCGGCCGGCTCCGGCGGCGGCTCCGGGCTGGGCGCGGGGCTCTCCTGGCGCCGGCCCGGCCGGCCCTTCCGGTGGTGCCCCATCGTCGACCACTCCCGCCGTGTGCCCGCCCGCCCCGTCATTCCTCAGAACGAGCGGGGCGGCCGCGGGCAACGTCCGCCGGGCGATCAGCCGAGATCGTTGGTGCGGAAGGTGTCGCAGCGCGTGGGGTCGCCGGTGGTGTATCCGGTGGTCAGCCACTTCTTGCGCTGCGAGGACGTGCCGTGGGTGAACGAGTCCGGGTCGATGGTGCCGCCGCCGAGGCGGCCCTGGATGTAGTCGTCGCCGATGCGCTGGGCGGCGTCGATCGCACCGTCGAGGTCGGCCTGGGTGACCTCGGTGATGAAGGCCGGGCGCCCGTTCGACGGCGTGGCCGCGTGGTTCATCCACACGCCCGCGTAGCAGTCGGCCTGCAGCTCGAGACGCACCGCGTCGGAGGTCGCGCCCTGCCGGGTGCGCACGGCCGCCTCGGTGCCCAGCTGGTCCTGCACGTGGTGGCCGTACTCGTGGGCGAGCACGTAGGCGTTGGTCAGCCCGCCGCCCTGCGCGCCGAACTGCTGGCGCAGCTGGTCGTAGAACGTGAGGTCGATGTACACGAGGTCGTCGGCCGGGCAGTAGAACGGGCCCGCGCTCGAGTCGGCGCGCCCGCAGCGGGTGTTCACCGCGCCGGAGAAGAAGACGGTGTCGACGCGCTGGTAGGTCGGCTGGGCGCCGCGCGTGACCCGGGCGATCTGCGCGTAGCCGCCGCCCGCCCAGTACGCCTGGATCGAGTTGATGTCGGCGACGATCGCGCAGTCCGGGTTCGTGTTGGCGTCCGCGCCGGTGCGGCACTCGCTCGCGAGCTCGGAGGTGCCCGCGACGGGCGGGCCCCCGGGCTCGCCGAAGCCGCCCGCCACCGAGGACGACGTGCCCGACCCGCCGGTGAGGTACGGCAGCGCGAAGAACCCGACCACCACGACCAGGATCACGACCCAGCTGACCTTCCCGCTGCGCCCGCGGAACAGCAGGCTGATCAGCAGGGGCAGCAGGCCGCCCATGCCCCCGCCGCCGATCCCCCCGCCGCCGAACCCGGACCCGCCGCCGCCCTGCCCCCGCTGGTCGGTCACCTCCGACGCGTCGAGCTGGGCGTCGTCCTCGTAGCGCATCGCCCGATCCTGGCGCAGGGGAGCCGCCCGTGTCGCGTGCAAGGGTGGGCGTGTGACGGCGGACGTGTGGGTGGTCGGCGGGGCCCCGGGCGCCGGGAAGAGCACCGTCGCCGACCGGTTGATCGCCCTGCTGGACCCCGCGCCGGCCCTGCTGGACAAGGACACGATGTACGGCGGCTTCGTGGCCGCGACGCTCGACGCCGCCGGCCGCGAGCCCGGGGAGCGGGAAGGGCCCTGGTACGACGAGCACGTCAAGGTCCACGAGTACGGGGGCATGACGGCGGTCGCCCGCGAGATCCGCCTGCGCGGGTGCCCGGTGGTGCTCAGCGCCCCGTTCACCGGCCAGATCCGGGACCCGGCGCGCTGGCGGGACTGGGTCGCCGAGCTCGGCGGCGACCCCGTGCGCCTCGTCTGGGTCTCGTGCGACCCCGCGACGTTGCGGCGGCGCCTGCTCGCCCGCGGGCGGGAGCACGACGCCGGGAAGCTCGCGGCGTTCGACGCCTTCGTCGCCCGGATGCAGCCCGACACCCCGCCGCCCGTGCCGCACCTCGCCGTCGACACCGCCGCGGACGTGTCGGTCGACGATCAGCTGCGCCAGAATCACCGACCATGGGAGACGAGCTCGACGTCGTCGTGATCGGCGCCGGCGTCGCCGGGCTGGCCGCGCTGCACCTGCTGCGCTCCCACGGGCTGCGGGTGCGCGCCTACGACGCCGCGGACGACGTCGGCGGGTCGTGGTGGTGGCACGGCTACCCCGGCTCCCGGCTCGACACCGAGGGCCACGCCTACCAGTACTTCTTCGCCGAGGACCTCGTGCGCGACTGGGGCTGGAGCGAGCGCTTCCCCGCCGGGTACGAGGTGCTGCGTTGGCTGCGGTTCGTCGCCGACCGCCTCGACCTGCGCCGCGACATCGTCCTGTCGACCCCGGTGGTCGCCGCGTCGTTCGACGAGGAGCGCGCCCGCTGGACGGTGCGCACCGCACACGGCGAGACGGTCGGGGCGCGCTTCGTCGTCGCCTGCACCGGGCTGACCCCCGGGCCCGCCCTCGAGCTCCCGGGCGACGGGTTCGCCGGCACGGTGGTGCGGACCTCGCGCTGGCCGGAGAAGGGTCCCGACCTCGCCGGGCGGCGCGTCGGCGTGGTCGGCAGCGGCACGGCGGCCGTGCAGCTCGTCCCCCGCATCGCCGGCGAGGCCGCGGCCGTGACGCTCTTCGCGCGCGAGCCCGTCGCCGTGGTGCCGCGGGTGAACACGATGTACGGCTGGCGCGAGCGCGACGCCTACCGCGCCCGGTTCGCCGAGCTGCGCGCGACGCTGCCCCACACCCCGACGGGCGGCGACGACGGTCACCGGGCGGGCGACATCGCGGAGCTCTACGCCGACGGCTCGCGGCGGCTGTGGTTCGGCGCCCCGCCGAGTGCGGCGGTCACGACGCACGTGCGTGCGGCGATGACGGCGCGGCTCGGCGACCCCGCGCCGGCCGCGGTGCTGGTGCCGGCGTCCGACGACGCACCGATGACCCTCGACGCCGGGTTCCTCGAGGCCTTCGGCCGCGCGGACGTCGACCTCGTCGACCTGCGCGCCGACCCGATCGCCGCGGTCCGCGCCGAGGGCCTCGAGCTCGCCTCCGGCGCGGTCCACGAGCTCGACGTCGTCGTCCTGACCGAGGAGTACGACGCCGGCCCGCCCGCGCTCGCGGGCGTCGAGGTGCGCGGGCCCGGCGGACGGGCGCTGGCCGACGCCCCGGGCACCGTGCTCGGGCTGGCCACGCCGGGCTTCCCCAACCTGTTCACCACCGCCGCGGCCCCGGCCCCGACCTCGCGCGACGCGGTGATGACCACGGTGCGCGAGCACCAGGCGGCGTGGATCGCCCGCGCGATCCGCGACCTCGACGCCGCCGGGGGCACGACGATCGAGGCGGTCGTGGCCGGCGCCGACACCGTCGACGGGGTCGGCGACTACGTGGCGCGCTGCGAGCAGGAGGCCGCGGCGGGCTACCCGTCGTTCCGCCGGTCCTGAGGTGCGCCCCCGTTCTGAGCGAAGGGCACCTTCGCTCGGATAGACCGGCGAGGGGCACCCTTCGCCGGAACGAACAGCCGCTCGAGAAGCACCTCGCGCATGATCAGCGGGCGGCGACAGCTGCCGAACGTGCCGGTCGCCTCAGGAGGCCGGCGACCAGACGCACTCGCCGGTGAACTCGACGAGCCCGTCGCTCGCGCGCACGGTGATGTAGGCCGGGCCCTCGTTCGTGGTCTCCGGGATGCCGATCGCGGTGCCGTCGGCGCGCTGCCGCGACGCCATGCAGAGCGGGAAGATGCTGCCCTCCGGGGCGCCCGCGGTGCGGTAGCGCCCGGGCGCGATCTCCGAGCCCACCGTGTAGGTGCCCTGCGAGAAGCTGCCGGCCGGCGCGGCGGCGCTGGTCGGCGCGGCGGCGGACGACGGCGCCGAGGACGACGGCGCCGTGTAGCTCGTGCCGTACGTGCTGGAGTTCGACTCGCTCACCGCGCCGGCGAACCCGATCGCCCACAGCATGCAGACGAGGAGCCCGACCCCGCCGAGGATCACCCCGGCGATCGCGAGCCCGCGGCCGGCGCCGTTCTTCCGCGTCGCGGCGGTGAGCCCGACGATCGAGAGCACGAGCCCGACGGGGCTGATCACCCAGGACACGATGCCGAGGAACGGGATCAGGGAGAGCACCGCGCCGACGAGCGCCACGACGAACCCGCCGGTCGCCATCCCGTTGGACGGCTGCTGCTGCGAGTACGGGGGCGGCGGGCCGTACTGCGGCTGATACGGCTGGTACGGCGGCGGGTACTGCTGCGTCACGACGGAACCCCCGAGATCTTGACTGGATGCCGGTGTCTCGTTCGTCGCCGGAGGGGCGTTACGTCAGGCTTCGAGCAGCACCCCGTCGAGGAAGCCGGCGAGAGCGTCGTGGGCGTCCAGGGGCAGCACGTGCGCGACGTACTGGTCGGGGCGCACGACCACCACGCACCCCGCGGCGCGGTCGATCCCCCGCAGGTCGAAGACGTCCGCGCGGGCCGGGTCGGGGCAGAACACCTTCTCGTGGTCGACCAGCCCGAACGGGCCCTTGTGCGGGCGCAGCACCGGCGGCAGGTCGACGACCGCGACCTCGCGGTGCCCGCACGGCAGGACGGCGCGGACGTCGACCACCGAGTCCGGGTCGGCGCCCGCCGGGGTGAAGCGCGCCGTGAGCATCGCCAGGAACGCGCACAGCGGGGCGAACCGCGCGCCGTCCCGGTCGGCGAAGACGTAGAGGCGCCACGCCCCGTCCGCGCGCGCGGCGTGCCCGAGGTGCATCGGCTTCGCGTCGGCCACCCGCACCACCGGCGCGGAGTGGAACCGCATGCCCACCGGCAGCCCGGTGGCCAGGTGCTGGTGGGGCGCCCCCGAGGTGATCATCGACGGCGCGTACCGGACGGCCACGCCCGCGGTGAACCGTCCCTGGTCGCGGAAGTAGCGCTGGAACTTCTCCGGATCCGTCGAGGTCCCCTCGGGGTGCGCGCTGAACATGGCCGCGAACTCGCGGTCGAAGTCGATCAGTTCCTGGGCGACGGCCTGGCGCTCCGCGGAGTAGGTGCCCAGCAGCTCCGGGCGCGCCCGGCCCCGCAGGACCGCGGCGAGCTTCCAGCCGAGGTTCCACGTGTCGGCCATCGACACGTTCATGCCCTGGCCCGCCTTGGCGCTGTGGGTGTGGCAGGCGTCGCCGGCGATGAACACCCGGGGGTCCCGCGGGTCGTCGTCGAACCGGTCGCACAGGCGCTGCCCCACCTCGTACACCGACCACCAGCCGACGTCGCGCACGTCGATCGCGTACGGGTGCAGGATGCGGTTGGCGACCTCCGTGAGCTCCTCGGGCGTCACCCGCCGGGCACGGTCGTGGTCGGGCAGCTCGATGTAGAGCCGCACGAGGTACCCGCCCTCGCGGGGGATGATCAGCAGGCTGCCCGCGCTCGAGGTGATGGCGCTCTTGAGCCGGATGTCGGGGAAGTCGGTGACCGCGAGGACGTCCATGACGCCCCACGCCTGGTTCATCGGGTCGCCCTCGAGCCGACGCCCGATCGCCTCGCGGACCGCGCTGCGCGCCCCGTCGCAGCCGACGACGTAGCGGGCGCGGAGGGTCGAGGGCCCCAGCTCCACGGTCACCGGGTACTCGCCGGACCCCACCTCGAGACCCGTCACGGTGACCCCGTGGTGCGGCGCGAGACGGCTCGCCGAGCGCGCCATGTGCCCGCGCAGGAAGGCGAGCATCCGCGCCTGGTTGACGATCAGGTGCGGCATCTCGGAGAGGTCGTCCTCGACGTCCGGGATGCGCCCGGTCCGCACGATGGCGGCGGGGTCGTGGGGGTCCGGGCGCCAGAACGCGACCTCGTTGACCTGGTAGCCCTCCGCCACCACGTGCCGGGCCAGCCCGAAGGCCTCGAACATCTCCACCGTGCGGCACGCGACGCCGTCGGCCTGCCCGACCTCGAGCGGTCCGTCGCGGCGGTCGATCACCACGGTCCGGATGTCCGGGAACGCCGCCAGCTGGGCCGCGAGCACGAGACCGGCCGGCCCGGCCCCGACGATCAGGACGTCCGCGGTGTCGGGGAGCCCGTCGGGTCGCCCGGCCACCGAGGGGTCCGGGTCCGCGACGAACGGGTCGCCGGTGCGGTACCCGCCGACGTAGAACTGGGCCATCGCCGTGAGGCTAGGTGCGTTCTGCCCGGCGGGCCCTACTCTTCTGTCGTGCAGAACAAGCCGACCTACGGGATCCAGTCGGTGGACCACGCGCTGCGGCTCGCGGCGGTGCTGCAGCAGGAGGGCCCGCTGCGGGTCAGCGACGCGGCGGAGCGCCTCGGCGTCGCGCGGTCGACCGCGCACCGGCTGCTCGCGATGCTCGTGTACCGCGACTTCGCCGAGCAGGACGAGGACCGCCGCTACGTCGCCGGCCCCGTGCTGCGCCGCCCGGGCGCGCCCGAGCCCGTCGCCGACCTGCGCCGGGCCGCGCTGCCGCACCTCCACGAGCTCACCGCGCAGACCGACGAGACGACGAACCTGGTGGTGGTCGTCGACGACCAGGCGCGGTTCGTGGCGTCGGTGGAGTGCGACCAGGTCCTGCGCGTCGGCGACCGGGGCGGGCGGGTGCTGCCCGCGCACCTGGCCTCCGGCGGGCGCGCGGTGCTCGCGACGCGCCCCGAGGACGAGGTCCGGGCGCTCTACGCCGGCGCCGGCTCCCCCGTTGCCGACGTCGACGCCCTGCTGCGCGAGCTGCGACGGACCCGGCGCCAGGGCTTCGCGCTCAACGACCAGCGCACCGAGACCGGGGTGACCGCCATCGGGGCCGCGGTGCCGAGCACCGCGGTCCCCGGCGCCATCTCGATCTCCATGCCGACGGCCCGCTACCGGCGCGCACGGCTCACCGAGTGGGCGGGCCTGCTGACCGACACCGCCCGGCGCATCGCCCGCGACCTCTGACCAGAACCTCGTTCTTCCCAGCAGAATCTCGCCCAGAAAGTGGGCGCGGCGGACTAGATGTCTCCCCTGAGGAGAGGGGACCGCATGAACGAGATCGCGGAGCAGGTGGCGCTGGCGTCACGCGTGCTCGCCGCGAACGGCCACGACGACCTCATCTGGGGCCACGTCTCGGTCCGCGACCCCGACGGGGGCGGCGCCTGGCTCAAGACCGCCGAGTGGGGCCTCGGCGAGGTCACCGCCGACCGCGTGCACCTCGTCGACGGCACCGGCACCGTGCAGGACGGGTCGGGGAGCCCGCGGCACAGCGAGTACCCCATCCACACCGAGATCCTGGCCGCGCGCCCGGACGTCGGCGCCGTCGTGCACACCCACCCGCCGCACGCCGTGGCGCTCGCCGCGTCCGGACAGTCGCTGCAGCCGGTCAGCCACACCGCGACGATGTTCGTGCCGCCCGAGGTCCCGCGCTTCACCGACACCGCCGACCTCATCCTCACCACGGAGCTCGGCAAGCGCGTCGCCGAGGAGCTCGGCGACCACCGCGCCCTCTTCCTGGTCAACCACGGCATCGTCACCGTCGGCCCGGACCTGCCGACGGCCGTGGTCACCGCGGTGATCCTCGAACGGGCCTGCGCCCAGCAGATCCTCACGCGCACCGCGGGCGGCTGGCCGAGCTGGTCGCCGCCGGAGGAGGCGCTCGCCAAGCGCGAGCACATCTACTCGCCGACCGCGATCGGCGCGGTGTGGGACCACCTCGTGCGGGAGCTGGACCGGTGACCGACACGAGCATGCTCATCGGCGGCAAGCTGCGCCCCGCGTCGGACGGCAGCGTCCTCGACGCCCTGAATCCCGCGACCGGGCAGCGCCTCGGCACGATCCCCGACGCGACCGCCGACGACGTCGACGACGCCGTCGCGGCCGCCTCGTCCGCGTTCACGAGCTGGCGGCGCAGCACGCCGGGCGAGCGCACCGCGCTGCTCACGGCGCTCGCCGACGTCGTCGCCGCCCATGCCGACGAGCTCGCGCGCCTCGACGCCGACGACAACGGCTCGCTGTACCGCGAGATGCGCCGCGACGTCGACACGGCGGTCTTCTCCCTGCGCTACTACGCCGGGCTGACCCTCCAGCTGCACGGCGACACGGTGCCGAGCGAGCCCGGGACGCTGACGTACTCGGTGCGCCGGCCCTACGGGGTGGTCGGGCGCCTGATCCCGTTCAACCACCCGCTGATGTTCGCCGCGTCGAAGATCGCGGCGCCGCTGGCCGCGGGCAACACGGTGGTGATCAAGCCGAGCGAGCACACCAGCCTGTCGGCGCTGCGCCTCGGCGAGCTCGTCGCCGACGTCGTCCCGGCGGGCGTACTCAACGTCGTGACCGGCACCGGCGCGCGCTGCGGCGACGCGCTCGTGGCCCACCCCGACGTGCGGCGCCTCGCGTTCACCGGCTCCGCGGCCACCGGGCGCGCGATCCAGCGGCGCGCGGCCGAGGTGTCGATCAAGACGGTGACCCTCGAGCTCGGCGGCAAGAACCCGCTGGTCGTGTTCCCCGACGCCGACCTCGACGTCGCGGTCGCCGCCGCGGTCCGCGGCATGAACTTCACCTGGCAGGGCCAGTCGTGCGGCTCGCTGTCGCGCGTCGTCGTGCACCGCGACGTCCACGACGCGTTCGTCGAGAAGCTCACCGCGACGGTCGGCGCCCTGCGCCCCGGCCTGCCCGACGACCCCGGCGCCGACACCGGCGCGATCGTCAACGCCGGGCAGCTCGAGAAGGTGCTGTCGTACGTGCGCCTGGGCCAGGAGGAGGGCGCGCGGCTGTGCACCGGCGGCGACCGCGTGACCGACGGCGGCCTCGCCGACGGCCTGTTCGTGCGCCCGGCCGTGTTCGCCGACGTCGACCCCGCGTCCCGCCTGGCCCAGGAAGAGATCTTCGGCCCGGTGCTGGCGGTGATGCGTCCCTTCGCCGACGCCGACGAGGCCCTGCGGATCGCCAACGCCACCTCGCTGGGCCTGACGGCCGGCGTCTTCACCCGCGACCTCGGCACCGCGCACCGCTTCGCCGAGGACCTCGAGGCCGGCTACGTCTGGGTCAACGAGGTCGGCCGCCACGTCCCCGGCACGCCGTTCGGTGGCGTCAAGGACAGCGGGATCGGCCGCGAGGAGGACCTCGACGAGCTCTTCTCGTACACGCAGCTCAAGAACGTGCACATCAACTACGGACACCTCTGACCCTGGCGAGGACCCGCATGACGACCACCGAGACCCGCGCCGACCAGCTGCGCGCGGCGAAGCACCCCGTCTACAACGACCGCAAGCTGCGCCTCGGCACGTTCTCGACGAACCTGTCCGGCGGCTGCTCGATCTCCACGGTCGAGGGCGCGCTGGAGGCGACCTGGGAGAACACCGCGGAGCTCGCGCGGATGGGCGACGAGATGGGGTTCGAGGCGCTCGTGCCGGTCGGGCGCTGGCGCGGCTTCGGCGGCCCGACGAACTTCAACGGCACCGGGTTCGAGTGCTTCACCTGGGCCGCGGGCATCGGCGCGACGACGCGCGAGGCCGGCGTGTTCGTCACCTCGCACGTCCCGACCATCCACCCGCTGATGGCCGCGAAGCAGGCCGCGACCGTCGACCACATCACCGGCGGGCGCCTCGCCCTCAACATCGTCACCGGCTGGCACACCCCGGAGATCGAGATGTTCGGGGCCGCCCAGCTCGAGCACGACCAGCGCTACGACATGTCCCAGGAGTGGTTCGACGTCGTCCGGCGGCTCTGGACCGCCGAGGAGACGTTCGACCACGAGGGCGAGTTCTACAAGATCGTCGACGCCCGCATCTCGCCGCTCCCGCTGCAGTCGCCCTACCCCGTGACGATGAACGCCGGCAGCTCGCCGAAGGGCCGGCACTTCGGGGCCCGCAACTGCGACGTCGTCTTCGCGTCCTCGGATATCAAGAACCAGACCCCGGAGGGCATGAAGGACAAGGTCAACCAGTTCCGCGAGCTGGCCCGCACCGAGTACGGGCGCGAGATCCAGGTGTGGATCAACGCGTACGTGGTGCAGGGCGACACCGAAGCCGACGCGCAGCGGTTCCTGCACCACTACGTCGACGAGCTCGGCGACTGGGAGGCCGCCTCCAACCTGGTGACCTCGCTCGGCGTGAACTCGCAGTCCTACGACCTGTCGACCATCGAGGACATGAAGCGCCACTTCATCGCCGGATGGGCGGGCTACCCGATCGTCGGCACCGGCGAGCAGATCGTCGGCGCGCTCGGCGACCTCGTCGCGGCCGGGCTCGACGGCATCCTGCTGTCGTTCCCCCGCTACGTGCAGGACATGGCCCGGTTCCAGCAGGAGGTCTACCCCATGATCGTGCAGGCGGGGCTGCGGTGAGCGGTCCGCTGGACCGTCTGCGCGTCGACAGCGTCGGCAGCCTGCTGCGCCCGCCGACGCTGGGCGAGGCGTTCGCGCGGCGGCGCCGCGGCGAGATCGACGCCGACGCGCTGCACGAGGCGCAGGACGAGGCGGTGCGCGAGGTCGTGCGCGCCCAGGAGAAGGTGGGGCTGCCGGTCGTCGTCGACGGCGAGTACCGGCGCGCGACGTTCATGGACAGCTTCGCCGACGTCGCCGGGTACGCCGACCTCGCCGCGAACCTGTGGGCCGCGCACGCCCGCCGGACCCTCGACGCCGCCGGCGGCGACCGCGCCGAGGCCCCCTCGGCGTCCAGCGCGACTGTCGCCACCGAGCCCCTGCGCCTGGTCCGCAACGTGCCGCGCGAGGAGTTCGCGTTCGCCCAGGGGTGCACCGACGTGCCGGTGAAGACCACGGTGCTGGGCCCCGACCGCGTGTTCCAGACGTTCGACGCCGAGGGCTCGCGCGCGGTCTACCCCGACCCGTGGGCGTTCCTCGACGACGTCGTCGCCGTCGAGCGCGACATCGTGACGGGCCTCGTCGACGCGGGCTGCCGCTACGTCCACGTCGACGCGCCGGGGTTCACCGCCTACGTCGACCCGCCCTCGCTCGAGCGCCTGCGCCGCCGCGGCCTCGACCCCGCCGACGTGCTCACCCGCACGCTCACCGCGGAGAACGCCGTGGTGCGCGACCACCCCGGCACCACGTTCGGCCTGCACGTCTGCCGCGGCAACGAGCAGGGCCACTGGCACCGCGAGGGGCACTACGACCCGATCGCCGAGCAGGTGTTCTCCGGGCTGGAGCACGACCGGCTCCTGCTCGAGTACGACACCGAGCGCGCCGGGTCGTTCGCGCCGCTGCGCTTCGTGCGTCCCGGGACGACCGTGGTGCTCGGGGTGGTCAGCACGAAGTCGGCGCGGGTCGAGACCGTCGACGAGGTGGTCGCCCGCGTCGAGGAGGCCGCGCGCCACCTGCCGCTCGAGCAGCTCGCGATCAGCCCGCAGTGCGGGTTCGCCTCGACGATCGAGGGCAACGACCTGACGCCCGACCAGCAGTGGCGCAAGTTCGAGGTGCTGCTGGAGGCCGCTCAGCGGCTCTGGGACTGACGGATCCGCCGGCGCGCCTGGTCGATCAGGCTGCGGGCCGCGGCGTGCATCCGCGCGCCGACGTCCGCGGGCGCCTTGCCCGCGCAGGCGCGGGCGTGGGTGCCCTCGAGCAGCACGCCGAGCTTGAAGCACGCCATCACCGCGTACCAGGGCACGACGGCCGGGTCGGTGCCCGTGAGCTCGGCGTAGCGCGCGACCAGCTCGTCCTCGCCGGCGAGGCCCTCGACGCGCGCCCAGCCGAGGTCGGTCCCGCTCACGGGCCAGGTCGCCAGCAGCCAGCCCAGGTCGAGCAGCGGGTCGGCGACCGTCGCCATCTCCCAGTCGACGATCGCGGTCACCGCCGCGCCGTCGGGGTCGACCAGCACGTTCGCGAGGTGGTAGTCGCCGTGCGCGAGCGCGGGCGGGCCGGAGACCGGGAGGTGGCGCTCGAGCCAGTCGGCGACGTCGCCGGCGTCGTCGCCGAAGCCGGGGTAGCCGTCCACCTCGCGGTGGCGCGCGAGCTCGTCGCGCCAGCGCGGCACCTGGCGGGCGAGGAAGCCCTGCGGGCGGCCGACGTCGCCGAGGCCGACCGCCTCGACGTCCACCGCGTGCAGGGCGGCCAGCGCGTCGACCATGGCCGGGCCCACCGCGTGCCGCAGCGCCGGGTCGGCCGCCTGCGCCGGCGAGGGCCCGGTCGCCACGTTGACCCCCGGGACCTCGGCCATCGCGTAGACCACGCGGCCGGGCAGCACGCCGTCGGCCGGGGCGGTGGCGAGCAGGCGCGGGTGCGGCACGTCGGTGGACGCCAGCGCCCCGAGCACCCGGATCTCGCGCTCGATCGCGGCGTTGCTGCCCGCGCGCAGGTGCCGGGGCCCGCTGCGGACGACGACACGCCGGTCCGGCCCGACCGCGCGCAGCATGAGGTTCTGGGTGCCGCCGGCGAGCGGCTCGAAGGTCCAGGGCCCGCCGCCGAGCCCCGCGGAGCCGAGCCACGCGACGACGGCGTCGGTCTCCTCGCGTGCCAGCATGCGTCCATCATCACCGGAGGGGGGAGCGCCACGCATGGGCAGGTTCGCCGACAGGGTCGTCGTCGTCACCGGGGGCAGCCGCGGGATGGGCCGGGCGATGGTGCGGGCGTTCGCCGCCGAGGGCGCGTCCGTGGTGATCGCGAGCCGCAAGATCGACGCGTGCGAGGAGCTGGCCGCCGAGGTCGGCGACCGCCACGGCGTCGCAGCGCTGCCGGTGGCCTGCAACGTCTCGAGCTGGGACGACTGCGACGCCCTGGTCGACGCCGTCGACGCGGCGTTCGGGCGGGCCGACGTGCTGGTCAACAACGCCGGGCTCTCGCCGCTGTACCCGGCCCTGGACGAGGTGTCCGAGGGGCTGTTCGACAAGGTCCTCGGCGTCAACCTCAAGGGCCCGTTCCGGCTCTCCGCCGCGCTCGGGACCCGGATGGTGGCCGCCGGCGGCGGGGCGATCGTCAACATCAGCTCGATCGCCGCGATCCGCCCCGGGCCCTCCGAGCTGCCCTACGCCATGGCCAAGGCGGGGCTCAACACGCTCACCGAGGGCCTCGCGCAGGCCTTCGGGCCGACCGTGCGGGTCAACGGCGTGCAGGCCGGCCCGTTCCGCACCGACATCTCGACGGCCTGGACCCCCGAGGTCGTCGGCGCCTTCGAGCGCAGCACCGCGCTCGGGCGGATCGGCGAGCCGGAGGAGATCGTCCCCGCCGTGCTGCACCTCGCCTCCGACGAGGCGTCGTTCACCACGGGCTCGGTGCTGCGCGTGGACGGCGGGATGCCCTGAGCGGCCGTCGTCGCTAGCGTTCGTCCGTGCCGCCCTCCCGCGCCCGTCTGATCGCCGTCGCCCTCGACGCCCGTGAGCCGGAGGCGCTGGCCTGGTTCTGGTGCGCCGCCCTGGGCTCGTCGGTGGTGCGGCGCTGGGACGACGCGCACGGGACGTCCTAAGTCGAGGTGGGCCTCGCCGGCGAGACCGTCCTGCTGCTCCAGCACGTCGCCGGCGGCAAGAGCGGGAAGAACCGGCTGCACCTCGACCTCGCCGCCCCCGGCGACCAACGGGCGGAGGTCGAGCGGCTCCTCGGCCTCGGGGCCCGCGTGGTCGACGAGGCGCCCGACCACCCGTGGATCGTGCTCGCCGACCCCGAGGGCAACGAGTTCTGCGTGCTGCCGCCCCGGTAGCCCGTCAGGCGTCGACGGCGTCGTCGGCCTTCGCCGCGCCCCGCGACCCCATCGGCTGCGGTTCGCCGCGGGTCGTGTCCTGCTCGGTCTGGTACTCCGCCTCCGAGTTGATCTCGGCGCCGAGCAGGACGATGTAGCTGGTCAGGTACAGCCACAGCAGGAACACGACGATGCCGGCGAGCGCGCCGTAGGTCTTGTTGTAGCTGCCGAAGTTGTCGACGTAGAAGCTGAACAGGGCGCTGCCGACCACCCACAGCACGGTCGCGATCACCGACCCCGGCGTCACCCACCGGAAGCGCGGCGCGTCGCGGTCGGGGGCGATGCGGTAGGCCACGGCCAGCCCGGTGACGACGAGCCCGACGAGCAGCACCCAGCGCACGATCTGGGCGACGACCCGCCCGGCGGTCCCGAGCCCGTCGAGCAGCACCGGCGCCACGGCCACGAGGGCGACCGCGACCACGACGAACACGACGGCGCCGAGCGTGAGGGCGAGCGCGATGGCGCGCAGCTTCACCGCGCCGCGCCCCTCGGTCTCGTCGTAGGCGATGTTGATGGCCGCCATGAGGTTCTGGGTGCCGCTCGAGGCGCTGAACAGGGCGGCGAGGATCGAGATGACCAGCCCGGTGGTCAGGCTGCCGCTGCTCGCGGTGACGACGGAGCCGATCTGGTCGGCCACGAGGCTCTGCGCGCTCTCCGGCAGCCCCGCGCTGAGGCTCTCGATCGTCGCGGCCACCTCGGCCGGGTCCGCGACGAGCCCGTACAGCGAGACCAGGGCGATGAGCGCCGGGATGATCGCGAGGAACCCGAAGAACGCGACGCCGCCGGCGAGCATGCTGACGTTGTCGGCGCTGCTCTCCTTGAAGGCGCGGCGCAGGATCTGCCACCAGCCGCGGGCCGGCACCTGCTGCGGCGAGCGCGCGCGGGCTCCGGGCACGGCCGGTGAGGCCGTGGCCTCCGCCGTGGTCTGCGCCGTCCCCGCCGCGGTGCGCGCGGCGGCACGGCGCCGCGGGGGCGTCTCGTCCGGGCTCTGGAGCACCTGGCGGACGACGAGCACGGCGGAGAGCAGTCGGACGACGACACCCACGGTGGCCCTCCTCGGATCGTCGGATCGGGGTCGGGGCCGCTGGTACCCGATGCGTGGCCGCCTCCATCACCGTCCCGGGTCACGAATCCCGCCCGACCGAGCGGTAGCCGCCGATCGGGTGACGGTGCGGTTTCCGCGCGCACCGATCGGGCACCACGGCAGCCCACGACCGATTGAGGAGTGACAGGGATGCCTCCAGCACCATCCGGCGGCGGTGGGTTCGACATTCTGCAGAGCCTGCAGAACGCGTTCACCACGCTGCTGAACTACGTGCCGAACGTGATCGGGGCCCTGCTGGTCCTGGTCATCGGCTACATCATCGCCCGCCTGATCCGGGCTGGGATCAGCAAGCTGCTGCGCAAGGTCCGCGTCGACGAGAAGCTCACCCACGGCAAGGGCGGCGAGTACGTCGCCCGGTTCTCGCCGCAGGGCAAGCCCTCCCAGCTCGTCGGGCTCGTCGTGCAGTACGTGCTGATGGTCTTCGTGATCGTCTCCGCGGTCGGGACGCTGAACATCCCCGCGGTCACCGGGT
>NZ_JBHSKG010000032.1:0-38359 GCF_042657905.1 Actinomycetospora rhizophila | reverse complement strand
CGAGCATGTCGTTGACCGCGGCCCGCGCCGGATCAACCTCACCACCATCCCGCTCGCCGGCCATGGTCATCTGTGTACTCCGTCCTCGTCAGAGACGATCTTGTACACAGCCCATCTGACAGGCTCCCACCGCATCCGACATCCGCCCCCGGAACAGCAGCACCCCGTTCTTGCGACGGGTGAACAACAACTCGTCATCACCACCCGGGTCCTGCTCGAGCGGCTGCTGCCCGTCGGGGTCGAGGTGCGCCAACAACCGGTCCGCGACCGCCTGCAACCCCCGCGGACCCAGCCGGGTGGCCTCGTCGGCCAGCCGCTGCTCGGCGTCGACCCACTCCTGTAGGGGCAGCCCGTCGACGCGGTCGAGGCGGCGCATCGTGGCCCGGATGATCCCGATGTGGGCCGGGGCGATCTGGCCGGCGGCGGCGACCGTCGCGGTGGCGGGCAACCGCGCGGGCAATACCTCCCCGGACAGCGAGCGGCGTCCGCACAGGTCGCGGGCCTCGTCGACCAGCCGGCGGGCCTCGAGCGCCCCGACCCGCCAGAGCTGCTCGAGCACCCGCGCGGTGGAGCGATCCCCGGTCACCTCCGCGACCTGCAGCTCCTCGAGCTCGGCGACCTGCTCCAGACGTGTGTAGGCCTCGCGGCGGCGGGCGGTCTCGGCGAGGCGGGCGCGCTCGATCGCGTCCCGCTCCCTCGTCCCGAGCACCCGTTCGCTCATGCGTTCGATTCTAGCGGACATCTACGACAGTGGCGACACCCGCGACACCGCCGGGCCCATTCACCAAGACCGCCTCAGCGCTCGGGAGACTGTCCGACCAGCCCCGATGATCACGAGCACCTGACGCACCCTGGCCCGCCCACAGACGTGCACGACGTGCCCGTGATCTCCACGAGCCGGCGCGAGGCACGCCGGACGCCGTCCGGGACCGCGGCGAGCGGCACGTTCAGCAACCGCCCCACCCGCTGATCATGCGCACCGTGCCGCTCGCGGACGGCACCGATCACGGCGAAGGGCACCCCTCGCCCGTCTACCCGCGCGAAGGTGCCCCTCGCTCAGAAGACCCAGAACCGGACCCGTCGGCCAGCCGGTGCATCGAGGACGCGAAGGAGTCCGCGGCACGGCGGCGCGCGGTGAGGGAGCGGGTGCCCGTCTCGGTGAGCCGGTAGCGGCGCGGGTCCTGGGCCGAGCGGACGACGAGGCGGTTGCGCGCGAGCCGGTGCAGGGTCGGCACGATCCGCGAGTAGGGGACGTCGAGGACGTCCCCGACCTGGGCCCGGATGACGTCCGCGACCTCTTCCTGTCGCCGCGGCGCCTCGGCGAGGGCGGCGAGGACGAGCGCGTCGACCTGGCCGCGGTCACGGATGCGGGCGCGCGGCACGGAGGTGCGGCGGGGAGCCGTCGTGGTCATGACCAGCAGGGTTGCCGCCGACCCACCACCGCCACACTCCTCCGTCGGGCCCAGCGCGTTGGGACGACGCGGCGAACCAGGCGGCACCCTGGGTGTGACCGGAACCCGTTCGTGCGCGCACGGCGGCCGGGCCTACCCTGCGCGCTCGTGACCACGGGCAGGGAGGCGGTGCGGCGGGCGCTCGACGACGCCGGTGCGCCGCGCGAGATCCGGACCTTCGCGACGTCGGTGCCCTCGGCCGCGGCGGCCGCGGAGCAGTTGGGCTGCGAGGTCGGCGCGATCGCCAACAGCCTCGTCTTCACCGCCGGCGACGGCGTCGTCCTGGTGCTCGCGTCGGGCGCCCACCGCGTCGACCTCGGCCGCGTCGCCGCCCACCTCGAGGTCGCCAAGCGCCGCGTCAAGCGCGCCGACCCCGCGACCGTCGAGCGCGCGACCGGCCAGCGGGTCGGCGGCGTGGCGCCGGTCGGCCATCCGGCGCCGCTGCCGTGCGTCGTCGACGTCGCGCTCACCGCCTACCCGACCGTCTGGGCGGGCGCCGGCGACGAGCACTCGATGTTCCCGACGACCGCCGACGAGCTCGTCGCGCTCACGGGCGGGACGCTGCTCGAGGTCGCCGCCGGCTGAGCTGGTGGCTTTCCTGACGTTCAACGCCAGCGTGGCCGCCACGCTGACACTCCCCGGGCGTCAGCGGGCGGTGAGGGTCAGGTCGTGGGCGAGGTCGTCGTCGCCGCGCACCTCGAGCCGACGGGCCTGCGGCGTGTGGCCCGGCGCGCTGACGATCACGAGCCACGTGCCCGCCTCGGGGACCGGGAGGCGGTAGCGGCCGTCGGTCGTGCCGGCGCGCCCGTGCTGGCGGCCGTCGGTGTCGACGAGCGTCACCACGGCCTCGGCCGGGCCCTCCACCCGCCCCGACACCACGGGGCCGGCGGGCTCCGGCGTGCCCGATGACGACGCCACCCGCGGCCGCCCCCGCACGAACAGCGACACCACGAGCGCGACCACCCCCAGGCAGCCCGCCACCACGAACGCCGAGCGGATGCCCGGCGCGTCCGGCGCCCCGGCGGCGTTCGCGGCGCCGAGTGCGGCGACCGTGACGAACACGGCGGTGCCGAAGGCGCCCGCGACCTGCTGGAGCGTCGAGAGGATCGCGCTGCCGTGGGAGTAGAGGTGGTCGGGCAGGCTGCCCAGCGCCTCGGTCATCAGCGGCGTCATCATCAGCCCGAGCCCGGCCATGAGCAGGACGTGGATGCCGATCACCGCGGCCAGCGGCGAGCCCGCCCCGAGCGAGGCGAACAGCCACAGCGAGGTGGCCATCGCGACGGCGCCGGGGATCACCAGCGGCCGCGCGCCGTACCGGTCGAACAGCGCGCCGACCGGACGCCCGAGCACCCCGAGCACGAGCCCGCCGGGCAGCACCGCGAGCCCGCTGACGAACGTGCTCGTGCCCAGCACCGTCTGCAGGTAGAGGGGCAGCAGGACCGCGGCGGCGCCGATGAGGCTCATGAACAGCGGGACGGACAGCAGGATCGCGACCGAGAACGCGCGCCGGGTGAACGGCCGGAGATCCAGCAGGGCGCGGTCCCGGCGCTGCAGCCGGAGCTGGCGCGCGACGAACACGACCAGGCCCACGACGCCGGCGACGATCGGCACCCACGGCGGCACCGGGTGCGCCCCGCCGCCGGACTCCCCGATCGACGACAGCCCGTAGAGCAGGCCGGCGAACCCGACCGCGGACAGCAGCACCGAGAGCACGTCGAGCGGCACGCGCCGCGTCGCGGTCGGCAGGTGCATCCATCGCGCGCCGACGAGCAGCGCGGCCACGGCCAGCGGCAGGACCAGCCAGAACATCCAGCGCCACCCGAGGTACTCCAGGACGGCGCCGCCGATCGTCGGGCCGAGCGCGGGCGCGACGGCGATGACGATCGTGATCGTGCCCATCGTGGCGCCGCGGCGCTCCGGCGGGACGAGGCGCATCACCGTCGTCATCAGCATCGGGATCATCACCGCCGTGCCCGCGGCCTGCACGACGCGGGCGACGAGCAGCACGGCGAAGCCGGGGGCGAGCGCGCCGATCAGCGTGCCGACGCTGAACAGGCTCAGCGAGACCAGGAAGATCGTGCGCGGCGTGAAGCGCTCGAGCAGGAAGCCCGTGGTCGGGATGACCACGGCCATCGTCAGCAGGAAGCCGCTGGTCAGCCACTGCGCGGTGGTGGTCGAGACACCGAGGTCGACGGTCAGGTCCCGCAGCGCGACCGACAGGATCGTCTCGTTGAGGATCATGACGAACGCCGAGCCGACGAGGACCGCGAGCAGCAGGCCGCTGCGCGGCGGCGCCGGTCGCGTCCCGGGGAGCGGGGCGGCGGTGTCGGTCACGAGGTCTCCCGGGTCGGCGTCGGACTTTCCTGTCACTCAGTGCCAAGATACCCAGTCGAACCCGGCGTCCCCCTGAGACATCGATCTCCGGCAGTGCTCGATATGGACGTGGCGTTCTTTTCGTGGTCCTATATGGGCACAGCGTTCACATCGAGCACCCGGAGGGGACGATGAGCACCACCCAGACCACCCGCACCGCGCTCGTCACCGGAGGATCCGGCGGCATCGGTCGAGCCGTGGCGGAGCGCCTCGCGGCGGACGGCGTCGCGGTCGGCGTGCACTACGCGGGCAACAAGGGGCGCGCCGAGGAGGTCGTCGCCGCGATCGAGTCCGCCGGTGGCTCCGCGGTCGCCGTCGGCGGCGACGTCGCCGAGCCCGCCGACATGGCCGCCGCGTTCGACGCCGTCGAGCAGGCGTTCGGCGGGATCGACGTCGTCGTCCACACCGCCGGGATCATGACCCTGGCCCCGATCGCCGAGCTCGACCTCGACGACCTCGACCGCATGCACCGCACCAACATCCGCGGCACCGTCGTCGTCGCCCAGCAGGCCGCGCGCCGGGTCCGCGCCGGCGGGGCGATCATCGCGTTCTCCACGTCGGTGACGCGGCTGTCCTTCCCGACCTACGGCGGCTACGTCGCCAGCAAGGGCGCCGTCGAGGCGCTGGTGCCGGTGCTCGCCCGCGAGATGCGCGGCCGCGACGTCACCGTCAACGCCGTCGCGCCCGGCCCGACGGCCACACCGCTGTTCCTCGACGGCAAGAGCGACGAGCAGGTCGCGGGCCTCGCGGCCGCCCCGCCGCTCGAGCGCCTCGGACAGCCCGAGGACATCGCCGAGGCCGTCGCCTTCCTCGCCGGGCCCGCCCGGTGGGTCAACGGCCAGACCCTGTTCACCAACGGCGGACTCGCCTGAGCACCGGGGAGACATCATGATCATCGTCATCAGCGGGGCCTCGTCCGGCTTCGGCGCCCTGGCCGCCCGCGCCCTCGCCCGGGCCGGGCACACCGTCCACGCCGGCGTCCGCGACACGGCCGGCCGCAACGCGCCCGCCGTCGCCGACGCCGCCGCGTTCGCCGCCGAGCACGGCGTGGACCTGCGCACCGTCGAGCTCGACGTCGCCGACCAGGCGTCCGTCGACGCCGCCGTCGCGCAGGTCGTCGCCACGTCCGGGCGCCTCGACGTCGTCGTCCACAACGCCGGGCACATGGTGCTCGGCCCCACCGAGGCGTTCACGCCCGAGCAGCTCGCGAGCGTCTACGACACCAACGTGGTCTCCACCCAGCGGCTCAACCGGGCCGCCCTGCCGCACCTGCGGGCGCAGGGGCACGGGCTCGTGCTGTGGGTCGGGTCGACGAGCACCCGCGGAGGCACGCCGCCCTACCTGGCGCCGTACTTCGCGGCGAAGGCCGGGATGGACGCGCTCGCCGTGAGCTACGCCGCCGAGCTCGCCCGGTTCGGGATCGACACCTCGATCGTCGTGCCCGAGTCGTTCACCCGCGGCACCAACCACTTCGCCCACGCCGGGCACGCGGCCGACGACGCGGTGGCCGCCGCCTACGAGGAGCGCTACGGCGGGCTGATGGACCAGGTCGGCGCGCGCCTCGCGGAGCTCTCCCCCGCCGACGCCGACCCCGCGGAGGTGGCGCGGGCGATCGTCCGGGTGGTCGACGCCCCGGCCGGCGAGCGCCCGTTCCGGGTGCACGTCGACCCGGCCGACGACGGCGCCGAGGTCGTCAACGCCGTCGGCGACCGCGTCCGCACCGAGTTCTACCGCCGCATCGGGTTCGACGACCTGCTGCGCCCGCAGGTACTAGCGTGATCGCGATGACCGAGCAGACCCGTCGGCGCGGGCGGGGACGCCGCCCCGCCGACGAGGTCCGCGCCGAGGTGCTCGCCGCCGCCGGGGAGCTGCTGCTCGCCGAGGGCATGGGCGGCTTCACCTTCGAGCGGGTCTCGGCGATCTCGGGGGCGAGCCGGACCACGCTGCACAAGTGGTGGCCGTCGCGCGGGGCGCTGGCCCTCGAGGCCTACTTCCGCACCGTCGAGAGCACCCTCGCGTTCCCCGACACCGGCGACATCGCCGCCGACCTCACCGAGCAGGTCCGGGCCTTCGTGCGGCTGATGACGCGGACGCCGGCGGGCCGGGTGATCGCCGAGCTGATCGGCTCCGCGCAGACCGACCCGGAGCTGGCGGCGGCCTACCGCGAGCACTACTCCGCCCCCCGGCGCGCGCTGGCCGTCGAGGCGGTCGGACGGGCCCGCGCGCGCGGCGAGCTGCGCGACGACGTGGACGCCGAGGCGGTGGTCGACCAGCTCTGGGGCGCTTGCTACCACCGGCTACTGATCCCCGACCAGCCGCTCACCGAGACCTTCGCGAGCACGCTGGTCGACCAGCTCGTACACGGGATCGCCCGCCGCTGACCCACCACCGGGTCCGGCTCACCGGGTGGTGCGGCGAGCCTGCCGCACCGCGCGCTCGACCGGGGCGTAGCATCGGTGGTGCGCTACTGGATCGATCCCGAATCCTTCGGGTCGGGCCGGTCCGGTGACGCTCCCCCGAACACCCGCGACCCGAAGAAGAAGGTTCGCCGTGACCGCCAGCACCACCTCGGAGTCCGAGGCGGACAGCGCCCTGGACACCGAGATCGCCGAGCTGCGCCATATCCTCGACCGCCTCGACGGCCTGACCCACCAGGCGCGCACCCGGCTGCGCCGCATCGAGCAGCACCGCAACGGCGTCGACGCGCGCTGGATCGACCGCTCGCTCCGCTAGACACCCGAGCACCGTGACGCGGCCCGCCCCGGACATCCGGGGCGGGCCGCGTCGTGTCCGGGCCTCGAGCGTGTGACGATACGGACATCCAGTGTCTGCGATGGCCCACCGCTGACACCTCGGCCAGGGTCAGGCGGCCAGCGCCGCGTAGCGGCCCTCGCGGTCGACGAGCTCGTCGTGGCTGCCGCTCTCGACGACGTGCCCGTGGTCGAGGACCGCGATGCGGTCGGCGTGGCGCACGGTCGAGAGCCGGTGGGCGATGGTCAGCGTCGTGCGGTGCCGGGCGAGGTCGTCGAGCGCGAGCTGCACGGCGCGCTCGGTGCCGGTGTCCAGCGCGCTCGTGGCCTCGTCGAGGACGAGGACGCGGGGGTCGCGCAGCAGCGTGCGGGCGATCGCGATGCGCTGCTTCTCGCCGCCGGAGAACCGGTGGCCCCGGGCGCCGACGACGGTGTCGTAGCCGTCGGGCAGCGCCGCCACCATGTCGTGGATGCGCGCGGCCCGGGCGGCCGCCTCGATCTCCGCGTCGCTCGCCCCCGGCTTCGCGACCCGCAGGTTCTCGCGCACCGTGGTGTGCAGCAGGTAGGTCTCCTGACTGACGACGCCGACGACGCGCGCGAGGTCGGCGAGGCGCATGTCGCGCAGGTCGACGCCGTCGATCGTGATCCGCCCGGCGTCGGGGTCGTGGAGACGCGCGACCAGCGCGCCCAGCGTGGTCTTGCCCGACCCGGTCTCCCCCACCAGCGCCAGGGTCGTCCCGGCGGGGATCGCGAGGTCGACGCCGTCGACGGCCGGACGGTCGCCGCCGGGGTGGGTGAAGGTGACGCCCTCGATCCGCACGTCGCCGCGCACGTCCCCGAGCTCGACGGGGTGCTCGGGGTCGGCGATCTCGACGGTCAGGTCCTGATACTCGAAGATCCGCGAGAACAGGGCCAGCGAGCTCGCCACCTGCACGCCGACGTCGAGCAGCCCCGACAGCGGCCGGAACACGCCGGCCTGCAGCGAGGTGAAGGCGACGAGCGTGCCGATCGAGAGCGCGCCGGCGGTCCACGGCAGCCCGGCGCCGAGGTAGATCAGCGCGGGGATGGCGGCGAAGACCACGCTCATCGTGGCCATCCGCCAGCGCCCGGCGAGCTGGGAGCGGATCTCGAGGTCGGTCAGGCGCGCCGAGGAGGCGGTGAACCGGTCGACGAGGGCGGGGCCGGTACCGAGCGTGCGGTGCAGCGCGGCGGCGTCGACCGAGAGGCCCTCCTCGATCGTGACGTTGAGGTCGGCGAGCTCGCTCTGGCGCTTCGCGGTGAGCTCGCGGCGCATGCGCGCGACCCGGCGGCTGATCAGCACGGCCGGCGGCAGGACGACGAGCGTGACGAGCGAGAGCTGCCAGGACAGGGCGACCATGGCGACGGCGGTCGCGACGACGGTGGTGAGGTTCGCGGCGATCGAGGTGGCCGTGGACGTCACCACGGTCTGCATCCCGCCGATGTCGTTGGTGATGCGCGACTGCACCTCGCCGGTACGGGTGCGCGTGAAGAAGCCCAGCGACTGGCGCTGCAGGTGGGCGAAGACGTCGGTGCGCAGCCGGTGCATGACGCGCTGCCCGACGCCGGTGGAGATCCAGGTCTGGACGACGCCGAGCACCGAGGTGACCGCGGCGACGCCGATCATGCCGCCGGCCAGCCAGGCGAGCAGGGGCAGGTCGCGGTGCGGGAGCGCGTCGTCGATGACGGCCCGCAGCAGGAACGGCGAGGCCATCGCGACGATCGACGACGCCACGATGACGGCGACGACGACCGCGAGCGGGCCGCGGTCGTGCCGGAACAGGCGCGCGATGCGCCGCAGGGAGACGTGGCGGGCCTGCTCGGCCTCGAGCGCGCGCGTCTCGGGTGAGGTTTCGGTGGGACGGGGCAAGGGGCGCCTCCCGGGGAGCGGTGTCCATTTGCTGAGGTATCCTCAACATGAGGCTACAACAGCAAGCGCCCTACGGTATTCCCCGTGGAGGAGGACGGCTCGCTGGCCGACGCGTTCTGGCAGGTCGCGCGCCGCCTGCGTCACCAGTCGCGCGAGGCCCTCGCCCCGTGGGGCGTCTCGCTCTCCCAGCTGCGCGCCCTCGAGGTGCTGCTGCGCCACGGCCCGACGCGCTCGGGCGAGCTCGCCGACCACCTGCACATCGCGCCGCGGTCGGCCACCGAGGTCGTCGACGCCCTCGCCGAGCGCGGCCTCGTCGAGCGCCGGCCCGACCTCGCCGACCGCCGCGCCACCCAGGTCGTCGCCACCGACGCGGGCGCCGAGCTCGGGGCGGCGGTCCGGGCGACGCGGGCGGCCGAGGCCGACCGCGTGTTCGCCGTCCTCGACGACGCCGAGCGCGTCGAGCTCGCGCGTCTCCTGCGCCGGCTCGCCGAGGGCTGAGCCCGGCCGACACCGGTCGCGCGCGAACGATTCCACCGAGAGTGCATCCGTCCGCGGGCCCGGCGCCGTAGTGGGGGTGTCCGTCCCACCCGCCCCCGCTGGAGGAGAACCCATGCGCCGCCTGATCCGCGCCGCCGGAGGTGCCCTGATCGCGTCCGCGATCGTGCTCGGCACCGCCGGCGTCGCCAGCGCCCAGGAGACCGGCACCGTGTACGTCGTCCACGGCATCCCCGACACCCCCGTGGACGTCTACGTCGACGGCGAGCGGGCCCTCGACGACTTCGCCCCCGGAACCGTCCAGGGGCCGCTGGACCTGCCGGCCGGCCCGCACGAGGTCGAGGTCTTCCCCGCCGACGCCGCCGACTCCTCGGGACAGGCCCTGCTCTCCGCGCAGGCCGAGGTGCCCGCCGGGGGCGACGTCACCCTCGCCGCCCACCTCTCGGCGCAGGGGCAGCCGACGATCTCGCCGCTGGTCAACGAGGTCGGCGAGGTCCCCGCCGGCCAGGCCCGCGTCGTCGTCCGCCACCTCGCGGCGGCGCCGGCCGTCGACGTGCTCGCCGGCGGCCGGGCCGTGGTCAGCGGTCTCACCAACCCGGACCAGGAGGCGCTCGAGGTGCCCGCCGGCACCGTGTCGGCCGCCGTCGCCGCCGCCGGCACCACCCAGCCGGTCATCGGCCCGGCGGACCTGTCGCTGGAGGAGGGCACGACGACCTTCGTGCACGCCGTCGGCTCGCTCGACCAGGACTCGCTCGAGCTCGTGACCTTCACGGTGTCCGGTGGCGACTCCGCGCCGCACGGCGTGCCGTCGGGCGCCCCGTCCGGTGCGCCGGCGTCGGGCCTGCCGCTCGGCGGGGCGGCGGCCTCGCTGCTCGGTGTCGGGCTCGTCGCGGTCTCGCTGGCGCGGCTGCGCACCGCGGGCCGGCGCTGAGCGGTCCCACCCCGGACCGAGAGATGGCCCGCATCCTCCCGAGACCGGCCGGGCGCGGTCCCGCCCTGGTCGGGCTGGTCGTCGGCCTCGTGCTGGCGATCGGCCCGGCCTGGGTCGGGCTCGCGGACGTCCACGCGGTCGGGGGGCCCGGTCCCCCCGCGATCCCGCCCGCCGCGGCCGGCCCGGCCCCGGGTGCGGCGGACCCGACCGGACCGGTGCGCCCGGCATCGACGCCGGGCGCACCGGTGCGGGTCCGCGCGCCGGCCATCGGCCTCGACGCCCGCGTGCTCGCCGTCGGCGTGCAGGGCGACGGGCAGATGGAGGTGCCCGACCGGGTGGCCGACGTCGGGTGGTACCGCTTCGGCCCGGTCCCGGGCGCGGCGACCGGGTCGGCAGTGCTCGCCGGCCACGTCGACGACCGCGTCCAGGGTGCGGGCGCCTTCGTCGACCTGGGCGGGCTGCGTCCGGGCGACGAGGTGACCGTCGACGCGCCGGGCGGCGGGGTCGTGCACCGGGTGCGCGAGGTCCGGACGTACGCCAAGGAGGAGCTGCCGGTCGCGGACCTGTTCCGGGAGACCGGCCCGTCGCGTCTCGTGCTCGTCACCTGCGACGGGCCGTTCGACACCGACACCCGCCGCCATCGGGACAACCTGGTGGTGGTCGCGGATCCGGCGTGAGGACGCACGGCCGTCCGGCGGAGTTTCGCCCGTTTCCTCCGGGGCATCTCGAACGGGTGAGGAGTTCCCGGTGACCGACGGGATCGCGCCGCCGCCGCGCGCCACCCCCGTCCCCGGGTCCCCCGTGTCCGACGACGACCGCATCGGTCGCGAGCTCTCCCGGGGCGAGCCCGGCGCGCTGCGCGAGGCCTACGACCGCCACGGCGGCTGGGTCCTCGCCGTCGCCCGCCGGAGCCTGGGCTCGCCGCACGACGCCGAGGACGTCGCCCAGCAGGTCTTCGCCGACGCGTGGCGTGGCCGGGCCGGCTTCGACCCCGAGCGCGGCGCCCTCGGTGCCTGGCTGGCGGGCATCCTGCGCCGCCGCGTCGCCGACCGCCTCGGCGCCCGCGGGCGGGAGGCCCCACCGGGGGCCCGGGCCGACGTCGCCGACGTCGAGCGCGACGACCGTGACGCGGGCCCGCCGCTGGCCGACCGGGTGGTCGAGACCCTGCTGGTCGCCGACGAGCTCGCCCGGTTACCCGCCGACCAGGCGCGGGTACTGCGCCTGGCGGTGCTCGACGAGCTCACCCACCAGCAGGTCGCGGCGGCCACCGGCCTCCCGCTCGGTACCGTGAAGAGTCACCTGCGCCGGGGGCTCACCCGGCTGCGACGACGGTGGGAGGCCGACGGTGCACCCCACCGATGACCAGCTCACCGCCGCGGCACTGCCCGGGACGCCGGTCGACGCGGACGTCGCCGCCCACCTCGCCGACTGCCCGGACTGCGCCGCGGAGGTGGACGCCCTGCGCCGCACGACGGCCCGCGCCCGCGACGCCATGACGCTCGACGCGGCGCCCCCGCCTCCGCCGGAGCTGTGGGACGGCATCCTCGCCCGGCTCGGCGACGACGCCCCCGACGGCGCCGTCGGCACGGTCGGCGCCCCGGCGACCCGCCACCGCGACGGGACCCCCGACGAGCCTCCCGCCCGGCCGGGCCGGTGGTCCGGGCGACCGGTCGCGGTCCTGGCCGCGGTGGCCGCGGTCGCGGCGGCCGTCGCTCTCGTCGCCGCCGTAGTGGCCGGTCCCTCCGGGACGCCCGGGAGCACGCCGCCGCCCGAGCGCGTCACGCTCGTCGCGACACGCGCCGGCGTCACCGGGGAGGTCGTCGGCGGCGCGGGCTCGATGCACGTCGAGGTCACGCTCCCCCAGCCCGCCCCGGCCGGCGCGGCCCTCGAGGTGTGGGACACGGGCACGGGCACCCCGCGCTCGCTGGGCGTGCTGCGCCCGACGGCCGCCGGGACGCACTGGGTCGGCGACGTCCCGGCACCGACCACGGGCGGGATGCCGCCGCTGGACGTCTCCCTCCAGCCCGCGGGCTCCGGCCCGGAGCACTCCGGGCAGAGCCTGGCCCACACGCCCTGAGCGCCCCCGACCGACCGGGCCCGTCCGGGCCTCACGCGCCCTCGAGAACCTCCCGCAGCCTCACCGCGAACTCGTCGGGCTTGCCCGGCCAGCCGAACTCGCCGTCGAGGAACCCGCCGTGGTGGCTCGGGAAGACCGTGGCCTCCTGACCGAGCGCGGCGGCCGTCGCGCGACCCGTGCGGGCGGTGTAGGTGTCGCCGCTCTCCTCCCCCACCGCGACGACGACGCGGGTGGGCACCGAGGCGAGCCGGTCGGTGTCGAGCACGTAGTCGGTGACGGCCAGCGAGCGGTCGGAGAGCAGCGGGTCGTCGCGGGACCCGTCGTCCTCGGTCGGCATCCCGAACATCGCGGGGTCCGGCGCGGGCTGCGCGAAGTACTCGTCGGTGAACTCGCCCTGCCACGACCCCAGCGCCATGAACCCGGCCATCCCGTGGCCCCAGCCCTTGGCCTGGTACGCCTCGCGGAACCCGCGGGAGGCGCGGTCGGCGGCCGCGGCGTCGGGCAGGACGCCGGTGATCGGGGGCTCGTGCGCCACCAGCGTGACCACGTCCTCGGGGTGCGCCGTGACGAGCTGCAGGCCGGCCACCGCTCCCCCGCTGCTGCCGAACACGTCGACGGGCCCGGACCCGAGCGCGGCGACGAGCGCGTGCAGGTCCTCGGCCTGGGTCTGCGGGGTGTTGTCGGTGCGGCCGTCGGAGCGGGTGCTGCGCCCGAGGCCGCGGGGGTCGTAGGCGACGACCGTGCGGTCGGTGAAGCGTGCGGCGAGAGCGCGGAAGCCGCTCGCGTCCATCGGCTGCCCGATCATGAGGAGCACGGGGCGTCCGTCGGCCGGCGGGAGCGGGCCGTACACGTCGTACGCGATCTCGGCGCCGTCCACGGGGAGCACCTTCGTCTCGGCCACGGCTCGTCCTCTCTCGGTACTGTTTTCGGACCAACGAGTTGTAGTTTCGTGGTCAACCGAGAGGTTGTCAAGCACGACCCTGCGCCCGGCGGGCGGCGGCGATGACCTCGGTGAGCGACGCGTGCAGCTCGCGCAGCTCGGGCACCTCCATGTCGAGACGTTCGACGATCGCCGGCGGGATGCGCTCCGCCTCGTCGCGCAGCGCCGTGCCCGCGGGCGTGAGGCGCACGGCGAGGGAGCGCTCGTCGCCGCGGTCGCGCCCGCGGGTCAGGTAACCGGCGGACTCGAGGCGCTTGAGCAGCGGCGAGAGGGTGCCGGGGTCGAGCTCGAGCCGGCGGCCGAGCTCGGTGACCGACAGAGGGGCCTCCTGCCAGAGCGCGAGCATGACGAGGTACTGCGGATGGGTGAGGTTCATCGGCTCGAGCAGCGGCCGGTACACCGAGATCACCGTGCGCGCGGCCACCGCGAGGGCGAAGCACACCTGGTTCTCGAGGGCCAGCGGGTCGATCCCCTCGAACACGTCGACCGCGGTGTCGTCCATCCCACTCCTCCTGCACGCCGGATGACACCCATACTATTGGTGCACGAACCATTGGTGCACCAAGCAAGGAGGCCGCGGTGCCCGTCCGCCGTCCAAACCCCCTGCAGTGGCTCTGGTACGCCTACGGCGGCGGCCTCCCGGAGCGCCACGCCTCGTGGGTGCTGCACGACACCACGACCCGCACGTGGTGGCTGCGCCACCTGCTGCGCGCCGTCGTGCAGATCTCCCCGATCGTCATCGGGATCATCGTGTTCGTGCCCGGCCCGCTGTGGCTGCGGATGATGTGCGCCCTCGGCGGCGCGATCATGGGCCTGATCTTCTCGGTCAGCTACCTGCACGAGACCGCGGAGCACCGCCTGGTGAAGGCGGGCTACCCCGCGGGCACCGGCCCGGCCACCCGCGCGGAGCGCACGGCCGACAAGGACGCCGCCGCGGCCCAGCGCTACGCCGCGCGGTACCGGACGCCGGAGGCCTGAGGCCGGACGCGCGTTCCTGCCGCGGCGCCGCGCGGGCACACTGGCGCGCGTGACGATCCCTGAGACGCCGGACTCCCTCGGCGGCGACGACACCGACACCGTCGACGACACCTCCCTCGAGCAGCTCGACGAGGCCGAGTCGCTCGACGACCGCGACCTCGACGACCCGCTGGACGAGGGCGTCTCCCCGAACGAGCAGCCGTGGGGCACCGACGCCTGGGGCACCACGCAGCGCGAGGAGGAGGACGGCCAGCCGCTGGCGGGCCGGCTGCGTCGCGAGCTGCCCGACGAGGACGCGGACGACGACGGCGACGGTCTCGGCGACGCGAGCGACACCGACGGCGAGCTGTGGGACGACGAGGTGGGCGAGGCGCGCTCGGGGCGGCTGGTGCTGCGCGAGGACGGCGAGGACTTCTTCGCCGACGACGTGGGCGTCGACGGCGCGGGGGCGAGCGCCGAGGAGGCCGCGATCCACCTGGTGGACGACGAGCGCTGACCCCGCTCGCCGGGAGGGCTCAGGGGCGGACCGGCTCCGCGTCGTGCACCGGCAGGGTGTGGGTGGTCGACGCGGCGGCCGCGGCCAGCTCGACCGGGGTCGGGCGCTTCCGGCGCCCGGCGCGGCGGGCCAGCGGGATACCCACGGCGCTGACGACGACCAGGGCGATGCAGGCCCGCGAGAACGCGGTGGCGAGCGCGTCGGACGGGGTGGCGCCGGCGGCGGTCTGGGCGAGGTCGACCGAGGTGTAGAGGCCGGCGACGATCGCCGTCACCACCGCCCCGCCGACGTAGCGGGCCATGTTCGAGATCCCCGAGGCCGCGCCGACCTGGGCCGGCGGCACCGACTCGGTCGCCGCCGACGACGCGGGGCCGTTGGACAGGCTCAGGCCGAGGGCGACGGCGAGCAGCCCGGGCAGGAACATCCAGTACGTCCACCCGGCGCTGACGAAGGCCAGCAGCACGAAGCCCGCGGTGAGCAGCAGGAACCCGAGCACCACGACCGGGCGGCCGCCGAAGCGGTGGGCCAGCGGGGCCACCGCGGGGGCGGCCACGACCACCACCAGGGCCACCGGCAGGCACGCCAGCCCCGCCTCCAGGCTGCTCATGCCGAACGCCGCGGGGCTCTGGAAGTACAGGCTGATGAGGAAGGAGATGCCGGCGATCGCCCCGGCCCCGATGAGGATGGCGATGGTCGACACGACGAGCAGCAGGTTGCGCAGGAGCGCGAGGTCGACCAGGGGGGCGGTGACCCGGCGCTCGACGAGCACGAAGCCGACGGTCGCCACCACCGACACCGCGAAGCACCCGAGCGTCGCGGGCGAGGCCCAGCCCCACGACCCGCCCTCGGTGACCGCGAAGACCAGCGGCGCGAGGATCGCCGCCACCAGGACGGTGCCCGCGAGGTCCACCGAGCGCGGGCGGTCGGGGTCGCGCGACTCCGGCACCGTCGCGACGGCCCACACGATGCACACGGCGGCGATGGCGGCGTCGAGCCAGAACAGGCCCTGCCAGCCGGTCGCCTCGTTGAGCACCCCGCCGAGGACCGGGCCCGCGGCCGCCCCGGCCGCCGAGGCCGCGCCCCACAGCGTCACGGCCCGCATCCGCGCCGGCCCCTCGGTCGCGACCGACAGCAGCGACAGGCCCGTCGCGAGGATCGCCGCGCCGGCCGCGCCCTGGACCACGCGGCCGAGGACGACGAGCTCCCCGGTGCGCGCGAGAGCGATGAGCACGCACGAGGCCACGAACAGCAGCAGGCCGCTGACGAACAGGCGCCGCCGCCCGAAGACGTCGCCGAGCACCCCCGAGGTGACGATCGTGGCCGCCCCGACGAGCAGGTAGCCGGTCACCGCCCACTGCAGCAGGTCGATCGGGGCGCCGAGGTCGGCGCTGATCGAGGGCAGCAGGATGCTGACCGCCGAGGTGTTCGCGTTGACGACGAACGTCGAGAGGCAGCTCGTGCCGAGCGCCCCGACCACCGCGGCGCGCCCGGCCCTCTCCCCCGCGACCACCATTCCCGGCCCTCCCCGTCCCACGGCACGACGATCACGAGTCTCGGGCCGCGCGGACCCTGCGCACCTCACCTGCCGCGGGTGAGACGCGCGCTCTCATCCCGCTCGGGTGAGGTCGGCCGCCACCGCGCGCGGGACCGTTCCGGCCTCAGCGGTCCGACTGGTGGCCTGGAGGAGACCATGACCGAACAGCAGATCCCGAGCTCGGTGACCGGCCCGAGGGCGCGCGGGGGCCCGTCGTCGCCCGAGGCGCCCTCCCGCGCGTGGACCGGGTGGGTCCGGTTCGGCGGCATCGTCATGACCGTCATCGGCGCGTTCGCGATCGTCGAGGGCCTCTACGCCCTGTTCTCCCCCACCTTCGTCTCGCTCACGCAGGAGGGCGTCCTGCTGCTCGACCTGACGGCGTGGGGATGGCTGCACCTGCTGATGGGCGTCCTCGTGCTCGCCACGGGCCTCAGCCTCGCCGGCAGCGCCCCGAACTGGGCGCGTGGCGCGGGCATCGTGCTGGTGTCGCTCAATATGATCGTCCAGCTGGCGTTCCTGCCGGCCTACCCGATCTGGTCGATCCTCATGATCGGTCTCGGGCTGGTGGTCATCTACGCGCTGATGATCACCTGGGACGACGTGGCGGGCTGATCCGCCGACGGGTCCACGACGGCGAGGGGGGCTGCGGGTGGCGCCGGAGAGACCGCCGGGACGGCTGATCGCGATGGTCGCCGCCCGGGCGGTGGCCACCGTGGTCCTCCTCGTCGTCCTGTACTTCATGGTCCCGCTGGACAACCGCGACGAGGACGGGACGGCCGTCCTCTTCTTCCTCGGGCTCGTCCTGCTCGTCGGCATGATCGGCTGGCAGCTGCGCTCGATCGTCAAGGCGAAGTTCCCGGCGCTGCGCGCCGTGGAGGCGTTCACCAGCGCGGTCCCGCTGTACCTGCTGCTGTTCGCCGCGACGTACGTGGTCGTCGAGTCGACGGCGCCCGGCGCGTTCAGCCAGCCCCTCACCAGGGTCGACTCCCTCTACTTCACGATGACGGTGTTCGCGACCGTCGGGTTCGGCGACATCGCGCCGGTGAGCCAGGGCGCGCGGGTGCTCGTCACCATCCAGATGGTCGGCAACCTGCTGGTCCTCGGGCTCCTCGTCAACTCGATCCTCGAGGCCGTCCGGCGCGGCCAGTCCCGCAAGGAGCAGGCATGACCGACCCCGACCCCGACCCCGACCCCGCGACAGCGCCCGCGAAGACGTCCGGCTGGTACGTCGACGTGCCCCTGCTCGGCCCGGTCGGCTGGCCGCCGACCGGGACGCTGGCGTTCGCGGTGGTCCTCGGCGGGCTCGCCGCGACCGAGGTCATCGCGTGGCCCGTGGCCGTCATCGTCGGCGTCGGGCACATCCTGGCGCGCGACCACGACCACCGCCTGATCCGCGAGATCGGCGAGGGCCTGCAGGTCGCGGACTGAGCCGCGCGGGGCTCACCCCTCCGGCGTGCCGGGCAGGGGGTGCGCGGACACGACCGTGAGCCCGAGCAGGCGCAGCTGCTCGAGGATGCCGTGCAGGTGCGCGTCGTCGATGACCGCGCCGCGCAGGACCGCGCCGGGGCGGATCTCCCGGACCTCCATGTCGCAGAACGCCTCGCGGGCCTGCGCGGGCAGGCTCCCGTCGACACGGAACTCGTAGATCCGGTCCGTCATCAGGCCTCCCCGGTGTGGCGGCCCCCAGCGTGCGGCCCGGCCGCGGGACCGCCCTCACCCGCGGAGGATGGTCCGGGGCCCGGGCCCCGGCGTTCATCCCGCGGGGGTGAGCCGGGGCCCGCGACCGCCCACGACGGTCGGGACCATGAGCGCACCCGACCGTCACGCCCGCGGCATGCTCCCGATCCCGGACCGGCCGGCCCCCGGCCTCACCACCTACGACGCGAAGGACCCCGACACGTCCTTCCCGCCGATCGAGCCGCTGCTCCCGCCGCCCGGCGCGCCGAACGTCGTCGTGGTGCTGCTCGACGACGTCGGGTTCGGGGCCTCCTCGACGTTCGGCGGCCCGTGCCGCACCCCCACCGCGGACCGGCTGGCCGCCCGCGGGCTGCGCTACAACCGCTTCCACACCACGGCGCTGTGCGCGCCCACCCGCCAGGCGCTGCTGACCGGGCGCAACCACCACTCGGTGGGCATGGGCAGCATCACCGAGACCGCGACGTCGTCGCCGGGCAACTGCTCGGTGCGGCCGAACACCAAGGCCCCGCTGGCGATGACGCTCAAGCTCAACGGCTACTCCACCGCCCAGTTCGGCAAGTGCCACGAGGTGCCGGTCTGGCAGTCCTCGCCGATGGGCCCCTTCGACGCCTGGCCGTCGGCCGGCGGCGGCTTCGAGACCTTCTACGGGTTCATCGGCGGCGAGAACAACCAGTGGGAGCCCGCGCTCTACGACGGGACGACCCCGGTGGAGCCGCCGAGGACGCCCGCGGAGGGCTACCACCTCACCGAGGACCTCGCCGACCGCGCGACGGGCTGGATGCGCCAGCAGAAGGCGCTCATGCCCGAGCGCCCGTTCTTCGTCTACTTCGCGCCGGGTGCCACCCACGCGCCGCACCACGTGCCGCGGGCGTGGGCCGACCGCTACCGCGGCGAGTTCGACGACGGGTGGGACGCGGCGCGCGAGCGCACGTTCGCCCGCCAGAAGGAGGCCGGGGTGATCCCGCCGGAGGCCGAGCTGACCGCCCGGCACGAGGAGATCCCGGCGTGGGACGACATGCCCGACGAGCTCAAGCCGGTGCTGGCCCGCCAGATGGAGGTCTACGCGGGCTTCCTCGAGCACACCGACCACCAGGTCGGCCGGCTCGTCGACACCCTCGAGGACCTGGGGATCCTCGACGACACGCTCGTGTACTACATCGTCGGCGACAACGGGGCCTCCGCTGAGGGGACGGTCAACGGCGCGTTCAACGAGATGGCCAACTTCAACGGGATGGCCGCCCTCGAGACCCCCGAGTTCCTGCGCAGCAAGATGGACGAGTTCGGCTCCCCCGAGTCCTACAACCACTACGCGGTGGGCTGGGCCCACGCGATGAACACGCCCTACCAGTGGACCAAGCAGGTCGCCTCGCACTGGGGCGGCACACGCAACGGCACCGTCGTCCACTGGCCGCGCGGCACGACCGGCGGGGGCGGGCTGCGCTCGCAGTTCACCCACGTCATCGACCTGGCCCCGACGATCCTCGAGGCCGCCGGCATCCCCGAGCCGACGATGGTCAACGGCGTGCAGCAGTCGCCCCTGGAGGGCACGAGCATGCTGTACACGTTCACCGAGCCGGACGCCCCGGAACGCCACGACCTGCAGTACTTCGAGATGTTCGGCAACCGGGGGATCTACCACCGGGGCTGGAGCGCGGTCACCAAGCACCGCACGCCATGGCTGATGACCGGCCACCAGCCGCCCCCGTTCGACGACGACGTCTGGGAGCTCTACGACGGGCACGGCGACCACACCCAGGCCCGGGACCTCGCGGCGGACAAGCCCGAGGTGCTCGCGCGCCTGCAGCGGCTCTGGCTGATCGAGGCGACGAAGTACGGCGTCCTGCCCCTGGACGACCGCACCGCGGAGCGCATCGAGCCGGCGATGGCCGGGCGCCCGACGCTGGTGCGCGGCACCTCGCAGCTGTTCTTCCCGGGGATGGGGCGCCTGTCGGAGAACAGCGTGCTCAGCATCAAGAACCGGTCGTTCAGCGTGACCGCCGAGATCGACGTCCCGGACGGCGGGGCGCGTGGCGTCGTCATCGCCCAGGGCGGCCGGTTCGGCGGGTGGTCGCTGCACCTGCACGAGGGCCGGCTGACGTTCTGTTACAACGTGCTCGGCATCCACCTCTTCACCACGCGTGCGGACGCGCCGGTGCCGCCGGGGGTCCACCAGGTGCGGGTCGAGTTCGCCTACGACGGCGGCGGCCTGGCGAAGGGCGGGGACGTGTCGCTGTTCGTCGACGGCGGCGCCGCCGGCACCGGGCGCGTCGGGATGACCCAGCCGATGGTCTTCTCCGCCGACGAGACGACCGACGTCGGGCGCGACGAGGGCACGCCGGTCAGCCCCGACCACACCGGCCCGGAGAGCCGGTTCACCGGCCGGATCCACTGGGTGCAGCTCGACCTCGGCGCGGACGACCACGACCACTTCCTCGACCCCGGGGAGCGGTTGCGCGTCGCGATCGCGCGCCAGTAGGTGATGGCCTGTCGCGCGCAACCGGACCCACGGTGACCGGGCGGTTCCGCGCCGTCGTGGAGTGGGCCGAACGTCGGTGCGCCTGCGTCCGGAGACCACGGGGACACGGCACGTTGTCCGCTATCCGGAAGGCGAAACAGATCCTATGGTGTCGATGGCCAGCGTTCTCCGCAGCCACCCGAGGTCAAACAGATGGCCCACGTCCCCCGGTCGCGGACCGGTCCCCCCGAGTTCCCGGCCGGGCACGTGCGGCGCCGGGCGCTGGAGGCCGTCCTCGACCGCGCGACGGGCCGCGACCTGGTGCTGCTCTCCGCGCCACCCGGGTTCGGCAAGACATCGCTGCTCGCCGCGTGGGTCGGCGGCGACCACGGGCACGCCACGGCGTGGGTGGGCCTCGAGCCCGAGGACCGCGACCCGCGGCGGCTGTGGAGCGCGGTCCTCGCCGCGCTGACGTCACTGTCGGTGGTGCCCGCGTCCAGCCGGCTCCACCGGCTCGTGGTGTCGCGGTCGACGGTGGCCCCGGAGTTCCTCACCGAGCTCACCGAGGCGCTCGCGGCCCTGCCGTCCCCGGTCCGGCTCGTGCTCGACGACGCCCAGCACGTCGCGGACCCGCTGTCCCGGCAGGGGCTGACGATGCTCCTGCGGGACGCGGGACCCCGGCTGCGGCTCGTGCTGGCGGGCCGGCGGGACCCGCCGCTGCCGTTGCCGCGCCTGCGGATGGACGAGCGGGTCACCGAGCTGCGCGCGGGCGACCTGCAGTTCTCGCCCGAGGAGTCCGCGGCGCTGCTGGCCGCGTGCGACCTGCGCCTCGAGCCCGCGCAGGTCGCGCTCCTGCACGAGCGCACCGGGGGCTGGGTGGCCGGGCTGCGGCTGGCGGCCCTGTCCCTGCGCGACCACCCCGACCCGGACCGCTTCCTGGCCGGGTTCTCCGGCGACGAGCGCCCGGTCGCCGACTACCTCGTCGACGAGGTCCTCGCCGGGCTCGCCGACCCCCACCGCGAGGTCCTGCGCCGGATCAGCGTCGCCGCGCGGGTGCCCGCCGCCCTCGCGCCGCGGCTCGCGGGGCGGTCCGACGCCACGGAGCTGCTCGACGCCCTCGCCCGCGACACCGGCCTCGTCGTGGGCAGCGGGGCCCGCGGGGACGCCTACCGCCTGCCCGAGCTCCTGCGCACCCACCTCGTCGCCGACCTTGGACGGCGCGGGAGCGACCTCGTGACCGCGCTCGAGGCGACCGCGGCGGGCTGGTGGTCCGAGCAGGGCGAGCCGGTGGAGGCGCTGCTCCACGCGGCGCGCTCCGGCGACCGCGCCCTGCTCGCCGACCTGGTCGGGCGCTGGGGACCGTGGCTCGCGGGCCGCGGCGAGCACGCGGTGCTGGCGACGGCGCTGGCCGCGGCCGAGCGGGACGGGGTGCTCACCGACGCCCGCCTCGCGACCGCCGCCGCCCACGTCCACCTGGCCCGCGGCGAGCCCGAGTCCGCGCGCGCGGCCCTGCGACGGGCCCGGCGCGACGCCGCGGGGAGCGCCGACACCGCGGCCTTCCGCGCGGCCACCGAGCAGATCGTCGGCCGCCCGTCCGCGGTCGGGCCGGTGCCCGCCGAGTCGGTGCCGGCCGGGGCCGCGCTCGCGGCGCACGTGCGCGTCGGGCGCGGCGCGGCGGCCCTGCTCGCCGACGACCCGGCGACGACCCGCACCGAGCTCGGCGCCGGGCTCGCGCTGGCCCACCGGGTCGGGCTCGACGTCCTCGCGCACCGGGGCCGGTGCCTGCTCGCCGCCGCGCTGTGGAGCGCCGGGGACGTGCCGCGCGCCCGGGAGGCCGCGGAGCGCTTCCTCGCCGAGCCCGGCGCGGACGGGCCCGGCGGGGCGCCGTGGACGGCGGTCTCGCGGGCGGTCGCCGCCGACGCGGCGCTGATGCGCGCCGACCCGGGCGCGGCGCGCGCGACGGCCGGCGAGGGGCCGGAGCCCACGCCTGCGCTGCGGTTCGCGCTGCGGTGCGCCCGCGGCGGGGCGGCCTTCGACCTCGGCGAGCGCACGGCGGGCCTGCTCGAGCTGCAGGCGGCCCGCGCCGAGCTCGGCGACCTCGGGATCCCGGGTGCCCTGGCGGCCGCGGCGGCCCTCCTCGAGCACCGCGCCGCCCTCGAGCTCGGCCACCCGACCGCGGCGGGCGCCGTCGCCGCCTGGCTGGCGGGGCGCCGTCCGGCGAGCCCCGCGCTCGCGCTGCTGCGGGGATGGGGCGCCGTCGCGGCCGGCGACCACGCCGCCGCCCGCGACGCGGTGGCCCCCCTGCTCGCGCGGCGGGCCCGGTCGACCCCGGACGCGCTCGACGTCGAGGCGTGGCTCCTGGAGAGCGCCGGGCGCCTCGCGCGCCACGACCGGCCGGGCGCCCGCGCCGCGGCGCGCCACGCCGTCGGGCTCGCCGAGCCGCTCGGCGCGCTGCGGCCCTTCGCCCACGCGGACGGCGGGGTCCGCGCGCTGCTGGTCGACGAGCTCGCGACCGACGCGCCCCGCGCCGGGTTCGTCGCGCGGGCCCTCGCCGCCGGCGCCGCGTCGCCCGCCGGGATCGCGCTCAGCGTCCGCGAGCACGACGTCCTCGCGCGGCTGCCCTCCCTGGAGAGCCTCGACGAGATCGCGGGCGACCTCGACGTCTCCATCAACACGATCAAGACCCACGTCCGCGCGCTCTACGGCAAGCTCGGGGTCACGACCCGCCGCGACGCCGTGCTCGTCGCGCACGAGCAGGGCCTCCTGGGATGACCGCGGCGCCGCGTTCCCCGCGGGCCGTCCTCGCGCTGCTCGCCGCGCTGATGCTGGTCGACTTCGCCGACCGGCAGGTCCTCGTCGCGGCGTTCCCCTACCTGCGGGCGGAGTGGGGCCTCCACGACACCACGCTCGGCGCGCTCGTCTCCGTGGTGACGCTGACGGTGGCGCTGGGCGCCCTGCCCGTGGCCGCGCTGGTGGACCGGTGGAGCCGGGTGCGCGCCATCGCGGTCATGGGCACGGTGTGGAGCGCGGCCTCGGCGGCCTCGGCGCTCGCCCCGGGTCCCGGGTCCCTGTTCGCCGCCCGCGTGGCGGTCGGGGCCGGCGAGGCGGGCTACGGGCCGGCCGGGGGCGCGCTGCTCGCCACCCGGTTCCCCGCGCACCGGCGGGCCGCGGTGCTCGGCCTGTTCCAGGCGGCCGGACCGCTCGGCACCGTCGTCGGGATGGCGCTGGGCAGCGCCGTCGCGGCGCAGTGGGGCTGGCGGTGGGCGGTCGGCGTCCTCGCGGTGCCGGGGCTGCTGCTCGCGCTGGCCGTGCTGCGGGTCCGCGACTACCCGACCGTGCGCGCGGTCCCCCGCGGGCCCCGGGAGGTCGCGGCCGTCCTGCGCACGCGCACCGTCGTCGCCGCTGTCGGGGGCATGGTGCTGCTGCTCGCGGTGGCGTCCTCGCTCTACACCTGGCTGCCCACCCACCTCGAGCGCGACCTGCACCTCACCCCCGCCGCGGCCGGCGGGCTCGCCGCCGTCGTGGTGCTCGCCGGTGTCGGCGGCACCGCGGCCGCCGGGCTGCTCACCGACCGCGCCGCCCGGCGCGACCCCGGCGCGCGGCTGCGGACCCCGGTCCTCGCGGGGCTGGCGACCACGGCGCTGCTCGTGCCGGCGTTCGCGCTCGTGCCCGCCGGCCCCGCCCAGGTGGTCCTCGTCCTGCTCGGGGCCGCGGTGGTGACCGCGGCGGTGGGCCCGGCGGCGGCCGTCGTCGTGGACGTGACCCGTCCCGAGGTGCGGGCGACCGCGGTCTCCGTCCTGGTCGTCGCCCAGAACCTCCTCGGGCTCACCGTCGGCCCGGTGCTCACCGGCGCCCTCGCCGACGCGTTCGGGCTCGCCACCGCCCTCGCCGTCATGGCCGCCCTCGGGGTGGCCGCGGCCGCGGCGTTCCGGGCGGCGGCGCGGACCTACGCGGGCGACCGGGAGGCCGTCGCGACCATCCCGGGCGCCGTGGCCACCGACGCCGGCCGGGTCGGGGGGTAGGCCGTGGTCACGCGCCGCCGTCCGCCGTCCGGGCCCGTCGTCGAGGGGCCGTGGGGCTCCCCGACGTCGCCCCCGCCCGTCCCGGCCGGGCCCCCCGATCCCGCCGACCCTGCCGCGCTGCCCCCGACCCCGCTCACCCGCCGCACCGACGCCGAGCACGCCGTGCCGGTGGCCACGCACGTCGTCGAGCGTCCCCGCCTGCGGGCCCGGCTCGACGCGGCCGTCACCGACGCGGCGGCGACGCTCGTCGTCGGCCCGGCGGGGTGGGGGAAGACGCTGCTCGTGAGCTCCTGGCTCGCCGCGGGTGCGGGCGGGCGCGAGGCGGCCTGGGTGACGCTCGGGCCCGACCACGACGAGCCGCGGGCGTTCTGGGCGACCCTCGCCCGCGCGGTGGGGGCGCACGCCGGCCCCGCCACCGCCGCGGCGCTGCGCCGCCTCGACGGCCGCCTCGGCGGGGGGCTCGCCGACCCGGACGAGCTGCCCGGCGCGTTCGCCCAGGCGCTGCGGCAGGCCGAGCGCCCGGTGGTCCTCGTCCTCGACGACCTGCACGAGGTGACGTCGCCGGCGGTGCACCGGGGGCTCCACAGTCTGGTCGAGCGGCCGGTGCCCCCGCTCGCCCTCGTCGCCACCGCGCGCCGCGACCCGCCGTGGCCGCTGACCCGCCTGCGGCTGGCCGGCCTCCTCGCCGAGATCCGGCCCGACGACCTCGCCTTCCGCGACGACGAGGCCGCCGCCCTGTTCGTCCAGCTCGGGGTGCCCGCCGGCACCGAGCACGTCCGGGAGATGGTGGCCCGGACCGGCGGCTGGGCCGCGGGGATGCGCCTCGCGGCGCTGGACCTCGCGACACGGACGGACGTGGACGCCGCGGTCGCCGCCTTCTCGGGCGACGCCCACAGCGTCTCGGGCTACCTGCTCGACGAGGTCCTCGGCCGCCAGCCCGCCGAGCTGGTCGCGTTCCTCGAGCAGATCAGCGTGGTCGACCTCGTCTGCGCCGACCTCGCGGACGCGCTCACCGGCGGCGCCGACGGCGCGGCGCTGCTCGCCGAGCTCGCGGCGGCGCACCTGTTCGTCCCGGCGCTCGACCACCCGGGCCGCTGGTACCGCCTCCACCGCCTCGTGCTCGACGTCCTGCGGGCCCGCCCGGCACCCCGCCGCGACCGGCGCGACCGCCACCGCCGGGCCGCCGAGTGGTTCCGGGGCCACGGGATGGCGCTCGAGGCATTGCGCTCGGCGGTCCAGGGCGAGCTGTGGGCCCTCGCCGCCGACGTCGTCGGCGCCCACCTGGTCGCGCTCGTCCTGCGGGGCTCCGCGGACGAGGTCACCCGCGTCCTGCGCGACGTCCCCGAGCCGGTCCTGCTCGAGCGCCCCGAGCTGGCGACCGCCGTGGCCGGGGCCCGGGTCGTGGTGGGCGACACGACCCAGGTCCGCTTCCTGGTCGCGGCGGCGCGCCGGGGCGCCGGCGCGCTCGGTGACGGCCGCCGCCGGCGCCTCGCCGTGCACCACGGCCTCATCGAGGGCGCCCACGCCCGCGCGGCCGGGGACCTCGACGCGGCGGCCCGCGCCTTCGGCGCGGTGCCCCTCGACGTCGCCGCCCTCGACCGCTGGGGGGTGCTCGACCCCGGGATCGTGCCGGCGGTCGTGCTCGCCAACCTCGGCACCGCCGAGCTCTGGACCGGGGACCTCGCGGCGGCCGAGGCGCACCTGCGGGAGGCCGCCGAGGGCGCCGGGCCGGACACGCTCCCCCGCGTCAACGCCGCCGCGCACCTCGCCCTGCTGGCCGGCGAGCGCGGCGAGCTGGACGCCGCGGAGCACCGGGCCCGCGAGGTCGTCGCGACCGCCGCCGCCCGTGGGTGGACGCGGGCGCCGCAGGTCGCGGCCGCCTACCTGGCCCTGGCGCGGACGACGATCGACCGCGACGAGCTGGACGACACCGACCACTGGCTGACCCGGCTCGCCGAGGTCGAGGAGGTGGCCCCCGAGCCCCACGTCCTGCTCGCGCGCTCGCTGGCGCTCGCCGCCCACCACGACGCCGCCGGACACCGGGAGGACGCCCTCGCCCGCCTGCGAGCCGCCGGCACGCAGGTGGGGTCGTGGACGCCGCCCCGGCCGCTGGCCGAGTCGTGGCTGCTCGGCGAGGCCGACCTCCTGGCCCGCGCCGGCCACCCGGACGCGGCCCGGGCGGTGGCCGAGCGGCTGGGCGCGCCGCGGACCGACGGCGGCCGGGTGGCGGCCGCGCGCCTGCTCCTGCACCTCGGTGACGTCGACGGCGTCGAGGCGGCCCTCGGCGACACCACGGCGAGCGCCCTGCCCCGGGTCCGTGCCGGGGCGGGCGTGGTCGCGGCGCTCGCCGCCGAGCGCGCGGGCGCGCCGGAGCGGGCGGCGACGGTGCTCGAGGACGCCCTGCTCACCGCGGCGCCCTCCGGGCTGCGCCGGCCCTTCCTCGCCGCACCGGCGCTCGTCGACGTCCTGCACCGCCGGGTCGACCGGGGCAGCGGCGCCGCGGCGTTCGCCGTGGACCTCCTCGAGCGCCTCACCGGCCGCCCTGCCGAGCACGGCGGCCCGCGCCCCCCGCTGGCCGAACCCCTCACCGAGCGGGAGGCGACGATGGTGCGCTACCTCGCGAGCACCCTGTCCAACCCCGAGATCGCCACGGAGCTCTACGTCTCGGTCAACACCGTGAAGACCCACCAGCGCGCGGTGTACCGCAAGCTCGGGGCCTCCGGTCGCCGGGAAGCGGTCCGCCGGGCCCGCGCCCTCGGGTTGCTGTGAGTGGCGGTGTCCGATGGCCCGCTCACCCTCATCCGCCTCATCCTCGGCGAACGACGCCCTCTCACCCCGGCGAGCGACACGCTGCGTGGCGACGAGAGGGAGGTCGTCGGCGATGGTCCGCATCCCCGCGAGCAGGACGGCCGTGCCGGCGCTGCCCGCCTGGCACGTCCCGCGCCCGGCGCTGTGGCAGCGCCTGGCGGCGGCCCGGCCCGGCCAGCTGGTCGCGGTCACCGCGCCGGCGGGCTCGGGCAAGTCCGTCCTGCTGGCCGAGTGGGCCCGGCACGGCTCCCCGGGCGACGCGGACCCGGTGACGGCGTGGGCCGGCCTCGACCGCGACGACGCCGACCCCGACCGCTTCTGGGCGGTGGTGCTCGCGGCCGTGCTCGCCACCGGGGCCGTCCCCGCCGACGACCCCCTCCGCGGGCCGGCGGGCGCGGACCCCGCCGACGCCCTGCTCGAGGGACTCGAGGGGCTCGGGCGCCTGCGCCGACCGCTCCGGCTCGTGCTCGACGACGTGCACGTCCTCGCCGACCGGCAGGCGGGCGTGCGCGCCCTCGCCCGGCTGGTGCGCCACCGGCCCGCGGGGGTGCAACTGGTGCTCGCGGCCCGCTCGGACCCCGCCGTCGGGCTGCCCCGGCTCCGCCTCGAGGACGGGCTGCGCGAGCTGCGCGCCGACGGGCTGCGGTTCTCGCTGGACGCGACCGCCGCGCTCGCGGCCGCCAGCGGTGTCGCGCTCGACGCGGACGACGTCGCCACGCTGCACCGCCGCACCGAGGGCTGGGCGGCCGGGCTGCGCCTCGCCCTGGTCACGATGCGCCGCGACGGTGCGGAGGGCGCCGACGGTCCGCGCACCTTCCTCACCCAGTTCTCCGGCGACGACCGGTCGGTCGCCGACTACCTCGGCGGCGAGCTGCTGGCCGGGCTCGCCCGCGACGACCGCGCGCTGCTCGACGACCTCAGCGTCTGCCGCCGCCTCCCCGACGCCCTGGCCGCGGCGCTGACCGGGCGGCCCGACGTCGCGCGCCGGCTCGAGGAGCTCGCGCACGGGCTCGGGATGGTCGAGCGCACCGGTCCCGGCGAGCACCACGTCCACGCCCTGCTGCGCTCGCACCTGGCCGCCGACCTCGCGCGGCACCGGCCCGAGCACCACCGCCGCCAGCACGCCGTGGCGGCCCGGTGGTGGGCCGACCACGCCGAGCCCACCCACGCCCTGCGCCACGCCGACCGCGCCGGCGACCCCGCCCTCACCGCCGAGCTCCTCGGCCGCCTCGCCGTCCCGCTGCTGCTGCGCGGGGAGCTGCCCGCCCTGCGGCGCGCGCTGGCGGCGGCCGGGACGGCGGCCCAGCGGGACGATCCACACCTGGCGCTGGCCGCGGCGCTGGCCCACCTCGACGCGCGCGAGCACGCCGCCGCCGTCGCGCGGCTGCGGCTCGTGGCGCAGACCTGGCCTGCGGCGCCCGACCCGGACCTGGTCGCCCTGCGCACGGCGGCCGAGCTGCTCGTCGGCACCAGGTCGCCGGACACCGGTCGCGACGGCGCCGGGCCCGACGACCCGGGCCTCGCCGGCCTGCTGCACCTCGCCCGCGGGACCGCCCTGCTCGCCGCCTCCCCCGCCGACCCCGCCACGGCGCGCACCGAGCTCCACCGCGCGCTGGCCCCGGCCCGCGCGGGCGGTCTCGTGCGCCTCGAGGTGGCCACCTTCGCCCAGCTCGCCCTGGCCGCGGTGGCCGAGGGCGACCCGGGCGGGGTGCCGGGCCCCGGCGAGGCCGCCGTGGCGACCCCCGGCCCGCCGGCGCGCACGGCGCGGACCGTGGCGCTGCTCGCCTGGTCCGACCTGCTGCGCGGCGACCCCCGCCGCGCCGCCGAGCGCTGCGAGGACGTGCTCGACCTCCCCGACCGGCTCGCCCCCGCGGACCGCTGCGCCCTGGGCGCGGTGCACGGCGCCGCCGTCGGCGACCTGGGACGCCGCGGCGCCGGGCTCGGCGAGGCCCGCGCGGCCCGCGTCGCGCTCGGGGACGCGCCCCTGCCCGCACCGGTCGCCGGCGCGATCGCGCTGCTCGAGCACCGCGCCGCCCTGCTGCTCGGCAACCTGCGCGTCGCCGGTGAGGTGGCGGCCTGGCTGGCCGAGCGCGTCGGCGACACCCCCGAGGGCGTCCTGATGCGGGCGTGGACCGACGCGGCGACCGGCCGCTGGGAGACCGCCCGCGCCGGGGTCGCGCCGCTGCGCCGCTCCGTCCGGTGCCCAGCGACGGTGCTCGTCGAGGCCGCGCTCCTCGACGCCGAGGCCGCGCTGCGGGCCGACGACGCCGCCCGCGGCCGCGCCGCGCTCGACGCCGCCCTCGCCGCCGGGCGGGACCGCGACCTGGTGCGCCCGTTCGCGCTCGCGGGCCCCCGGACCCGCGCCCTGCTCCTCGAACCCTTGTCGACGGGGGAGCACGCCCACCGGGTCGCCGCCGCGTGCGCGGCGGTCACCGCGGAGCCCGCGCCGCCGCTCAGCGAGCGCGAGCTGGTCATCCTGGCGCTGCTCCCGACGCTGCTGGACGCCCCGACGATGGCCGAGGAGCTCGTGGTCTCGGTCAACACCGTGAAGACCCAGATCCGCTCGATCTACGCGAAGCTCGGCGTCACGTCCCGGCGGGGTGCGGTGACCGCGGCCCAGGAGCGCGGTCTGCTCGTCTGACCGTGGCGTTCACCTGCCCGGGATGAGGCGGCCCCGTGGTGCCCGGGCCACGATCGGCGTCGACGGGGGCAGGACGAGCGAGGAGACGGCCGTGTCGGGACGCTTCGAGATCCGGGTCAGCGGTCGCCTCTCCGACCGGGCGCGGGCCGCCTTCCCCGACATGGCCGTCGTCGAGGTGCCCGCCGAGACCGTCCTGTCGGGCGTCTCGCGGGACGACGACGAGGTGCACGGCATCCTCGACCGGATCCAGGCGCTCGGGCTGGAGCTGGTGTCGCTGCGGCAGGTGCGCGAGCCGGACGAGACCTGACACGCGGGAACCGCCGGCGGGGCGGGCCCCGCCGGCGGTTCCCGTCGGACGTCTCAGGCGCGGACGTCTCAGGCGCGGACCGCCGCCTCGTCCTCGGCGTCGGAGAACACCTCGCGCAGGGCCGCCTCCTGCTCGGCCGACAGGTTGGTGTGCAGCAGCTCGGCGTGGCTGCCGCGGAACGCCTCGGCGACCTTGTCCTGCACCGCGTTCGCGGTCAGGCCGAACAGCGCCGACGTCCCCGGGGTCACCTGCGACCGCACGTCGTTGATGAAGTCGTCGTCGATCCCGACGTCGGACAGCGAGCCGGCCAGGGCACCCGACGCGGCACCGATGACCATGCCGAGCAGCGGGACGAAGAAGATCAGCCCGAAGAGCAGGCCCCAGAAGCTCCCGCCGAGGGCGCCGCCGCCCGCGAGGTTGTGCAGCTGGCGCGTCTTAGGCCGCTTCTTGTCGGCGGGCCAGGTGACGACGGCCGCGTCGAGGACCTGGATCAGCTCCTGCTTCTGCAGCTGTTCGAGCGTCGCGAGGGCCTGGTCGGCGCCCTCGGGGGTCGGGAACTTCCATGCCGTCAACGTCGCCATCGACCGTCCTCCTCGGATCCGTGGGCGGACCTCGGCGACGGGACGACCGTGTCGAGGACCTCACCGCGACTCTCGCCCGGGAGCGGGTCCGTGACCTCACCCCCGCGGGGTGACAGCAGCCGCGAGCCGAGCACGCCGACGGCGACGAGGTGCCCGACGAGAGCGCCGCCGAGCATCACGACGCCGAAGGCGACGAACCACGAGAGGATCACGAACACGATCCCCAGCGGCCCGAACTGCCGGAAGTGCGAGCTGATCTGCGGCGAGAGCACGAGCGGGGCCGCGGCCCGCAGACCCGCCAGGCCGATGCCGATGACGATCGCGCCGGGCAACAGCCGCATCCAGCTCACCCGGCCGCCGAGCAGGAGGTACTGGGTCCACCACGCCCACGCCATCGCGAGCGGCGTGCCGAGCACGAGCACCAGCACGAGGGACAGCCCGCCCTCGACCGGCCCGACGAGCACCACGACCGCGACGAGCACGAGGAAGCCCGCGAGCCACGCGAGGGGCCGCCAGAGCGTCCGGATCCCGCGGTGCGGCAGGTTCCAGACGAGCTCGTAGGCGCGCTGGAGCGCGAGCGGCCAGCGGACGGTGAGCACCACCGTGAGCAGGACGCTGAACCACGTGGACGCGCTCGACACCGTCGTCGTCGTGGGGAAGAGCTGCTGGAGATCGGCCGTGGCCTGCGGGGTCAGCCCCAGCCGCGACGCGAAGGCGGCCACACCGCCGCCGGGGCGCCCGAGCGGCACCACGGCCGCGAGCGTCACGAGCGCCGGGATCACGAGCATGAACGCGAGGGCGGCGAGGATCAGCGCCTGCTTGGTCAGCTGGGTCTCCACGACCCGGCGCTGCAGGTGCCCGAGCCCGCTGCCCTCGAAGCGCGTGCGCGTCTCCCGGACCCGCTCGCGCCACGGCGGGGCCGGTGGCCGTTCGGGATCGCGCGGCTCGGGCATCGTCCGGGGACGCTAGGCAGCCGGGCCGCGACCGTGCTCCCCCGCCGCGGGTGATCCCGCCCGCGCGGACACGCTCACCCGCTGCGGGTGAGCCGCCGCGACGCCCGCGTTCCTACCGTCGGACGGCATGGCGACCCCCATCGAGGTGCCCGGCGCGCCCACCGCGCCGGATGACGCGCGCATGCCCCGGGCGTTGATGCTCCTGCTCGGGGCCGCGGCCATCGTCATCGTCATCGCCGGGCTGATGGCCTCGGCGTGGCTGGTCGCGCCGATCCTGCTGGCGCTGGTCATCGTCATCGCGGTCAGCCCGATCCAGTCGTGGATGCGCCGCCGCGGGCTGCCCGGGTGGTCGACGGTCCTCACGCTGGTCGTGGTGATCTTCGGGATCGTCCTGGGGCTCGTCGCGGTCCTCATCGCCTCGGTCGGCCAGCTCGCGGCGGTCCTGCCCCAGTACTCGGGCCGGATCGACCAGCTCACCGCCCAGGTCACCCAGCTGCTCACCAGGGTCGGCTTCGACCCGAGTCACGCCGCGCAGACCGCCACGTCCTCGGCGGACATCGGCAAGCTCGTCAACATCGTCGGGGGCCTGCTCTCGGGCGTCAGCGGCGCCCTGACCAGCCTCGTGTTCATCCTGGCGCTGCTGCTGTTCCTCATCGCCGAGGCCGGCGGCGCGGCCCGGCGGCTCGCGGCCATCGGCGCGGACCGCCCCCACATGGTGGTCGCGCTGAACAGCTTCGCGGGCGGCACGCGCCGCTACCTCGTGGTCACCGCGGTGTTCGGGCTGATCGTGGCGGTGCTCGACTCGGTGGCGCTGGCGATCATGGGCATCCCGCTGGTGATCCTGTGGGGCCTGCTCTCGTTCATCACCAACTTCATCCCGAACATCGGGTTCATCATCGGCGTCATCCCGCCCGCCCTGCTGGGGCTGCTCGTCGGCGGCTGGCAGCTGGGGCTCGCGGTCCTGGTCGTCTACTGCGTCCTCAATGCGATCGTGCAGTCGCTGATCCAGCCGCACTTCACCGGCGACGCCGTCGGCCTGTCGACGACGATCACCTTCGTCGCCCTGCTGTTCTGGGCGTGGGTGCTCGGCGCGCTCGGGGCCCTGCTCGCGATCCCGGCGACCCTGCTGGTCAAGGCCGTGCTCGTCGACTGCGACCCGGGTGCCCGTTGGGTCGAGGCCCTCATCGGCGCCTCGAGCCCGCCGGAGAAGAAGGCGTCGAAGGCCAAGAGCAACGGCACCGGGCCGACCGCCGAGGACAAGCCGCCGGCACCGCCCGACGCGGAGGTCCCGGCGCCCGCGACGTAGTCGAGGGGTCGACGGGGTCAGGATCGGCCCGCCAGCTCCGTGAGCGCGACCGCGCCGAGCCCGCGGCGGGCGGTGCGCGCGAGCAGCGCGTCGACGGTGGCGGGCACCGCCTCCCGGCCCGGGCCCTCGTGCAGGACGACCACGGCGCCGCGGTGGACGACGGCGCCCAGGGCCCGGGGCGTGCCCGCGCTCCCGGCCCCCGACCCCGTCACCGCCACCGCGCTCCCGAGCACGCAGCGCAGGCCGGCCGCCTCGGCGACCGCGAGGTGCGCCGCGGTCGGCCAGCCGGACCCGGGCCGGAACCAGCGCACCGGGCCGTGCGCCTCGAGGACCCGCTGGGTGTCCACCAGGGACGTGGCGAACGCGCTGACCGGCAGGCGGTAGGACGGCTCGTCGCGCCAGGTGTGGTTGCCCAGCTCGTGGCCCTCCGCGGCGATGCGGGCGACGAGGTCGGGGTGGGCGGCCGCCCGCTCGCCGAGGCAGAAGAAGGTGGCGTGCGCGCCGTGCCGGGCCAGGACGTCGAGCAGGGCCGGCGTCGTCGCGGGGTCGGGACCGTCGTCGACCGTCAGCGCGAACCGCGGGGCGCGGGTCGGCACGGCGACGAGCGCCCGGCCGCGCAGGACGGGGCCGAGCGCGGCGAGCAGCGGCGCGTCCACCGGCCGGGGTCCCGTCAGGTGTCGCGCCGCGCGCCCGCCCGGGTGCGCGCGGGGTCGACCTCGCGCTCGGGGTGGCGCCGCAGGTACTCGCCCTCGAGCTCGCGGGTGCGGCGGTCGTGCGCCGCGAGGGCGTCGTCGCTGCCGTGGCGGAAGGTCACGTGACGCGTGTCGTGGAGGTGCTCGAGCTCGGTGAGCAGGGACCCCTCGCCGAGCTCCTGCGGGTCCTTCCCGGGCGTGCTGCCGTCGTCTGCGGTCATGGCCCGGACGTACCCGGCGAGCGCGTCCCGCACCCACCGTGCGAGCCGGGCGCGGATCGGGCACCCCGACCGTCATGGGTCCTCCCGAGACCACCACCGAGATCCCCGTCGGCCCCGAGACCGTGTGGGCGGTCCTGCAGGACGGCTGGCTCTACCCGCTCTGGGTCGTCGGCGCGACGCACATGCGTGACGTCGACGACGACTGGCCCGCGGTCGGGTCGCGCCTGCACCACAGCGTCGGTCCGTGGCCGCTGCAGCTCGGAGACTCGACCGAGGTGCTCGACGTCGACCCCGGCCGGATGCTGAGCCTGCACGCGCGGGCGTGGCCGTTCGGGACCGCGCGGGTGGTCATCACGCTCGAACCGACCGCGCGCGGGTGTCGGGTCCGCCTGGCCGAGGAGGCCGACCGGGGGCTCGGGTGGCTGGTACCGACCGTGGTGCAGGCGCCCCTCATCGAGACGCGCAACACCGAGGCCCTGCGCCGCCTGACCGACATCGCGACCGGACGGGCTGACGGGGGCGGCTGCTAACTTCGGCGCCCATGGCCGACGTGCACGACGTCCGGCGGCTCGCGCTCGGCCTGGACGACGTCGAAGAGATCGACAGCGACGGGTTCGACTTCCGCGTGCGCGGGCGCGGGTTCGTCTGGTCCTACCCCGACCGCAGCAGCGGGCGCCGCGTCCTGCGCACCGACATCGCCGTCCTGTTCGTCGGCGACGAGGCCGAGCGCCAGGCCCTGCTGCGCGGCGAGCCGGGCCTGTTCTTCTCCACCCCGAGCTACGAGGGGCTCCCGTTCGTGCTCCTGCGCCTCGACGAGGTCGACGTCCCGCGCCTCACCGAGCTCGTCACCGACGCCTGGCGGATGCGGCTCGAGGGTTAGTCACTCGCCGGTGAACGTCGCCTTGCCGTGCCCCTCCTCGACGAACGAGGCCATGGCGCCGGCGAGGTCCGCGGTGGCGAAGAGCGCCCCGGCGGCCTGCGGGGTCACCTCGTTCGCGGCCTCCAGCCCGCCCTCGGTGAGGTGGCGCAGGATCTCCTTGGTCGCCGCGTGCGCCCGGGTCGGCCCGGCGGCGAGCTGCGCGGCGAACGCCCGCGCGGCGTCGTCGAACCCGTCCTCGGGCATCAGGCGGTCGACGACGCCCCAGCCCTCGAGCTCCTCGGCACCGAAGCGGCCCGCGGTCATGACGAGCAGGCGCGCCCGCCCGATCCCGGCGCGCTCGGCGAGGCGCTGCGTGCCGCCCATCGCCGGGGTCAGCCCGACCGTGGCCTCGATCAGCCCGAACGACGCGCGCGGCGTGGCGACGATGAGGTCGCAGGCCAGGGCCACCTCGAACGCCCAGGTCAGCGTCAGCCCGTGCGCGGCGAACACCGTGGGGCAGGGCAGGTGGTGCAGGCGGCGCCCGAGCTCGACCAGCTCGGCGAAGTAGGCCGTGCCGCGCTCGGCGTCGCCGGCCTGCGCCATCGGGTGGAAGATCTCGCGGACGTCGACGCCGCCGCTGACGACCTTGCCCTCGGCGCGCACCAGGACCGCCCGCGGCCGGGCCCGCTCCAGCTCGCCGACCGCGTCGCGCAGCGCCTCGTGCAGGGCCTGGTCGTAGAGGTTCAGCGGCGGGTGGTCGATGGTCACCACGGCGAGCCCGGCATCGTCGAGGTCGACCGTCACGGGGAGCGTCGTCATGACCCCGAACCTGCCCGACGCGGCGCAGGCGCGCCCGTCGGACCGGGTCGCTCACAGGGCACCGGCGCCGGGGGCGGCTCGAGCGCGGTCATCTGGACCTCGCGTCCGAGCAGGGCCAGCAGCACGTCGCGAGGCTCGTCGCTGCACGGCGCGACGGGCGGGCGCCACAGCCCCTGCCCGGTGAGCATGACCGGGTCGCGGCGGACGTAGGTCAGCGCGCGCTCGACGCCGACCGGGTCGAGCTCCTCGTCGAGCCCGGCGCCGCGCGCGAGGTCCCACTCGTGCACGGTGAGGTCGAGCAGCATCTGCTCGGCGTACTCCTCGACCGGGATCCAGCCGAACGACGTGTGCACGCGCGCGGCGTGGGTGTCGGTCGCCGCCCAGACGGGCCGGGACCGGGCGACGGCGCGGTCCCAGGCACCTGGCGGGTCGCCGTGGAGCAGGTCGCCGTCGTAGCGGTCCCCCACCACGCCCATCGAGGTACCGGCCAGGACGTGCGGGGCCCATAGGTGCTCGAAGCAGAGGTGGGACACGAGGTCGCGCACGGCCCACTCGGTGCACGGGGTCGGGGCGCGCCAGATGCCGGCGCCCACGGCACGGACCCGGGCGGTGACGCGGTCCATGGCGCCGGGAACCAGCGCGCGGGCGTCGGCGATGTCGCTCACGGGCGGCACCCTGCTCCCCGAGCGGCCCGCCGTCGAGTACCCACGGGGGGTGATCAGGCGGGCGCGGCCACGAGCACGCCGACCGGCGTGGCCGTGGGGAGGATCCGCTCGATCCGCAGGTCGGCGCGGTCGAGCAGGGCGGCGTACTCCCGCGCGGTGCGCTCGCGGCCGCCGACGAGCGCGAGCATGAGCACGTCGAGCAGCTTGCCCAGGTGGGGCTCGTCGCCCTCGGGCAGCACCGCCTCGAGGACGAGCAGCCGGCCCGCGGGATCCATGGCGTCGCGGACCGCGCGCAGGATCGTCACGGCGTCGTCGTCCTCCCAGTCGTGCAGCACGCTGGAGAGCACGTAGTGGTCGGCGCCGCCCGGCACCGCGGCGAAGAAGTCGCCGCCGACCGCCGCGGCCCGCCCGCCGACGACCTCGGCGGCGCCGGCCACCACCTCCGGGCGGTCGAACACGACCGCCTCGATGTCCGGGTAGCGGTCGAGGACCGCGGCGACCAGGTGGCCCTGCCCGCCCCCGACGTCGACGAGCCGGCGGACCCCCGACAGGTCGCAGACCGCGAGCGCGGCCGCCCCGATCTGGCGGGCGCGGTCGCCCATGGCCCGGTCGAACACCTGCGCCCGCCGCGGGTGCGCGCCCAGGTAGGACCAGAAGTCGACGCCGTGGTGGGTGTCGAACGACGGCCGGCCCGTCCGCAGCGCCCCGCCGAGCCCGACGAGGGTGTGCAGGTACTCCGCGGAGCCCCAGTTGCGGGCGTGGTCGCGCATCGAGCCCGGCACCTCGCTGCACAGGGTGGTCGCCAGGTCGGTGAGCGCGAACGCCCGGGGCGCCACCTCGGTGAACACCCCGGCCGAGGCCAGCGCGCGCAGCATCCGGTACAGCGTGTCCGGGTCGGCGTCGACGGCGGACGCCAGCTCGTCCACGGACCGCGGGCCGTCCGCGCACAGGTCCGCGACCCCGAACTCGGCAACGACCGACACCAGCCGGCCGAGCACCGAGCCGTAGAGCAGGGCCATCATGCGCATCGAGGGCGACTCCGTCGCCGTCGGCACGGTCCGCGTCGTCATCGTCGGATGGTGGCGGGCCCCGGTCGGGCGCGACCACCGCCGAGCGGGCCCGGGACCGTCACGATTCGGCGTGCGGGGGCGGGCCGGACGCCGCGTCTGGTCCGCGTGCCCCGTGACCTTCCCCCGACCGCCGCCCCGGGCCAGACTGCCGCCATGCCCCCGGACGCTGTGCTGCGCGTCGGCTCGGCCCTGCCCGACCCGCCGTTCGAGCTCGCGGACGAGCACGGCGACGCCGTCGGCTTCGACCCGGCGGTCATGCGGGAGGTCGCGACCCGCCTCGGCCGCACGTTCGTCCCGGTCCGCTACGAGGCCGACGACTTCGACGGCATCTTCACCGGCCTCGACCGCGGCGACTACGACGTCGTGGCGTCCGGCGCGACGATCACCGCGCACCGCCGCACGCTCGCCCGCTTCTGCCGGCCCTACGTCCGCTCCGGGCAGAGCCTCGTCGTCGACCGGCAGCGCCACCCCGACGTCGCCGGGGTCGACGACCTCGCCGGCATGACGGTCGGCGTGCAACGGGGCAACACCTCCGAGCCGGTCGCCGACGGGCTCGCCCGCGACGGACGGATCGCCGCGGTCCGGCGCTACGCCTACCGCGACATCCGCGCCGCCCTCGACGACCTCGCCGCCGGCACCATCGACGGGTTCATGAAGCTCGAACCCGTCATGCGCGCGCTGACCCGCGACCGCCCGTCGCTCGGCGTCGTCCAGACCGGGATCACGCACGAGGACCTCGGCGTCGCCGTCCGGCGGGACGACACGACCCTGGCCGGCGAGGTCGACGGCGCCCTCGACGCGCTGCGCGCCGACGGCACCCTCGCCCGCCTCGGGCGGGCATGGCTCGGCACCGACGTCCCGGGCACCACGACCTCGGTGGTCACCGAAGGGGCCGAGGAGGAGGCCACGTGAGCCGGCTCGTCCGGCTGTGGACCGAGGACGGCGAGTCACGCTTCCGCGAGGAGTCCGGGCTCCCGCCGGCGGCGGACGCGCGCCGGGTGCACGCCGAGGAGTCGCCGGCGGGCAGCGCCCTCGACTGGCACGACGCCCCGTGCCGCCAGTACGTCGTGACGCTGACCGGCACCCTGCGCTTCACGACCCGCGACGGCGCGACCTTCGCGCTGGGCCCCGGCGACGTCCTCCTCGCCGAGGACACCGCGGGCGGCGGCCACCGCTGGGAGCTGGTCGACGACCAGCCGTGGCGGCGGGTCTACGTCGAGCTCGCCGACTAATGGGGGGTGCCGGGTTCGCATGGAAGGCTCGGCGCTGGTAGCGGCCGGCGGGTCAGCACTCTGGCCGACAGGGCTGTGAGCTCTAGCCTCAGATCGTGCGCCCGCCGGTCGTGAGCA
>NZ_JBHSKG010000031.1:0-44856 GCF_042657905.1 Actinomycetospora rhizophila | reverse complement strand
TCGGCGACCGCCTGCAACCCCCGCGGTCCCAGCCGGGTGGCCTCGTCGGCCAGCCGCTGCTCGGCGTCCACCCATTCCTGTCGGGGCAGCCCGTCGACGCGGTCGAGGCGGCGCATCGTGGCCCGGATGATCCCGATGTGGGCCGGGCCGATCCGGCCGGCCGCGGCCACCGTCGCGGTGGCGGGCAACCGCGCCGCCAACACCTCGCCGGTCATGGAGCGGCGACCGCACAGGTCGCGGGCCTGGTCGACCAGCCGGCGGGCCTCGAGCGCCCCGACCCGCCAGAGCTGTTCGAGCACCCGCGCGGTGGAGCGGTCCCCGGTCACCTCCGCGACCTGCAGCTCCTCGAGCTCGGCGACCTGCTCCAGACGCACGTAGGCCTCGCGGCGGCGGGCGGTCTCGGCGAGGCGGGCGCGCTCGATCGCGTCCCGCTCCCTCACCCCGAGCACCCGTTCGCTCACGCGTTCGATTCTAGCGGACATCTACGACAGTAGCGACACCCGCGACACCAAGACTGCCTCAGCGATCTCGCGAGGGCCGCGTTCGCCAGCCCGACCCACCCGTCGATCACGCGCACCGTGCCGCTCGCGCCCGGCGCCGTCGCGGCGAGGGGCACCCCTCGCCCCTCTATCCGAGCGAAGGTGCCACTCGCTCAGAGTCGCCGGGGTGAGCAGCCCGACCAGCCCGTTGATCACGGGCACCTGGTGCACCGTCGGCGCCAGGCGGACGTGCACGACGTGCCCGTGATCTCCACGAGCCGGCGCGGCGTACGCCGGCCACCGTTCGGACACCGGCGAGCGGCACGTTCTGCAGCCCGCCCCATCCGCTGATCATGGGCACGGTGCCGCTCGCGCCCCGCCACCGTTCCGGCGAGGGGCGCCCCTCGCCCGTCTATCCGACCGAAAGTGCTTTTCGCTCAGAACGGGTCCGATGAGTCCCGGCCCTCGCGTCCGTCCACCTCCCGACACGCGTCCGCGAGGAAGGGATCCTGATGCAGATGACCACCGACGCCACCGTGCTCGCCGCGACCCGTGCCGAGCGGGCCGCGCTCGCCGACGACCTCGCGGACCTCACCGACGCGCAGTGGGCGACGCCGTCGCTGTGCGGCCGGTGGACGGTCGAGGACACCGTCGCCCACCTCACCGCGGCGGCGAGCGTCGGCCCGTGGCGCTGGGTGCGCAGCGTGCTCGGCGCCCGGTTCGACTTCGACCTCCACAACGACCGGCGCCTCGCCGAGCACCGCGGCGCCACGCCGGCCGAGACCCTCGCGCGGTTCCGGGCGATCATCGGCAGCACGACGTCGACGTGGGGCCCGAAGCAGGCGTGGCTCGGTGAGGTCGTCGTGCACGGCGAGGACGTGCGCCGCCCCCTGGGCCTCGTCCGCACGCCACCGGTCGAGGTGACGACGGAGGTCGCCCGTTTCGTCGCGAGCCGCGACTTCACGGTCGCCGGCAAGACGATGTCCGCCGGCCTGCGCCTCGTCGCCACCGACGGCCCGTTCACGGCCGGCGAGGGACCGGAGGTCACCGGCCCGACGCTCGCGCTCGTCATGGCGATGGCCGGACGTGCCGCGCACCTCGACGCCCTTGACGGCCCCGGCGTGGCGACGCTGCGCGAGCGTCTCGCCTAGACGTCAGCCGTCGTCATCGTCGTCGTCGCCGTCGGTGTCGCCGGGCTGTTCCTGCTGCTGGGGGGCGGGCTGCTCGGCCTGGCCGCCCGGCGCGGGCTGCTGCACCTGACCGGGGGCGGGCTGGCCCGGGGCCGGCTGGCCCGGCACGGCGGGGGCGACCTCGCTGGTCTCGGGGCCGTCGTCGTCATCGTCGCCGCCGGGCTCGGACTGGGGGAACTGGAAGACCAGTACCAGTCCGATGATGGCGGCGAGGACCGCGAGACCCGCTCCGACTCGATCCTTGGTCACTGTCGTCGTCCTCTCTGGCGGTGCGGAGCGGGTCAGTCGTCGACGGGGACCTCGCCGAAGAGCACGAGGCTCAGGACGAAGTAGGTGACGTAGAGGGCGAGCAGGACGACGCCGTGCCAGCGCCGCAGCTTGCCGGTGGCCAGGAAGACCGCGGAGAGCACGGTCATCACGAGCAGCACGGGCAGGTGCCAGGCCAGGGTGTCGTCGTCGACGAGGATCGCCCCGCCGACCAGCAGGATGATGCCGAGCTTGCCGGTCACCGAGAACACGACGCTGCCGATGACGTTGGCGATGCCGATCTCGGGGGCCCCGCGCCTCGAGGGTTCGACCGAGAGCAGGATGTCCTCGAGGGTCAGCGCGAGGGTGGCGATGGTGACGCCGAAGACGGTGCCCTCGATCTCGAAGGTCTCCAGGATGCCCTCGGTGCCCTGCCCGGCGATCAAGGCACCGACCACCAGCCCGATCAGGGCGACGACCGCGAGGATGATCGTGCCGGCCGGGGAGGTGGCGCGGGCCTTGAGGAAGCCCTGGTCGACGCGCAGATCCGGCGGCAGGTCGAAGCGGTGCGGACGGCCGCTGTCCGCGGTGGTCGTGTCCCCGCCGGTCGTGTCCCCGCCGCCGCCCTCGCGGGTCAGGGTGGCGGTGGCCGTTCCCCCGCCGGCGCCGACGCCGGCCTTCTCGAGCTGTTCGTAGAGCTCGGCGTTGCGGAACACCGGGCGCCGCGCGGAGTACTCGCGGTAAGCGATCCAGCCGACGAACGCCACGAACGCCACGATCAGCACGATCCCGATGCCCGTACCCAGGGTGCCGGTCAGCGCCAGCAGGTACATGACCACCGGGGCGGCGACGAACAGCGCCAGGTAGCTCTTGGGCACGTCGATCTCGCACGGCGCCACGATCGCCATCAGCGCGAGCACGATGCCGGTCATCGCGATCGTGGTCCCGATGACGGTGCCGAGGGCGACCTCGCTGAGGTCCTCGAGGTTCAGCGCGATGCCGAAGGCCAGGTCGTCGAACTCGATGCCGGTGAACACCACCGCGATGAGGAACAGCGACACCGCCCAGCGGCTGGCCACCCCGACCAGATAGCCGATGAGCTTCTCCGCGCTGTACACGAGCACCGCGATGCCCAGGACGAACTCGATGATGGGGATCACGGCACCACAGCTCCTCGATACGCCGATGTCGCAGAGAGATCGCGTCGCAGGTGATGGTGGTGGTGATCATCCGGCCAAGCAACGGTTGACTTGCGTCACACCGTGTGTATGGGTGCGGCCGAACGGCCCCACGGCGGTGTCACGGCGTCCCCGGACGGGACGAGCGTGGCGGAACCGGGTGACCTGGGCCGACTCGCCGCGACCCCTGCCCCGGCCGCCGCGGAGGTCGGCCGGCCCCACCGCGCCGCACGCCGGGGCCGAACCACGATTTCCGGCGCTCCCCGAATTCGATTTCGGCGCGCCGAAACAATTCCTGCGGGTGGCCGACATCGCCTCGTCCGTGGTCGCCGTCACGCATTGTTGGAAATGGCGCGCGCCATTCGCTATGTTGGTCGCAGCGAAGGGGAGTAGCTCCCAACATCGCGGTCGACACGCTGACGCCCCCGGGCGTCCGGCCGCGGCGGCCGCCGGTTCCCGGCGGCGGGCGAGACCTTCGGCGACGGCCCGTTCGACACGGGTCGGGCCGGAGAGTGCGCCCTCGGTCCGACCGACCGAGAGGAGCACACGCCCCCGTGACCGGCTTCCTCGCCGCCACCGCCCTGAGCTTCGCCGTCATCTTCGTCGCCGAGCTGGGCGACAAGTCCCAGCTGATGGCGCTCACGTTCGCGACGCGCTTCCGGGCGCTGCCGGTCCTGCTCGGCATCACCGCCGCCACGGCGGTCACCCACGCGGTCTCGGTCGGCGTCGGCCACCTGCTCGGCGCGACGCTGCCGACGTTCTGGATCGCGCTGGCGGCCGCGGTCGCGTTCATCGTGTTCGGCGTCTGGACGTGGCGCGGCGACGCGCTCTCCGACGAGGAGAAGAACAAGAGCAGCGCCACCAAGCGTTCGGCGTTCGTCGCCGTCGCGATCGCCTTCTTCCTCGCCGAGCTCGGCGACAAGACGATGCTGGCGACCATCACGCTCGCCACCCAGTACCCGGGCGCCGGCGGCGTCACCGGCGTGTGGGTCGGCTCGACGGTCGGCATGGTCGCGGCCGACGCCCTCGCGATCGTCGTGGGCCGCTGGCTCGGGCGGAACCTGCCCGAGAAGGCCATCCGCATCGGCGCCGCGGTGCTGTTCCTCGTCTTCGGGGCCTGGCTCGGGGTGGAGGCGTTCCTCGGGGCCTGAGGCGGGACGCCCTGAGAGCCCGGTGCGCCTCTCGGCGCAGCCCGTTGCCCCTCCACGGCGTGTCGGACACGCGGGGATGATCGTTCGCCGTGCCGGGACCGCCGCCGGTCGCAGCCGCCGGCGGGAGCTCTCAGGGTCGTCCGGGGCCGCGCCGGCGCCGCTCTAGCCTCACGCCCCGTGATCGGACCGACACAGCCCGGCGGAAGTGCGTGACCCGTGGGTCGACACCACTCCGACACCCCCGGCGTGCGGACCCGGAGGGGACCGCGCCGGGCCCTCGAGGCGGCCGTCGTCGCGCTCCTCGCCGCGGCCTCGCTCGTCCTCGGCGTCGCGTCGCAGGAGGAGAGGGCCCCGAGCGGCCCACGCGGTGGGGCCGCGGCGGCCCCCGCTCCCGACCCCGTCGCCGTCGACCCGGCCGCTTTCCCGCCCGGCGGGTGCCTCCGGCTGCCCCCGAGCGGCCCGGGCCCCGCGGCCACGGTCGCCCTCGACGCCGGGCACGGCGGACCGGACCCGGGCAGCGAGGGCACCGTCGACGGGACGGTGCACCGGGAGAAGGAGCTCACGCTCGCCGTCGCCCGCGCCGCCGCGGAGCGCCTGCGCGCGCGGGGGACGACCGTCGTGCTCACCCGCAGCACCGACGCGCTGGGCACCCCGCTCGCGCGCGGCGCGGTCCAGGACGGCGCGCTGACCACCGACGCGAGCCAGCGCGACCTGCTGGGTCGTGTGCGCTGCGCCAACCTCGCGCGCGCCGACGCGCTGGTGTCGGTGCACTTCAACTCGTTCGCCGACGCGGAGGTCGGCGGCACCGAGACGCTCTACGAGCCCGAGCGCTCGTTCGCCGCGCAGAACCGCGCGCTGGCGCAGTCGTTGCAGACCGCCATCCGCACCCGCCTGACCGCCGCGGGCCACGCGCCGCTCGACCGCGGGATCGCCGACGACTCGTCGGGCGCCGAGGCCGGCGGCGGGCACCTCGTGCTGCTCGGACCGCGCATCCCCAGCTACATCGACGAGCCCAGCGCCATGCCGGGCGCGCTGGTCGAACCCCTGTTCCTCACCAACCCCGGCGATCTCGCCGCGGTCGCCGACCCGGCCGGCACCGACGCGCTGGGGGAGGCCGTGGCCACCGGCGTCACGGAGTTCCTGGACGGCGCGAAGCGTCGCTAGGCGGCCGCCGGGAGGGGGTGCGTCCCCGCGTCGGCGGGGGTCGTCGCCCGCGCGTCGGTGGCGCCCGCGGCCCGGCGCCCCGGAGGATGCACCGGACGTGACCGCGGGCGAGGAGGAGAACGGCTCATGAGCGAACTCGAGGTCGACGTCGTGGTGATCGGGGCCGGGCCGGTCGGCGAGAACGTGGCCGACCGCGCCCACCAGCAGGGCCTGTCGGCGGCGATCGTCGAGTCCCGTCTGGTCGGTGGCGAGTGCTCGTACTACGCGTGCATCCCGTCGAAGGCGCTGCTGCGCCCGGTCGACCTGTACGCGGCGACGCAGCGCATGCCCGGGGTGGCGCAGGCGGTGTCCGGCGCGGTCGACGCGGAGAAGGTGCTCGCGCGGCGCGACGCCTTCGCCGGCGAGGACGACTCCGGTCAGGCCGACTGGCTCTCCGGCGCGGGCATCACGCTGCTGCGGGGCCACGGGCGGCTCGCCGGCGAGCGCGCGGTCGAGGTGGCCCACCCCGACGGGTCGACGACCTCGGTCGCCGCCCGCTCGGTGGTCGTCGCGACGGGCTCGGTGCCGGTGTTCCCGCCGGTCGAGGGCCTCGACACGGTGAACGCCTGGACCAACCAGGAGGCCACCCAGGTCAAGGAGGTGCCGGCGTCGCTCGTCATCCTGGGCGGCGGCGTGGTGGGCGTGGAGATGGCGACGGCGTTCCGCGGCCTCGGCGCGCGGGTGACGCTCGTCCAGCACTCCGACCGGCTCGTCCCCGCCACCGAGCCCGAGGCCGGCCGGCGCCTGCACGCGTCGCTGACCGCGTCCGGTGTCGACGTCCGGCTCTCGACCTCGATGACCGCGGTGCGCCGCGACGGGGGCGACGTGGTGGCCACGCTCGACGACGGCACCGAGGTGCGGGCCGCCGAGCTGCTCGTCGCGGCCGGGCGCCGGCCCGCGACCTCGGACCTCGGCCTCGAGACCGTCGGGCTCGAGCCCGGCACCCACCTCGCGGCCGACGACACGACCACCGTGCAGGGCGACTGGCTCTACGCGGTCGGCGACGCGAGCACCGGCGCCCAGCTGACCCACATGGGCAAGTACCAGGCGCGCATCTGCGGCGACGTGGTCGTCGCGCGGTCGCGGGGCGCGGAGCTCGGCGGCCGGTACTCCCACCACGCGACGACCGCGGAGCACACCGCCGTCCCGCAGGTGATCTTCACCGACCCCCAGATCGCCGCGGTCGGGTACACCGAGGCCGGGGCCCGCGACGCCGGGCTCACGGTCCGCGCCGTCTCCTACGAGATCGGGAACGTGGCGGGCGGGTCGCTGCAGGCCGACGGCTACGACGGGTTCGCCTCGATCGTCGTCGACACCGACCGGGGCGTCGTCGTCGGCGCCACCTTCGTCGGGCAGGACGTCGCGGACATGGTCCACGCGGCGACGATCGCGGTCGTCGGCGAGGTCCCTCTCGAGCGCCTGTGGCACGCCGTGCCCTCGTTCCCGACGATGAGCGAGGTCTGGCTGCGCCTGCTGGAGGCCTACGGGCTGTAGGGGTCGCTCGCCGCGCGCACCCGACCGTCACCCGAGCGTCACCGCCCGTGCGTGCCCCCGTCGACGCCACGCGCCGGGACGGCCGGTAGGCAGGTGCCATGGGAGTGCGCCGCGTCCTCGTCCTGCCGGCCGGGCTGGTCTGGCGGGCCGTCGGCGCCGGCTGGTGGGTCAGCCGGGGCTGGTACACCTACCGCCCGAGGCTCGTGCCTGATCGCGATCCGGGCCGCCGTCACCGACACTGACGACGATGTCCACGGACCAGGTCTTCTCGCGCGTGCTCATCGCCAACCGCGGCGAGATCGCCGTCCGCGTCGCCCGGGCGCTGGCCGACCTCGGGATCGCGTCGGTCGCCGTCCACGCCACCGACGAGCCGGACGCGCCGCACGTCGCGAAGGCGGACACGGCGGTGGCGCTCGCGGGCTCGGGGGTCGCCGCCTACCTGGACGTCGACGACGTCCTGCGCGCCGCCGCGGAGGCCGGCGCCGACGCGGTCCACCCCGGCTACGGGTTCCTCAGCGAGAGCCCGGCGTTCGCGCGGGCGTGCGCCGCGCGCGGGATCACGTTCGTCGGGCCGTCGCCCGAGGTGCTGGGCGAGCTCGGCGACAAGACCCGCGCCCGCGAGCTCGCCGCGGCCGCCGGGCTGCCCGTGCTCGACGCGGCCGACCGCGCCGGGGCGGCGGCGCTGCTCGAGAAGGCCGGCGCGGTGATGGTCAAGGCCGTCGCGGGCGGCGGGGGCCGCGGGATGCGCCGCGTCACCGACCCCGGCACGCTGGCGGACGCCCTGGCCCGCTGCGTCTCCGAGGCGCGCGCCGCGTTCGGCGACGACCGCGTGTACGTCGAGGAGCTGCTGCGCCCGGCGCGGCACGTCGAGGTGCAGATCGCCGGCGACGGCACCGGCACGGTCGTCCAGCTCGGCGACCGCGACTGCTCCGTGCAGCGCCGCCACCAGAAGGTCGTCGAGGTCGCGCCCGCCCCCGGTCTCGACCCCGGGGTGCGCGCCGGGCTGCACGCGGCCGCGGTGCGCCTGGGCGCGTCGGTGCGCTACCGCGGCCTCGGCACGGTCGAGTTCCTCGTCAGCGCCGAGCGCTACGCGTTCATCGAGGTCAACCCGCGCCTGCAGGTGGAGCACACGATCACCGAGGAGGTCACCGGCGTCGACCTCGTGCGCGCGCAGATCCGGCTCGCGGCCGGCGCGACGCTCGCCGACCTGGGGCTCGACCCCGCTCCCGCTCCCCGCGGCACCGCGATCCAGGCGCGCATCACCCTCGAGCACACCGCGCCCGACGGCACCACCACGCCGACCGCCGGCACGCTCACCGCCTACGAGCTGCCCTCCGGGCGCGGCGTCCGCGTCGACGGCGCCGGGCACGTCGGCCTGCGCACGAGCCTGCGCTACGACCCGCTGCTCGCCAAGCTGATCGTCTCCGATCCCGGCGCCGACCTCGCCGCCGTCGCCGCGCGGACCGCCCGCGCGCTCTCCGAGGTGGACATCGCCGGCGTCGATACGAACGTCGACGTGCTCGCCGGCATCGTCGGCCACCCCGCCTTCGCCGCGGGCGAGCTGAGCACCGACTTCCTCGACGACCACCTCGCCGCGATCCTCGCCGCGCGGCGGCCGCACCGGTTCGTCCGGTCCGCGGCCGCCCCCGAGGCGCCGTCCCCGCGCCCGGAGCCCGGCCGGGACGCCGTGCACGCCACCGCGCCGGGCACCGTCGTCGCCGTCGAGGTCGCCGAGGGGGAGGTCGTGCGGGCCGGCCGCACGTTGCTCGTGCTCGAGGCGATGAAGATGGAGCACGTGGTGGCCGCCCCGGTGTCGGGCACGGTCGGGACGATCGCGGTGGCGGCGGGCGACACGGTGGCGACCGGCGACGCGCTGCTGGTCGTGGCGCCCGACGAGACCGCGCCCGACGACGTCGAGGACGCCGCCGCCGTCGACCCCGACCACGTCCGCCCCGACCTCGCCGAGGTGCTCGACCGCCACGCGACCGGCCTCGACCACCGCCGCCCCGCCGCCGTGGAGAAGCGCCGCCGCACGGGCCTGCGCACCGCCCGGGAGAACCTCGCCCAGCTCTGCGACCCCGACAGCTTCGTCGAGTACGGCGCGCTGGCGATCGCGGCGCAGCGCGCCCGGCGCTCGCTGGACGACCTCGTGGAGCGCACACCGGCCGACGGCATGCTCGCGGGCACGGCCACGATCAACGCCGACCTCGTCGGCGCCGAGCACGCCCACGCCGTCGTGATCGCCTACGACTACACCGTCCTCGCGGGCACCCAGGGCTTCACCAACCACAAGAAGAAGGACCGCGCGTTCGCGATCGCCGCGGAGCGCCGCTGGCCGGTGGTCGTCTACGCCGAGGGCGGCGGCGGGCGGCCCGGCGACACCGACGGCAGCTGGGCCTCGATGCTCGACGTCCCCGCGTTCGAGCTCTTCGCGCGGCTCTCGGCGCGGGTGCCGCTGGTGGCGGTCGTGGCCGGGCGCTGCTTCGCGGGCAACGCCGCGCTCGCCGGTCTCTGCGACGTGATCATCGCGGTCGAGGGTGCCAGCCTCGGCATGGGCGGCCCGGCGATGATCGAGGGCGGCGGGCTCGGCGTCGTCGCGCCGGACGACGTCGGCCCGATGGACGTGCAGGTGGCCAACGGCGTCGTCGACGTGCTCGTCGCCGACGAGCAGGAGGCCACGCGCGTCGCCCGGAGGTACCTGTCGTACTTCCAGGGTGCGGTGGCCGACTGGGAGGCGCCCGACCAGCGGCTGCTGCGCCACGTCGTGCCCGAGAACCGGGTGCGGGTCTACGACGTGCGCGCGGTCGTCGAGGGCCTCGCCGACGTCGGCTCGGTGCTCGAGCTGCGGCGCGGCTTCGCGCCCGGGATCGTCACGGCGCTCGTCCGCGTCGAGGGCCGCCCGATGGGGCTGATCGCCAACGACCCGGCCCACGTCGGCGGCGCCATCGACCACGACGCGGCCGACAAGGCCGCCCGGTTCCTGCAGCTCTGCGATGCGTTCGGCCTGCCGGTGGTCTCGCTGTGCGACACCCCGGGCTTCATGGTCGGCACCGAGTCCGAGACCCACGCGACCGTGCGGCACTTCAGCCGCGTGTTCGCGGTCGGCGCCAACCTCTCGGTGCCGCTCGGGCTCGTGGTGACGCGCAAGTGCTACGGCCTCGGCGGGCAGGCGATGATGGGCGGCAGCCTCAAGGCGCCGGCGTTCGCGGTGGCCTGGCCGACCGGTGAGTTCGGCGGCATGGGCCTCGAGGGCGCGGTGCGCCTCGGCTACCGCAAGGAGCTCGACGCGGTCGCCGACCCGGACGAGCGCCAGCGGCTCTTCGAGCGCCACGTCGCCGCCGAGTACGAGAAGGGCCGGGCGCTCACCGTCGCCGGGGTCTACGAGATCGACGACGTCATCGACCCCGCCGACACCCGACGCTGGATCACCTCGTCGTTCGTGCCGCGCGCGGTCGGCCCCCCGCCGGAGAAGGTCCGGCCGCACATCGACACGTGGTGATGGCCTGACGGCCTCGTGAGTGATTTGGGTTGCCAGGGCCGCCCGTTCCACTCACGAGGCCGTCAGGCCCTCACCGCACGCCGCGCAGGCCCAGGACGTCGAGCCAGCCGATGATGCCGTCGAGGGCGGCCTTGGCGCCGGCCTCGGTCTCGGCGGCCGGGGTGAAGGTGCGCGCCTCGCCCTCGCCGGAGACGTGCTTGGCGGCGAACGGGATCGGCACGGTGGCCGGGACCGGCGACATGCGCAGGGCGATCAGCACCGGCAGGAGGGCCTCGGTGGCCCGGGCGCCCGCGGCCACGCCGCCGTAGCCGAGCAGCGCGACGGGCTTGCCCGCCCACTCCTGGTTGAGGTGGTCCAGCGCGTTCTTCAGCGCGGCGTTGTAGCTGTGGTTGTACTCGGGGTGGACGATCGCGAACGCGTCCGCGCGGGCGATGGTCGCGCTGAACGCCTTCGTCGAGTCCAGCGTGTAGCGGCCCAGACGGGGGTGCTCGGGCTCGGCGAACATCGGCAGGTCGACGTCGGCGAGGTCGACGATCTCGACGTCGAGCGCCCCGTGCTCCCGGGCGTAGTCGGCGAACCATCGGGCGATCGGCTCGCCGACGCGCCCGGGCCGGGTGCTCGCGACGATGATCTGCAGCAGGGGGCGGGCGGCCTCCGTCATGGGGCTCCTTCACGCGGGGAAGACGGTTGAGCTGACAACCATCTTCCCCCTCGTCGTCGCACGGTGCCGGGTGACCTACGCCGGCGGGGTCGTGCCGAGCCGCTTCGCGATCTCGTCGAAGACGTCGGTGAGCCGCTGGCGCGCACCCGGGTTCGCCATGCCCTGCTGACCGGGACCCGGTCCGCGGACGGGGTCGAAGCGGTCGAGGACGGGGTCGGGGAGCGCCGCGTCCCAGGTGGTCTCCGCGTTGCGGCTCAGCAGGGCGACCACCTGCAGCTTCGGGAGTAGTTCGAGCAGGCCCGGCAGCCAGCGCGCGCCGCCGCGGAGGTCCTCGACGCCCGGGTTCTTCCCCTTCGGCAGGGGCTGGGGGACCGCGTTCCAGTGGGTGACGCGATCGAAGTCCAGCCCGATGCGCCGGCACTCGTCGAAGCAGTTGCGCGACGGGAAGTCCTTGTTCTCCAGCGACAGCAGCCCGGAGCCACCCCGGTCGCGGATCGCGTGCTCACTGGGGTGGGAGAGCACGAACAGGACCTCCGCGCCGGTCCCGCCGTGCGCGGGGTCGGGGTACGGGATGCCCCCGGGCTCCAGGCCCAGGGCCGTGGCGACCTCGTCCGCGTAGGCGATCAGGGGTGCGGCGTGCGGCGCCTTGAAGTCCATCATCTTCATCCGCACGTGCACCCAGTCGGCGTTGGCGTCCTTCTGCACGCGGTCTCCTGACCGTCGACGGTGGGATCCACGAAGCATCGCAGGGCGAGGACGAGCCGCTCCGGTTGGCCTTGACTAAATACCCCCGGGGGGTATGTTGCCAGCCATGGACCACACCACCACCGGGACCCGGGGCTGGGCGTCCGTGTCCTGGTCCACCGCCGCGCAGGCGACGCTGCACTGCCTCACCGGGTGCGCCATCGGCGAGGTGCTCGGCATGGTGATCGGCACCGCGCTCGGGTGGCACGGCGCGGCGACCGTCGTGCTGTCCGTCGCGCTCGCCTTCGTCTTCGGTTACGCCCTGACGATGCGCGGGGTGCTGCGGGCCGGGGTCGGCTTCCGGCAGGCCCTGCGCGTCGCCCTCGCGGCCGACACCATCTCGATCGCCGTCATGGAGCTCGTCGACAACGGCCTCATGGTCGGCATCCCCGGCGCCATGGACGCGGGGCTGGGCAGCGTCCTGTTCTGGGGCGCGCTCGCCGTGTCGCTCGCCGTCGCGTTCGTCGTCACCGTGCCCGTCAACCGCTGGATGATCGGACGCGGGCGGGGCCACGCGGTGGTGCACGCCTACCACCACGCGGGCTGAGCCCGCGCCCTCCGGCGATGTCACGGCACGGCCTGGTCGGGAGCCGACGGCTCTGGTGTGATCACGCGGTACCGGTCCGCGGCCCGCGAGGGAGACCACGTGATCGACAGGTCGGTGATCGGGCGCGAGACCCTCAGCGAGGCCGTCACCCTCGAGCGCAGCCGGCTGCGTCTCTTCGCCCGCCTGCTCGGCTACCCGCCCGACGGCGTGCACCGCGACCTCGCCGCCGCGCGGGCCGCCGGCCACCCGGACCTCGTCGTGCCGCCGACCTACCTCGCCGGGCTCGAGACCGAGACCGAGGCGATCTACCGGACTCTCGAGGACGTCGGCGTCGACCTCGCCGCCGTGCTCAACGGCGAGCAGCACTTCACCCACCACCGACCGCTCCACGCGGGCGACGAGATCGTCTTCACCACCCGGGTCACCGACGTCTACGCGCGCGGCGGCGGACGTCTCGAGCTCCTGGTGCGCGAGTCGGCGGTCACCCGCGCCGGCGAGCTCGTCGCGGAGCTGCGCAACACGATCGTCGTGGTGCACGAGGGGGCGGCGTGATCGAGGTCGGGACCGAGCTGCCGGCGGTCGAGACCGGCCCGGTCACCCGGGCGATGCTGGCGCTGTTCGCCGGGGCGTCCGGCGACCACAACCCCGTCCACATCGACACCGACGTCGCCCGCGCCGCCGGGTTCGACGACGTCTTCGCGCACGGCATGGTCGCGATGGGCTACCTCGGGCGGGTGCTCGTGGCGTGGTTCCCGCCGGAGCGGGTGCGCTCGCTGGGCGGCCGGTTCCGGCGGATCACCCCGGTCCACGCGCGGCCCCGCTGCCACGGCCGCGTCGAGGAGATCGTCGAGGTCGACGGCGAGCCGCGGGCGCGCCTCGCGCTGTGGGTCACGATCGACGACGACGGTCCGGTGATCACCGGCTCCGCCGAGGTCGCGCTCGCTTGACCCGTTCGGCCCAGCACTGCGCGGGACGGGTGACGGCCGGTGAGCATTTCCTTGACCGACTTCGGTGCGGCGGGGTCAGAATCGGGGTCGGCTGACCCCTTGCCGAGAGCCCTTGGAGCGGAACCGTGAAGAAGCTTCTCAACGACCCGGCCAACCTCGTCGCGGAGTCGTTGCGCGGGGTGGAGCGTGCCCACCCCGAGCTGCGCGTCGACCACGAGAACCGCATCATCTACCGCGCCGACGCGCCGGTGTCGGGCAAGGTCGGGCTGCTCTCGGGCGGGGGCAGCGGCCACGAGCCCGCGCACGCCGGGTTCATCGGCCCCGGGATGCTCGACGCGGTGTGCGCCGGCGAGGTGTTCACCTCGCCCGTGCCCGACCAGATGGCCGAGGCCACCAAGCAGATCGACGGCGGCGCGGGCGTGCTGCACCTCGTGTGGAACTACACCGGCGACGTCATGAACTTCGACATGGCGGCCGAGCTCGCCGCCGCGGAGACCGACACGCAGGTCGAGGCGGTCGTCATGAACGACGACGTCGCGGTCGAGGACAGCCTGTTCACCGCCGGGCGCCGCGGGACCGGTGCGGCGATCGCCGTCGAGAAGATCGTCGGGGCGGCGGCCGAGCAGGGGCGCAGCCTGTCCGAGCTCGCCGACCTCGCCCGCCGCGTCAACGACAGCTCCCGCAGCATGGGCATGGCGCTGACCTCGTGCACCGTCCCGGCCAAGGGCAGCCCCACCTTCGACCTCCCCGACGACGAGATCGAGATCGGCATCGGGATCCACGGCGAGCCCGGCCGGCGCCGGGTCCCGCTCGCGTCGGCGCACGACATCGCCGAGATGCTCGTCGACCCGATCCTGGCCGACCGCGACTTCACCGGCGGCGAGGGCGTGTTCGTGTTCGTCAACGGCATGGGCGCCACCCCGCAGCTCGAGCTGTACCTGATGTACAACGAGATCGCCGCCCTCCTCGACAAGGCGGGCATCGTCCCGGTCCGCACGCTCGTGGGGCCCTACGTCACCAGCCTCGACATGGCGGGGTGCCTGGTGTCGATCACGCGCCTGGACGACGACATGCTCCGGCTCTGGGACGCCCCGGTCGCGACCTCGGCCCTGCGCTGGGGCATGTGATGGCGGACGTGGATCTCGACGTCCTGCAGCGCTGGCTGCGGACGTTCGCCGCGTCCGTCGCCGAGCAGCAGGACACGTTGACCTCCCTCGACGCCGCCATCGGCGACGCCGACCACGGCGCGAACATGGACCGCGGGATGAAGGCGGTCGTCGAGGGTCTGGCCGCCACGCCCGGCGACCCGGCGGCCCTGTTCAAGCAGACCGGGATGACGCTGGTCAAGTCGGTCGGGGGAGCGAGCGGTCCGCTCTACGGCACCCTGTTCCTGCGGATGGCCCCGGCCACCGGGGGAGCCGCGACGCTCGACCCCGAGACGTTCGCGAAGGCGCTGCGGGCGGGGCTCGAGGGCGTGGTCGCGCGCGGCAAGGCCGAGGTGGGCGACAAGACCATGGTCGACGCCCTCACCCCGGCCCTCGACGCGCTCGACACCGCCCTGAGCAGCGGTGCGTCGCTGGCGGACGCCCTGCGCGCGGCGTCCGCGGCCGCCGACGAGGGGCGTGACGGCACCACGCCGCTCGTCGCGCGCAAGGGGCGGGCCAGCTACCTCGGCGAGCGCAGCGCCGGGCACCAGGACCCGGGCGCCACGTCGGCCGCCCTCCTCGTCGCCGCGGCGGCCACCGCCGTCGCGGAGCAGGAGGGCGCGTGACGGTCGGGATCGTCGTCGTCTCCCACAGCCGGGCCCTCGCCGACGCGGCGGTGGCCCTGGCCGGGGAGATGGTCGCCGGCGGGGCGGTGCCCCTCGAGGTCGCCGCCGGGCTCGACGACGGGGGCTTCGGCACCGACGCGGTGGCGATCAGCGAGGCCGTCGCCGGCGCTGACCAGGGCGACGGCGTGGTCGTGCTGATGGACCTCGGCAGTGCGGTGCTGTCGGCCGAGCTCGCCCTCGAGCTGGTCGACGACGAGGTCCGCGAGCGCGCCGTGCTGTGCCCCGCGCCGCTGGTCGAGGGGCTGGTCGTGGCCGCGGTCAGCGCGGCGGGCGGGGCGTCGCGCGCCGAGGTCGCCGCCGAGGCGGCCGACGCGCTGCTGGCGAAGCAGGGTCATCTGGGGGCGGCGCCCGAGGAGGCCGGGCCGGGACGGGCGACCACCGGCGCCGAGGAGACCGCCTCGTTCACGGTCGGGATGCCGCACGGGCTGCACGCCCGCCCGGCGGCCGCGCTCGTGCAGGCGCTGCGCGGCCTCGACGCCGACGTGCGCCTGCGCAACGTCACCGTCGACGGCCCCGAGGTGTCCGGCGCGAGCCTGTCGCGGGTCGCGACGCTCGGCGCGCTGCAGGGCCACGAGATCGCCGTCCGGGCGCACGGCGGCGACGCGGCCGAGGCCGTCCGGCGGCTGCTGGCGCTCGCCGGGGACGACTTCGGCGAGTCAGCGGCCGTCGCCGCGCCCGCGCCGGCCGTCACCGGCCGCCCGGTCCCGGCCTCGCCGGGCATCGGGATCGGGCCGGTGCGGGCGGGGGGCGCCACGGGTGTCGTTGTGCCCGCGCCGGTGCCGGGCGACCAGCGCCGTCGCCTCGACGAGGCCCGCGCGGGCGTCCGGGACCACCTGCAGGCCGTCCGCGACCGGGCGGCGCGCGAGATCGGCGCGGCCGAGGCGGCGATCTTCGATGCGCAGGTGCTGCTGCTCGACGACCCGGAGGTCGTCGCGGACGTCGTTGCCCGCCTCGAGGCCGGTACCGACGCCGCGCGGGCCTGGGCGGACGCCCTCGACGACGTGGCGGACCGGCTGGCGGGCGCCGCCGACGAGTACCTGCGCGCGCGGGCCGCGGACGTGCGCGACGTGCGCGACCAGGTGCTGCGGGCCCTGGGCGGGGTGGCCCCCGACGACACCGCGGGCGACGGCGTCCTCGTCGCCGACGACCTCACGCCCGCCGAGGCGGCGGTGCTCGACCCCGCCCGCACGCCCGCGGTGGTCCTCGCCGGCAGCAGCCCCACCGCGCACGCCGCGATCCTGCTGCGCGCCCGCGGCGTCCCCGCGGTCGTCGGGGTCGGCGCCGCGCTCGCCGCGCGGGCCCGCGAGGCCGGGGTCCTCGCCGTCGACGGGAGCACCGGCGAGGTCGTCGCCGACCCCGACGCCGCGACCCTCGCCGACTTCCGGGCCCGCGCCGACGCGCTGACCCGCCACCGCGACGAGGCGGCGCGCCGGGCCCACGAGCCGGCGGTCACCCGCGACGGGACCACCGTGCTGGTCGGCGTCAACGTCGGCTCGCCCGCCGACGCGCGGGCCGGCGTGGGTGCCGACCTCGCCGGGCTGGTGCGCACCGAGTTCGGGTTCCTCGACCGCCACGAGGCGCCGTCGGTCGACGAGCAGGAAGCCGCTTACCGGGCGATCGGTAAGGCCCTCGACGGGCGGCGCATGACCCTGCGCACCCTCGACGTCGGCGGCGACAAGCCCCTCGACTACCTGCCGATGCCGGCCGAGGCCAACCCGTTCCTCGGGGTCCGCGGCATCCGGCTCGCGCTGGCACGCCCGCAGCTCCTCGCCGACCAGCTGCAGGCGATCGTGCGGGTCACCCACGACCACCCGGTCGACGTCATGTTCCCGATGGTCGCGGACGTCGACGAGCTCGCCGCCGCCCGCCGCGCCCTCGACGAGGCGGTCGACGCCGTCGGCCGCGGGCGTCCCGCCGACCTCCGCGTCGGGATCATGGTCGAGGTCCCGGCGGCCGCGCTGAAGGCCGCCGCCTTCGCCCCGGACGTCGACTTCTTCTCGATCGGCACCAACGACCTCACCCAGTACACGCTCGCCGCCGAGCGCGGCAACGACGCCGTCGCCGCGCTCGCCGACGCCCTCGACCCCGGGGTCCTCGCGCTGATCGCGGCGACGGCCCAGGGCGCGGGCGACGACGTGCTCGTCGCCGTGTGCGGCGAGCTCGCCGGCGACGAGCAGGCCGCCGCCCTGCTCCTCGGGCTGGGCGTCCGCGAGCTCAGCGTCGCGCCGGGGTCCGTCGCGACGGTCAAGCAGGCGGTGCGGGACGTGGACCTCGCGCGGGCCCGCGAGCTGGCGACCGCGGCGCTCGCCTGCCCGGACGCGGCGGCGGTGCGGGCGCTGCTGGCGTGATCATCCGCCTGTCAGCGGTGGGCCACCGCAGACACGGGGTGTCCGTAGCGCCACACGCTCGATCCGCTACGCCCACGGCCGCGCCCGCCGCGGCAGGCCCACGCGGGCCTTCGGCAGCGGCACCGGCTCCACGCCGGCGACGACCCGGTTCGACACCGACCCGATGCCCTCCACCACCAGCGTCACGACGTCGCCGGGCGCCAGGGGCGGGGGAGCGCCGTCACCCAGGTGCGCCCAGTACTCCAGCAGGCAGCCCGCGCCGCAGGTCCCGGAGGCGAGGACGTCGCCGGGGCGCAGCTCGGTGCCGCGCGAGGCGTACGCGACGATCTCCTCGAACGACCACCCCATGCTCGCCGAGGTGTCGCCGCCCCCGGGCAACGGGACGCCGTTGACCTCGGCGTGCATCTCCAGCGCGAGCCGGTCGCCGCGGCGGAACGGGGCGAGCTCGTCGGCGGTCACGATCCAGGGCCCGAGGGTGTTGGCGAAATCCTTGCCCTTCACCGGGCCCAGGCCCACCGGGATCACCGGCGGCATGAGGTCCCGGGCGGACCAGTCGTTGAACAGCGTGTACCCGGCGATGTGCTCGCCCGCCCGCTCCGGGGTCAGGTCCTTCCCGGGCCTCCCGATCACGGCGGCCAGCTCGAGCTCGAAGTCCAGCATCCGGCAGCCCGGCGGCACCGCGACCGGCGCGTCGGGGCCGATCACCGCGTTGGTGTTGGAGAAGTAGAAGACGGGCTGCTCGTACCACTCCGGGGGCGGTGCCTCGCGGCCGAGCAGCTTGAGGCTGCCCTCGAGGTGCTCGGAGAAGGTGATGTAGTCGCGCAGCGTCCCCGGCTGCACCGGCGCGAGCAGCCGCACCGCCGACAGCGGGACGGGCCCGCCGATCGCCGTCCGGGCGACGAGGTCGGTGCGGTCCGCCGACGTCAGCACCTCGTCGATGCCGGCGGTGAGCGGCTGGACCGCGTCACCCTCGACGACGCCCACCCGGGTCTCGCCGTCGATCTCGATGCGGGCGATCTTCATGCGGGGCCCCCCAGCTCGAACGCGGCGATGCGGCCGAACTGCTCGAGGCGGTCCGCGCGCGGGCGCGACGGGTCGAGCTCCTCGTAGACGTTGAGCACGTTGGCGGCGATGCGGCCCTGCTCGGACATCACCGCGAACCGGCCGAGGTCGATCGACGCGACGGCCTCCTCGACGGTCAGGCCGACCTCGAACCGCTTGGTCGCCTCCTGCTCGACGAACACGAGGTAGTCGCGCACCCACCGCACGCCGTCCTTGTCGGTCAGCGGGCCGTGGCCGGGGACGATGGCGGCGAGCTCGAGGTCGAGGAGCCGCTCGCAGGCGGCGATGCAGCGCGCGACCGGGCCCGTCCACACGAGCGGGGCGCCGCCGATGAAGAGGATGTCGCCGGTGTAGACGACCCGGGCGTCCGGCACGTGGACGATCACGTCGCCGGGGGTGTGGGCCGGGCCGACCTGGAGGAGGCGGACCTGCCGCCCGCCGACGTCGAGGTCGAGCTCGCCGGTGAAGGTGCGGGTGGGCGGGGTGGCGACGATCCCGGACAGGTCGAAGGGCCCGGAGATGCCGCGGATGAACTCGCCGACCCGGTCGCGGCGGTCGGAGAGGCCGGCCAGCTCGGCGACCGCGGCCGGGGTCATCAGCGCCGCCGCCGCCTCCGACGCGACGATCTCCACCTCGGGCCCGGCGACCAGCTGGTTGCCGTGCCAGTGGTCGCCGTCGGAGTGGGTGTTCACCAGCGTGCGGATCGGGTGGCCCGCGGTCAGCGGGGCGTACCCGTCGAGCATCTCCGCGGTGTGCGGGAGGTCGTAGTGCGTGTCGACCAGCAGCGACACCCCCGCGCCGCGCACCAGCCCGGTGTTGCTCTCGCCCCAGCGGCCCTCGGGGATCAGCCAGGCGTGGCAGTCGCCGCCGAGGGCGTGGGGTCCCTTCGCGTAGCCCGCCATCACGCCGGCACCAGACGGACCGGCAGCGCGTCGAACTTGCGCATCGTCCCGCTGGGGCTGCGCACCGGGTCGCCGGTGCGCTCGAAGCACGCCACGCGGCGGGTCAGCTCGGTCAGCATCGCGGTGGCCTCCATCCGGGCCAGCGGCGCGCCGAGGCAGAGGTGGATCGAGGTGCCGAGCGCCAGGTGCGTGCGGGCGTTCTCGCGGGTGACGTCGAGGCGGTCCGGGTCGGGGAACTGTCGCGGGTCGCGGCCGGTCGAGCCGAGGACGGCGCAGACGGTGGCACCGGCCGGGATCGCGACCCCGCCGACGTCGGCCCGTGCGCGCGTGCGGCGGTAGAAGACGCGGAACGGGGCCTCGAAGCGCAGCAGCTCCTCGACGGCGTTGGGGACGAGGTCGGGGCGGGCGCGCAGGAGGTCCCACTGCTCGGGCTGGGAGAGGAACGCATCGATCGCGTTGCCCAGCAGCGCGCCGGTGGAGTCGACACCGGCCAGCCAGATGGACGCGAGCGTCATCAGGCGCTCCGGGCCCAGCGCCTCGAGCCCGCCGGTGGTGCCGCCGGACTCCGTGATCAGCCGGCCGAGGCAGTGCGCGGGCAGGCCGGGGATGCCGTCCTGGACCAGCCACGTCAGGGCCTCGCCGAGGAGCTCGGTGTGGCGCGGATCCGCGGCCGGCTCCTGGGCGCGCACGACCGCGTCGCTCCAGTCGACCAGCGTCCGGCAGCTCGGCGGCACGAGGCCCGTGAGCATCGCCATCGCCCGGTCGGGCATCGGCTGGGCGAGCGCCGGGACGGCGTCGACCTCGCCGGACGCGAGCGCCGCCTCGACGATCGAGGTGGCGGCGGACTCGATCCCCGGCCGCAGCTGCTCTATCTCGGCGCGGGCGAAGGGCGGCTGCACGGCGCGGCGGATGCGGGTGTGCTCCGGCGGGTCGGTCTCGATCAGCGGGTACCGCTCGCTCCGTCCCAGGGCGCTCTCGTAGGTCGCGCCGTCGCCGGAGACGAACTCGCGGTGGTTGCGCAGCACCGCGGCGGCCTCCGCGTAGCCGGGGACGAGCCAGATGTCGCGCTCGGGCTCGTGGAGGGCCGGCCCGCGCCCGCGCAGCTCGGTGTAGAGCGGGTACGGGTCGCGGAGCGCGTCCGGTCGGTACAGGTCGAGGGATCGGGGCCCGGCGGGCGAGGCTACGTTGGACACACTTCTCCCAGGTGAGAGGGTTGCACTCGAGTGCAAGTGGCGGTGGCGAAACAGTTGCACCCGAGTGCAGGACGTGTCAAGCGTCACGACGGACAGGAGCGATGTGAGCGCGGCCGACGAGGGCGTCCGGGGTGGACGCGCGGCGACGACGAGGGACGTCCTCTACGGGGCGGCGGCCGCCCTGTTCGTCGAGCGCGGCTACGAGGACACGACGATGGCCGACATCGCCGAGCGGGCCGGCACCTCGCGCCGCACCGCGTTCAACCACTTCCCCAGCAAGGGCGACATCCCGATGCTGTGGACGCGGCGCATGGCCGACGTCGCCGTCGAGGTGATCGCGCAGTCCGCGGGGGACCCCGCGCCCGAGCGCATCCGTGCCTACTTCGGGCTGATCAGCCGGCTGGTGGAGGCGGAGCCCGAGCTGACCCGGCAGATGATGCTCGGCTGGACCGCGGCCACCGGGCCCATCCGCTACGAGTCCCAGCTGCTGGCCGACCTCGCGCCGCTGCTGCGCGAGGGGCAGGAGCGCGGGCAGGTCGATCCGGCGATCGACGTGGCCGAGGCCGCGCGCACCCTCTCCGACGTCTACATGGGCGTGGTGTTCCGCTGGGTCCGCGACCCCGGCGCGCTCGGCTCGTTCCAGGACGTGGCGGCCGGCGGCATCGACCTCGTCCTCTCGGCGATCCGGTCGTAGGTCACCGAGCTCCGGGTGACGACGCCCGGGCCTGCGCGACGGCCCGCCGGATCGCGATCACCGCGCGGTCGCGCTCGGCGACCAGGTCGGCGAACGACCGGGCCCCGGCCTCGCCCGCGGTGCCCTCGACCATCGCGTCCCGCAGGTCGTCGGTGAGCTCGGGGGCCTCCAGACGGGTCCACGGCGCGCGCAGCGACGGGCCGAAGTGGTCGAGCATGTGGGCCATCCCGCCCTCGCCGCCGGCGAGGTGGAACGTCAGGCACGGCCCGTGCACCGGCCACCGCAGCCCGGGGCCCTCGGTGATCGCGGCATCGATCTGCTCGACGCTGGCCTCGCCCTGGGCGACCATGTGCAGAGCCTCGCGCCAGAGGGCCTCCTGCAGTCGGTTGGCGACGAAGCCGGGCAGCTCCCGGTCCAGCTCGATCACCGACTTACCGATCGACCGGTAGAAATCGGCGGCGCGCTTCGCGACCAGCGGATCGGTCCCCGGCCCGCCGGCGACCTCGACCAGCGGGATGAGGTACGGCGGGTTGAAGGGGTGCCCGACGACGAGGCGCGACGGGTCGCCCGCCGCCGTCGCCATCTCGCCCATCGGGAAGCCCGAGGTGGACGAGGCGATGACGGCGTCGTCCCGGGTCGCCGCGACGAGCTCGGCGAGCAAGCCGCGCTTGAGCCCGAGGTCCTCGGGCGCGCTCTCCTGGACGAACACGGCGTCCGCGCAGGCCTCGGCGAGGGAGTCCACGACCCGCAGCCGCGCCCGGTCGGCGCCCTCGTCCAGGCCCAGCTCGGTGAGCGCGGGCCAGGCGGCGTCGACGGTGCGCCGCAGGCGGTCGGCGGCGTCGGGCGCGGGGTCCCAGGCGACCACGTCGACACCTCGGGCGAGGAAGTAGGCGGCCCACCCGCCGCCGATGACGCCGGCCCCGATGCAGGCGATCCTCACCGGGCGGCCCGCAGCCCGAAGATCGCGCGGGCCTCGTCGGGGCTCGCCACCTGCGCGCCGAGCGACTCGACGATCGTCACCGCGCGGTCGACCAGCTGGGCGTTGGTGGCCTTCACCCCGCGCGAGAGGTACAGGTTGTCCTCGAGCCCGACGCGGGCGTGGCCGCCGTGCAGCACCGACTGCGCCACCCACGGCAGCTGGTCGCGGCCGAGGGCGAACGACGTGAACTGCGCGTCGTCCGGGAGCAGGTTCACCATGGCCGCCAGCAGCCCCGGGTCGGCGGGCGCGCCGTACGGGACGCCCATGCACAGCTGCATCAGGGCGGGCCGGTCGACGAGGCCCTCGTCGTGCATCACCTTGGCGAACCACAGCTGCCCGGTGTCGAAGATCTCCAGCTCGGGCTTCACGCCCAGCTCCTGGAAGCGCTTCGCGCCGGCGCGCAGCATGTCGGTGGTGGACACGTAGAGCGCGCTGCCGTCGCCGAAGTTGTAGGAGCCGCAGTCCAGCGTGGCGATGTCGGGCAGGAGCTCCTCGACGTGCGGGAGGCGGTCCATGGCGTTGACCAGGTCGGTGCCGTCGACGGGCTTGAGCGGGTCCTCCTCGTCGACCACCAGGTCGCCGCCCATGCCCGCGGTGAGGTTGAGGACCACGTCGACCTCGCTGTCCCGGATGAGCTGAGCGGCCTCGCGGTAGAGGGCGACGTCGCGGGAGCGGATGCCGGTCTCGGGGTGGCGGACGTGGACGTGCACGACGGCCGCGCCGGCCCGGGCGGCGGCGATCGCGTCGTCGGCGATCTGGGCCGGGGTGACGGGCACGTGGGGGCTCTTGCCGGGGCTGTCGGCGGCCCCGGTGAGGGCCGCGGTGATGACGACGTGCCGGTTCACGGGTCGGCTCATGGGGCGTCCGTTCGCAGGATGGCGTGCTGGATGAAGTCGTGGAGGGCGGCGCGCATGGCGGGCGCGGGGGAGGCCCCGGTCATCACGCCGACGCCGAGGCCGTCGACGAGGCCGGTGAGCTGGCGGGCCCGCAGCTCGGGGTCCAGGTCGGCGCGGAAGACCCCGGCCGCGACGCCGTCGCGCAAGGTGAGCAGGACGGTCCGGAACCAGCGGTCCTGGGCCTGGGCGTACAGCTCGCGACGGTCCGCGTCGACGACCGCCTCGACCCACACCTGCATCCAGATCGACCACTCGGGCTCGAGGACCGGACCGGTGGGCATCTGCAGGTCGAGCAGGGTGACCAGGCGCTCGTGCGGGTCGGCGACCGTGGCGAGCGCGGCGGACTGGCGCTCGAACGCGAGCTCCACGTTGTGGCGCAGGGCCTCGCCGAGCAGGGCGTCGCGGCCGGGGAACCAGTAGTGCACCGCGGCGCTGCTGGTGCCCGCCCGCGCGGCCACGTCGGCGACGCGCACCCGGTGGTAGCCCGCCGTGGCGATGAGCGTCCACGCCGCGTCGAGGATGCGCTTGCGCGCGCCGTCGGGATCGGGGGCGACGGTCTCGCGGACCGACGCCGCGGGGACCGCGGTGACCGGCGCGTCACCGTCGGGGGAGCCCCGCTCGAGCCAGACCAGCGGCACGCCGGTGAACCCCGCGATCGCGGCGAGCTCGCCGGTGGTGAAGCGGCGCCGCCCGGCCAGCGCCTTGGACAGCTTCGTCTCGTCGAGCCCGATCGCGCCGGCGACGTGGCGGCGCGTGCCGACCCGGTCGACGGCGGCCGCCACCCGCTCCCGGAGCCCGTCGTTATCGGCCACGCCGCGGACCCTAGGACGCGGTCGGCCGTCTTCGCAAGACTGACTGATCAGGTGGTCAGCCTTGCGATAACTGAACCACACGAGTGTCGTTCGGGCCCGCGGGGCGACTGATAGCGTCGAGAGCGATGAACGGAGCGGCCCGGGACCACCTGCGTCCGGGCCCCGGGCCGTCCTCGGCGCGGACGGCCTCCGTGGTCGCCGTCGTGCTCGTCGCGGGCGGCTTCGACCTGCTGGCCGACCAGACCCTGCTGCACGTCCTCGGGGTCGCCCTCGCGGCGGCGAGTGTCGGTGCGGTCCGCCTCGCGCTGCGCGGCCGCCTGCAGGGCCTGTTCGTCGTGGTCAACCTGGCCGTGATCGTGCAGCCCGCCGCGCACGCGCTGACGACGCTCACCCAGGCCGGCGCCGCGCGACTGCACCACGAGCACGTCGTGCCCGAGCACCTCACCGCGCTGGCGCTCCAGCTCGCGATCACGCTGCTGGTCGTCGTGGTCGCGAGCAGCGAGCCGCTGCTGGTCGCGGGTCGCCACGCCCACCTGCAGCTGCTGCGCGTCGTCCTCGGGCTCACGCCGGTGCCGGCGCCCGGTGTGCCCGCGCCGCGGCCGCCGGAGCCCGTGGACGGCCCGGCGCACCGGGTCGCCCTCCTGCGGTGCCGCCCCCACCGGGGGCCGCCCGCGCTCGCCGCGCCCGCCGCCTGACCCCACCCGGCCGCCCGCCGGGCGGGTGCCGCGCCGGTCCGGCCCGCCGTGCCACGGACAACCGCTCGACCCCGTACTGGGGTCGACCCATCTCGAAGGCTGCCGCGTGACGCTGTCCGCTCTCCCGACGACCGACCTCCCCGCCCTCACCGGCGACGACGACCCGGTGTCGCTGACCTGCCCGTGGTGCCGCGGCACCCTCGCGTTCACCCCCACCCCCGACCCCTCGTTCGACGGCACCTTCGGCGTCCTGACCTGCGGGTGCGGCGAGTACCCCGTCCTCGACGGCATCCCGGTCGTGCGCCGCGGACGCGTCGACGTGCAAGAGCACGCGACCGGTCGCACCGAGGTCCACGGCCCCACCGTCGCCGAGCTCGTGGCCCTGCTGCGGGCCGGGCGCGGCGCCGACGCGCTCGTGGCGATGCTCGCGTTCCCGCCCCGCCTGCCGGGTCGCCTCACCCGGCGGTGGCCGCTGGCCGGCCTGGCGCTCGCCGCCCGTCGCGCCGAGGTCCGCGCCATGCTCGACGACGTCGACGCGCTGACCGCGCAGGACTGGATGGAGCTGGCCTACCTCCGGTCCTCGGAGCGGATCGACCAGGAGATGTTCGGCTACTTCTTCGTGCGCTACGGCCAGCCGCGCTACCTGGCGTCGATCTCCCTGCTGCGGGCCCTGCCCGCCACGGACGCGCCGGTGCTCGACCTCGCCTGCGGCTTCGGGCACACGATGTACCACCTCGGCGCGCGGGAGCGCCCGCTGCGCACGGTCGGCGTCGACCGCAACTTCTTCCAGCTCTGGGTCGGGCGGCGCTACATCGCCCCCGAGCAGACGTTCGTGTGCGCCGACCGGGTCGACGCGCTGCCGTTCGCCGACGACGCGTTCGCCGCCGCCACCTGCACCGACGCGTTCCACTACTTCGACGACCAGCAGGGCGCGATGGACGAGCTGCGCCGCGTGGCCCGCGCGGACACCGTCCTCGTCGACCGCGTCGGCAACCGCACCATGGAGCCCCGCGACGCCACGGGGGAGCGCGACGCCGCCGGGTACGTCGCCCTGCTGCGCGGCGCCCCGTGGCGTCTGACCAGCGAGGACGAGGTGGTCCGCGACTACCTCGACGGCCACGGGCCCCGCCTGGCCGCGCCCCGCCACCCCGCCGAGCTGCGCCGCAGCAAGTGGCTCGCGCTGTTCTCGAGCACCGACCGCGGCCTGTTCGCCGACCACGGCACCTTCGAGGCGCCGCCGCACGCCGCGGGCGCGCCGGGAATCAACCCGGCGTACGAGGTGCGCCGCGACGGCGACGAGGTCGTGCTCGCCTTCGCGTTCCCGTCGACCTGGTACGCGTTCGAGAACGCGGCGATGCTCGCCTACACCTCGCCCGGTGAGCGCCTGGACGCCGAGGAGTTCGAGGCCCTCGTCGCGGGCCGGCCGGAGGGCTCGGTCGCCGAGCTCGTCGACCGCTTCGTCCTGCTCGGGCTGCCACCGCGCTACGCCCGCCCGCCGGGGTCGCCGTCGCGGTCGTCGGTGCTGCGGGGGCTGGGGGCCGGGGTCCGGGCTACGCGGGCGGGCGCGAGACGTCGTCGATCGTGAGCGTGCCCAGGTCGGTGTTGGCGATCCAGACCTCGGTGCCGTCCGGGGAGACGGCGAGGGCGACGCCGTCGGCGAACTCCTCCACGAACCAGCCCACCCGGACCGTCTCCGTCGCGGTGTCGACGGCGGCGAGCACCGGCGGGTCGGTGGCGAGCGTCGCGAACACGCGGCTGCCGTCCCGGGCGACGGCGAGCCCCGACACCGGACCGGGCAGCGCCACCTCGTCGAGCGGGGTGGCGCGGTCGGGGTCGACGACGGTCAGGGCGTGCCGCGGGTCCGTGCCGCCGAGGTAGACCGTGTCGCCGCCCGGCGCGGCGACCGCGAGGTGGGCGGGCGCGCCGAGCGCGATCGACGTCGTGGGCGCGCCGGTGCGCGTGTCGAGGACCTCCGCGGTGGAGCGGTGGTCGTCGACGGTGAGCAGCCGGGCGCCGTCCGCGCCGGCCGCGAGGCCGGAGGCGCGCAGGTCGAGGCGGCCCACGACCCGTCCGGAGCCCGGGTCGACGACCAGGACACCGTGGCGGACCGGGACGAACACGGTGGTCCGGCGGGCGTCGACCACCGGTGTCCCCACCGGCGGCTCGGGCAGGGGCACGGTGGCCGCGACGCTCGCCCGGCGCAGGTCGATCACCACCAGCTCGTCGCGCGCGCGGCGGGTGGTGGCCACGAACAGCTGCTCGCCGGCGGCGTCGGCGACCGCGCCGACGGTGCGCCCGTCGCCGAGCGGGATCTCCGCGACGACGCCGCGACTGCCGGTGTCGAGCACGGTGACCGTCCGGCTGCCCGCGTTGGCGACGACGGCGGTGGTGCCGGTGGCGGTGAAGGCCACCGCCACCGGGCTGATCCCGATGGAGATGCCGGTGCCGGCGTAGCGGCGCACGGCCGCCACACCCGCGACGACCAGGAGGACGACGAGCGCGACGACCAGCGTGCGCCGGGCCCACCGGGGTGGCAGCGGCAGCCACCGGCGCGGCGCGACGACCCGGTCGGGCGGATCCGGGCCCGGTCCTGGTGGGTCGAGCGGCGCGGTGGGACGGCGCCGCAGCGCCGCCGCCGCGTCGGCGGCCAGCGCGCCGGCGCTCGCGTGCCGCGCCCCGGGGTCCTTCGCCATGCCGCGCGCAACGACCTCGCCCAGCGCGGCCGGGACGTCGTCGGGCAGCAGGGGCGGCGTGCGGTAGAGGTGCGCCCCGACCAGCGCGGACAGGTCCTCGTCACCGAACGGGGGTGTGCCGGTGAGGCACTCGTGGAGGACGCAGGCGAGCGCGTAGACGTCGGAGCGGGCGTCGGCCGGCTCGGCGCGCAGCCGCTCGGGCGCCATGTAGGTGAGGGTGCCGATCACCGCGCCGTCGCCGACCGTCACCGAGCCCGTGGGGCGGGCGATGCCGAAGTCGGCGAGGTGGGCGAAGTCGTCGGGGCCGACCAGGACGTTCGAGGGTTTGACGTCGCGGTGCACCAGGCCCGCCGCGTGGGCGGCGTCGAGGGCCGCGGCGATCTGGGTGACCAGCCCGACCGCCCGCCGGGGGGCGAGGGGGCCGTCGCGGAGCAGCGTGGCGAGGTCGGTGCCCTCGATGAGCCGCATGTCGAGGTAGAGCTGGCCGTCGATCTCCCCGTAGTCGTGCACGGGGACGACGTGCGGTTCCCGCAGGTCGGCCGCCGCCTCGGCCTCGCGGCGGAACCGCTGCCGGTAGGCCTCGTCCGCGCCGAACCGGGGGTGGAGGAGCTTCAGGGCGACCCAGCGCGAGCGGCGCGTGTCGAAGGCGTGGAACACCTCGCCCATCCCGCCGCTGCCCAGCGACCGGCCCAGGCGGTAGGGACCCAGCTCGGCGGCCACGCGTCCAGCGTCCACCAGCGGCGACGCGGTCACCACCGTCCGGCGCACATCGGCCGGGACGGCCTCACGAGATCCGGACGAAGAAGATTTCGTGACCGTTCCCTCCGGAATTGTCCGCTCGTCAGGTCACGCGCGGATCGAACCGCACGGTGTCGAGGGCGGGGCTGGTGCCGAAGACGCGCTTGTAGTCGCGACTGAACCGGGACGGGCTGGCGTACCCCACGGCCGCGGCGATGCGCGACACGGAGTCGTCGTCGATCGCGATGAGCCGGCGCGCTTCGTGGAGGCGGAGCTGCTTGTGGTACTCGATCGGGCTGGTGCCGGTGGCGGCCTTGAAGTGGCGGTGGAAGGTCGGGGCGCTCATCGCCGCGCGAGCGGCGAGCCGCGCGACGTCGACCGGCGTGTCGAGGTGTTCGTGCATCCACCGCGTGAGGTGGCCGATCCGTGCCAGGACGCTGTCGGTCCGGACGAGATGGAGAAGCGCTCCGCCGTCCGGACCGGCGAGCACGCGATAGAAGATCTCCCGCTGCACACCTCGGGCGAGGACACCGGCCGCCGCGGGCTCGTCGAGCAGTCGCAGCAGCCGCAGGACCGGATCGACGACCGCTTCCGGGAGCGGGTGCACGGTCACCGTCTCGTCGGGGGGAGAGGAGAGCGGCGGCATCTCGGCGGCGAGGCCGGCGAGCAGGTCGCGGTCGACCGCCAGCTCGACGGCGAGGTACGGCGCGTCGTCGGTCGCCCCGGTCACCTGGACCGTCGCCGGCAGATCGATGGAGCTGGTGACGAGGTCGCCGGCGCCGTAGGACACGGTGCGGTCGTCGAGCAGCAGCTGCTTGGTGCCCTGGAACACCAGGTACAGCGTCGGTCGGAACAGCAGGGCGACCGGAGGTGAGGGAGCCCGTTCGAGGTAGAGGCGCAGCCCCTCCACGGCGAGTGGCGCGGACCGGTCGGCGTGGGTGGTGATGAGCGTCCGGATCTCGTCGAGCCGGGCGCGCACGGACGTCACCGTGGCCACGGTGCGGCGAGAGGATCGGGCAAGTCGGTGATCGTGAGGGTCATTCTCGTTCCTCCGGTGTCGTCCTAGCGTCGGTGGTGACCGTTCCCGTGATGGTGCAGAGATGAGGATGTGTCATGTCCGCCGTCGAGGCCGACGCCGTGACCGAGACCGACGACCAGCTCGAGGCCGCCCTGGACGGGCTGGCGCAGGGGCTGGCCCACGCCGTGCGTTCACCGATCCTGCGCACGCCCGCCGAATGCGGGCTGGCGTTCGAGGACGTGTCGTTCCCGTCCACCGACGGCACGCCGTTGGAGGCGTGGTTCATCCCGTGCGAGGGCTCGGAGAAACTGATCGTCTTCGAGCACCCGATGATGTTCAACCGGTACGGGTTCGCCGCACACGTCGAGCCGTGGCGCTCGGCGTTCGGGGAGGGGTACGGCAACGACGTCGAGGTCAGCTTCATCCCGAACTACCGCATCCTGCACGACGCCGGCTACAACGTCCTGACCTTCGATTTCCGGAACTTCGGGCTCAGCGGCGCGGCCAACGGCGGGCTGATGTCGGGCAACCGGTTCGAGGTCCGCGACGTGCTGGGTGCGCTGGCGTACGTGCGCTCGCGTCCGGAGCTGGCGGCGATGACGGTGGGCATCTTCGCCGGCTGCATGGGCGCCAACGCGACGTTCCGGGCGATCCACACGGAGCCGGCCGCGTTCGAGGGTGTGCGGTGTCTGGTGGCGCCGCTGCTGCTCTCGCCGATGGCCTTCGTGGAGCGGGCGCTGGAGAACCTCGGCGTGTCCACCGAGCACGCCGGGGAGGTCGAGCGCCGCACGCGGCTGCTGACGAGCTGCTCGTTGAGCGAGGGGTCGCCGGTGGCGTGGGCGCCGTCCGTGACGATGCCGACGCTGACGTACGGGGTGCGCGAGGACGCGCTGGTGGCGCCCGACGACCTCGAAGCGGCCTACGCGGCGATCGGCGCCGACGACAAGTCGATGTTCTGGATCGAGGGCACCCGGGCGCGCTGGGACGGCTACCTGTACTTCCAGCGCCACCCCGAGACGGTCCTCGCCAGGCTCGCCGACCACATGGGCTGACGCGGACGTCGACCGTGCCGCGACGTCACGGTGTGCGATCCCCCGGACAGGCCGCGGGGTCGGCCCGTCAGGATCGGGCGGTGCCGACGGCAGCCAGGTCGGAGCTGACGCCGGTGAGCGAGCGGTCCGCGGTCTCGGGCAGGACCTTGAGCAGGACCAGCCCGACGGCCAGGGCGATGGCGGCCAGGTAGAGCGCGGGCGCGACGGGGCTGCCGGTGCCCGCGGCCAGGGCCGCGGCGACGAGCGGCGCGGTGCCGGCGATCGGTCCGACGCCCAGGCTGTAGGCCAGCGCGGCGGCGCTCGACCGGGTCCGGGCCGGGAACAGCTCGACCAGGACGATCGAGGACATGACGTTGAGCCCCGCCTGGGGGACGGCGAACAGGCACATGCCGGCCAGGGCGAGCACGGGCGATCCCGAGCCGACGAGGAACAGGACCGGGACGGCGAGCACCGCGTGGGCGAGCGCGCCGCCGATGTACACGGGCCGTCGCCCGATGCGGTCGGAGAGCCGGCCCGCGAGGGGGCACAGGGCCACGTAGACGAGCAGCGCGAGCGACGCCACCGCGAGCGCGGTGGTGCGGGAGCCGCCGACGGACATCGCGTTCGCGAAGTAGGTCGCGAGGTAGTAGAAGCCGACGCCGGTGACCGAGGCGCAGGCGAAGGCGATCCAGAGCGCCCGGCGTTCGGTGCGCAGGGCCTCGCGCAGCGGGGTCGCGGGGACGTCGTCGGTGCGGCGCAGCTCCCGGTAGACCGGCGTCTCGTCGAGCCGCAGGCGCAGGTAGAGCCCGATCAGGCCCAGCGGCGCCGCGAACAGGAACGGCACCCGCCAGCCCCAGGCCTCCATCTGGGCGGGATCGAGCAGGGCCTCCAGCGCCAGCACCGACACGATGCCCGCGACGATGGCCAGGCCGCCGGAGGCCGAGATGAGGCTGGCCCGCGCCCCGCGCCGGCCGGTGGGCGCGTACTCGACGAGGAACGCCGACGCGCTCGTCCACTCACCTCCGGCCGACAGACCCTGGATGCAGCGCAGCAGGACCAGCAGCACCGGGGCGGCGAGCCCGATCGCGGCGTAGGAGGGGAGCAGGGCGCTCAGGGTGGTCGCCCCGCTGATGCCGAGGACCGCGGTCGACAGGGCGACACGCCGTCCGTACCGGTCGCCGATGGAGCCGAGGACGGCCCCGCCGAGGGGGCGGAAGACGAACGCGGCGCCGAACACCGCGAGCGAGGCCAGCAGCGAGGCCGTGGGGTCGGCGGACGGGAAGAAGACGCGCCCGAGGGTGGTCGCGACCGCGCCGTAGATGGCGAAGTCGAACCACTCGGTGAAGTTGCCGATGACGGTCGCCGTCACGACGGAGCGCGGTGGGGTCGGCGGCGTCGGCGGTGTCGATGGCGTCGGCGGGATCGATGGCGTCGTTGGCATGGGGGTGCTCCGGGGGGTCGAGGCGGGTGCGGGAGGCGGGACCCGGCCGGCAGCGACGCCGCTGCCGTGGTCCTCCCCGCTGCTCACTTGCTGAAGTCGAGGACGCCGCGGATGATCTTGCCGTCGCGGAGGTCCTGGTAGCCGTCGTTGACCTGGTCGAGCGTGTAGCGGCTGGTGACGAGCTCGTCGAGCTTGAGCCGACCGGCGTCGTAGAGACGCAGCAGCCGCACGATGTCGTACTGCGGGTTCGAGGAACCGAACAGCGTGCCCTTGACGGTCTTCTGGTTGTAGACCATCGCCGAGCCGGACAGGTGCACGGTGAGCTTCTCGGGGTTCGCCACCCCGGTGATCACCACGGTGCCGCCCTTGCCGACGACGTCGAAGGCGTCGCCGACCACCTGCTCGTCCATGACCCCGACGACGCACAGCGCCTGGTCGGCGCCCTCGCCCCAGGTCAGTTCCTTCACCGCTGCGGCCGCCTCGGCGGCGTCGGCGAAGACGTGGGTGGCCCCGAACTCGAGGGCGGTCCGCCGCTTGAACTCGACGGGGTCGACGGCGACGATGTACTTGGCGCCGGCGTGGACGGCGCCCTGGACCGCGTTCATCCCGACGCCGCCGACGCCGTAGACGACGGTGGTGTCGCCGGGACGGACGCCGCCGGCGTTGACGGCGGTGCCCCAGCCGGTGGGGACGCCGCAGCCCACGAGGACCGCCGAGTCGAGGGGCAGCCACGGGTCGACCTTGACGCAGGAGGCGTCGGAGACCGTGGCGTACTCGGAGAACGACCCGAGCATGCAGAAGGCGCCGACCTCGCCGAGGCGCTCGTGGCGCATGCGGAAGGTGCCGTCGGGCATGCTGCCCTCGAGGATCGTGGCGCCCATGTCGCACAGGTTCTGGCGGCCGGTGGAGCAGTAGCGGCAGGTGCCGCAGGCCGGGGTGAAGCTGCAGACCACGTGGTCGCCGGGCGCGACCTTCGTGACGGCCGAACCGACCTGCTCGACGATGCCGGCGGCCTCGTGCCCGCCGACGATCGGGAAGCGGACGACGTTGTCGCCGTCGACCATGTGCAGGTCGGAGTGGCACAGGCCCGACGCGGACATCTTCAGCAGCACCTCGTGCGCGCCCGGCTCGTCGAGCTCGAGCTCGACGATCTCGAACGGCGTGTGCGGTCCGGTCAGGACGGCGGCGCGGGTCTTCACGGTCTCCTCCTCGTATCTTTGATACATCTGGTCAGGACGCGAACCCGGGAGTCGGTGGCTCGGTCGGGGTGGTCAACGGTGCGACAAGCACTGGAGCTGCCGTTGCGGGCGGCTCGGTGACCTCGCCCACCATCGCATGGTGACAAACTTGTATCAAGGATTTAGTTTGCGGATGGCTCGCCGAGGGCGAGCCCCGATCCCAGGAGGGACCGATGTCCACCCCCGTCGCGGTCGACCGCCCGTTCCGGGCCGACCTGCTCACGCTCGACCCCCCGCGGCTGCACGGCTCGCGCTGCCCACGCTGCGCCACGACCGTCTTCCCGCCCCGCGGCTTCTGTCCGGCGTGCCGCTCCGGCGCCGAGCCCGACCGCGTCGCGCTGAGCGGGGAGGGCCGCATCTGCTCGTTCACGGTCGTCCGCCAGGCCCCGCCCGGGCTCGAGGTGCCCTACGTCCTGGCGCAGGTCGACCTGCCGGCCGACGGGGTGCGGCTGATGGCCGCCGTGGTCAGCGCCGAGCCCGAGGACGTCGTCCTGGACGCGCCGGTGACGCTCGAGACCTGCCCGTTCGGCACCGCGGACGACGGCGCCGCCCTGCTCGGCTACCGCTTCCGCGTCGCGGGGCCGGAGGTGACGGCATGACGCTCGCGCCCGCCCACGTCGCCGGGGTCGGCATGATCCGCTTCGGCCGCTACCCGGCGGAGGTCACCCTCGAGGACATGGCGGTGCGGGCGGCCCGCACGGCGCTCGACGACGCCGGGGCCGGCCTCGCCGCCGTGGACGGCCTCTACGTCGGCCACGTCTTCGGCGGGCCGGTCGCGGGGCAGCGCGTCGCCGCCCGGCTCGGCCTCGACGGCCGCCCCGTGTCCAACCACGAGAACTACTGCGCGAGCGGCGCCACCGCGATCCGCGAGGCGTGGGTGGCCCTGGCCGCCGGCCTGCACGACGTGGCCCTGGTGATCGGCGTCGAGAAGATGACCGACCGCGTCGCCGGCGGCGTCCGGCCCGACCCCGGCGACCTCGACGCGGCCGTCGGCTACGTCATGGCCGCCGGGCACGCGATGAGCGCCCGGCGCTACATGGCCGACCACGGCGCGACCCGCGACCAGATCGCCGCGGTCGCCGTGAAGAACCACGCCCACTCGGTGCACAACCCCTGGGCGCAGTACCAGGAGCCGATCGACCTCCCGACGGTCCTCGGCGCCCGCCCGATCGCCGAACCGCTCGGGCTGCTCGACTGCAGCCCGATCTCCGACGGCGCCGCCGCGGTCCTGCTGTGCAGCCGGGCCGGCCTGCGCCGGCTCGGCATCGACGGGCCGGCGCCGCGGGTGCTGGGCGTCGGCCTGGTCAGCGGCTCGGTCCAGACGGGTCTCGGGGACCTCAACGCCGAGGACGTGTCGAGGCGGGCGGGGGAGCAGGCCTGGGCGCTGTCGGGGGTCGGCCCGGACGACGTCGACCTGGTCGAGATGCACGACTGCTTCACGATCGCCGAGATCGTGCGGATGGAGGGCCTCGGGCTGGTCCCGCGCGGCGAGGGTGCCGCGTGGACCGCGGCCGGTCACACCGCGCTGGGCGGCCGGCTCCCGGTCAACCCGTCGGGCGGCCTGCTGTCCCGCGGCCACCCGGTGGGCGCGACCGGTGCCGCCCAGGTGTGCGAGCTGACCTGGCAGCTGCGCGGCAGCGCCGGCGGCCGCCAGGTCGAGAACGCCCGCACGGGCCTCGCCTACTGCAAGGGCGGCACCGTCAACGGCACGGACGGGGGCTCGGTGACCACCGTGGTGATGGCGCGATGACCGGCATGCTCGACGACCGCCGCGACCTGGTCGCGGCGGTGCGCGGGGACGGAGCGCTCGTCCCGGCCGTGCGCGAGGCCCTCGCCGCCGTCACGCCCGGCCTCGCTCCCGCCTGCTGCATCGTGCCGCGGGTGCCGGCGCCGGCACCCCTGGCCGACCTCGACGACGAGCGCCTCGACCGCGACGTCGGCGACGTCCTCGTGGCCGTCCTCGCGGAGGTGCAGCGCGCCGCCGGCGCCTTCAGCGGGGGCGGGCGGCTGGTGGTCGTGCTGCCCCACGCCCCGCTCCTCGGGATCCCCGGCGGCGTCGCGGCCTCGGCGGTCACCAACGGCGTGCTCTCGATGGCCCGCACCCTCGCCATCGAGCTGGCGCGCGACGGCGTCACGGTCAACGTGCTCGCGGTCGACGCCGCCGCCCCCTCGATCCGGGCGCTGACCGCGGGGCTGGAGGCCCTCCTCGGCGACGCCGGCGCGGACGTCACCGGCCAGGAGGTCTACCTGACCGCGGGCACCGACCTGGGGAGGCTGCGACCGTGAGCGCCCCGACGATCGACACCGCACCCGTCACCCTCGTGACCGGCGGCGCGGGCGGCATCGGCCGCGCCATCGCCGCCCGGATGGCCACCGCCGGCCACACCGTCGTCGTGGCCGACCTCGACGCGGACGCGGTCGAGGCGACCACGGCGGCGCTCCCCGGCGCGCACGGGTTCGTCCTCGACGTGGCCGACGCCGCCTCCCGCCGCGCCGCCGTCGCCGCCTGCGACGACCTCGGGGGGACGGCCGTGCTGGTCAACTGCGCGGGCGTCCTGCGCGACGCGCGGCTGGCGAAGCTCGATCCGGCCGTGTTCCGGCGCCTGCAGGCCGTCAACCTCCTCGGACCCCTCGCTCTGACGCGGCTGGCCGCGCCCGGGATGGTCCGGCGTGGCGGCGGCGCCGTCGTCAACCTCGCCTCCCGCGCGTGGCTGGGGACCTTCGGGTCGACGGCGTACTCGACCGCCAAGGGCGGGCTCGTCGGCGCCACCCGCAGCCTCGCCCTCGAGCTCGGGCCCCGCGGGATCACCGTGAACGCGCTCGCGCCGGGCTTCGTCGACACCGCGATGACCGACGCCCTCCCGCCGGAGATCCGGCGGCGCACGCTCGACGCGATCCCGGTCGGCCGTGCCGGGCGCCCCGAGGACGTCGCCGACGCGGTCGCCTTCCTCGCGGGCGCGACCTACGTCACCGGGCAGGTGCTGCCCGTCTGCGGCGGCCGCAGCGTGTCCGACCCCTACGCCGCCTGACACCACCGGAGGTGGACATCATGAACGGACCGCTGACAGGTGTCCGGGTCGTCGAGTTCGGCGGCCTCGGTCCGGCACCGTTCGCCAGCATGCTGCTCGCCGACGCGGGTGCCGACGTCGTCCGCGTCGACCGTCCCGGGGGCCCGGGCGACGGGGGCGCGCTGCTGCGCGGCCGCCCGTGGATCGGGCTCGACCTCAAGGACGGGGCCGACCTCGCCACCGCCCGGGGGCTCGTCGCCCGGGCCGACGTCCTGCTCGAGGGGTTCCGGCCGGGCGTCATGGAGCGTCTGGGCCTCGGCCCGGAGTCGTGCCACGCCGGGCTGGTCTACGGCCGGATGACCGGCTGGGGACAGGACGGCCCCCGCGCCCACCAGCCCGGCCACGACATCAACTACCTGGCGCTCACCGGCGCGCTGCGCTCGATCGCCCGTCGTGGCAAGGCGCCGGTCCCGCCCCTCAACCTGGTCGGCGACTACGGCGGCGGGGGGATGCTGCTGGCCTTCGGCGTGCTCGCTGCGCTGCTCGAGCGCGGCCGCACCGGCCGGGGACAGGTCGTCGACGCCGCCATGGTCGACGGGGTCAGCCTGCTGATGACGGGGATCTGGAGCCGCGCCGCGCAGGGACGCTGGCCGGGCGAGCCGGGGACCAACGACATCGACACCGGCGCCCCGTTCTACGACGTCTACGCGACGGCCGACGGCGAGTACATGGCCGTCGGCAGTATCGAGCCGCAGTTCTGGCACCGGGTGCTCGACGGCCTCGGGCTCGACCCGCAGGTCGTGGGCGATCAGTGGGATCGGGCACGGTGGCCCGAGGTCAAGCGCCTCGTGGCCGCGGCGTTCGCCACCCGCACCCGCTCGGAGTGGACCGATCGGTTCGACCGCGTCGACGCCTGCGTGACGCCGGTCCTCAGCATGCGCGAGGCCGCCGCAGACCCGCACCTCGCCGCCCGCGCCACCCTCGTGCGGGACGCGGACGGCCACCCCGGACCGGCGCCCGCGCCGCGGCTGTCCGGGACACCCCTGCGGACCCGGCCCACCGACCCGGCCGAGGACGTGCTCGGGCGCTGGGGTGTCGCGGTCGGGGTGGGGGCGTCGTGAGCGCGGCCGGGACCGGGCCCTCCGCGCTGATACGTTATCCGCGACGGCGAGAGCAGGAGGCGGACGTGACGGGACGCCGGGCGGGCCGGCCGACGATCCAACGGCGACGCAGCGGCATCGAGGTCGCGGAGTACATCCGCAGCATGATCTTCGACGGGACACTCGCGGCCGGTCAGCGCGTCCCGCAGGACACCATCGCCGCGGACCTCGGCGTGAGCCGCCTGCCGGTCCGCGAGGCACTCATCTCGCTCGAGGCCGACGGCCTCGTGGCCTCCGAGCCGCACCGGGGCACCTACGTGGTGCCGATCCGGGCCGAGGACATCGAGGACCACTACCGCATCTACGGCATGGCGCAGGGTCTCGCCGCGGCGGGCGCGGCCCGGCGGATCACCGAACCCGTGCTGGAACGCCTCGAGGACCTGCACGCACGGATGGCGGGCAGCGACGACCCGGAGCTCCTGCACGACCTGAACTGGGAGTTCCACTCGCTGATCAACCACACGGGAGCCAGCCGCCGCACCCTCTCGGTGCTGCGCCACCTGTCGCGCAACCTCCCCCGGGAGGTCTACAGCCTGCCGGCGGCGGCGAGTGCCGAGGCCAACGAGGAGCACGCCGCGATCGTCGCCGCCCTGCGGGCCGGCGACGCGCGCGAGGCCGACCGGACCAACCGGGAGCACATGCAGCACGAGGGCGACCAGGTCGTCGCGGCGCTCAAGCGCTCCGGGGTCCTCAGCGACTGACGCGGGCCGGAGGTGTGGTGCCTCTCCCCGACCCGAAGGAGTATCAATGATCACGGATGTGACGCGTCCCCACGGAGAGTCCTCCGTGGCCGACGGCCCCGCGCGGACCCTCGTCGACGCCGTCGACCTCGCGCCGCCCGGCGCGGAGGCCGTCGTCGGGGACGAGGGCCGGGTCACCTACGGCGCGCTGCGCGACCGGAGCACGCGCCTGGCCGCCGATCTCGTCCGCCGCGGGCTGCGGCCGGGCGACCGGCTCGCGGTCCTGCTCCCCAACGGGGTGCGCTGGGTGGTGACGGCGCTGGCGGCCCACCGCGCCGGGCTGACGGTCGTCCCGCTCAACACCTGGTACCGCGCCGCGGAGCTCGGACACGTCCTCGCGGAGGCCGACGTGGCACTCGTGGTCACCGACCGCGCCGTGTTCGGCCGCGACACCGTGGCCGAGCTGGAGTCCGCCGGGTTCCCGCGCCGCCCGTCGGACGGCGTCCTGCTGTGGGGTGAGGGCGACGACCTCCCCCTGGCCGCCGACCCGCCGCCCGTCGAGCTGCCGGGTCCGGGGCCCACCGACGTGGCGCTGATCCTCTTCACCAGCGGCAGCACCGCGCGCCCGAAGCCGGTGCCCCTCGAGCACGGCAAGCTGATGGCCAACACCCGCGAGATCGCCCGGCGCCTGCACCTGCGTCCGGACGACCGGATCTGGCTGGGTGCACCGATGTTCTTCGGCTACGGGTGCTCCAACGCCCTGCCCGTCGCCGTCGGTGCCGGCGCGACGCTGTGCCTCGAGTCGCGTCTCGACGGCGACCGGTCGCTGGCGTTCATCGCCCGCGAGCGCTGCACCGTCTACTACGGCTTCGGCGCGACCACCCGGCTGCTCCTGGCCGCGCCCACGTTCGCCGACCACGACATCTCCTCGCTGCGCACCGGGACCACGGGCTTCAGCGCCGAGGAGAAGCGGCTGGTCGTCGACGAGCTCGGCGTCGAGCGCGTCTGCAGCGTCTACGGGCTCTCCGAGGCGTACGGGCACTCGGCGATGTCCGACGCCGACGACGACCGCGAGGTGCGCCTGCACACCAGCGGCACGGTCCTGCCGACCCAGGAGCTGCGCATCTGCGACCCCGACGGCGCCGTCCTGCCGGCGGGAGGGACCGGGGAGATCGAGCTGCGCGGATGCGTCATCGACAGCTACCTCGGACGGGCCGACCTGGACGAGGGGACGTTCCGGCCCGGCGGATGGATGCGCACCGGCGACCTCGGGGAGCTGGACGAGCACGGGCGCCTGCGGGTCGTCGGGCGCCGCAAGGAGATGCTCAAGGTCAAGGGCATCAACATCGCGCCCGTCGAGGTGGAGGACCTGCTGATCGCCCACCCCGCCGTCGCCGAGGCCTATGTGGTCGGCGTGCCGGGCGAGGACGGCGACGAGACGATGGTGGCCGCGGTGGTGGCCTCCCGTCCCGCGACCGACCTGCCCGACGCGCTCGTCGCCTGGATCCGCGAGCGCGCCGCCAGCTACAAGGTCCCGTCGCGCATCGAGCTGCTCGCCACCGGGGAGATCCCGCTGACGGCCACCGGCAAGGTCAGCAAGCAGCTGCTGCGCGACGAGCTCGCGAGGAGGACGCGATGACGGCGGCGCGCTCCCCGGCGGTCCTCGCCGAGGGCATCGGGTTCACCGAAGGCCCCCTGATCACCCGCGACGGCCGGCTGCTCGTGGTCGCCCTGTCCCGCGGCCTCGTGGTCGAGATCGACCTCCAGCGCGGCGGCGTCCGCGGGACCGTCGAGGTCGGCGGCGGGCCCAACGGGCTCGCCGAGACCGATGACGGCGCGGTCTGGGTCGCCCAGAACGCCGGCGCGGTGACGTCCAGCCGCTCGTCGCGGCCGACCCGGCCGGGGCTGCAACGGATCGTCGGCGGCACGGTCCTCGACCTGCCGGTACCCGGCACGCGGGCCCCCAACGACCTGGTCGTCGGCCCGGACGGACGCCTCTGGTTCACCGACCCGGGACCGCCCGGCGACACCGACCACGGCCGTCTCCTCGCCCTCGACCCCGCGACGGGAGAGAGCGAGACCCTGCTCGACGAGCAGGACTTCCCCAACGGCCTGGCGTTCGACCGGGACACCGCGACGCTGTGGCTGGCGCACACGGAGGAGGAGCGGATCCGACGGCACCGGTGGGAGGACGGGCGGCTCCGGCCCCTCGACACGGGACCGCGGTTGCCCGACGGGGGCCCGGACGGGCTCGCGCTCGACGCCCGCGGGCTGCTCTACGCGGCGGCCCCCGCCGCCGACGCCGTCTTCGTCTACACGCCCTCCGGCGAGCTGCACGAACGTCTGGACCTCGGCGAGCGCACCTTCCCGACGAACGTCTGCCTCGCCGGCGAGCAGCTCGTCGTCACCGCCGCGCGCGGCGGTCGCGTGCTCGTGGTGCCCGCGGTCGCGGGCTGAGCGGGCGACCGGGGAGCTCGCCGACAGCCGTCACCCCGGATCGGCCGCCCGCGAGCCCTCCGCGCTCCCCTCGGCGGACCCCGTACCCGCGGTGACGAACGCGGCGAACCGCGCGACGACGGGGGAGCGCGGGCGGTCGCGCGGCCAGGCCAGGCCGATGACGCGGTGGGCCGCGGCGTCGGTGAGCGGGACGTAGACGACGCCGGGCTCGGCGCGGTGGGGGCGCGGGGCGGGCACGATCGCCACGCCGAGACCCGCGGCGACGAGCCCCTCGAGGGTGCCGATCTCGGTGCTCTCGAAGGCGATCCTCGGCGTGATGCCGGCGCGCGCGCACAGGTCGTCGGTCTGCCGGCGCAGGCCGATCGGCTCGCGCAGCATGACGAACGGCTCGTCGGTGGCGTCGGCGAGATCGATGTCGTCGCGCCCCGCGAGGTCGTGGCCGCCGGGGACCGCGAGGCAGAGCTGTTCGCGCCGGAGCGGGGACCAGGTGATCGCTTCCTCGTCGGGACGGGGTGCGGTGAGCGCGACGTCGACACGCCCCTCGCGGAGGTGGTCCAGGATCTCGTGCCCGGCCGCCTGCGTGAGCTCGAAGGTGACGTCGGGTGCCGCCGCGCGGAAGGTCCGCAGGACCTCCGGCGCGAGCCAGCTCGCGACCGAGTGCAGGAAGGCCAGCCGGACCGTCCCGCGGTCGGGGTCCCGCAGGGTCGCGATGCGATCCCGGGCCACGTCCAGCTCCATGAGCGAGCGCCGCGCGTGTGCGAGCAGGACCCGGCCGGACTCGTTGAGCCGGAGCCGCTTGTGGATCCGGTCGAACAGGGGCGCCCCCACCTGCCGTTCGAGGCGCGCGAGGGCCCGGGAGAGCGTCGGCTGCGAGACGTTGAGCTGCTCCGCGGCACGCGTCACGTGACCGGTCTCGGCGAGCGTCACGAACCACGCGAGGTCGTCGATCGTCGTCACCGGGTCATCATCCCGCCGCGTCCGGCTCGGCATGGCCTCCGTTACCAGCGGTCGAGACCTCCGCGCTTGACGAGCTGGGAGGCGATGACGTTGCGCTGGATCTCGTTGGTGCCCTCGCCGACGATCATCAGCGGCGCGTCGCGGAAGTAACGCTCGACGTCGAACTCGGTGGAGTAGCCGTACCCGCCGTGGACGCGCACGGCGTCGAGCGCCACCTCCATCGCGACCTCGGAGGTGAAGAGCTTGGCCATCCCGGCCTCCATGTCGCAGCGCTGCCCGGCGTCGTACTTCCGCGCGGCGTGGAGGATCAGCTGGCGCGCCGCGGTGAGCTTCGTGGCCATGTCGGCGAGGTAGTTGCCGATGGACTGGTGCTGCCAGATCGGCTTGCCGAAGCTCTCGCGCTCCTGGGCGTAGCGCAGGGCGTCCTCGAGCGCGGCGGTGCCCACGCCGAGCGCGCGGGAGGCGACCTGGATGCGGCCGGTCTCGAGGCCCTTCATCATCTGCGCGAAGCCCTTGCCCTCGACGCCGCCGAGCAGCGCGTCCGCGGGCGCGCGGTGGTCCTCGAAGACGATCTCGCAGGACTCGACGCCCTTGTAGCCCATCTTGGGCAGGTCCTTCGAGACGGTCAGGCCCGGGCCGTGCTCGACGAGCAGGATCGAGACGCCCTTGTGCTTCGGGGTGGCCTGCGGGTCGGTCTTGCACATCAGGGCGATGAGCCCGGAGCGCCGCGCGTTGGTGATCCAGGTCTTGGCACCGTTGACGACGTAGCCGTCGCCGTCGCCGTCGCGGCGCGCGTGGGTCGTCATCGCCTGCAGGTCCGAGCCGCCGCCGGGCTCGGTGAGGGCCATCGTCGCCCGGAGCTCCCCGGTGGCGAGGCGGGGCAGGTAGCGGTCCTTCTGCTCCTGGGTGCCGAACTCGACGATCAGCTTGGAGACCACCGTGTGGCCGCCCATCGCACCCGCGAGGCTCATCCAGCCGCGGGCCAGCTCGGCGGTGACCAGGGCGTAGCAGGGCATCGAGACCGGGACCTCGCCCCAGGGCTCGGGGATGGCGAGCCCGAAGACGCCGAGCTCCTTCATCTGCTCGATGAACTTCTCCGGGTAGGAGTTCGCGTGCTCCATCTCGCGGACCTGCGGCTTGACCTCGCGGTCCACGAACTCGCGGACGAGGTCGACGACGGCCTGCTCCTCGGAGTCGAGCTCTGCCATGACGGGGTGTCCTCTCGGGCTGCTGCGGTGGCTGACGGAGACGTGCCCGGTCAGCGGAACCGGACGGAGGCGGTGAGCGACGGCGCGGTGCCCGCGGCGGCGACGGCGACGTCGGCACCCGTGTCGGTGGGACCCCCGGCGGCGACGAGGGTCGCGGGGTGGAAGGCGGGCCGGACGAGCCGGTACGAGGCCGTGCGCACGGTCTGCGCCGGTGCGTGGAGGCGGGGCAGCTCGAGGGCGAGCAGGGCCAGCAGGGGCCCGTGGATCACCAGGTCCGGATAGCCCTCGACGCCCGTGGCGTACGGGGCGTCGTAGTGGATGCGGTGCCCGTTGTAGGTCAGGGCGCTGAAGCGCGACAGCAGGACCGGGTCGGTGGCGAGCTCGCGTCGCCAGGGCCCGGGCAGCTCGACGCCGTCGTCGACGGGGCGGGCGAGCTCGCGCCTCGGCGCGTCGCCGGGCTCGGAGCGGTAGACGATGTCCTGCTCCTCGACGCCGACGGGCTCGCCGTCGGCCGCGAGCTCGCGGCGCACCGTCACGAACGCCATCTCACCGCTGCGCCCGGCCTTCACGGTCACGTCGGCCACCGACTCGCGGCAGTCGAGGCGCACGCCGATGTCGATCGCTCCGGTGAGCTCGAGCCGCCCTCCCGCGAACATGCGTCGCCGTCCCGGGATCGGGGGGAGGAACGGCCCGTCGACGGGGTGCCCGTCCTCGCCGATCTCGGCGGTCGCCGGGTGATCGAGCAGGGTGAACCAGTGCCAGAAGGGCGGCAGGGGGTCACCGGCCCCGAGGGACGGAGGCGTGCTGTCGAGCAGGGCCGTGAACGCCGACGCCGGCCACGGATCGACGACTCGTGCGCTGTGACGGGCGGCGGGGCTCCAGCCGGCGAGCGCGTCGGCGAGGCCCCCGCCCGGCGCGGTCCGGGTCATGTCGTCCTCCGCGACGCCGTTCGATGTCAGATGACCGGCTCGACGTCGCCGCCGGCTCGGAGCAGCGTGGACCCACCACACCTGATTCGTGAAATAGCGATCTTTCGGTCGGTTGATGCATCCGAGTCATCAAGGATCGCCGACCGGGCCGGCGTGCGCGCTCGCACCGGGATGCTCGCGCCGACCGCGGCGGGGGCCAGATCGGCGGGGCGAGGCCGCATCGTCGGCATGGAGGTGTTCCGCACGACCCGAGCGCCCCCGGCAGGATTCGAACCTGCGACACCGGCTTTAGGAGAGCCGTGCTCTATCCCCTGAGCTACGGGGGCCCGGGAGAAGGGTAGCGGCAGGGAACGCTCGGCGATCGTCGTCCCCGCGCGGGAACATCACCGGCCGGTGCCGACGTCCGAAGGTCACCCGACCCGAGGAGCCCGACATGACCGCACCTGCCGCTCAAGCGGGGCCCGGCGACCGGGGTCGGGCGGGCCTGGCGCTCTACATGATCGTCCTGGTCGGCTCGGTGGGCGCTGGTGGGGCTGGAGCACCGCCCCGTTCTTCACGGCGGACAGTCGTGCGGGAGCCCTCGCGTGCACCGCCCTCGGCCAGGTCCTGCTGACCACCGCGGGCCCGGTGGCCGTCGCGCTGGCGGCCGCTCGCCCTCGTCGGCGTCGCGCGCGCGGATCGGCGGTGGGCGGGCGCCGCCTGGGCGGTCTGGGGCGCGTACTGCGCCGTGTGGTGGGGGCTGCTGCTGACGAGCTGAGGAACCCGCGCCGACCAGCGGCGCAACCCGGACGCAGGTGACGCCGCCCGCCCCGTTTCGGAGGGGCCCCGGTTCGGGAAACGATTGGGCACTGCTGGCCGACGGCCGGCGGTCGGGACGGCTCCGCCGGCCGTTGAGCCACCAGCGACGGCGGGGTCGTCGCCGCTCGCCCGGATGTGATGTGGGCCACTCGCCACGGACGAACGATCACGGAACCGTGCTGGTCTGCGGGCATGGACCTCGAGACCGTGACGGCCGCGCTCCGCCACCCCGACACGCTGATCATCGAGGCGGACGGGGACGTCTTCGCCATCTGCGACCCGGACGGCACCTACGAGCAGCGCCCCCGGAACGGGTGGGCCACGGTGGTGACCTCCGACGCCCACGACACGGCGTCCGACCTCGACCGGCCCGGCGTGTTCCGCCTGAACATCGGGCTGCCGCGGGAGCGTGCGGCCGAGGTCGTCGGCGGTCGCACCGACCTGGCCGAGCACGACCTCACCGCACTCGACGTGCTGATGCCGCACCCGGTCTACGGCGCGTACGGCTTCGTGTGCGTGCTCAACCCGGACCGGACGTGGCCGCAGGTGCTGGGGCTCCTCGACGAGGCGCACGCACACGCGGCGGCGCGGGAGGCGGCACGACGCCCGCGGCGGGAGACGTCCTAGTGTCCTGAGTCAGAAATTCGCCGGCAGTAGTTGGCGATGCTGTCGAGGATCTCGTCGGCGGTCTTGGTCCAGACGTAGGGCTTGGGGTCGTCGTTCCAGGCCTTGATCCAGGCGCGGATGTC
>NZ_JBHSKG010000030.1:0-58661 GCF_042657905.1 Actinomycetospora rhizophila | reverse complement strand
CGGCCATCGCGCTCCACTCCCGGTCCCGACCTGCAGTCGGGCCCGAGAATGAGATCTTGCTCCCTCACAGCGTTGCACCTACGAGGCGTGTCGCGAGCCCGGCGAACCTTCGTGGTCAACGCACTAGTCACCTGAAGTGACCCTCCTACGACTTTGTGTGTCCATGACACCTAGATCAGCCGGCGCCCAGCCACTAAGGGAACGTCCCATGCAGCACGTTGAGGCGCGCAGCCAGCTCAACAACTGTACTCCGAGCGGGCGGCACCTGTCGGCTATTAGTTCCAGCTGCCTGAACGAATATTGGTCTGATACGGTATCAATATACCGCCGTACGGGTGAAGGCTGTTCGCCGACATGGCCTGGAGTTGCAATACCTCCGCATCATCTCCTACACGGCGGATGGAGGCTTTAGAGGAGCACGCGGGTTGGAATTCAGATCTCCCGCAGGTCGTCGCTGTCCGTTAGATGCGGAGAGAACCGATGTCACAGCCCACCGAGAAGCCCCAAGCGGGTAAGGCTGCCGCCTGGACAATCGCTTTTCTCGTTCTTACGCCGGTGATCCTTGTTCAAATTCCATCTGAACTTGGTCAGGTTCTTCTGTTCTTCGTTGCCGCTCTGGCATTCGGTTACGCATTGGGCTTGATGTTGTCGGGGCGGTCACGCGCTCAATTCATCACCATCGGTGCCGCTATAGGTGTATTGACCTGGCTAGCACTAGTGCTCTTCTCTCTACTCTTCTATCCGACAGCGGCGGCCTACCCAGCTGCAACGTGGTTTGTGCGATTTGGCCTCGGGGGTGCGTTGTTTCTTATTGCCGGCATGGTCGTCGGCGATGCAGTCCGTCAAGGAAGAATTTCCTCCGACGCGGCGACCTTCGCTAGCATCACGACAATTCTTGGTGCCATCGCTTCTATAGTCTCAGCTATAGCGTCCTGACCATCGGTCGTGGCATCGACCTAGGCAACGTCGAAGGTGACATGCCAAGGGGTCGTTCACTCGACACGAGCGCCTTCTTGACGCGGGCACCATTGCACAGGTGTTTGATCGTCAGGGCCTGCGCTGAGTCGATGTGGTAACCACATCGCGTCGAGCTGCGATGGCCGGGCTGCACCCCCTGGTAGACACCGCGGTGGCGACGAACCGAGCGGCTTCGCTGCCGCCCACCTGCTGCCTCCGGCCCAGTAGCCGGAGTGAGCATGCCCGGCCGCTCGACACGCATCGCTACTTCGGTAGGGCTCGCCGGCCCGCGCCGCAGTACGAGAGCGACAGGTTGGTGTGCTCATCCAGGTGCCGCCGATCAACGTCACGGTGCAGTCGCCCCCAGCGTTACTTCGGGACGTCGTTACCCGCCAGCGGCGTGCAAGAGACCGCTCTCGTGGACCGTGGGATTCTGGCGAGGGCGGGCGTCGGTCGGCGTCCAGCACGCGGCAACCGCCTCTCCGTCACGGCCACCTCCATAGCGCTTCGGACCCGCGGCGTAGATGTGGTCATACCCGCAGGCCAGATCAGCGCAGTGCGGGCGATCGCCCGATGCGGCAGCTGATCAGCGTCACAGCGGCGTCTTGACCCAGGCGTGCGACCGGCACGGGCGGTAGGGCGCGTCGCGGCGCTTGACGACGATGCCCTCCATGCCGTGGCTCTCGGCCACCTCGAGCGCGGTCTGCGCGTCGAGTCCCTCCAGCACCGGGGACACCACGAGTCCCCGGTGCCCGTCGAGGCCGAGCCGCTCGAGCCGGGCCCGACGCTCGAGCTCCCACCGTCGCCCGCGGCACCGCGGCTAACACCGCCGCCACCCCTCCGGCCGCCGACGCGTGACAGTCCTGGGGGTCATTAGCCCATCGCCTCCAGCGATGCGTCCGCGACGTCACCGACCGCTCATTGCTCTTGGTCTGGCACGCTGACCGACCCCCTCGAGCCATGTCAGATGAACGTAGCCCTCTGATCTACGCTGACTCGGTCACCCATTTGCTCCGGCATCCCTGGGCGGAGATATGAGCACGCGGAGAGGCCGGTCCCCACGTCGAGAACGGACACAGGATGCAACCGTTGCCCCCGCCCTCGAGCACACCTACCAAGGACGCGGCTCGCGTTCAACTGGAGCGGTATGCCCGGCACGCGGTCGACGACGGGCGTCGTCTGGTGTCGGTCCGCCGAGGCTTGTCGTATGTCGACCCGTGGGCGCGGCGAGGTAGCTGTGGGCCAGCTCTCGCACGTCGGTAGCCACTACGAGGCTGACGATCAGCAAGGTCTGCGCATCCTGGTCGTGGGCAAGCAGACCGGGCGCGGCCACGAGCACGTCACGATGGACTCCCGCTCTGCCCAGGTCGCATCGGCCAAACCGGAGACCGCACGACCCTTTCCCCGAACGCCGCATATGGAGGGAACTGCGGCGGCGATCAAGGTCCTGCTCGGGTCCGATCCTGACGCTGATGACATCCTCGGCGGCGTCCATGTGTTCGACCGGTCTGCGCTCGTAAATGCGACCCTGTGCTCACACATCCCCGGCGCCAGCGCCAAGGGTCAAGGAACCCCAACGATGTATCAGCGCTGCGCGACCCACCTACGACGCACCATCGACATCCTTGAGCCAACCGTTGTGATCGCGCAGGGCTGGAGCAGCGGCGGGTGGTCTCCGTCCCGCGTCGTCGCCGAAGCCCTTGGGCTCCCAGCCACTCCCGCGCGGAACAGCGACACGCTGATCAAGCGCCCGCACCGGCCACTCGGCTTTGTCGCTCTGGTGCACCGTCGATGAACTGGGCCGGCACCGTATACAAACTATTCTGGACGACCACCAAACCGACCCTTCGCAGCACGCCCGCCGCCGTGCTTGGCTATCTCTGAACGGCCGCCGGCGGGCGCAAGTGGCATAGAAGCCGGTTATCGGAGCCGTGGTCGGCCAGCGGGTGCATAGAACTGCGGGCCTCCCCTCAATACTAGGAGGGCGTTGCGGCTCGAGCGGGGCCGGTCCGGTCCCGAGCATCGTCCGCTCCGTCGGGAGTCACGGCGACGAAGCAATAGCGGTTGACGCTGGGTAGGTAGTCGGTACCGCGCGACCGCAGGTCGAGGGCCCGTCGCTCTACGTCGTGAGCAGTGAGCCCCTGCCGACCGGTGACGAAGTCGCCGATGACATCGTGGTGCCGGCGCTGTAGGAGTCTTCCTCGTAGTTGGGGTTGAACAGCGAGATCAACTGCCGGTCGACGACGCGGAACCCGGCTCGCTCCAGAAGCCCAGGCAGCACGCGGGGTTGGCGCGGGTCGACCAGGTGCTCCTCCCAGACCGCCATGACCCGCCGGGTAGGTCCCGGTCGTCGGCGTGCCAGACCACGGAATCCCAGTCGGTGTCCAGGACGACGACGCGGCCCCCGGGCCGCAGGACCCGCCGGAGCTCGTCGAAGACGTCGAAGTCCGCGTCTGTACCGCCTTGGCTGTCGCCTCCCGACTCCGGTGCCGTGCGATCGCGATCTTCCCTCGACGAGTCAAACACGCTCGGCTGGAATGTGCCACCCGCCGAGTTCTCCCTGCCTGCCGGGCGGTACATCGTTGAGGCCGTTCTGCCATCGGGTGAAGTTTTGAGTGACAACGTCGACCCGACCCGCTTGATCTTATTGATCAGCAGGGTTGACCGCCCCGGTCGGTCTCTTGAACACGCGGGCGACGGTGAAGCGGGCAAGCAGTTCCTCGCGCCAGGAGTCCAGGCTGCGGGCCAGGCGGTGCAGTTCGGGGACCTCGGAGTCGGCGCAGAACGCCAGCCCGGCAGAACGCCGCCGCGGCGCTGGCGGGGTGTGGTGGCGGTAGAGCAGCCGCAGCTCATGGGCGGCGATCCACGCGGCGGCGACCTCCCCGTCGGGGTCACCGACGGCGAGCCCGGCCAGCAGCCAGGCCCACGAGGTGTTGCTGTGGTGGTCGTGGCCGCGGTGCCCGAGTGTCTCCTGCTGGACCCGGCGGCGGACCTGGTCGACCGCGTCGAACCCGCACCGCACGACGTGGAACGCGTCGAGCACCCGCAGCGCGTGCGGCAGCTGGGCGCGCAGCGCCGAGGCGTACCCGCGGAACGGGTCCCGCGCGGCCACGTGCACCCCGCCACGCCAGCCCAGGTCGCGCTCGCGCAGCCACGCCGAGAGCACGACTCCGCTGCGACCAGGCACGATGTCCAGCAGCCGCGCCGGTGACCCGCTCGGGCGGTGAGGTCGATCAGCCCGGTGGCGAACTCGGTGCCATGGCTGGCGGTGTCGGCCAGGTAGGCCGTCTCGTCGACCCCGAGCGCGGCCACACCCTCGAGTCGGGCCGGGTCGTCGACCAGCGGGCTGCCGTGCCTGGCCACGGCGGCATCACCATCCCCCAGCCCAGCCCCAGGTCGGTCGCGACAGCGCGACCGACTCGCCGACCTGCCCGACCCGGCGGCACGCCTCCCCGGGGGCGCGGGTGCTCACCGAGGCCCGGGCGGCGATCTCGCCGCTGGTCTCCGACCAGGTGCGGGTCTCGCGACGCCGGTGGCGGCACCGCCAGAGCCGCTTGATCCAGATCAGCGTCGTCGGTCGGCCGGCCACGGGCAGGTCGCGCACCCGCACCGGTCGGCGTACGTGCGCGGTGGCGGCCGCGCCGCAACCGGAACAGCCGAGCGCGTCGTTCTTGGCCTCCACCGTCGGCTCAAGCTCGCCGTCGTGCTCGTCGGCCGCGACCAGCCGGAACCCGTCGAGCCCGAGGACACCGCCCCAGATCGCGCGCGCCAGTAGCATTCGTTCCCACCTGGGGCCTCCCTCCGAAGTGACCATGCACCACGAAGAGTGACCCCGCCGACGACGCCGCCGACGGGCCATCAGCGGCGTTCTCCGCCCACCGCCGCCGCCCTGACGGCGGGCGCGTCCTCGACCCGAGCGGCGTCGTGAAGGGCTGGGCCATCGAGCGCAGCGCCGCCGCCTGCGCGCTCGAACGGACCCGACGTGTACCTCTCTGCGGCGACGACGTCCTTTACCGCATCAGCATCGAGGACCCCCACGACACTGGCCGCGTGCGGGCCACCGTCTCGGTGCGCGACGGCGCACGGACGCGGAGGCCGTGACGTGACTCGGGCACCGCACCCGGGCTGGTGGTCTGGCAGGACGAATCGACCACGACCGTCGGCGGGGACCCTTCCCCCCTAGCCGAGACGTTCCCGGATCTCCAGGATCTCGCCCTCGAGGATGTTCTTTGCGCTGACGTAACCCAGGTAGAACGTCTTCCCGCGCCACACGGGCCTCGGGGCGGTGAGGACCTGGAGGAACTCGGCGTCCACGAGCTGACCCGGGTCCAGCGCGGAGGCCGCCGGTGAGTCCGGCGCCTCCTCCCCGTCCACCACGCGCTTGCGTCGCCGTTCGTCGAGCAGTGAGCTGCGGCGGATCAGGGCGTGGTTCGCGATGTAGACGTTCTTGACTCCTCGGGTGAACGCGACCATGTCGGAGATGGGCCCGTGCTCGCCGGTCAGTGCGTCGAGTGCGACGACCCGGTCGCGTTCGATTCGTTGGAGGCGAGATCGGCAGTCGAGGATCGCCGGTAGCTGTTCCTCGAACGCGCGGCCGCTGAGATCGGCCCGGAGCATGGTCCTCGCGACCGACATCTGCTCGTAGGCGCCCTTGAGCTCCTGGAGTGCCGACGACAGCGCGCCCAGCCTGGCGATCCGTTCGCTGCGACGTTGAGCCTGCCTGTTCAGGGTCGACGTGATGTAGCCCGTCACGATGATGGCGACGATGAGCGACATCAGGACCTTCGACACCTCGAGCGCCACGACGGACCCGGGTGCTCGGCTCAGCACCAGCAGGGCGACACAGACGACGAGGAGGACGAGCGCTCCGGCGAGCAGGAGCACGAGCGGTCGTGCGGGCATCCTCGTCCGAGAGCTCGGCACGGCTCCTCCTGTCACGCCGGCCCGGCGATCCGGGCTCCTGCGGTGGCTCGTCCCGGCGCTCACCGGGGAGGGGACACCGCGGGGGTCTCCTCGAGGACGTCGAACCGCAGCCCGGACGCCGGTAGCGCGAGGTTGGGCAGCCGGCGGCGCTGGCGCCACAGTTGCGGCCTCCCGTCGGCGGCGCGCCCGAGCATCCAGCGGCGCTCCAGGTGCAGCCCCGTGGTCGGCACCGTGGCCGGCTCGAGGTGGTGCACGGGGTCGGCCGGTCCCGCCGCAGGGTTGCGCAGCAGGGGCGTGCGCGGTTCGGGCAGCGGCACCGGCGGCCGCTGCTCGAGGTCGAGCAGGGTTCCCTGCACGAAGCGGCGCGGAGCGGCGGGATCGTCCGCGACGACGTAGGGATGCCAGTAGCGGGGTGCGGGCGTCCCTGGCCGGTACCGGTAGGTCGCGGGCAGGTCCGCCCGCAGCTCGCCGTCGGGGACAGGCGGCGCGGGGGCGACGGGCGGGTCCGGTGGAGCGAGGTCGCGTCCGGCGACGCGGCGTTCGATCGCCCAGAGCACGTTGGCGTCCTCGTCGACGCCGAGCAGGACGTCGTCCTCGACCGGGCCGCAGAGCGGCGTGGTCGTGGTCGGCCAGACGACCAGCGACGTGGGGTCCAGCCCGTCGACGTGGAAGAGCCCCCAGGTGGCCGGGGTGCCGAGCGTGATCTTCTCGTCGAACGCGTTGCGGACCACGACCTCGTGCAGCGTCGACACGGTGCCGACCCGGCCCGGGACCGGCACGGTGAACCAGTTGTCGGCGTGGGACACGACGAGGTCGATCAACAACATCGTTGCCAGGTGGCTGCGGTCGGGCGGGAACCCGCCGACGTCGACGCGGGCGTTCTCGATCTGCCACCACCGCGGGTGCGGGGCGCCGGGATAGCGCAGTCGTGCCGGGGTGAGCTCCAGCTCCTCGGGGGGTGCGGGAGGGACGACCGGACGGGTGGCCGACACGGCGTACCAGTCGACGTCGCCTCCGTCGTGACGCGGGAGGTCCAGCTCGGAGCCGCCCGCGGTGAAGCGGGCCGTGTGCACCAGTTCCGCCGGATCCCAACAGTCCGGGGGTTCCGACGTCGGCACCCCGGCGAACGCCGACTCCGGCAGACCGAGCTCATCGCGTCGCTCGTACAACGTGCGGCCGTCGAGGCCGCGCAGGCCGTCGTACGGCGGGGGCAGGCCCTCCAGCAGCAGCGACGGATCGTCGGGCAGGGGGTGCGCCGCGCCGACGGACAGCCCGATGCGCACGCGGCGTCCAGGCGTCCACCAGTCGCCCGCCTCGGCTTCCACCAGGATCTCCGCGGGGACCACCTGGGGGTCGAGCGCGGGATCGCCTCCGAGCGGGTCGAGGGGGGTGGCCGACGCGGCGATCGTGACCCCGACCGGGGACGCGGCGTCCTCCCCCGCGTGCTCGCCCATCCTCCATTGGACGGCGAGGAACCACGCGGGGTCGGCGATCTCGGCCCGGAAGCCCCGGTCGAGGTCACCGGCGGGTCGGGCTGGCTCGAGCCGACGCACCAGGTCGTAGCGGTAGGGCATCCTCGGCCTCCTAGGTCCGGTCGAGGTCGACGCCGGCGGGACGAGCGGGCAGGAGGGCGAGCGGCAGGCCACTGGCGTAGAGGTCGACGTCGGCCGGACGGGCCGCGCGGGCGTGGGCGAGTTCGCGGGTCTCGGCGACGATGGCCACGAGCGTCTCGGTGTCGAGCGGCGTGCCGAGGTCCGGCGGCACCGCGACGAGGATCGCCTGGGGGGCCTTCGCCCCCGGTGCGTCGACGTGCAACGCGACGGTGCTGGTGTGCTCGGTCGCGGGCACCGTCTCCGCCCAGCTGTCGAGCAGACCCAGGGCCACCGCTCCCCCGTTCATCGCGCCCGCCGGGCCGAACGCCGCGAACAGCCGGGGCGAGGCCGGGACCGGGTCGCCGGCGCCGGCGCTGAGCTGCCACGGATCGCCGGGGAAGGTCGACCAGGACGCGAACGGTCCGGCGTCGCGCAGCGCGCGGTCGAGCTGCTGCGCCTCCAGGCGCGCGAGCGGCGGGCGCACGGCCGCGACGACCTCGAGCCAGTCCGGGTCAAGGCTGTCCCCGATGAGCGGCGGCTCGGGGACGAAGGTGACCGGCAGGTCGACCGGCTCCATCCGCGAGAGCACCGGGAGCCGTCCCTCCGGCGAGACGAGCTCGGCGAGCGCACGGGCGAGGGTCTCGACCGCCTGGGTGGCGGCGTCGGACGGGTTCGGGGATCGGCTCAGGCGCTCGGCGACAGCGGCAGCGGCGCGCGCCACCCGCGTCGCCCGCGGGGGCTCGTCGGCCCGCAGAGGAGTGACGCCCCAGCGCAGGGCGTCCCGCAGCGCCGTCCGCTGCTCGTCCTCGGTCCCGGCCCCGGCCGCCGCGGCCAGGCGCCCGGCGAGCGCGGTGCCGGCGGCGTGCACCGTCGCGTAGCGCGCGAGCAGCTCAGCGTGCACGGCGTCGTCCGATGGGGCGGCGTCCGGTGAGACCCCGTCAACGGTGAGATCGGCCGGTACCACGGGCCGGGTGCCGAGCACGTCCGATGCCGCCCGGGCCCGTGCGTGCGCTGGTGGGCCGGCCTCGCGCACGAGGGGATCCACAGCGACGCCTCCATCGACGAGACCGGCGTCCAGCACGGCGTCGGCCAGGTCCGCCGGCGAGAGCGAGAGGGTGTCCACCGGCCCGAGCCCGAGGTCGGCGAGCGTGACCCGGCCAGCGACGTCCCCGGCGGCGTCGAGCACCTCCCAGACCCACGCGGGGCCGTCCGGGGCGTCGATCCCCTCGAGGTGGGCGGCGACGGCCGGCTCCCCGAGCGAGCCCGGCGACGCCGCGGGCTCGCCGGACACCGGCTCGCCCGCGGGCAGCGCGATCACGACCGTGGTGCCGAGCGTCCGGCCGCCCCGCGGTGTCCGGAGCACGTCCAGCGCCGGTGGCGAGGCGAGCCCGGCAGCGGCCTCCATCGATGCCCCCGCGAGCGCGGTCCGACCAGACACGACGTCGTGCACCCCGTCGGCCAGGAGGAGGTCGCCGTAGGTGTCGTGCGCCTCCGACCACGGCGCGAGGGCTTCGAGCTGCGCCGCGGAGAGGCCCAGCGAACCCGGGTCGGATCGGTACGCTGCGAGCAAGGCCTGGCCGTCACACACTCGACGTCCCGCGTGCTCGTCACGGACGGGGAACCGCTCCCGGAGCCGATCGACGTCTCCCCTCGACGCCACCGCCTGTTCGACGACACGGCCCAGTGCCTCGGCCGGGTGCGCACCGAGACGGACCTCGGCAGCGAGCCCGGCCGCGCCTCGGATCCCGCCCGAGGTCATGTCGATCGCCCACCGTCCGGGTTCGGCGTCGAACAGGGCGCGGTCGCGGAGCACTGCGGCGGTCAGCGCCTGGGCGTCCGACGGGGCGTGCAGGAACTCCTGCGGTGGTCCGTCGGCACCGCGCGGGCGGGGCGCGTCGACCCAGCCGTAGGCCCCGAGGCCGAACTGTGCCGTCGGCGCCTGTTCACGCAGCCGGCGCCACGCCGCCCCGGTCACCCAGGGGTCGACCCGGTGGCTCGCGGTGTCGAGCACGGCGCGCAGGGCGCGTTCGAGAGCCGTCGGTGCTTCGCCGCGGAGGCGGGCGATCGCCTCGACTGTCGCCTTCCACTGTTCGCCGACGGCGTCGCCGGCCACCTGCCCCTCGTCGAACCGGGCGTTCCACACGGCGAGCAGGGGCTCGGCGTCGTGGGCGACCACCGGGTCGAGCAGCGGCCCGGTGTCGCGGTCGGCGGCGCGCGCTACTTCGGCGGTGCTGATCAGCACCGCGTGCACGAGCAGCCGGAAGAGCAGGCTGTCGGGCCACGGCCTGAACCACTCGTCCAGCATGCGTTCGTCGGCGAGCTGGTCCGGGGGGAACTCCAGCAGCCGGTTCAGCAGCTCGCCGATCGGATGGTCGACGTTGTCCGGCTGGACGAGCGGCAGCGCAAGGTCGACCGGGTAGCCGAGCGTGGCGTAGGCCCGGTTCGGCGTCGCGCCGAGGGCGAGCACCGCACGGGCGGTGTCCTCCCACCACCGGTTCACCATCGTCCACGGACTGCCGGAGCCGTACGCCCAGCCCCACTCGTGGAGCAGCCGCAGCGGCAGGAGCCACCGCCAGGCATATCCGTCCGAGGACGGGGTGGCGCCGATCGCCTCGAGGAGCGCCTCGGTGTCGGCGCCCACGACCGTGCCGACCTTCTCGGCGGCCTGTACCCAGTGCCCCCGGAGGGTGCCCAGGGTCGGGATCAGCCTCGCCTCGACCGGAGGATCGCCGGCGTCCGGCACCCACCGCCGCAGCGCGGTCACCGGAAGCACGCCGTAGGGCTGGTCACCGACGCGGACGGGCGGCAGCGGACCCTCCGGGGCGAGGTTCGCCCGTGCCCAGGACCCGAGATCGTGCACGTGCTCGTGGAGCCCCCACACGTCGCCGAGCGCGTGCCCCCACAGCACCGGCCACAGGGCGGCGACGAGGGTCGTGTCGGCGCCGGGCGGTTCGGTCTCGGCCTCCGGCGTTCCGAGGACGGCGGACGGGTCGCCGCACAGCGCGAGACCGAGCGCTTCGGCCCGGGGCGCCGGCAGCTCTCCGGCGACGAGCCGCCGCCAGGTGTCCACGTCCGGGGCGAGCTCCGCGGCAGGCTCGCCGTCGACGGCGTTGGTGGGCGCGCCGAGGGCCGGGATCCCCAGGACGCCGGCGTCACGGTGCGCGCCGAGCACCGTCCCGGGCGACGCCGTGCCGAGCCCGATCACGTAGAGCACGTCGATGTCGTCGGGGAACGCCGGCCCGAGATCGAGCTCGGTGCCCAACCCGACGCGGCGCGCCTCCGCGAACGAGGTCCACCAGCGATCCTCGCCGGAGCCCGGGTCGGCGAACTCCAGCGAGAGACCACTCGCGTCGACCGACAGCTCGGCGGCGCGCTGCGGCGGTGCGCCCCCGCGGCCCATCCACAGCTCCAGCGTTGCGGGCAGCCCGACGACGCGGCCGGTGTCGAGCCCCTCCCGGGTCTCGCCCGGACGCTCGATCCCGATGTCGCCCCCGGGCTCCTGGACGGGAGGGAACGTCCGGACCAGCCACGCCGCGCGGCCCGCGCCGACCCGTGCGGCGAACTCTCGCCACGGCGACGCAGCGTCGTCCCTCGACAGATCGCCCCCGGTTGCCCGCCACATCGCCTCCACCGCGTCCAGCTCGCCGGTCGTCGCCAGTGGCTGGTGCCGGTCCAGCGACGCCGCGTCCGGCACGACGCGGACGCGCAGCGTCCAGCTCCCGGCCGGGGCCGGCGGCTCGACGAATCTGGTCTCGAGCCGCAGGGGCAACAGCACACCGATCGAGGCCGTCATCGCGCTTCCTCGTTCCGGGTCGTCGGGTCGGAGCAGGGGCCGGAGCAGGGTCAGAGGAGGGCGGAACCGCGCAGCAGCACGCGGAAGGGCTCGGCGAACGCCGCGGCGGCGAAGGTGCCGCCGTCGGCGCCGGTGCGGAAGTCGTTCCTGCGCGTCGCGTCCCACTCGGGACGTTCCTCGCTGAAGAACTGGACACCGTGGGGCGGCTCTTCGAGCACCACCCAGTGGCGCGCGGCGAGCGCGGGCTCGAGATCGAAACCGAAGAAGGTGATCTCGGGGGTGAGCGTGCCCTGGAACGTCGGTTCGAGGCGCACCGCGAGGTCGGGATCGGCCTCCCAATCCGGGTCCCCGTCGCCGTCGGGCGGAGCCGGGGTGAGGTGGACGAGGGTGCGGGGGTAGCGGCGGAACAACGGGGAGCGGAAGACGACCACCAGGTCCGCGCTGGCCGCTTGGGGTGTCTGGTGCGTGATCGAGCCCAGTGCGGAGTCCGCGGGCCAGGTGTGGATCCCGCGGATGTCGTCGGCGTACGTGCCGGTCGACGGGTCGGCCCGGGACCAGAACTGGCGCAGCGGGGTGCACCCGGTCCGGACGGGGATGTTGCGGAACCGCAGCTCCCCGATCGTCTGGGTGTTGAGGCCGAGCAGGAAGGCGTCGACGAACTCTGGGTTGGTCGACAAGGCCACGACCCGGTCCTCGGGCATCGTCAGCCCGCCGGGCACCAACCAGTCCGGCGCGTGGTCGCGCAGCATCGCCCAGGCCGGGATGTCGAGGTCCGGGCACAGTTCGGGGGGCGCGAGCACGGGTTCCTCGAGCCCGTCGATCAGGTCGAGGACCTGGTCCACGACGGAGGGCCGCTCCACGGTCGGGTCGACGGCGTCGGCGACGGTTTCGGCGACCGTGTCGAGGTCGACCGGCCGGCACGCGCGCTCCGGCGGCACGGTGACGACGTCCTCGCCGCCCTCGACGGGCCGCTCGGGCTCGGCACCGCGCAGCGCGATCAGCAGGGGCCGCAGCTCCTCGTCGGTGTGCCTGCGCTCCGGGTCGAGCACGGTGAGCAGGTCGTGCACCGGCACGTCGCCGCCCTCCGCGGCCATCTCCACCCAGACATGCATGATCCCGTCGAACAGTTCGAGGGTGTTCGGCGAGTAGCCGCTGCGGTCGAACGCGTCGACCAGCCGGGGCAGGTCCGGGAACGGGGCGGACCCGGTGCCGACCGCTTCGGTGATGAGCTCGTCGAGGGGCCTCGTCCCGGTCGCCTCCGCGAGCGCGTCCGCGTGCGGGAGGCCGTCGACGACCCGGTCCGGGAGCGGGCGGCAGACGTTGCCTGCCTTGATCACCGCGGCCGGGTCGGCCGCTCCCCGCGCGAGCCGCCGCCCGCGTACGGTGCCGGGGCGCAGGACGCGGCGGGCCGCGCTCGAGAAGAGGGCCGCTGGCAGGGGGCGCCCCTGCTCGGTGATGCGGTCGCGGACGCTGCCGGTGGTGGTCATCATGCGTCGCAGCGCGGGCCCGAACACCGCGAGTCGGCGCAGGGCGTCGGTCGGGAGGCGCCGGCGCCACACCGCCTGCGCCGCCCCCAGGCCGGCGACGAGCTGGCGTATCCGCTGGGCCGCGGCGGCGAGCGCGCCGGCCTGCTCGGCGGCGGCGTCGGCGAGGTGCTCCTGCTCGGCGATGCCCACCATCAGCCCCAGACCGGCGACTCCCCGGTGGCGGGGGTCGGCGTGGAACACGGCGCCCCACGTCGTGTCGACCGGGCTCGCCACCCACGCGGCGCCGTAGTCGGGCAGGGTCACAGCGGGGCGACGCGGGTCGAGGACCGGGGCGGTCAGGGCGGCCACGTCCGCCGTCACCGCCGGGGGCACGGGCGTGTCGGGGACGCCGACGGGCATGAGGGCGCCCCGGGCCGACAGCCCGCCGACCTCGAGCGGGCCGTAGGTCAGCGGGGCGCGGCCCAGGTCCCCTCCGCTCGCCGGGGCCAGCCGTCCTGCCAGGGTCGGGAAGTCCCCCGCGTCCGCGGTGGCGAACTCCCAGTGGTGGTAGGCGGGCAGGGTCACGCTCGCGGTCCCCGGCGTCCAGGCCGGTGCTCCCGTTGCCGTGATGGCGGGCACCAGCACGGCGAGGTAGGCCGTCGTGGGCGCGAGGACCCGCGGGGAGAGCAGCCGCGCGAGGCGGGGTGCGTGCGGCCTGGAGGGGTCGGCCTGCACGTGGGCCCAGCGCGCTGAGGCGTTCAGGTCGTGGGTGGTCAGGGCGTCGCCGGCCAGCGTCACCTGCCCGCCCGCGTTGAGCTCGGCCTCCGTGGTCCCCGCGCGGGCGACGACCAGAACCAGCCAGGGGCGCAGCGCCGGCCCGGCGGCGAGGAAGGTGCTGTAGCGCCACGGGAGGTCCTCGGCGGCGAGCTCGACGTAGGCGGCCTTCTCTCGCTCCGCGTCCGGCGCCCCGGCCGACGGGTGGACCCGCGCGACCGCGCCGGGGCGCAGACCCGACACGTCGCCGGGCGCGATGATGTCGAACCGCGCGACCTCGCTGGCGGCGTCGGACGGCGCGAGCTCGTCGCGGAGGGTCAGCGTCACCCCGCCGGTGAGCCGACCGTCGGTGACCGCCGCGCCGGCGGCCAGGTCGAAGACCCCCGAGCGGGTCCAGCCGTGGAAGTCGAGGGTCTCGGCCATCAGAAGTTCTCCAGGTCGACGAGGTCGCGTTCGCGGACCGGCACGCCGCGGCCACGCGCCCGGGCGAACGCGTCGCTGACGGTCCGCTCGTCGTCGAGGACGGACCCGTCCGGACCGCGGACGACGGCGCGCGGGTCCCGGACCCGGATGCGGGCGACGGTGTCGCGGACTTGCGCGGCGGCGGTCCGGGCGACGAGGCCCTCCAGGGTCAGGCCGAGGAACCGCAGGGCGGGCAGACCGACGCGCGGCGGTCGCGGGAGGCGGATCTCGGTGACGGTCACCTCGCGGCTGCGCGCCGCACCGGTGCGGACGCCGAACCCGACGGTGGCGCCGACCTCGCAACGCTCGAAGGCGGGCGCGGCGAGGGCCTCCGCATCCGGCAGGTCCCGGTACGACCCCGGGCTGACCCAGTCGTGCACCGGCCCCTGCGTGGCGTCGCCGGTCAGCGCCACGGACTGCCGGCGCGGGAGCGGTGCCCCCTCCAGCCGGTCGAGCACCAGGCGCAGCGGCACACGCCGCTGGGCCCACTGCAGCGTGCCCACCGGGGACACCAGCGGACGCGGACCGGTGGCCGGGCGCGGTGACACGACGACGTGGCGGTCCTCGGCACCGACCGCCGTCAGGTTGGACGCCGCCGTCAGCTCGGCGCGCAGGGCCTGGACGACGCTGGCGACCGGCGGGGCCGGACCACCTCCGGCGGTCGGTCCGAGGCGGATCTCCGCGGTCTTGCAGATGTCGAACCACAGGATCTCGAAGCAGGCCCGGCCGATGATCTCGAACGGCCCCGGGCCGCGGATGACGCCCTCCAGCCGGACGCCGGCGAGCGTCGTCTCGTTCCACCGCAGCCGCACGCCCGCCGAGACGGCCACCTCGAACGCGAACGGGTCGAACTGGATCAGGGCGTCGAGGCCGAGGAAGCCGACGATGTTGAGCGGCCCCTTCTTGTAGCCGACCTCGGCGCGGCCGCCGAACTGCAAGGTGTTCGACGTGACCGCGAGGTAGGCCTCGATTCGCAGGAACACTCCCGGGAAGGGGTTGTCCACTGTCAGGGCCACACGGGTGAGCGCGGGGAAGATTCCCGGTTCCGGGTCGTAATCCGGGTGGAAGCCGCCCAGGGTCAGCGCCATGTAGCTCGGCGTGCCCCACTGCAGCCGGAACGCCGCGTCGCCGGTCAGGTGGAAGACGTAGAGCGCCTTGGACTTGATCAGGGTGGCGTCGAACTCCACCGAGCGGCGGACGAGGTCGACGAACCCGACGACGTCGAGCCGCATCTCCAGCAGGTGGGGCACACCCTTGATCGGGGGCAGGCAGGCACGCGCCGAGCCGAGGATGACGATCTTGCTGGGCCCGGGGAACTCGAAGAGGAGTCCGAGGTCGACCGAGAGCAGCGCCGCGCCCGCGACCCGTAGCCACGACAGCTGGATCGTGAGGCCGACGACGGTCACGCCGTCGGCGGCGGGGAAGAGCGCCGTGAGGTCACCCAGCAACGCCGGCGCGTTGCGGATCGGGTCTTCGGCGAACAGCAGGTTGCCCGCCGCCCCCGACGTGAGCCGCTCCCGCAGCGCGTCGGTGTCCGCGCGTCGGTGGATCCCGATGATGCCGCCGAATCCGGTGATGGCGATGCCGAACCCCACCTGGATGCCCGGCAAGAACCGCACACCGAGGACGGCGACGAACGAGGAGCGCCGGGCCGCGTCGCCGGGCCGCCCGGTCAGCTCGTGCAGGCCGAAGGCGACGATGTCGAACGCCTTCACGCCGATGTGCAGCACGCCGCCGAACCGCTCGTTGGGCCCGCCGGTGAAGTCGAGGAAGCCGCCGCCGGTGAACGGCCCGGTCCGAATCTCGAAGCCGGCGCCGGTGGGCGGCAGGAAACCCACGTGGCGCCTCTCCCCGTCCTCGGTCCACCACCCGGCCCAGCCGCCCAGTCCGTCCACGACGAGCACCGCGGGCCCGATGCGCACCGACGCGTGGAAGCGCACCTCGGCGCGGACGTCGAACGTGTCGGCGGTGGCCCGGACCGGAATGACCAGCCGCACGCTGTGCAGTTTCGGGCTGACGAGCCCGTCGGCGAAGAACTCCTTGTCCACGTGGAAGGTCACGTCCAGCCCCGCACCGAGCCCCAGGACGAGGCCGGTGCCCTGCACGTAGGCCAGGTCGAGGTCGACGTCGAGGCGGATGCCGTCGCGCAGGAGCTCGGCGGTGATACCGAACGTGCGCCACCACCGGTTCGTGAGCACCAGCGCCGCGTCGTGCAGGAGCACCCCCAGCTCGACCACGGGGGTCTGCTCCCGGACCTTCAGGTACGCGCCGAGGTCGCCAACCACGATCCGCGTGTCGTAGGGCGGCCCCACCAGCACGTCCGGGGCGCCGTCGCTGCGCTCGCGGCCGAACGAGACCGTCACCGGGTCGTCGGGCCCGGGCGGCTCCGGGTCGCCGGCCACGAGGAACTGGCGGAAGGCGCCGTGCCACCCGCCGTCATGGCCGAACCCCACGGTGAGGCCGGGCTCGACGCGCAGGTACCACCCGTCACCGAGGTCGAGCTCCCAGCGGTCGCGGGCGACCGCCAGCGCCAGCCACATCTCGAAGTCGGTCACCGTCCCCGCACCGCTCGCGCGTCGCTGGGAACGGATCGCCACCGTGGCCGACAGGTCGGGCTCGAGATCGGCGACCAAGTCGAAGATGCCGGCGGGGCGGGGCGACGGGGCGGCGGGATCGCCGCTCGGGACGGTGATCGACACCCACCCGCCACTCTTCTCGCGCAGGGTCCGCCACGGGCCAGGGGCATCGGTGGGCGGGACCGGCAGTCCCGAGACGCGCAGATCGCCCCGGGTCAACGCGAGGATGGTCTGTGGGGCCAGCAACAGCAGGGCGACCAGCACGGCGACGACCCGCCCGCTGACGGACGATCCCAGGTCGGCGAGCACCGCGTCCCAGGCGTCCTCGTCGACGGCGAGGGCGGGGTCGTCGATCAGCTCAGCCAGGCGCTCACGATCGAGGGTGTGCTCGCCGTCCGGGCTACGGACGATCACGCCACCGAGGCTGAGGTAAGCCGCGGTCCGCGGGAACCGCTCGTCGAGCAGGCGTACGACCAGCGCGTCGAACGCGGCGGGTCCGCCGAAGGCGCGGGCGGACACCTGGTCGAGGCGTTGCCACCACGCGCGGGCCGCCCCCTCGAGGGCGTCCGGGGGCGCCGCCGCGAGGTCCGCCGCCGCGTCGGTGAGCTCCCCCAGCGCCGCCCGGGCGCCCCCGGCGTCTGGGGCGTCGAGTGCCGGGAGCATCGCCGTGGACCCGTCGAGGGCGGCGGTCACGGAGTCGACGACCACGGCGGTGAGCTGCTCGACGAGCGAAACGGGCCTGGTCACGGCGCCAGCACCACCGCGGTGCGGGCGTCGTGCCGCCCGGTCCCGGCGGGATCCTCGCCAGCGGGACAGACGAGCTCGTGCTGCAGGGTGAGCGGGCCGCTGGTGAAGGTGAGGATCGAGATCTGGGGCAGCCCCACGAACATGCGCCCGATCCGGTGCAGGTCCGACGCGCGCAGCGCCCGCACCAACGAGGACGACTTGGCCGGGTCCCAGCCGGGCCACGGATCCGGGGCCGCGGTCATGGCGTCGAGCAGCGCACCGGGCGCGGGCATGCGTTCGTCGTCCACCGGCTCCACCTCGTAGGTCCAGTCGGGCGTGCCCAGTCCGTAGACCACCGCGACCTCGTGGGAGATCAGCGCCGGCGTTTCCTGCGCCGCGCGCGCTACCCGCCCGAGCAGCACGTCGACCATGTCGTCGTAAGGGAGCTCGCTGCCCGCCGGTGGCGGCGACACCAGCGCCGCCTGCTGCGCAGCGGAGAGTGCGGTGTAGCCGTCGACCGTGCGCGTGCGCTCGATGCCCAGGCGCATGGCCAGGTCGCCGAACAGGTGCAGCATCATCGTCTTCGTGTCGGCGTTCTTCGCGGCGCTGCTCGTGACCTGCGCCGCCGTCGTCGTCACGGGGCCCCGCACGTACTCGAGTCCCGCCGTCCCGCTGTAGTGCACGTCGCCGGAGAGGATCACCGTCGGCCCCTGGGCGGCGACGCGGCGGAGCAGTTCCTGGTGCTGGGCCGGGGCGGCGGGCCAGGACTCGAAATCGGCGTAGACCGAGCCCCCCGGCAGCAGATTCACCGCGGGCTGCAGGACGTGCTCGATCACGTGGGTTCCGAGGACCGGCGAGGGGGCGATCACCACCGTGGCGCCGGGCGCGGGGCCGGCGGGCTCCGGCAGCATCGCGGCCAAGCCGTCCAGAGAGATCCGGGCGGCCTGCCCGTCGGCGTCGGGGAACTCGCGCACGGTGCGCTCGTCGAGCCCGATCACCCGGACCGGCCAGCCGTCGGTGGCGTCGAGCCGCACGTCGTACGCCACTCCCGCGCCCGGGTCGCGCAGGACCGTCGGTGGGTCGGGGAAGGGCGTGGCCGGCATCCCGAGCTGCCCGCGCAGCGCCGGCGTATCGGGGCTCGCGCCGGTGAAGGACGCCATGGCGAGGACGTCAGCCTCCGGGCTACCGCCGGTGACGAAGCGCTCGGGGACGTTGCCCCAGTGCTGGCACAGCGCGTACGCGAGCAGGCCGTTGAACACGAGCCGGCTGCCCGCGGCGTCGGAGTAGACAGCCCGGGCCCACCCGTGGTCGAGGTTCCAGTCGTCGGTCACCTCATGGTCGTCGGCGATCATCAACGACGGGACGGTGGCGAGGACCCGGCGTGCGGTGGGGAGGCCGGCGCGGAACGTCGTCACGCGCGCGACCAGGTCGTCCCAGGTGGTCTCGTTCAGTCCCGCCGCGGGGTCGACTTCGCCGACCGCCTGCGACCAGGGCGGCGGAGCAGCCGGCCACAGCGCGTCGGACCAGTACAGCAGGTACGTCGCGAGGTACTCCCCCAGCGACCACAGGTGGTCGCTCGCCGCGCTGGACGTGAGCCCGAACCCCTCCGTCGGGCCCTGGCGCCCTGCGGCCGACACCGGGGGGAACACGTCGGACTCGTCGATACCGACCAGGTCACCGGCGATCCGCCGCACCCGCGGAGCGAGCGGTGCCGCCACCTCGTCGGCGTAGATCTGGTCCCCTGACAGCACGAGCAGGTGCGGGCGGGCGTTCGACGCCCCGGCGGCGACACGCTCGCCGATCACCGCTCCCGCGGTCTCCAGCGAGTCGCGCCCGCCGCCGTGGGCCTTGCGACACGAGGTGTGCAGCACGACGAGGTCGGTCACGTCTTCCGGCGGTCCGGGAAAGGCCGGCCGTTCGGTCCCGACCGCGAGCTCGCTCCACGTCGGCGGTGTCCACCCCGGCGCAGGGGACGACACGCGGTACTCGTAGAGCCCTCCGGGCACGAAAGAGCCTCCCGGGGCATCGCACGTCAGGACCGCCAGCCAGAGCCGAGTACCGACCCGGACAGGCGCCGCCGGCGACGAGGCGACCTCCTGGCCCTGCTGACCAACAGGTCGCAGATGGAGGGTGATCGGGTCGCCACGGGTCAGCGCCAGCCACACGGCCGCTCGGGTCCGAGTGACCCGTCGCAAAATCGGACCGGCAACTATTGTCGGCAGCGCCGTGGGGTCCAACGGAACGTCATCCATCGCCCTGCTCCGAGACCTCGCGCCGCACTAACCGGGATCGCTAGACCACTCACCTTGGCGGCCTCGTCCGCATTCAACAGCGGCCAAACGGGTAACGTTCAGAAGACTCCGTCAACGCGAATTCGTTGCGTCATCCGTGCTTCGTCCGGGCGCGTGACACACGGTCGCGGGGCGACTGCACAAGGTATCCCGCGATCGGACAAGTCCTTGGCCTCGAACTGCAGTTCGAGTGTCCCGGACGGGCCGCGGTGACCGTCGTTGCACTTTGGGCAAAGCCATGGCTCAGCGCTGGTCGATGTAGTCCACGATCAACGGGTATGGCGGTCGAGCTCCGCCGCCGCGAAAAACGCCGACGCCGTCTTGAGGATCTCGTTGGCCCGCCGCAGCTCGGCGTTCTCCCGGCGCAGCCGCTTGAGCTCCTCGGACTCCGCGGTTGTGGTGCCCGGCCGCAGCCCCTCGTCGATGTCGCTCTGCGGCACCAGCTGCGCAGGGTGTCCGGGACGATCCCCCGCTGCGGACCAATCCGCTTGCAGGCCTCGTTGACCGACAGGCCGGGCTGCTGCTCGCGGGCCTCACGCACCAGCCGCTTGGCCCGCTCCCTCATCTCGTCGCTGAACTTCCTCGGCGCCGGCACGATCGCCACCTTCCCGTGGGATCAGAGCCTCCACCAGACCCGGTGCGCTTCACCCGCCGGTCGTCCCAATCCCGTGGCACTCACCAACCTCGCAATGCGCTGCTCACCCACTACGACGCCACGGACCAGCAGTACCTCGGCGCCCTGCGCACGGCCGAGACCTGTCAGGAGCGGGCCGTCGAGCACACCGCGGAGGGGGACTGGCAGCTGGCGAGCCGTCTGAACAACGCCGGGACGCGGCGTCCGCCCTGTACGACTCCACCGGGGATCAGGCCGCGCTCGAGCGTGCGGTGGACTACCGCCGCCGTTCCCTGGCCCGACCGACGCGGGAGCGACCGACCTCGCGTCGAGGCTGTACAACCTGGGCTCGGGGCCTCTGGACCGTGCACGAGGCGACAGGCACAGACGAGGCTCGAACGCAGGCGAGGGCGGCCCTTCGGGCGGCCTTCGTGGAGGGACAGTCCGGTTCGCGGAGTGGTCCCTCGCCGCCGCCCGGGTACCGGGCGACCGGATGTCCGCAGAGCATGCCTGGAACAAGGCGGCCGAGGCCTACCGCACGCGCTCCGTCCCGCGGGGCAGTGGGCTCGGTGGAGCACGAACGCCGAGCAGGCCGAGTAGGCCACGCATCAGCTCGACGGCGTCCGACCCGGGGGGCAGCCGTGGACCTGTGGCGAGCGCTGATGCGCCTCCCAGGCCACGAGAACGCCCCCGCGCATCCGAGCCAGTGGGCCGGGTTGACCTGTAGTGGACTTTGACCTCCAGCAGAACATTTGGAATCAAAACCGACATGTAGAGCAAGCGGAGTCGGCTTGCTCGGACTTTCTCGATAGCACGGGAACTAATTCGGCTACCTCGCAGTGCAGTTTTCAATCCCGATTATTGCGCCCTCCCTCCGGAGGATCGAGACTCGCCCGCTGGAATCACGCCGACACGACGAAGACGTCAGTCGTCGCGGCGACCGTGCCTACCCCCGCCCGGCGAGCACGGTGGCGTCGTCGGCTCCTTCGATGCCAACAGCATCGAAGCCCTCGCCGATGGCGGCCAATTTGGCGGCCCTGGTCGCGGGCGGATCGCGGCGGAACAGGGTTCGTGCCGCCAGCTCGACACCTCGGCGGCTGGTGTCGAACCCCGAGCGGCGTGAGAGGTGCTGGGTCAGGGCGAGATAGAATAGGGCCGCTCCCTCGGCCGGCGCGAACACGTGCGTGCCGTCGGCGTGAGTGGCGGTGAGAACGCCGTAAGCAGCCTTGTTGTGGATCCCACTGTTCGAGTGCACGAACCCCCAGTCATTGCTGCGACTCGGGGCGACGCCCGGAGGGAGCCGCAGGAAATCGTCCATGTGGGCGGGCTGCCCGCGGTGCGCGGGATCGCTGAGATCCCGCAGCGGGACGCCAGTCCCGTCCAGGTCCTCCCCCAACTCCCAGTCCCAGCGGGCGATGTCAGTCTCGTTCCGGTTGGCGATGATGATGCCCAGGATGTCGGAGTAGGACTCGTTCAGCGCACCCGACTCGGTCACGTACTCAAGGCCCGCCGTGTTGTCGGTGAGGCCGTGCACGATCTCGTGGGCCACGACGTCGCCTGCGGCCGCGTAGGACTGCAGTTGCCCTCCGACCCGCCGCTGTCCATAGATCATCTGGCCGCGGAACCAGGCAGCGTTACGCCACTCCCGGTTGGCCCCGGCGGGACCATCGACGCAGTTGATGCTCGAGACGTACGAGCCGCCCCGGCCGTCGAGCCCGTCGCGCCGCAGCACCTCGACCAGGAACCTCGCGACCTCAGCGGCGTTGGCGTGTGCACTCACCGCGGCCGGGCTCCACGGTTCGGGAGGAGCGCTCACCCCGTCGCCGGGAAGGAGATGGGCGCGGCCGAAGGCGTCCTGGAACTCAAAGTCGTGGGTACGCACATTCAGTTCGGGATCGCGAAGCCAACGGCGACCCGCCCCGTCGGGGAGCACCCGAAAGCGCCGCGGCTCGCCGAGCGCATCATCGGCGATTTCCTCGTCGGCCCCCGGTCCCACGGACTGGGTTCGGGGCAGGACCGCGACAACGCCACCGTCGTGAGCGTCCACGACGTAGTCGACCAGGTCGGGCACGATCGTGGTCGGCCCCCCGCCGTCGTCGCCCGGCGCGTCGCGCAGGACGTCCCTGACCATGTAGACCAGACGCCAGGTAGGGGGTTGGGCACGAGAGTCGCGGTAGTAGTAGAGGCGCGGCCGCTGCTCGTCGTCGCCGGCCCGATCGATCCCGGCGGCGGCGTGGGCCGCATCGCGCGCCTCCAGCGGCGACACCCGGGCCACCGGGTCGACCCCGGTTGGCTCGGCGAGTGTCGAGCTGATCGACAGGAGCGTGTTGTCCCGCTCGAGCTCGATGGTGACCAGCGACCCGTACACCGGCACACGGTGGAAGTACTGCGCGAACTTGACCGTGGTCGTGTCGGTGAGTGGCAACGTCTCGGTGGCGATCGTCCGGTACTCGGGGGTGTCGGCGGGAACGTCGGCGGTGGGCGTGGGCACCTCCGGGCGCGCGACCATCTCCCGGAGGTAGCGACGCGCGGCGGTCTCGGGGTCCACCTCGTCCGGTGCGAGGGAGGCCGGGCGTCGCGTCGAGGTGTCGGCGACCTCCTCGTTGATCGCCGCGATGATCGGTTGCTGGTCGTCGCGGTGGAGGGTGAACGTGGACAGTCCGTCGTCGGCCACGGAGGCTCCTCGAGGGTGGGCGCGGGACGATCCCGCGACGGTGGGTGTCAGGGACGCAGGCCGTCGGTGATCCAGCGGCTGAAGACGGCGATCCGCTCGGGAGGCCACGGGGTGTCGCACGGCATGGAGCCGTCGAGGAGCCGGGACTCGATTTCGCTCGCGTGGTCGCGCACGTCCTCGTAGCGGTGCAGGTCGAAGCGGAACATCATCGCCGAGCGGTCCGGACTCGCCCGGAACAGGCCTTTGATGTCGATCTCGAAACTCAGCGGGCCGGGCGGCGGGGCCGACCCTTCGGTCCGGGGGTCGCGCTCGCGTTGCAGCCCATCGGGGTCGGGCGGGACATCGTCGGGGGCGCCCGCGCGGATCCATTCCCGGATGTACTCGACGCGCTCCGGCGGGACAGGGGGCCGGAACCGGGGCATCCGCATAGTGGGGTTCGCGTGCTCCAGCCGCTGCACCAGCGGTGAACGGTCCGGATCCGTATCCGTGCTGCCGTCGGCATTGCGGCGCACGGTCCTCGGAGGGCCGTCCACGACTTCGTCGCGGGACCGTCCGGCCCAGAAGTTGCCGTGGATGGGGCTGACGATCGTGAACCCGCGAACGGCCTCCTCGAGGATCGTGGTCACCTTGGCGAAGCCAGCCGGAAGGCTCCCGGGCGGGACGGCCTGCCCGGCTGCGAGCGCGGTCATGATCGTCTGAGCGCGCCCGTCGGCCGCGAGCACGTCCTCCAGGAAACCGTCCGGTGCCGCCGGGTCGAGCAGCTCGTCGCGGATCAACCGTCCAGCGGCACGCGAGACGTCGAGGTGGCTGCGCCACCGCAACCGGTCCCGGTCGGGCAGGTTCAACGTGTACGGCAGCCCGAACGGCGGGCCGGCCCGGGTCGCGGTCTCCGGGTCCTGCTGGGGCAACAGCACCAGGTGCCCGGCGATCTTCGCGAGCCGCCGCATCTCGTCGAACGTTCCGGCCAGCAGCAGCCCGCGCGCGGTGCGGTCGCCCCGCTCGGGGCTGTTCGCGGAGGAGTAGCACGGCTGGTCGACGAGGAGGAAGTGCCCGAGCTGGCCGAGTAGCAGGCGGTAGCGTAGATCGAACAAGGCAGCCCACGCCCGGGCCCTCGGCGCGACAATTCGGCCAGGCTCGGTCCCCTCCTGCGCCGTGGTGGGGTTCACCGCGAGCGGCCGGGCCACCACGACCCCGGCGGCGTCGAGCGCACTCACGCGGCGATAGAGGTCGAGGAAGCGCTCGAAGTGCGACTCCGAGCCGGGCCCCGCCGGCTCGAGATCGAAGCCCTCGCCCTGAGCCCCCACCCGGTGCACCGCGGCCACCGCGGCCGCTCGGACCGCGGCGAGGTCGGAACCGGTGAACGACTCGACGACCAGGGCCTCGCCGGTGTCGGGGCTGCGCGCCTCGAGGCCCCAGTCCGCGAAGGTCGCCTGCCGGCCGGCGGCGTCGAGCGCGAAGTCGGTATCGAGTACGCCAGCCACCGGATCGGAGAGCAGGTGAGCCAGCCGAGCGAAGATCTGCCCGACGTGGCGCACCGGCATCCCGCCGTTGGCCGCCTCCGCTTCCTGCCGGATCGCCTCGAGCTGGGCCAGGTCCTGCGTGGTCATCTCTGCGGGTGGTTTAGCCGGGCTCTCGGCGATGACGTACTTGGCGAGGGAGGCCGAGGACACGGGTTCGAGCGCGAACCGGAAGGGGTGCACCCCGTCGGCCTGCGACGAGTCCCCCCGACCCAGGTGCAGTGACCCACCCACCAGCAGCAGCAGGTTCTGCACCGTGGCGAGATGCCCCATCTCCTCCCGGGCGACCTGCAGCAGCAGATCCCGCACGGCGGCGAGCTCGGACTGCTGCGGATCCCCGTCGACGACGCGAACCGAGTAGGCCGCATAGAGGTACTGCACCATCAGGGCGTGCTCGACCTCGGCCGCTGCGGTGAGCAGGAAGACGGCCTCGTCACGGGGCTCGAGCGGCGGGTCGTGCACGGGGTCGGCCGGGTCGGGCATCGCGAGGTGCGCGGTGCGCGGCGCGCCGTCGTCGTCCGTCCAGCGGGCGACGACGGGAGTCGCGCCGGCGACGAAGAAGCGATGCTCCACGACGTGGCCTCCTGGGCTCGAGTGGTGGGGTCAGCGGTGGCGCCGCGCCCAGAACGGGTCGCGGGGCCAGCGTTGCTCGCGGCGGTAGGTCGTGCGTCGGGAGGACAGCGCGGCTCGGTGCTCGTTGGCGACCCGCTCGCAGTACGCCGCCAGAGCGCCCCGCCCCGCCCCGGACCGGATCGCCGCGGCGGCGCGGATACCCGAGACGCACGCGGTGGTGAGCCCCTGGCCCGAGAGCGGGTCGAGGGTCCGGGCCGCGTCACCGACTGCGATCCAGCCCGATCCGGCGCACGTTGGGATTGCCCCGGTGTGGGCGACGGCGGTGTGGATCGATCCATGGGCCTCGAGGGCCGCGACCTCGCGGACGGCGGCCGTCTGCGCCCAGGCGTGGTCCCAGAACCGTCGCCGTGCATCCGAGCCGCGCGGCAGGAGGTCGGCGTCGGTGAAGAACATGGTCACGGCGCGGCCCCTGGGCAGCGGAGCGGCGTACCACCAGCCCCGGAGCGAGGCCTCGACGACGGTGCGCGTGTCGGCCCCCGACGACGTCCCGAACCGCACCAGCCCGATCAACAGGTCCTCCCGGACTCGGGCGGGGCCGTGGCGCCGCGCCACGCACGCCGCCCGGCCGGTGGCGTCGACCACGAACGGGGCTCGGAGCTCGGGGCCGCCGCCGGGGACGCGGTCGTGCACGCGGGCACCGGCCGCGCGTGCCGCGTCGAGCAGCATGGTGTCGAACCGGTCCCGGTCGAGGTGCCAACCGCAGCCGTAGGGATCGAGGATGTGGTCGTTCCCGGAGGGCGCGTCGTCGCCCCAGTGCAGCACGGTGCCGGGGTCGGGCAGGTGCTCGGCGGCGCGGAACTCCTCCCAGACCCCGAGGGCGGCTAGGGGGCGGACCATCGCCGGCGGCACCGTCTCGCCGAGGCGGGGGCGGCGCGGGACGCGTCCTCGCACGACGGTCACCGAACACCCGTCGCGGGCCAGCGCGATCGCGCAGGACGCGCCGGCGGGACCCGCGCCCAGCACCAAGACGTCCGCGACGTCGGCGTCGGTGCTCACGGTCGCGGGAACTGCGGATCGCGCTCGGACTCGACGAGGACCGTCTGGCCCCCGACGTCCTGCGGGACGACGAACCCCAGCTGGTGCACGTGATCGACCATCGACTGGTAGCCGTTGACCGGGTTCGCCCAGTTCGCGGCGCTGCCGGGGACGTCGTTCGGGTCGAGCATGACATGGTCGGGCCGTTGGGTGGGCCACCAGGAGCCCCCGCGGCAGTCGTAGAAGTCGGCCTGCCAGGGAACGGCCATCACCTCGGTCAGGCAGCCGGGATAGACCGCGGTGAGATGGCCGTGGTCGAGGCGGGGCGGGTCGTCATACATCTTCAGGTCCTTGAGGGTCTGGCCGCCCTCGATCCCGGGGTAGAAGTTGTTGCCGGTGCAGCGCTCCAGGCTGGCCCGGTCGAGCTGATCGGGGAGCGACTCGGCGGGCGTCGGGGCGCCGAGATCGCTGACGAAGTCACCGGCTGCCCACTGGTCGACGTAGCGCTCGAGGAATTCCGGGAGCTCGAAGAACGTCAGCTGAGGGTTTTTGACGTCGGCGGCCACAGTGGCGCGTGCGGGCTGCGCGGCCGGGGACGGGTCAGCCAGGGTCATCCAATCGACGCCCGCCAGATGCACCCACTGGTTCCAGTCGTCGACCCAGCGCAGGCCCATCGTCCGTTCGATGAGGGGACGGATGTCGTGGGTGAACGACGGGCTCGTCGCCGGCCGTAGGGTTCCGCGCTCGACAGCGCGCTGGCGAGCGATGTCGTACAGCGAGACCGTCGAGTCGACGCTCGGCGCGAAGTCGGGCGGGGCGACGAGCACCCAGGCAGGCTGGTGCACGGCGACCGGCGACTCACCAGGTCTGGTCACCGTGGCACGGACCGGGCCGTCTGCGACGTCGTCGTGCCATCCGTCGTTGTTGACGAAGTTGGTCATTGGCAGGCCCGGGGGAACCGACGCGCTCGTCCCGCGTCCGCCGAGGACTATCAAACGTCCGGCGCTGTCGGTGCGGATCTCGCCGAGGTACACGTTCGCGCCGAGGAACGATCCAGAAACCTCGGTCGGGCCGGCTCCGCTCCCGGACACAGCGGCGGTGGTGGCCCCGCGGATGATAAGGCTGTCGCGGTCGGTCACCAGGGGGTTGCGGTGTCCGGCGGGTTCGACCTTGCGGTCGAGCGCGGCCTTCCGGTTGACCAGGTCGACGCTCCACTCGACGTGGGTCTCGGGGCCGACCTCCCCAGTCAGGTGCAGCGTTCCGTCCGGGTCCTGCTCGTAGGCAAACACCCGGAAGCGCGCGGCCTGGCGTTTGATGCGGCCGTCCGCCTTGTAGGCGGTGACGGGTGACTCGGTGCCGTCGGCGCCGATCTCCACCCCGGGAGTGCCGGGGGTCTCGGGACCCACGAAGAACGCGGTCTGGTGGTTGCCTACCCGGGCGACCCCCAGCGCGGGGTGAATCTTGTAGACGGTTCCCATAGCGCTTCCTTCCCGTGACGACCTCGCTCAGCGGTCGATGTGCAGGATCTGGCTCTCCGAGCGCCCGTCGACGCTTACGCGCAGCACGATCGCGCCGCCCACGGCCGCGCCGTGCTCGTCGGTGGCGTCCCACTCCACGTCGCGTCGTCCCGACGGCGGCCGGTTCTGCTCGAGCAGGCGACGCCTGTGCTCCCCGAAGCGGTCCCACACATCGACCACGAGTCGCGACGCGTCCTCCGGGATCGTGACGGCCACGTGCAGGGGCGCTTCGGCGCGGGCCGGCGCGTTGTCGTCGAGGAGCTTCAGCGCGGGCTCCGCGCTCACGGTGGGCACGGGCGGCTCCGGCAGGGGTTCCGCGGCGTAGCGGTAGACCGTCAGACCCGATGCGTACCCAATCTGGGGCTCGTCACCGACGAAGCGGAAACGGTTGATGAAGGCCCCGATCTCGTTGGCGTCGTGCCATGTGGCCCCGCCGTCGGTCGTCCCGCTGCTGAAGCCGCCGGTGAAGAACCTGTCGCCCCAGCCGCCGACCCAGCCGGTGGTCTCGTCGAGGAAGCCGATGCCCTCGAGGTTGGCGTTGCCCTGGGGGTCGTTCACCTCGATCCGCTCCCACGTCTGTCCGCCATCGGCGGTCTTGAGGATCGCCGCGTCGTCGAAGTTCTCGAGGGCGACGAAGCCGACCCGGTCGTCTAGGAACTGGATCTTCCATCCCCACTCACCGAGCGGCAGTTCGGCTGCGATCGGCGCGAGCCGGTCAACCCACGTCCGTCCACCGTCCTCAGTCCGCAACACGACCGCGCGGACGTCGGCACGGGTGGGGTTGCTGACCTCGGCCTTCCCGCCGACGACCCAGCCGTGGTCGGCGTCGGTGAAGTAGGTGTCGACCAGCAGGTCGGCGTGCTCGGACATCTCCCAGCCCTGCCAGCTCACCCCGTCGACGGTGCGCATCATCCGGGTGGGTCGGTTCGGGTAGTTCGTCCCCGAGGCGTAGACAGTCGTTGCGTCGACCACCGAGAGCCCGCAGATCGCCGAGGGCGCGGTCGGCGGGAGCGTGGCAACAGGGGTCCACGTGGTGCCGCCGTCGACGGTCTCGTAGAGGCGGTCGTTCGGGGTCGTCGTCCCCACCCAGCCCCGTGTGCGGGACGCGAACCCGATGCACCGGAGCCAGACGTCGGGGAGGTGGAGTTGCTCCTCCCACGTGGCGAAGCCGTCGGTAGTGTGCACGACCTGACCGTCGCTGTTGACCGCCCAGCCTTCGCGCGCGTCGGCGAACCAAATGTCGTCGGTCCGCGCGCTCGACACTGGGGCGTTGGTGGGACGCCAGATCCGCGGCGCGGCGGGCATGTCGTCGGGACACCCGTCGTCGATCCACGCCTCGATGACCGCGACCGACTCCGCCGAAACAGGAGCCAGGCCAGACGGCATCCGGTTCAGCGATGCGCCCGCGGGCGGTTCGGGCAGGTCGGCCCCGAACGGGGCACCACCCTTCAGCGACTTGACCAGGTTCGACGCCGCGCCGGCGCCGACGACCAGTAGCGGCCGACCGCGAACCGTCGCCGTGACGAACTCGTCGCGCGTGACGTCCCGCCAGAACGGGCCGTGGACACCGATCGTCGCCTCCGGGCCACCAATCGCATCGTCCAGGATCTCACGTATCTGAGCGAATCCCATGCCGCCTCCCTCGCGACCGTCGAACCCCCTGCCCGCCGGGAACGGGCTCCCTCAGGACATCTCCTCGAGCAGGACTCTGACGTTGAGCGTCGGGTTGCCGCACGCACGCAGCGGGACAGTCACCCCCTCTCGCGGGTCGTCCCGGGAAAGGAGCTCGACGTCCACCGAGAGCGATCGGTCGCTGACGTCCTCGAGGTCGACGACAAAGTCGAAGTCCGCCCGCCGTCGCTGCCGACAGTTCTCGCAGTCCTTGGGCTGGGTCGATTGGAAGAACGCCCGCCGGCCGACGGGCTCGCCGTCAGCGCGGAGCACCACCCGAAAAGACCCGGGAATGGCCAAGCGATCCACGCCCTTCACGCGGGCCGACACCCGTCGCCGCGTCGCTCGCATCGTGCTCGAGGCGATCAGGCTGCCCCGCGTCGACGGCTCGAGGGTTTCGGGAACCACTGGCCCCTTGTCCGGTCCCTGCGGCTCGGCATAGCCGACGTCCATGGCGGCGAGGTTGATCGCCTGTTCCGCCGTCTGAGAGAACGGCTCCAGGGCGTTGAACGGCGGGGTCAGGAATAGCGTCGACGTGTCGATCGTGCTACGGAAGGACCACTCCGTTGTAGCCTGCATGGCCTGCTGCCAATTCCACCACAGGCGCTCCCAGTTCGAGTGGAAGAACCAGAACAGTGGGTCGAACGCGGCGACGTCGGGTCGGCTCATGGTCGGACCAATGGACACGTGCCCTTCGTCGTGGGCGCCCTCGATCCCCGTGGTGAAGCGGGACCAGCGGAATTCGGCCAGCGACGTCGTGATGTCTTCGGGTATCCCGTAGGAGGCGACGTTCTCCATGAGGGTCGCAGCATCAAAGCGGCTAGTGGCGTAGCCGGCCGGATACAGCGCGTGAACGTCGAGGGGCAGCGTGTAGGAGTCGAACGGCGGCTCGTATAGGAAATTGGGTGGCGCACCCGTGATGTCCCAATACGGAAGGGTCACCGTCTCGCAGCCGGGGACGCTTCGCAGCGCATCTTCGAATCGGTTCATGAAGACGCGGTGCCACGGGTTGTACTTGTCCTCGTGGTGCTTGCACTCGGAGGGCACCGGGAACCAGTGCAGCCCGGCGAGCGTGAAGTAGCTGTTCGGGTCGTCGGGCTCGAGAGCCATCACCCCGCTGAAGGCGTTCCGAAGGGCCTGGAGCTCGTCCGCCGAGAGATCCCGCGCGTCCTTGCGGATCCGGGAGGCGGCGCTCGTGGCGAGTGGCTGGACCTCGGGCACCCCGAGCGGATGGCCCTTGGAGATCCAGTTGAAGAACGACTGCGACCGCTCCGCGGTCCACTTCCGATCCGGTTCCGGCGGCATGTGCGCGTTCGGTCCGAGAGTGTGGACGTAGACGTCCGTCGACTCGGCCTTTAGAGCGTCGTAAGTTGTGATGTCAATTCCCAGGCCAAACATGTGATCGAGGTCGACGTCGGCGAAGAAGTGCCGAACATCGCGCATATATGTCGGCTCTTCGATGATACTTTCAGTCACGCGACCCACCCCCTGGTGTAGCGGGGCCGCATACCTGACAAGCACTCCACCATGCCTATCTCACATCTTGTATCCCCCGCAGGTACGAGGATATGGGTGCGTTACGGCACAAGATAGGACTGACCGAGCGACGCAGCTAGGCTGGAACGGTGACAGGGCGGTCTCCACGATTGGTTTCAACGACGCACCGTGTCCGCTCGCAAACCGTGTGTTCGCCTCTTCCGTCACGCGCCTCCCGCTTTGACCTTGCCCCGGTTCCGTGGACATCGATCTTGCGGCTGCGCCTGCCGTCGGAAGGGTCCGTCCCGTCCTGCACCGCATTGTCAGTGTCCCGGCGTCGGGCTGTGCAGCTGTTCCGCGATCGCGAGAAGCCCGTCGCTCAGCGCGCCACCGTGCTAGGCATCTCCAATCGTGTCTTGCGGCGGTCAGAAGCACCTCCGGGGGGATCGGTGTGAGGCTGAGAACGTTGTGCTCGAGGTGATAGTGATGGCGCCGCCGGACGGAGCCCAGGTCGTCGAGCGCGCCCGGCGCGAGGTAGTCTGCTGGCCGCCATCGACGACCCCGGCCTGGTCGCGCTCCGCTCGCCCGCCTGACCCGACAACGCAATAGAAGCCGCGTTGTGTCCCACGACAGATGCGCGGAGTCGAGGAGGGCCGGACCCAGCCGCAGATCCACCAGAACCGACGATCGCTCAGTGGTACGCTATTACCGCCTGCTCGGTGCCGGCGGGAATAGGAAGATCAGTTGTCTCCAAGGCCAGTTGCGTCTCGATGCCGTCGACTGCCAAACGGCGGAGTTTGCCCAGCCGAAGCGGATAGATGTAGGTAATCGGAGCACGCATTGGCTGAGTGATGTCGATTGTTACTTCACGGGCCGCCGCGTCGTGGGTGAGGGTGAAGCCGAACAACTCGCCGAACACGGTCGGGGCGTCTTGAACTTGGAGTTTGGTGTCGCCCGTCAGCCAGTGGGGAAGCACTCCGGGTGCGAGGTAGACGTGCGGGCTCTCGTCTTCGCCCGATTCGAAGAAGCAGATGTCTCGCATGAGCAACTGGAACTCTGCGGCTGCCCACCCGTGCGGGATGTCGCCCATGTACCACCAGCTGCTCGGCACATGAGTGAAGTCACTGGCCACTGAGTAGGCGTGCTGCTCGTTCCAGGCTCCGCTGACGATCTGGACCGAGTCCGAGCCGGCTAGCGGCGGTCCGGCGGCGTAGGCCGCCTCGCCCACGGCCCAGCGTAGGCACGCGTCCATCCGCTGCTGGTCGCCGATCAGCAGGAACGCGTGCGCGAGCTGCAACCCGAGGTAGGGGCCGTACGCCCGCCAGGCGGAGTCGTGCCGGAGGCCGCCGCCGTCGACGAAGTGAGCCCATATCGTGTCGAGCGTGTCGTGCGCGGCGGCGTCGACGGCGTCCCCGAGCTTGCGGCTCTGGTAGAGCCGGCAGGGGTGGAAGTAGGCGATCGTGCCGACGATCGTCGAATCCCGCCGGTTTACGTCGGCGGGGCCGGTGGGGATAAATGTCTCCCAGCGCCCGGCTTCGCGCTGCCGGTCGAGCACCCACCGGATCGAAGCCTCGAGGTCGTGACGTAGGTCGTCATACGCACCCCAGAGTTCGCCGGCCTCCGAGGCGCCGAGCCGGTCGGCGAGCCGGGCGGCCTCATAGAGGCCGGCGACTCCCCAGAAGTCGTCCCAGTAGTGCGGTTTGTCCTTCTCGCCGAGGTGCTCGGCGCTCCACCCGCTGTGCAGTAGTCCGAACTCCGAACGATTGTCTCGGATCCAGCGTGCGCCCTCGACGACGTAAGGGGTGAACATTCGTGCGCCGAAGTGGGAGTGGGGGCCGAGGATGCGGTCCAGCCGCCCGAACGCCCAGAGGGCCTGGCCGTTGCTGTCCCACTCCCGGTCGTCCTTCTCGTGCTTGCCACCGAAGAAGCCGTGCAGGGAGACCGCGTCGATCCGGTCGGGTCCCTGGTTGAACACCGTCGGGTAGTGCCGACTGAACTGCGTCTCGGCCAGGGCCGAGTCGCCGGCGAGCGCGGAGGCGATGCCTTCGATGGACGAGTCGCGCACCCAGAACGAGTCGTAGATGGTAGGACCAGGGTGGATCACCCCGTGGTCGGCGAGGATCAACACTGTGGCGCGGGAGAGCCGGTAGAGGTCAACAAGGTGTGTGACGTGCGCGGGCAGGCTTAGCCGTAGTCCGCTGCCGTTGAGTTTGCCGGTCCAGAAAGCGCGGTTGGCGGCCTCCAGTTCGTCAGCGGTCGGGCTTCTCAGCGCGACCAGGTCGGCGCCTCCGCGGTAGTCATCGACCGGCAGACGCACATCGACCGCGAGGGTCTTGCCCTCGGCGAGGTCATAGGGCCAGGCGAAAGCAGCCGTACACATCCGAGCAACGCCGTCGCGCACGGTGTGAACGCCGTTGAGTGCACCAGTGGTGCCGAGCTCCACCCATGGGTTGTCTTGCAGGTATAGCTCCGGGTCGGCCAGCGAGAGCGGGTTGCCGTACAGACCGACGTGCGTCGGCGCCGTGTCGAACACCGGTCCCCATCCGGAATTGACCTCCACCCGTGCCTCGGCGGGGAGATACCGGACGAAGGTCAGCTGTCGGTCGAGTTCGTAACGACCTGCTCTGTCTCGACGTTGGAAACTGCTCGGCCCCCAAGGCAGCAGCGACAGGCACAGCCAGCCGCGGGCAGACCCACCCTCAGCCGTCACCCGTAGTCGGTGGAGCACCATGCTGCGCTGTGAGGGTCCGACAGTCGTCGCGAGCGCCTTCTGCTGGAGCGTGGCTGTGCCAACCTGGTAGCTCGTCTCCACGACCGGCAGATGGTCGTCCTCCATCCGCTGCCGCAAGAGTTGCCCCGGACGCGGCGTCTGCGGCAGGTGCAATCGGCGCCCGTCCGGCTCGAACAGGAAGCCCGAGACCGCGTAGGCCTCGTACACGGGGGCAATCTCCCCGGCCTGCCCGACGAGGCTTTCCAGGCCCGCGTCCTTCACGCCGATCATGTTCCAGTATCGGTAGAGCGCGTTGGCAGCGAAAGCCGCTTGCTTGCTTTCGAACAAGCCCTGGTCAAAGTCGTCGCTCCACGCGCGCAGGGCTTGAAGAGCCCACCACGGGATCGGGTAGGTCGCGCCAGAGGTCCAGGCCCGCCACATCACCTCGTAGAACAGCTCTTCGTGTCTCGCCACCGACGCTCCCGGGATGCACAGATCAGCGACGTCGCCCTGGTCTTGAGGAACCGGTCAACGACGTGAGGGACTAGGTTTAGCTGACAGGTGGTGGCCGTCCTCCAGGAGGTGCCACGGCCTCAAGGTTCCCCGTTCCGTCGGTGATCCGCAGCTCGTCGTGGTACATGACGCGCCTGGACTGGGTCGAGTCGTCGTCCTCCCTTGAACCGCAGTCGCTGCCGACCGGGATGTCACCAAAAGCAGCTGTGTTCCAAGCCAATTTGTACACGCCGATCTTGATGGCGTGGCGAGTCGCCGCTTCGGAAGTAGTATGAACTCGGTAACCTTGGACGAATGGGGCGACGGTTGCTCCGTCCTTCCAGATCTCTAGCAGGCCGTCGCGCTCATCGGGCGCCCATTTGACATGAAACACCCAGTCTGTCCACTGGCGCAACGCGCACAGTCCAGCGTCGTTCAGACCGACCGAGCTGGAGTTCCAGTCTCGTTGGCCGATGTGCCACTTGCCGTCCTGGGTGATAAGCCCCAGGGGAGGCGAGCCGGTCGGAGCTCCCGAGTCCTGATGCCACTGTGTGACACTCTCGGGTGCGCGGTCCGGCAGCCACGTTTCGGGAAAGTAGACGCTGAAACCGTACCAACGCTCCTCGCCCGGCGACCCGTAATCACCGGCCAATTCAGAACGAACCCCGCAATTGATGCGCTTGTCGCCCCTATACAGCTGAAACCGCACTGAGTGCGATCCCGCCCGAACAGGTTCTTCCTCAGTGGCTGCTGGTCGTACTTGTGGTTCATTAGGGAGAGCTGGGTTCTGGTGGTACTGCTCAGGGTCGTACTCCCTGGTCCAACCTGGGAGCGTCCCACCAGGAAACGGTTGCCTGTGGGCGGGGAGCTCCCAATTCAGAACGTAACCGGGCGGCCCGCCGGGATCGTGAGGAGTCGTCATGCGCAGCCCCCGGAGTGAGAAACCCTCGTAAGAGCCAACCCGCTTCAGCGCTATCCCGCAATGGACTCGATGGCTGACGGCTCCGGGAGATGCTGGACCAGTAGGCGGACTCCCCGTAGTCCTCGTGGGCTAGAGCATTGGGTGCGGGCCTCCAACGTGAGGGATGCGTGGGGCTTGGAGTGGACGTCGTGAGGACACCCATCTTGGGAAGAAGTGGGCTCAACGCCCTTCGCGCTAGGTGTCGTGACTCGTCACGTTGTTAGCAGGCGAGGCGGGTGATGGGTGGTTGGCCGCCGAGGCGACGTGCCCGTCCAGGGCCTTCGCCGTCGCTGTGGCGGTGCCGGCCAGCAGCGATCGGGCTGCGGCTTCGGCGTCGGCGGGGTCGCTCTTGCCCAGTCGGCGTCGAGTGGAGCGGTCGGGGCGGTTGACCTCGATGACCTCATGGCACCGCCCGCGCAGGTAGCGGGTCAGGCTCGCGCCCCAGCTGGCGCTGCCCTCGACCCCGAAGGCGGTGACCGGTCCGAGTTCGCCGGCCCATCGCTCGAGCTGCTGCGAGCCCGCCAGGGTCGTGGGCACCGCGAGCTCCCCGAGGCGCCGCCCGAGCCCGTCGAGGGCGACCGCGACATGGATGTCGGAGTGAGTATCGACGCCCACGACGAGACCGGTCGCGGGCGTGACCGGTGGCGGAGCGGCTGCCAGGCTGTGGGTTGTCACTGTCGTCGTCCTCCACAGGACCTCAGCGGCGGTGGCGAGGGCTGCCGGGTCCGGGGACGGACAGAACTGCGACGGGGCCTCTGGCCAGGCTCCCATCAGGTCACGAACCAGGCCCGGCGGCCCGAACACGTCCGCCCGGCGACCGGTGGACGCTTCGGGAACAAGGCATCAGCGGGCCGGTTGGTCTAGGAGTCAGGCCAGTCCCCGGAGCGGACGCCATCACACCCTCGCAGTTGGTCCAGGGGCAACCGGGCTTGATGAAGCGGCGCCGGATGCCCAGCCCGACGCAGACCGCGGCCCAGGTCCGGCCGCGGCGGTAGGCCATGGCGTTGTGGTGAGCACGCGCTCGACGGTGACGCCCTGGTGGTGGAACCAGGTCGCGGCGCGGTGCAGGAACCCTGCACAGGTGGCGTCGCGCTCATCGGGCAGGGCCTCGATGTAGGCCAGGCGGGAGTGGTCGTCGACCGCGACGTGCAGGTAGTCATAGCCGTTGCCGCGCCCGCGGACCGCTTCGCTGCGCCCGTGCAGCCGCCAGCCGCCGCCTTCGGGCACCCGGCCGAGCTTCTTGACATCGACATGGAGCAGCTCACCGGGCCGGCGCCGTTCGTAGCGTGACCCGCCGCGGCGCCGGCGCAGCGGCGCGCCGGTGATCGGGTCGATCGCCGACAGCGCCGACACCTGATGGCGGCGAAGGATCCGCCCGACGGTGGGGGCAACCAGCCCGAGCTCGCCGGCGAGGAACACCGCGCCCCGATGCCGATCGCGGCGAAGCTCGAGGACCTGGGCCTCGACCTCGGCGCTGGTGCGGTGCGGGCTGGTGTGCGGGCGGGACGAGCGGTCCTCCAACCCAACCACACCCTCGGCCTGGTGGCGGTCGAGCCCCTTCTTGACCGTGCCCCGCGAAACTCCGAGCTGCTCAGCGATGCGGGCCTGCGGCCAGCCCGCCCGCGAGCGCTCGACGATGAGCAGGCGCGCGTGAACGGTCAGCCGGGCTTTACGGTGCGGCACCGAGGGCCTCCGGTGGTGCGGGCGGATGCTTCAGACACACCTACCTCGCCCCGGAGGCCCTCCCTCGATAGACCCGACACGCCGCCGCACACAACGTCTCGGGTCACGACAGCTGATATGGAGGGCGTCCCTGCCAAGCGGGCAGGGGTGGTCGGCCTCCGATGCGGTGCGTCGTGGCTAATCAGGACGTTGTGGCCCGGCGGGGCCGGGTGGGTGGAGGCGTGTCGGCGCGACGCGCGGTCAGACTGATATGCGCGGGTTGGTTACCGCATGACCGGATGTTCGTCGGGAGCGTCCGCGACTCTAGGGGCGAGCGTCGCCCAGCCGGATCGTGACGGGCTGAGCTGCTCATAGCTGTATCGCGGGTCGCTCCTCGCGCCGCCTGCATCCTCACCCGGCTCCCGCCGGGGCTGGTGGCGCCGCCGGGTCAGGCAGCGGCGGCGTGCTGGTCGAGCGTGGCCAGGCTCCAGCACCAGCCCGCGAGCTCACGAGCGACGGCGACGACCGAGACCGTCGGGCGCTTGTTGCGCTGCTCGAGACGGCACCAGCGCTGATGGAGGCGCCGGTTGCCGGCCTCGGCGCGAGCGCGCACCACCGCGGGCTGGCCATCGGCGCGGCGCGCTCGCGGTCGACTGGCGCGCAGCGGCCGGCGGTGGTGCCAGGCCGCTTCAACCAGCAGCCGGCGGGCGTGGGCGTTGCCGGTCTTGGTGATCCCGGCCTGGACCCGACGCTGCCCGGAGGAGAACTCCGAGGGCACCAGACCGAGATAGGCCCCGATGGTCGCCCCGGTGAACCGGTGCCAGTCGGCGACCTCGACGCACAACCCGGTCGCGGTCAGCGTCGAGACCCCGCGCAAGCAGCACAGCCGCCCCACCGGACCGGCCAACGCCGGGTCCGCGGCGGCCATCTCGGTGATCGCGGCGTCGAGACGGTCGCGGCGCGCGTGCACCGAGAACACCGTGTCGAGGGCCTCGTCGAAGGCCAGCTGCACCCCGCGGCGCTCGAAGCGGTGACTGCGCAGCCAGTCAGTGTGCGCGCCGGTCCACGCCGTGTGCTCCCAGACCAGGCCCTGGAGCAGCAGCAGTTTGGACAGCCGGTGGCGGGCCCGCATCAGATCGGTGCGGCAGTCCTCGCGGGCCCGCACCAAATCCCGGGCGGCTTCCTCGGCCTCGGTCGGTACCCGTACGGCGGGCAGCTCCCCGATCCGCAGTAACCGGGCCAGCCGCTCCGCGTCGCGACGATCGGTCTTGACCTTGTCCCCGGCCGGTCGCTCGAGCTTCGACGGTGCCACCACCTCGCAGCGCACCCCGGCCGCGAGCAACGCCCGAGCCAGCCCGAACCCGGTGGGCCCGGCCTCGTAACAGGCCACCACCGGAGCCGGCTGAGCCAGAATCCAGGCCACGATCTGCTCGTCCGTGCACCGATCCGCTGGGTGCGAATCTCCGCTGCGGTCTCGTCGATGGCGCACCCGATCACCGAACGCGCGTGAACGTCCAACCCGACCCACGTACCCTCGCCAGCCACCGGCGCCTCCCCGTAAATGCGGCACCGCCACCTGCGACGGTGACCCGCGCCAACTTACGAGCGGAGGCGCCGGCCTCCATACGGGCTAGGCGCGAAGGCTCGTCGACCGCTCTTCATCCTCCCTCGGCCCCGCCGCTGATCTGCGACGCCTGCCCAGAGACGGCAGCCACGACGTTGAGGCTGAACCGGCCGCTTAGGTGGCCGCTTACGTCACATCATGGCTGCCCGCGGGCGGTCACAGCTGATGATCGAGACTCGGCGACACCGTTGCTGACCTGCACAGATGAGCACCGTGCGTCGTAGCAGGAGAAGTGACTCTCGTCCACTGGGTTCGGGGTTCGAGTCCCTGACGGCGCACCATGTTTTTGCTGGTCACAGCACAGGAAAGCGATCTTTTCCCGGTATTGACTCTTAAATTCTGGCGTCGGATCGGTGTGCTGGTCCGGTGTCGGTGGCAGTCGCTATCGTCGGTGCTGTGACCGCCGCAGCCCGTCGCGATCCCGAGCCGCACCCGCTCGCGCTCGGGACCTCGCCGGCCGTCATCAGGCAGTGGCTGCTCCCCGAGGACGCCGCCCGCTTCGTCGCTGCCTACGAGGCCGCCCTCGACGACGCCCGCACATCGCTCGACCTCGCCGGCGTACACGCCGTCGTCGAGCACTGGCGTGGCATCGCGATCTTGCAGACCGACCCGACTGTCTACCGGCACACCATGACGCTCGCCGCCGAGATCGCCACCGGGGAACCCTCCCCGAAGACGAACCCCTCGAAATCACCGCCTCGAAGGCCGGCCTGTAGCAGATGTCCGTCGTCGAGACCGTCGGCGACGATATCGACGCCTCGATCGCAGCACTCCCACCCGAACTCCTCGGCCCCTTCGCCGAACTTCGCACTGCACTCGAAGTCTCGCCCAGGACGGTCGTCCGACCGCTGGTGCCGACGAACCCGGACGGGTTGCGCGTGGCTACGATCGGTCCGATAGGCACCTGTCAGGTCGTCTTCCACGTCCTCGAACGCGACCGAATCGTGCCGATCGTGCGGGTCAGCTTCCTCTAGGACCGGCCGAGAGTTGCCTCGGCGGCGTCGCACCGCCGCCGACCGTCTCCAACGCTCCCCTTCGCCGCCAGGTCCGAGCCCGCGCTCAATGCGGCGCGCCTCGCTGGACCTGCGCGAGGTGCACTGATGAACCACGTCGGCTCGGCAGTTCACCGCACGAGCAGGGCGGCCTGCTCGAGGTCGAGTTCGCGCTGGATGCGCACGAACGCGTCCTCGCCGAGACGCCCGTCGTCACGCAAGGCGAGCAGACGGGCCCTCTCGGCGACGATCATGGCTTGGCTGAAACGCCGGTAGGTGTCCCGGGGGAGCTCCGGCTGTCCGGTATCGGGCGCCCGGCGGGGCTCGAGGTAGGCGCGCGGGTCGGAGTCGGCGGTGTCGGCCCGGGCCTCGGTCTCGATCGCGGCGAGCTGTTCGTCGGCGGCGCGCACACGATTCTGCACCCGGCGACGGAGCTGATCGACGATCTCCTCGCCGCCGGGAGCGTCCTGGTGCATCTCTTCCAGGCGGGCCATCGCGGCGTCGGCCGCCTCACGACGCGCCTGCGCCTCCTGCCGCGCCTCCGCAGCCGCTTCCGAGTCGCCGCCGACCAGCCGGCGAGCCAGGAGCGGCAAGGTCAGTCCCTGACCGAGCAGGGTCGCCACGATGACCACGAAGGTCAGGAAGACGATCAGGTCGCGCTGCGGGAAGGCTCGCCCGTCGGGCACCACGAGCGGCAGGGTCAGCACCGCGGCCAGGGACACCGCGCCGCGCATCCCGGCCCACGCGGTCAACGTCGACTCACCCCAGCTCGCGCGACGACGCCCGACCGCTGCGGGCGCCGCCTGCTCGGTGAGGGCCAGCCACACGACACGGACGACGATCAAGGTGATCACGACCGAGACCGCCGACACGACCACGACACGGAGCGGGGTCGACGCGAGCCCGGCGACCACCTCACGCAGCTCCAGCCCGACCAGCAAGAAGACGACGCCCTCGAGCAGCCACGAGAGCGCGGTCCGCACCGACCCGGTGACGACCCTCGCGCCCGGCTCCATGATCGCCGTCGCGCGGTGGCCCAGGTAGAGGCCGGTGATGACCACCGCCACCAGCCCGGAGGCGCCCACCACCTCGGCGGGCAGGAAGGCCGCGAACGGCGCGACCAGGAAGACCACGACGTCGGTGTAGGGGTTGAGGGCCCGACGACGCACCCAACCCACCACCGCCGCCATCACCGCACCGATGACGAGGCCGCCGAGTGCGTTGAGCAGGAACTGCCCCGTCGCCTGGGTGAAGGACAGGCTCTCGCCGGTGGCTGCGCCGACGGCGACGGTGAGCACGCTGAGCGCGGCGGCGTCGTTGAACAGGCTCTCGCCCTCGAGCAGCGCCTCCACCCGCCGCGGCATGCGGATGCCGCGGGCGACGGCGGTCGCGGCCACAGCGTCCGGTGGCGCGACGGCGGCCCCGAGCGCGCACGCCGCAGCGAACCCGAGGCCGGGGACGACGGCAGAGGCCACCACGCCGACCGCCAGCGCCGAGACGATCGTAAGGCCGACGGAGAGCAGCAGGATCGGCCGGACGTGGCGCCGGAACGCCGGCAGCGAGGCGGCGAACGCCGCGCAGTACAGCAGCACCGGGAGCAGGACGACCAGGACGAGGTCGGGGTCGATGCGCAAGGGCGGGACCCCCGGCACCCACGACACCGCCGCGCCCACCACCAACAGCGCGATCGGGTCGGGAACACCGAGCCGACGTGCCCCCGCCCGGACCCCCGCCGTCAGCGTCACCAGCCCGACCACCACGGCGACGATCTCGACCACTAGGACGCGGTGACGGTGACGGAGGGCCAGGAGTTGTTGACGTAGCCCTTGGGGTTCCAGACGGTGGCGGCGTGCTCGGGCTGCACGGCCGCGGTGCTGTCCCAGGCACGCGCCATGATCTCGACCCGGCCGGGCGGGACGTCGACACGGGCGTGCCAGAACCGCCAGGTCCAGGGCGTGGGCTGCGCGTCGAGCTCGGCCTGGACCCAGGTGCCGCCACCGTCGGTGGTGACGTCGACGCGGACCACGGTGCGGTCGTCACCGGCGAAGGCGTAGCCGGCCACGCGGGTCGTTCCGGCGGGCAGCTCGTCCCCGTCGTCGGGGGCGAGTATCTCGGAGTCGAGCGCGACCGGGCCCAGCGCGACGCCGTCTCCCGGCCGCGTCCGTGCCGTGTCGGCGTCGGCGGGCAGCAGCCGGTAGGCACCCTGCTGGAAGAAGTTGTCCGACGGGTGGTCCTGAGCGGTGATCCGCCCGATCCACTTCACGCTGCGGGCGCCGATGTAGCCGGGAACGACGACGCGGACGGGCCCGCCGTGTGCGGTCGGCAGCGCCTCACCGTTCATCTCCCAGGCCAGCAGGACCTCCGGGGCGATGGCCTTGTCCACCGGGATCGACCCCCCGAAGGGCTGCGGCGGGTCGGCCTCCGACGCGACGTCGGGGGCGTCGAACGCGATGTCCGTGACGTGCGGGTCGAGGCCACACGCGGCCAGCACGTCGGTCAGGGGTGCCCCGCGCCAACGAGCCGTGGACGTCGCGCCCGCTCCCCACGGGTGCTGTCCGGGGATGTCTCGGTAGGCCATCAGCCCGGCGCGACGGTTACCGGCGCACTGGAGGGTGGCGGTCACCTCCACGGGGGCGAACCGCTGCTGGAGCTCGGCCAGCGAGAGCTCCAGGGTTTGCTCGACCATGCCGCCGACACGCAGCCGCCACGCCCGCGGGTCGATCTCGGGCATGGCCCCGTGGTTGCGGCCGTAGAACACCTCCACCGGGGTGATCACGTTCTCGGCGAGCGCCGCCGCGGCGGCTCGGCGTTGTAGGGCTCCTGCTCGTGCACGATCATGCCGGCGCGCTTGGTCGGCGTGCTCGTCACCGACATCTCCTCTCCTCGTGGCTGGCGATGGTCGACGGGCCCGCGCTCAGTCGCTGGTGTCCTTGTTCTGGTCGATGATCGTCTGGCGCTCGGGGGTGACCCAGAGGATCACGCGCTCGGACTTGATGCCCTCGGGCGGGTAGTCGGTCCCGAGGTACTGGTGGGCGACCTCGTCGATGTGCTTGCGCGCCTCGGATCCGGTGGTGGTGCGCTCGACCCGCCCCCGGATCTCGGCGTAGCGGTAGGGGTCGTCCTCGTCGCGGATCAGCACGGTGATCCGGGGGTCGTCTTGGAGGTTCTTGTAGCGCCGACGGTGGGTCTCGGTGTTCAGGACCAGCGAGCCGTCCTTGATCGCGACCCAGAGCATCTGGGTCTGCAGCCTGCCGCTGGGCAGCACCGTGGTCACCGCGGCGAAGTTCTTGCCGTTCGCGAGCTCCTCGGTGACCGGGTGGAGCTCGGGTCCGTTCTTCGTGTCGGCCATGACGGGTCCTCTCGTAGCGCAGGGTCGGGCGGGGGTCAGGCTCGGAGCTGGGAGAGCAGGACCGCCATGTCGGTGGCGCCCCACCGCTCGACGATCTGGCCGTCCTCGAAGCGTCCGAGCTGCAGCCCGCGCACCTCGATGCGCCGGCCGGTCGCGGCGACGCCCTCGAACTCGCCCTGGTGGGTCCCGGTGAGCGTGTAGGCGAACGCGATCGTGTCGTCGTCGGCCACCATCCGCTGCGGGGTGATCGTGAAGTCGGGGAACGCGGAGATCAGGTAGTGGAAGAACCGGCGGTACCCCTCGCGGCCCTGTTCCTGGAACGGCGCCGGATCGTGGTCGACCGCGTCCGGCGCGAACATGATGTCCACCCCGGCGTCGACGTCCCCGGCGTTCAGGCGCTCGGCGGCCTTCTCCTGCGTGGCGATGTTGTCGTCCCGACTGCTGACGGGGCTGCTCCTGAGGTCTGGGTGGATCGGGCGGGCGGCCGTGCCGCCTCGGGAAGCCGGCTGGCACTCCGCGGCGAGCCAGGGCTCGTGGCGTCAGCTGGCGACGAGGCCCCTCAGGCCGTGCTCCGGGTCCGCGGCGACCATGCTTTCGGCCTCGCCCCGCAGCTGAGCGAGGGTCCGGGCCAGGAGGCGCGAGACGTGCATCTGGGAGATGCAGAGGACCTCGGCGATCTCGGTCTGGGTCTTCTCGTGGACGAAGCGCAGCGCGAGGATCGTGCGTTCACGCTGGGGCAGGGCCCGCACCAGGTCCTGCACGACAGTCCCGACCTCCACCCGCCCGAGGTCGGGATCCAGCGTCCCGAGGACGCCGGACAGGGGACCGCCGTCGTCGCCCTCGTCCCGGCCTTCGTCCAGCGAGGCGGGCCGCAGGGCTCCGCCCGCTGCGATCGCCTCGCCCACCCGGTCCGGAGTCAGACCGAGGTGCTCGGCGAGCTCCGGCACGGTCGGGGCCCGACCCAGACCCTGCGACAGGAACGTGATGGCCTTCCCGACCGCGAGGTAGTCGTCCTTCACCCTGCGCGGGGTGCGCACCGACCACGTGCGGTCGCGGAAGTGACGTCGCACCTCGCCCATGATCGTGGGCACCGCGAAGGGCAGGAAGTCCCGGCCGCGCTCGGGGTCGAACCGCTCCAACGCACCGAGCAGCCCGATCGTGGCGACCTGCTCGAGATCGTCCACCGGCTCACCCCTGCTCGCGAACCGGCGCGCGACGTGCCGGGCCACCGGCAGGTAGCCGACCACGAGCCGCTCGCGCAGCCCGGATCGGCGGGGGTCGCCGCCGCTCAACCGGGCGTACTCCGCGAGCAGTGGCGCGTAACGCGCGTACTCCCCGTCGTCCTCGCCACGCGCCACTGCTCGTCCTCTCCGTGGATCGCTCGGACCGGATCAGGCGGCGGGCTTGAGCAGGACCTTGGTCCAGCCCTCGAGGCGGTCGTCGAAGTTCTGGTACGCCTCGGGCGCCTGGTCGAGGGAGAGCTCGTGGCTGACGATGAACGAGGGCTTCGCCTTGCCCTGGTGGATCAGCTGGGCGAGCTGGCGGTTGTAGTTCTTGACGTTGGCCTGGCCGTTGCCGATGCCCTGGCCCTTGAACCACGTGGTGCCGTAGTCGAGCGGGTAGCGCCCGGTCTTCGCGTCCTCGGTCTTCGCGCCCGGGTCGTCGGGCAGGAACAGCCCGACCACGCCGATCTTGCCGGTGGGCCGCACGGCCTGGAACAGCGAGTTCAGCGTCATCGACGGGTCCTCGTTGCCCTGGGCGTCGTGGGCCTGGTAGCCCACGCACTCACACCCGCGGTCGGCGCCCCTGCCGTCGGTCTGGTCGAGGATCTGCTGGGCGGGGTCGCCCTGCGAGTCGTCGATGGGCGTGGCGCCGGCCCGCTCGGCGAGCTTGAGCCGGTCGGGGTGGCGGTCGACGACGAACACCTGGCTCGCGCCGCGGATCACCGCGGAGTAGGCGGCCATGATCCCGACGGGGCCGCCGCCGTAGACCACGACGGACTCGCCCGGGCGCATCCCGGCGAGCTCGGTGGCGTGCCAGCCGGTCGGGAAGATGTCCGAGAGCATCGCGTAGTCGTTCTGCTTGTCCCGGGCGTCTTCGGGCAGGACGAGGCAGTTGAAGTCGGCGTAGGGCACGCGCAGCAGTTCGGCCTGGCCACCTGCGTAGGGACCCATGCCGTAGAAGCCGTAGGCGCCGCCGGCGGTGCCGGGGTTGACCGTGAGGCAGAAGCCGGTGTTGCCGCGCTCGCAGTTCTCGCAGAACCCGCAGCCGATGTTGAACGGCAGGCTGACCTGGTCGCCGACCTTGACGCGGTCGACGCCGGAGCCGACCTCGACGACCTCGCCCGTGTTCTCGTGACCGAGGATCTTCCCGGCCTCGAGCCCGGTGCGGCCCTCGTACATGTGCAGGTCCGACCCGCAGATGTTCGTGGTCGTGATGCGCACCAGGACATCGGTCGGCTTCTCGACCATCGCGTCCGGCACGTTCTTCACCGACACCGACTTCGGGCCCTCGTAAACCAGCGCCTTCACAGCAGGTCCTCCACACCTCGAGAGTCGATACGCCCGCCCACACCCCGGTGCGACGGCGGAGGGGCAGCGCAGAACCCTCCCGACGGTAGGAGGCGTCCCGGCGTCCACCGAGCCGTTCTCGGCTCCGCCGGGAGCCGGAATCGGCACGTCCCCACGGGTCCACGGGGCCGCTCGCGAGAGAGCCTTGTCGATGATCGGCCACCAGGGTGGCGGTCGACCCGACCGATACCGCGAGTTCCTTGCGCGGCTGCGTGACGTGGTGCTCGTGCTGATCGCTGCCGGGTCAGCTCTCGACGGTGAGTACCACCTTGCCGACCATGTGCCCGGCCTCCACCAGCTCGTGCGCCTGCCGCAGGGCGGTGGCGTCGAGGGGGCCGAGCTCGCGGGTGAGGGTGGTACGCACCGTGCCGGCGTCGACGAGACCGGCCACGGTCTCGAGGAGGTCGTGCTGCGCGACCATGTCGTCGGTGCCGTAGAGCGGCCTCGTGAACATGAGCTCCCAGTGGAACGTGATGCTCTTGTTCTTCAGCGGCAGCAGATCCAGCCCCTGGGGCCCGTCGATCGCGCAGATCGCGCCCCCCGGGCGCAGCATCCGCTCGTAGGTCTCGATCATCCCGCCCGTCCGCGAGGAGAAGATGAGGTCGACACCGTCGGGCGCGACGGCGGCGACGGCCTCGCCGAGGTCGCCGGAGTGGTCGACGACGTGGTGGGCGCCCAGGTCGCGCGCCCAGCGCTGCGACTCCTCGCGCGACGCGGTCCCGATCACGGAGAGCCCCGTCAGCGCGCGGGCGAGCTGGATGACCATCGAGCCGGCGCCGCCGGCGGCACCGACCACGACGAGCGTGCCGGTGGAGTCGGTGCCGACGCCGAAGCGGTCGACGAGGGTCTCCCAGGCCACGATGGTGGTGAGCGGGAGCGCGGCCGCCTCGGCGAAGGACAGGGTGCGCGGCTTGGGCCCGACGATCCGCTCGTCGACCACGTGAACCTGCGCGTTTGTTCCCGCCCGCGCGGTCGAGCCGGAGTAGTAGACCTCGTCGCCCGGGACGAACAGCTCGACCTCCGCGCCGACGCCCGAGACGACCCCTGCCGCGTCGTAGCCCAGGACGTCGGCCTCGCCCTCGGGGTCGTTCCTCCCGCGGAGCTCGATGTCGACCGGGTTGACCGACACAGCGCGGACGGCGACGACGAGGTCCTTCGGGCCGGGCGCGGGAACGGGCAGCTCGACGTCCTCGAAGACGTCCGCGCCCCCGGGACGACGGTGGGCCACGGCACGCATCGTTGGGGTCATCCGCCCATCCTCGACTCTCGGTGAAAGCTTGGCCCCGCTGGTCCGTCCCGCCGCCTGCGGCGACCGCTCAGCCGAGGAATTCGTCCACCGTCAGCGGCAACGACCGCACGCGCCGTCCGGTGGCGTGGTAAGCGGCGTTGGCGATGGCTGCGGCCGACCCGACGATCCCGATCTCGCCGATGCCCTTGGTGCCCATCGGGTTGACGTAGGGGTCCTGCTCGTCGATCCAGTCGATCTCCATGGTGTTGACGTCGGCGTTGGAGACGACGTGGTAGTTCGCCAGGTCACGGTTGACGACGTGGCCGGTGCGCGGGTCGAGCACGCTCTGCTCGTGCAGGGCCATCGACAGGCCCATCGTCATACCCCCCAGGAACTGCGACCGCCCCAACGTCGGATTGACGATGCGTCCTGCCGCGAACACGCCGAGCATCCGTGGCACTCGGATTTCGCCGGTATCGGCGTGGACCGCGATCTCGGCGAAATGCGCTCCGTACGCCGACATCGCGTACTGGTCGCCGTACGGGTTGTCGGGCATGGCCCCGTCGGCCTCGGCGCCGTCCTCGGGGTCGGAGCCCCACTTGTCGCGGAAGCGGTGGGCGGCGTCGGCGATGGTCGCGCCCCACGAGCCGGTGCCCGAGGACCCGCCGGCCAGCGACGCGGTCGGCAGCGCCGTGTCGCCGATCGCGACGTCGACGACCTCGGTAGGCACGCCGAGCGCGTCGGCGGCGATCTGGGTGAGGACGGTGCGTGCTCCGGTGCCGATGTCGGCGGCGGCGAGCTCGACCTCGTAGCGCCCGGTGGCGCCGAGGGCGGGGTCGAGCGAGGGATCGCGGTGGAAGCGGATGACCGCGGTGGATCCGGGCATGGTGAACACCGGGTAGCTGGAACTGGCCACCCCCGTCCCGTGCCACCAGCCGTCGACGAGGCGGGCGCGGGGCTGCGGGTCGCGATGTGACCAGGCGAAGCGCTCGGCGCCGCGTCGCAGGCAGGCGACGAGGTTACGGCTGGAGAACGGCAGCCCCGACTCCGGGCTGACTGTCGGCTCGTTACGCACCCGCAGTTCGATGGGGTCGAGGCCGGTGACGACGGCGAGCTCGTCCATGGCGACCTCGGCGGCGAAACTGCCCGGTGCCTCGCCGGGCGCTCGCATCCACGAGGCCATCCCGACGTCGAGCGGGACGAGCCGGTGGGTGGTGCGCCGGTTGGGGGTGGCGTACATCGAGCGGCTGTAGGTCGCGGTCTGCTCGGCGAACTCCTTGAACCGTGCGGTCTGCTCGACCACGTCGTGGGTGATCGCGGTCAGGGTCCCGTCGGTGTCGGCGCCGAGCGCGACGTGCTGGATGGTCGGTGTCCGGTACCCGACCAGGTCGAACATCTGTTGGCGGGTCAAGGCGTACTTCACCGCCCGGCCGGGCACGGCCATCGCGGCGAGGGTGGCCAGCACGGTGTTGGCGTGCAGGTTGCCCTTGGAACCGAACCCGCCGCCGACGTGCGGGGCGATCACGGTTACCGCGTCGGCGTCGAGACCGAAGAGGTTCATGACGGCGTCGCGGGTGGTGACCACGCCCTGGGTCGACTCGAACAGTGTCAGCCGGCCGCCCTGGGCGTCCCAGGTCGCGATGGTGGTGTGCGGTTCCATCGGATTGTTGTGGGTCATCGCCGTGGTGTAGGTCTGGCGCACTGTGTACTCGGCGGCGGCGAGAGCGGCGTCCGGATCGCCGATGCTCTCGTCGGTCGCGAACGCCGGGTTGACCACGTCCGGGGCGTAGAGATCGGGCGAGTGCTCGTCGAGCGACGCCACGTGGGTGTCCTGGTCGTAGGTCACGGCCACGAGCTCGGCGGCCTGGCGGGCGATCTCGGATCCCTTGGCGAGCACCGCGGCCACGTACTGGCCGCGGAACCCGACCTCGGGGGTCTGCAGGACCGACCACTCGGCGTCCGAGGTGTCCGCGAGCCGGGCTGCGTTCTCGTGGGTGATCACGGCCACGACACCGTCGAGGGCCTCGGCCCCCGAGGCGTCGACCGCGGTGATCCGGCCACGGGCGATCGTCGACTGCACCGGGTGCAGGTACAGCGGCCGGACCACGGGGTGCTCGAAGGCGTAGCGGGCGGTGCCGGCGACCTTCTGCGGGCCCTCGATGCGGGGCTGAGAGGTGCCCATCGACCGTGCGGTGATGCTCATGCGGACTCTCCGGGGACGCCGTCGGTCGCGGACGGGTCCTGGGTCAGGCGGCGCAGGGCCGTGGTCACGGTCCCGGCCACCAGCGGGATCTTGAAGGCGTTACCGCCGGCCGGGCTCTCGACGGGGCGCGCGCCCTCGAGCTCGGCCTCCGCGGCGGCGCGGAAGTTCTCGTCGGTCGCCGGGCGCCCGCGCAACGCCTCCTCGGCGCGGAACGCGCGCCACGGGAGGTGTGCGACGCCGCCGAGGGCGATGCGCACGTCGGCGACGACCGGCCCGTCGGGGGTGCGGTCGACCTCGAGCGCGGCGGCCACCGAGACGAGCGCGAACGCGTAGGACGCCCGGTCACGGACCTTGTAGTAGGTGGAGTTGGTGGCGATCGGCGCGGGCGGCAGGTCGACGGCGGTGATGAGCTCACCGTGGCGCAGGACGGTGTCACGGGTCGGGTCGTCGCCGGGCAGCCGGTAGAACTCCCCGATCGGGATCGTGCGCTCGCCCTCGGGGCCGAGGACCTGCACCCGCGCGTCGAGCATCGACATCGCCACGGCCATGTCCGACGGGTGGGTGGCGATGCAACGCTGCAGACCCTCGTCGTCCTCGGCGGCGCCGAGGATCGCGTGGTACCGCGCCCAGCCCCCGAGCGCCGAGCACGACTCGTCGAGTGATCGCTTCGTGCACGGTGTGGTGCGGTCCTGGAAGTAGGCGCACCGGGTGCGCTGGAGCAGGTTGCCGCCGGTGGTGGCCATGTTGCGCAGCTGGCCCGACGCGCCCTGCAGCAGCGCCTCAGCGAGCGCCGGGTACTCGGCGCGCACCCGGCGGTGCGCGGCGAGGTCGGAGTTGCGGACCGCGGCGCCGATGCGCAGCCCGTCTTCCTGCCCGTCGTCGCCGGGCAGGTCCTCGATCCGGTCCGAGGTCAGGCCGGTGACGTCGACGAGCGTGCCCGCCGCCGCGATGCCCAGCTTGAGGTGGTCGACGAGGTTGGTGCCGCCGGCGAGGAACATCGCGTCCGGGTCGGCGGTCACCGAGGCGACGGCGCCGGCGGCGTCGTCGGCGCGGGCGTAGGTGAAGGGCCTCATCGCAGGGCTCCGTCCTGCGCGGCGTGCGCGTTCTCGATCGCGGTGACGATGTTGGCGTACGCGGCGCAGCGGCAGATATTGCCGCTCATGCGTTCGGCGATCTCGGCGCGGTCGAGCCGGGGCGGGGCGGCCACGTCGGTCGCCGCGGCGCTCGGGTGACCGCCGTCGACCTCCGCGAGCATCCCCACCGCCGACGTGATCTGGCCCGGGGTGCAGTAGCCGCACTGGTAGGCATCGGCGTCCAGGAACGCCTGCGCCATCGCGTGCCGCTCCCCTTCCGGGGCGAGCCCGTCCGCGGTGACCACCTCGTCGCCGTCGTGGGCGACAGCGAGCGAGAGACACGCCAGAGTGCGCCGACCGCCGAGCAGGACCGTGCACGAACCGCACTGGCCGTGATCACAACCCTTCTTGACGCTCGTGACGTCGAGATGTTCGCGGAGGGCGTCGAGCACAGTGGTCCGGGAATCGATCGTCAGCGACCGCTCCTGACCGTCCACGCTCAGCGTGATGGAGGTGTCCATGACTCTGGTTACCCACTCTCTGTCTACGGCTAGATGCACACCCCGACCCGCACCACGACCCGCACGACCGCCTCAGCGGTAGGCGAGGGGATCGAGGTCGCAGAGACCCGAGTCAGTGGGTTCCGCGCGTCGGCAGTGACGGTGACCGGATGAGGCCGTCAAGCGGTCGCGGCTCGGTGGGGACCGAGCGGGTGTCCGCCGGCTTCGGCAGGCAGCCGGGTGGCCAGGCCACCCGGCGCCGTGGTGGGTCGGTCAGATCGGTGACTTCTCGGCGATGACGTGCACGGGCTCGATGGTGGGCTGCTCGAACAAGGTGCCGGTGTTCTCGGCGAGGGCTTGCCCGACTGGACCGTTGAGGTGCCTCTGGCGCCCCGCGTCGTCGGGGAACGCGTCGTAGATAGGGAACGACGAGGGCCCGAACCGGAAGGCGACCCACCGGACCGTGGCGGGTTCGTCCTGCACGAGGGTCAGCCCGTGCTGCAGGAAGTCCTCGACGTCCGTCTCTCGACCCGGCAGCGCCTCGATACGCACAAGGAACCCTACGGTCACTGGCTCAGCCATGATCGATCTCTCTCCTCAAGGACGTTGTTGGCTCATCCCAATCGGGGGTGTAGGAGTTGGGGTCTGAAGCCGCCGGTCTCGAGCAGGCTTCGGGCGATGTAGTTGGTCAGGTTGCGGAACCCGAGTGCGGAGCCGCGCAGGTGTTCGAGCCGTCCGTTGAGCGCCTCGGTCGGCCCGTTGCTGGTGCCGGGTCGTTCGAAGTAGGCGAGCACGTCGGCGGCTCGCTTCTTCAGGGTCCGGCCCAGGGTGGTGAGCTCGGTGAGCACCTTGGGGACGCCGGCGCTGAGGTCGGTGATCAGCTTCTCCATGAGCTCGCGGCCACGTTGCCGGTCCTCGTGGCGATAGGCGGCGATCATGCGCTGGTAGACACCCCAGGTCGCCTCGACCTCGACGTGAGCGTCATCAACGAACAGCGCGCGTAGCCTGTCGCTCTGCTTGTCGGTGAGCAGGTCCGCGCCGGTGTGCAGCGTGCGCCGCGACTTGTAGAGCGGGTCGTCCCTGAACCCACGGTGCCCGTGGATCGCGAGTTGGACCCGGCGCCGGCACCTGTCGAGGGCGTCACCGGCCAGGCGCACGACGTGGAAGGGATCCATCACCGTGACCGCGTCCGGGATCTCCTCCGCAGCGGCGGTCTTGAACCCGGTGAAGCCGTCCATCGCGACCACCTCGACCGCGTCACGGAAGGCGTCGTCGCGGTCGGCGAGCCAGGTCTTGAACGCCGCCTTCGACCGGCCCTCGACCATGTCCAGCAGCCTTGCTGGGCCGGCGCCATCGCGGACCGGGGTGAGGTCGATGATCACGGTGACGTACTTGTCGCCACGCCTGGTGTGGCGACAGACGTGCTCATCGACGCCAATGACCTTCACGCCCTCGAACCGCGTGGGGTCGTTGATCAGCAGCCGATTGCCTTCGGCCATGACCGCGTTGTTGGCGGTGTCCCACGCGACCCCGAGTCCCTCGGCGACACGGGCGACGGTGAGGTGTGCGACCACGATCCCTTCCAGCGCCCACCGCAACCCGGTGCGCGAGAGCTTCGCGCGTGGCTCCGCCGCGGCGCTGGTGTCTTGGCGCCACACGTGTCCGCAGTCGGCACAGCGGTAGCGGCGCACTACAACTTCCAGCACGGTCGGTCGCCAGCCCAGCGGCTCGTGGGCCAACCGCCGGATCACGGTGTCACGAGCAGCGCCTTCGCTGCCGCACCGTCGGCAAGACTGATCTGGTTCCACCACGCGGCACGCGAGGACCGCACGATCCGGTTCAAGTCGTTGCCCGGTCACGCTCAGACCGAGGCCGTCGAGTCGAGCGAAGGCGGTCAGGTCAGGGCGGCCGAAGCCGGCCGGCGGGGTAGCGTCGGACACGTCGAGGTCTTTCGGATGGATGGCGTAGGAACCTCCATCGTCGGGAGACCTCGACGTCTATCTGCGGACCGACGCGCCCGGCCGACCTACAACCCTCATCTGGGAAGAGCCCGCAAAGCCGACGTGATTAGGTCGTCGGTTCGATTCCGACAGGCGGCTCCGGCGAACAGCCCCTGACCTGCGCAAACGCAGGGCAGGGGCGGTTCGGTTCTGGTGGTCGCGCGATGCGCTGGCCTCACGGCTCTGCCCGACACCGACGTCGCTCTCCTCTGCGACGGACCCCTCGCCGGCTGAGCGCTCGCGGCCGGCCTCCTGTCCGTGTGCCGATATGCCTCGCTCCGCTCGGCAACGCAGCGTGGCGTTGTGTCGCGACCTGGACGTGCGAGGTGTCAACGGTGCGTCGGCGCAGCGATCGTTGTGTGCGCAGCGAGATGCTCCATGCCGCACGCGCGGCGCGCACGAACGCAACGCCCCGGAACGCCAACGACCCGTCATCGCTGCGACGCGCAACGCGTCTCCCGTCACGGCAACGGATCGCAACCACGACCCGCCCACGGCGCCTCGCGGGACGGAGGGCAAGTTGACACAGTTGCGCTGCCATGGAACCGCGCTGACTCTCTCGATGACCACCGGTGAAACAGTGCCGCTCCAGGCTTGCGCCTGGTGTTGCCTGGCCTCCTCGTGATCGGCCCGTCGGGGATCGTCAACGTGGTGCGGGTGTCGAGGCGGTCGGGTCCGACGGCTCGGCGGGGCGCGATCGTCTCGTGCGTTGGCGGACTACGGGAGCTTGGACGCCAGGACGTCGGCCGCCAGGATCTCGGGTGCTGCGCCGAGGAGGTGCTGGTTGGCCATCAGGGCTGCGACGATGGCGCCGTTGGCGTGGGCGTCGCGAGCGGCCTCGTCGGGGAATGCATCGAAGATCCAGAAGGTGTCGGCGTGGGTCCTAGCCGCGAACCAGACAATCGTTCCTACTTCTTCGTTGGCGAGTGCGACAGCGCCGGCGAGCAGATCGGCGAGCGCGTCGTGCTGTCCATCGGCCGCGACGATCTTGGCGACGAAGGCATACGGAAGTGATGCGGGTGTGGACATGAGGGGTTCTCCTTGAAGTCGGGGTTCTTCGTGGGGCGAGTTCAGCGTATGACGAGCGAGGGCCGGTGGGGAGTGGCGTATACGGCAGTATTGCTATTGTTCGCGCCATGCGTATCGGACTGATCGCGATCGACGGCTGCTTCGGTTCGGCGGTCGCGTCGGTCATCGACATCGTGCGGGTGGCCGACGGAGCCCGCGGCGATGTCGACCCGCGGATCGACCCGATCGAACTCGCCATCCTCGGACCGAAACGGCGAGTGACCACGACGGCATCGATGACCCTGTCGGTGGACCACCCGCTGTCGGAGTCCGGAGAGTTCGACGTGGTCGTCGTCCCTGCGCTTGGAACCCTCACGGCCGCCGCGACCCACGACGCCCTCCAGAGCCGAGATGCTCGTTCGGTCATCGCCTCACTCGGGCGCCTCGACGACGCGACCACCCGGATCGCCGCGGCGTGCACCGGCGTGTTCGCCGTCGCCGAGACCGGACGGATGCATCATCGGCGGGCGACGACCAGCTGGTTCCTGGGGCCGGAGTTCCTGAAGCGCTATCCGACCGTCGCCCTCGATCTCGACACCATGGTCGTGGTCGACGGGAACCTCGTCACCGCCGGCGCCGCCTTCGCCCACATCGACCTCGCGCTCTCACTCGTGCGATCGATCAGCCCCGACCTGGCCCAACATGTCGCCAAGCTCCTCATCATCGACGAGCGCCCGTCGCAGGCGGCCTTCGTCGCCTACGAACATCTCCGGCACGAGGACCCGATCGTCGTCGAGTTCGAACGCTTCGTGCGCGTCCGCCTGGACGAACCGTTCAACGTCGCCTTCGTCGCGCAGTCGCTCGGCACCAGCCGGCGCACCCTCGAACGACGAGTCCGTGCGGCGCTCAACCTCACTCCGCTCGGCTTCGTCCAACGGCTTCGCATCGAACGAGCTCGGCACCTCTCAGCAACCACGGACCTCACCTCCGCCGAGATCGCGCGACGGGTCGGCTACGCGAACGCCGAGACTCTGCGCTCCCTCCTGCGCAGGGAGCGACGCCGTTCCTGACCTATCGCCATGCCTGTAGCCGGTGTCCTAGCGCTCGGTTGGAACCACCTTTCAGCACGTCGCGTCGACGCTCCTGCGTCGCCCCTGGACGACCCACTCGACACGCCCGCAGCACAGGCCATGTGACGTGCCCCGGCTTCCCGGACGGTCGGGGTTGGGTGGCTGTGATGTCGCTGCGTTCTCGTCGAGGGGGTCAGCAGACCCGATCAGGGTCGATTGGGATGAGCCGCGAAGGCGGTCAGGTCAGGGCGGCCGAAGCCGGCCGGCGGGGTAGCGTCGGACACGTCGAGGTCTTTCGGATGGATGGCGTAGGAACCTCCATCGTCGGGAGACCTCGACGTCTATCTGCGGACCGACGCGCCCGGCCGACCTACACCCTCATCTGGGAAGAGCCACGTTGTTCGTCAGGTGCGGTCGCGGCGACGGCGGTGAACCCGTCCGCCAGACGGAACTTCGCGAGGTAGCGTCGTCCTGAGGCCGACCTGTTGGAAGGTCGGTGGGTTCGACGTCAGAACGCGGCACCGGCAGCTTCGGCGACGGCCTGGTCCTGGTCGCCGGTACCCCCGGACACTCCCACCCCACCGACGACGTTGCCGTTGCTTCCGCGCAGCGGCACGCCGCCAGCGAAGATCATGACCCGGCCGTGGTTGGAGTCGCTGATGCCGTAGAACTGATCACCGGGCTGGGCGTTCTTCGCGAGGTCGGCGGTCGAGGTGTCGAACGCCCGCGCAGTGAACGCCTTGTTGATCGAAATGTCGATGCTGCCCATCCAGGCGTCGTCCATCCGAATGTGGGCAACCAGGTTCCCGCCCGCGTCGACCACCGCCACGTTGCTCGGCGAGCCGATCTCGCGGGCCTTCTGCTCACCCGCGGCGATCACCCGGCGGGCGTCCTCGAGGGCCACCGTTTCGATCTGTCTCATCGTCGGTCTCCGTTTCCAGCGGCGCGAGTGGGGCCGGGGTCAGGCTTGCGCGCTCGCGGGGTGGCGGCCCTCGGCGAACTCCTCGACGAGCTTCGCGCCGAACGCGGGCAGGTCGTCGGGGTTGCGGCTGGTGACCAGGCCGTTGTCGGTGGCGACCTCCTGGTCGACGACGTGTCCGCCGGCGTTGCGGATGTCGGTGCGGATGCTGGGGAACGACGTCAGGGTCCGGCCCCGCACGACGTCGGCCTCGACCAGCGTCCAGGGGCCGTGACAGATCGACCCGACCGGCTTGCCGGAACGGACGAAGTCCCCCACGAACCGCACCGCGTCGGCGTTCACCCGCAGCCCGTCGGGGTTGACGGTGCCGCCGGGCAGGATCAGGGCGTCGAAGTCGTCGGGCGAGACCTCGGACACCAGCCGGTCGACCGGGAACGTGTCGCCCTTGTTGATGTCACCGTTCATCGCCTGAATCTCGCCGCTGTGGATCGAGAGCAGCGTGACCTGCGCGCCCGCGTCCTCCACGGCCTGGCGGGGCTGGGTGTATTCGACCTGTTCGACGCCGTCGGTAGCCAGGATGGCCACCCGCCGACCACGCAGTTCCTCCGCCATCAATCGTCACCTCTTCGTCGTGGACCGCCCGTGCGGACGCCACGACGCTAGGCGCCGTCACCCGCGGGCCAGAGCCGTTTCCGGACGGGACGGCGGTGCGGAATCGGCACTCGTCGTCGCAGGTGGCGGCGCCTGCCGCCCGTCAGCGCAGGGTGCGGGCCAGGGTGACGGCGGGTGCTTCGCCGTAGTGGTGGCGGTAGGCGGTGGCGAAACGTCCGGGGTGGCTGAAGCCCCACCGGTGCGCGACGTCGATGACGCGGACACCGCTCCCGGTCTCGGCTGCGACCAGGTCGGAGCGGGCGCGCTCGAGGCGGACCTGCTGGAGGTACTGCTTCGGCGACCGGTCGAGCTCGCGGCGGAACCCCGCGTGCAGCGCCCGCACCGACAGACCCACCGCGCGGGCGATGCCCTCGACGGTCAGCGGCTCCTCGGCGTGGGTCCGCATCAGCTCCGCGGCCTCCGAGACCGTCGTATGAGGCACGGATTCCGGCTGGTGGCGCAGCGCCGCCGTCCAGCTGTTGGGCTGCCCCAGCAGCAGGGTGCTCATCACCTGCTCGCGCATCTGCGCGGTCACCAGGGGGTTCACCGCTCCCGAGCCGGTGTCGGCGACGACCCGTTGCATCAGCCGGGCCTGTCCCAGCAGCGCGGCGGTGATCTCGGGGACGTCCATGACGGGGTCGAACCGCAGGTCAGGCCAGTCGGGCGAGGCGGCGGTGACCAACCGGCCGGCGAACGACTGCAGCGCGTCGAGGTCGATCCGGAGCACCAGCAACCGCAACGCCTCGCCCCAGTCCATCACCAGCTCGGAGGCCGGGGCGCCCACCACGGCCGACCGCCCGCTGACCGCGTCGACCCGGCGCCCCGCGTGCTGCGCGGTCATCCCACCCGCGAGCGGGAGCGACACCGCGACGTAGCTTGGCCAGGGATCGGCGGTCAACCGCACCGCCATCCCGTAGTCCATCTCCAGCAGCGACAGACCCGGGGTGCGGACACCGGACACCTCCGCGACGAACCCGCCGGAGCGCGCCGGAGCCACCGTGTGGCTAGACATCAGGTCGGTGACCCGCGACACCAGGTCGTCGAGGTCGTCGGTCCGGATCAGCGGCCGTTCGGGCGGTGCGGGCAACTCTTGATTCACTGGCTTCCTCCCGCGCCGAGTCTCACGGCCGGCGGGCCGCCGCTGGTGGAGCGAGCCGGGGATGACTACGCACCGGGGTCGTGCAGGTGCGTTTCACGAAACTACACCAACGGGGCGCCCGGTACGGAACCGCGGGAGCCGGGTCAGGTGCTGACGCGGTACTCGGCGAGCCAGTCGTCAGTGGCGATCAAGGGCAGCAGCACGTCCCACATGGCGGCGACCCGGGCGGGGAGCACGTCGAGGGTGCCGCTGCGATCGCAGATCAGGTGGTGCCCGGCCATCAGGGTCGCGACCTGACGGGCCAGCACCGCCACGTCGACCGCCGGGCGCAGCGAGCCGGCCTCGGCCGCCTCCCGCAGGCGAGCGGCGACGGCCTCCTCGGCGAACCGGTAGTGCGCGGCACCGTGCTCGACCTTTACGGCGACGTCGTTGAGCAGCCGGACCCCGCCGCGAGCGACCGGGTCGCGGCGCACCGCGTCGACGACCCGCTCGGTCATCACGACCACGGTGCGCAACGGGTCCCAGCCCCGTGCCTCGAGATCGGCGAGCAGCGCACCCCAGACCGCGTCGGTCGCGGCGATCACCACCTCGGCCACAGCCTCCTTGTGCGGGAAGTGGAAGTACATTGCACCCTTGGTCACCCCGCTGCGAGCCAGGATCTCGCTGAGCGTGGCGCCGTGGTATCCGACCTCGGCGAACCGCTCCGCCGCGGCCGCCACGATCGCCGCACGCGTCGCCACCGACTGCTCGTGACGCTCCCCCGCCCGACGGGGGCGGCCGGTGCCCGGTACGGAAGCGGACCTGTCCGCCCACCCTTCTGGATCGCTCACAGGAGCTCTCCTCTCTCCCGGCACGACGAGGCGCCTACTCCGCCGACACCCAGGCCCGCCTGCGGAGCCCGATCCGTCGCCGACCTCAGCGCGGGTTGTGGCGACGGGCCGCGTCGTAAACGGTGAACACCTCGCTCAACGTGGCGTCCTCGAGACCCACACCGAGCGCCTCCCGACGGATTGCGCAGCTCCACCCGGCACCCCGCGGCCTGGCGCCGCAGACGTACCCGGCGCAGGAACCGGGCCAGACCGGGCTCACAGGCGCGCATCTCGGACAGGTCGATCACCAGCTCCTGAGCGCCGAGCTCACGGACCAGGGGTCCGGCGAGCAGAGCCCGGAGTCGATCGACGACGCCGTCATCGACGACACCTGCCACCGCCAGCGCCAGCCGGCCGGCCCCGATCGCACGAATCGCGATCACCGCCTCATCTCCGTGGTCGGGCGTCGAGGCCACCTCCACCAGAACCCCCAGCGTCGCGTCCGGACGCTGCGACCGTCGCCGCGCTCCCGCTGTTCTCGCCACGATGTGCCCTCATCGAAGGCCTCAGGCCCGCCCGCGGTGGCCACGCCGTGAACCGAGCACCCATGCCGCCCACACGCCCTCCGAATCCGGCCCCTCGGAGCCAGGCTCCCGCGGTGGTACGGACGGCGACGACGCTAGGACCCACCACCCGGAGCGCCGAGACGATTCCGGCCCCGGACTCGATCCGGAATCGGCCTCTCTCCACGCGGTGACCGCTCGACGAAGTGACGCAGTAGGGCACCCGAGGCGCGGCACAGCCGATTTCGCACCGCGTCCATGGCCGGATACGGCTCGGCCCCACCCCCGCGGGCTGCCTACCGTCACCCCGACCCGCGCGGAGGCATCGTCGCCCACATCGCCCGCGCCCATCTCGCCGAAGGCAACCTCACCGAGGCCTACTTCGCCCTCCTCCGCGACTACATGCTCGACACCACCTAGTGTCCTGAGTCGTAAGTTCGCCAGCGGTTGCAGTAGTTGGCGATGCTGTCAAGGATGTCGTCGGCGGTCTTGGTCCAGACGTAGGGCTTGGGGTCGTCGTTCCAGGCCTTGATCCAGGCGCG
>NZ_JBHSKG010000029.1:0-61316 GCF_042657905.1 Actinomycetospora rhizophila | reverse complement strand
GCCCTCCCTCAGCGGCCGCCGATCACCCGGCTGCCCAGCGTCGCCGGCACCTGCCGCGTGCCGCCCGGCGACTGCAGCGTCAGCGTCACGGTCTGCCCCGGGGCCCGCGACTGGATCGCCGCGACGAACGCGTTGGCGTCCTCGATGACCCGGTTGTCGACGCCCACCACGACGTCGCCCGCGGCGATCCCGGCCGTCGCCGCCGGCGAGCCCGGCTGCACGTCGGCCATCGCCGCGCCGCGCGGCGCCGCGTCGGCCACGCCCACGCCGATCACGGCCTGGGTGGCCTGCCCGGTGTCGACGAGCTCGGTGGCGAGACGGCGGGCCTGGTTGATCGGGATCGCGAACCCGAGACCGATCGAGCCGCCCTCCTGACCAGCGCTGCCCGTGACGCTCGCGATCGCGGTGTTCACGCCGATGACGCGGCCCTCGAAGTCGACCAGCGGCCCGCCGGAGTTGCCGGGGTTGATCGCGGCGTCGGTCTGGATGGCGTCGAGCACGCTGCTCTGCCCGGCGCCGGAACCGCCGGCCTCCACGGGCCGCTGCAGGGCGCTGACGATGCCGGTGGTCACCGTGCCCGACAGCCCCAGCGGCGACCCGACGGCCATCACGGGCTGGCCCTGGACGAGCTCGTCGGAGTTGCCCAGCGTCGCCGCCCGCAGGCCCGACACCCCGCTCGCGCGCACGACCGCGATGTCCGCCGCGGGCGCGGTGCCGACGACCTGGACCGGCGCGGCCCGCCCGTCGGAGAAGATCGCCTCCAGCCCGCCGCCCTGGCCGGCCTGCAGGACGTGGTTGTTGGTCATGATCAGGCCGTCGGCCGAGAGCACGATCCCCGAGCCCTCGCCGGCCCGGCCGCGGATCTGCACGGCGCTGGGCAGCACGTTCGCCGCGACCGCCTCGACCGACCCCGGCGCGGGCGCCGGGCCCTCGCCCTCGGGCACGGGCTCGTCGAGCGCCGTGCCCTGCGAGGAGGTCGACGAGCCGCCGATCCCGCCGACGAGCGCAGCGCCCAGCACGCCGCCGACGAGGCCCGCGACGAGCGCGAGCGCCACCAGCCCGAGGGTGCCGCGGCGCCGCGGGGAGGACCCGCCGGAGCCACCGGACCCGCCCGGACCCGAACCGCCCCAACCGGCGCCGGGATCGCGGGGCCAGCCGCCGGGCGGGGTCGCGGGCCCGGCCGACACGGCGCCCCAGCCGGCACCCGGCCCGCCCGGGCCGCCCGGGGAGGTCGGCGGCGAGAAGCCGCCGGGCGGGACGGCCGGGGCCTCGCGGGTCTGCGGGTTCGTCGGCGGGTAGGCCGGGACGGCGCCGAACGACGCCGTGGCACCGCCCGGGGCCGGGGGCCGGCCGAGACCGGACGGTGCCTGCGGGGTCGGTGCCTGGCTCGGCGCCTGGGTCGGTGCCTGGCTCGGTGCCTGGCTCGGGGCGCTGTACGGCGCCGCGCCCTCGCTCGTGGCGACCCGCGCGGTCTCGTACTCGCGGCCGGTGCCCTCGGCCCAGCGCACACCGCCGGGGCCCGAGGGCGCCTCGCCGGCGGCGGAGGCGGCCTGCGAGGCCGACGTCGAGCCGCCGGGTGGGGTGTCACCCGAGGGGCCGGGGCCGTCCGGTGCGGAGGGCGCGGCGTCGTTCTCGCTCATGCCCCCCAGCCTCCCGCATCGACCGTCCGGGCGCGTCGACCGGCGTCCCCACCCGCCCGACGCGCCGACGGGGGAAGCTGGAGGGGTGGAACGTCCCGCACCCGGCCCGTCGACCGAGGGTCCCGCCGCCGTCGACGACCGCCCCGCGACGCCCACCGCCGACGCCCTCACCGGCGCGCCGGTCGGCGCGCCCCTCACCGCGGGCCCGGGGCGCGCCGCCGTCAGCGACGACGAGGAGCCCCCACCCGGGCTGATCCGGCACATCCTGCAGGGCATCCCCCTGCGCCGGCGGGTCGGCATCCTCGTGTCGGTCGGCGGCGGGCTGCTCGTCGCGCTGATCGCGATCGCGGTGTTCTTCACCGCCCAGCGCGCGCTCTACGACCAGCTCGACGAGAGCCTCGTGCAGCGGGCGACGGTGGCCGCGGCGGGCGACCTCGCCGACCCCGCGATCCTGCTGCGCGTCTCGTCCGACGCGCTGGCCGCGGGCGAGGTGCGGGTCGCGATCGTCACCGCGGACGGCGAGTTCGTCACCCTGCGCGGCAACAGCCCGCCGCTGGGGGCGGCCGAGGTGTCCGCGGCGCGCCAGGACCCGGCGACGTCGGTGCGCACGGGCGTCGCCGACGGCGAGGTCTACCGGGTCGTGGCGGTCTACGCCGGCGAGGGGCGCGCGCTCGTGCTCGCCCAGGAGCTCGACCCGACGCGGCGCACGCTCTCGAAGCTCGCGGTGGTGCTGCTGGTCGCCGGCGCGTCCGGGGTGCTGCTCGCCGCGCTCACCGGGGTCGCGATCGCCCGGGCCGGGCTCCGGCCGGTGGAGCGGTTGATCTCGGCGACCGAGCGCGTCGCGCGCACCGGCGACCTGCGCCCGATCCCCGTCACCGGCGGAGACGAGCTGGCCCGCCTGACCACGAGCTTCAACGCCATGCTCGCCGCGCTGGCGTCGTCGATCGAGCGACAACGCCGCCTCGTCGCCGACGCGGGGCACGAGCTGCGCACCCCGCTGACCTCGCTGCGCACCAACCTCGAGCTGCTCATGGCCTCCGAGCGCGCGTCGGCGAACCCGGGCGGCCCGACGCTCTCGGCCCAGGACCGCGAGGAGCTGCAGGCCGACCTGCGCGCCCAGGTCGACGAGCTGGCCAACCTCATCGGCGACGTCGTCGAGCTCGCCCGCGACGACCCGCCCGAGGTCACCGCCGAGCCGCTCGACCTCGCCGACGTCGTCGAGCGCGCCCTCGACCGGGCCCGGCGCCGCGCCGCGGCCGAGAACGTGGTGTTCGATGTCGACCTGGCCTCCTGCGAGGTCACCGGCGACGCCAACGCGCTCGAGCGCGCCGCGCTGAACCTGCTCGACAACGCCGCGAAGTGGAGCCCGCCGGGCGGGCGGGTGCGCGTGACCCTGCGCGAGGGCGTCGCCCCGGAGCGGCCGGGCACCGCGGTGCTCGAGGTGGCCGACCAGGGCCCGGGCATCGCCGACGAGGAGCTCGACCTCGTCTTCGAGCGCTTCTACCGCTCGCTCGACGCGCGGACGATGAGCGGGTCGGGGCTCGGGCTCTCGATCGTCGCCCAGGTCGCCGACCGCCACCACGGCGGCGTCTCGGCCCACCGCGCGCCCGAGGGCGGCGCGCTGCTGCGCTTCTGGGTGCCCCGGCGATGACACGGCGCTGACCCCGCGATGACGTTCGACAAGTCGCTCACGCTGCGTCACGGGGTCTGTACGTGTCCCTGTGACCCGGCTTACGGTCGGGATGGATACAAGCCCGCCGAGAGGGAGACCCGTGAGCAGACTGCGTTTCGGCACGTTCCTGGCCCCGTTCCACCGTGCCGGTGAGAATCCGACCCTCGCCCTGCAGCGCGACCTGGAGCTGGTCGAGCACCTCGACGCGCTGGGCATCGACGAGGCCTGGATCGGGGAGCACCACTCGGCGGGCAGCGAGATCATCGCCTCGCCGGAGATCTTCATCGCGGCGGCCGCGGAGCGGACCAAGCGCATCAAGCTCGGCACCGGCGTGACCTCGGCGAGCTACCACAACCCGCTCTGGGTGGCCGACCGCATGGTCCTGCTCGACCACCTCACGCGCGGGCGCACGATGCTGGGCGTCGGGCCCGGCTCGCTGCCGAGCGACTCGGCGATGATCGGGCTGAACCCGACCGACACGCGCGAGCTGCTCGACGTGAACCTCGACATCATCATGCGGCTGCTGCGCGGCGAGGTCGTCACCGAGCAGACGAAGACCCACAACCTGGTCGAGGCCCAGCTGCAGCTGCGCCCCTACACCGAGCCGTGCTTCGACATCGCCGTCGCGGCCGTGGCCTCCCCCACCGGGCCGCGCATGGCCGGCCGGCACGGGGTCGGCCTGCTCTCGATCGGCGCGACGCTGTCGCCGGACGGCTTCGACGCGCTGGCCCACCACTGGAACGTCGTCGAGGAGCGCGCCCAGCACTACGGGCAGCCGACGCCGGACCGCGAGAAGTGGCGCCTCGTCGGGCTCATGCACATCGCGGAGACCAAGGAGCAGGCCTACCGCGACGTGGAGTACGGGATCGAGTCCTGGTTCCGCTACTTCCAGAAGACCGCGGCGTTCCCGCAGATGGCGGTCGAGGGCGGCGACGTCAAGGAGATGATCGACTTCATCAACGAGGCCGGCATCGGGGCGATCGGCACGCCGGACGACGCGAAGGCGCAGGTCCAGCGGCTCGCCGACCAGTCCGGCGGCTTCGGCGCGATGCTGCTGCTCGGGCACGAGTGGGCGAACCCCCAGGCCACGAAGCGGTCGTGGGAGCTCATCGCCCAGAACGTCGTCCCGCACTTCCAGGGCACGACGTGGGGCGGGCGCAGCCACGCGGAGTCGACCCAGGCCGCCAAGGAGCGCGCCGGGCTCAAGCGCGACGAGTACGCGGCCACCCAGCTCGAGGCCGTCGACCACATGACCAAGAAGTACGCCGACGAGGTCGCCGCGACGTAGCGCACGCATGTGAGCGGACTTCGGGGCTATAGCCCCGAAGTTCGCTCACGTGTCAGGGCGGGGTCTCCCGCAGGACGTAGCCGACGCCGCGGACGGTGTGGATGAGGCGCATCTCGCCCTCGGCCTCGGTCTTGCGGCGCAGGTAGCCGACGTAGACCTCGAGCGCGTTGCCCGTGGTCGGGAAGTCGTAGCCCCACACGTCCTCGAGGATGCGGCTGCGGGTCAGCACGCGGCGCGGGTTGGCCATGAACAGCTCGAGCAGCGAGAACTCGGTGCGCGTGAGGCTGATCGGGCGCTCGCCGCGGCGGACCTCGCGGGTGACGGGGTCGAGCGAGAGGTCGGCGAAGCGCAGCGGCTCCGGATCGGGCGCGCCCGCCCCGTCGTCGGGCGAGGTGCGGCGCAGCAGCGCGCGCAGGCGCGCCAGCAGCTCCTCGAGCGCGAAGGGCTTGGCGAGGTAGTCGTCGGCGCCCGCGTCGAGGCCGGCGACGCGGTCGGACACCGCCTCGCGCGCGGTGAGCACGAGCACGGGGATGTCGTCACCCGCGTTGCGCAGCCGGCGGCACACCTCGAGCCCGTCGACCCGCGGCATCATCACGTCGAGGACCAGGGCGTCGGGACGCGGGCCGGCGTCGGCGGCCAGGGCGTCGAGCGCCTGCTGCCCGTCGGAGGCGAGCTCGACCTGGTAGCCGTTGAACGCCAGCGAGCGGCGCAGCGAGTCGCGCACCGCCCGGTCGTCGTCCGCGACGAGGATTCGCATGCAGGACAGTGTGGCCGGACGGCCTGAGACGGTGCTGAGACGCGCCGATCACTCGTCACCCGTCCGGCGCAGTCGTCCGAGGACAGACGGTGTCGGTCGGCGCGCCCGAGTTGTCCGATACGGGATCGACACCGACGACACGCAACCGCGAACGGTGCCGACGCGTCTCGCATGGTTGAGGATGTGGAGTCGGGATCTCCCGGATCGGGATGAGGGGGACGGTGTGTCGAGGACGGAGAGCAGCCACGTGCGGAGAGGTCGCGGGCTCGATCGGGCGACGACGGGTCCGGTGGTCGTGCTGCTCGCCATGATCGCTCTCCTGGGTGGGTGCGCCGGGGTCGGCAGCGCCCCGCAACCGCCGCCCGTGCCGCCGGTGGCGCTCGCCGCGTCGGTCGCGCCGGGCGCGACGGACGTCGCCCCCGCCGAGCCGCTGATCGTCTCCGCCGCGGGCGGCCGGCTGTCGAACGTCACCGTCACCCCGACCGGCGGCGCCGCGCTCGCCGGCACCCCCGACCCCTCGGGCACGCGCTGGACGAGCCCGCAGCTGGCCTACGGCACCGAGTACCGCGTGCAGGCCGCGGGCGTCGACGAGCAGGGTCGCCCCGGCGCCCCGCTCGACCAGACCTTCCGCACGGTCGCGCCCGAGGAGACCCTCGAGATCGCGAGCATCCGCCCCACCGACGGGCAGACCGTCGGCGTCGCGATGCCGATCTCGATCACCTTCGACTCCCCCGTCACCGACCGGGCGGCCGTCGAGCGCCGGGTGTCGGTGGAGACCTCGACGCCCACCGAGGGCTCGTTCCGGTGGATGTCCGACGAGCAGCTCAACTGGCGGCCCAAGGAGTACTGGCGCCCCGGCACGCAGGTGAGCGTCAGCGCCCGGCTCTTCGGCGTCGACAGCGGCGAGGGCGTCTGGGGCGAGGAGGACCGCTCCTTCTCGTTCACCGTCGGCCGCGACCAGCGGGCCCGCGGCGACGTCAACGCCCACACGCTCGTGCTTTACCAGGACGGCCAGGAGCTCAGGACCATGCCCGCGTCCTACGGCCGGGCGCAGTACCCGACGCAGTACGGCGTGCACGTCGCGTTCGAGAAGCACGAGATCAAGCGGATGCGCTCGGACACGTGGGGCGGGCCGGCCGAGGGCACCCCCGGCTTCTACGACGAGGAGCTGCCGCTGGCCGTGCGCATCTCCAACAACGGGGAGTTCGTGCACGTCAACGCGGCCACCACGCGCCAGCAGGGACGCAGCAACGTCTCGCACGGCTGCGTGAACCTCTCGCCGGCCAACGGCCAGTTCTTCTTCAACTGGGTGCAGATGGGCGACCCGGTGGAGATCGTCGGCTCGGAGCGTCCGCTGACGACCCGCGACGGCGACATCGCCGACTGGACCATCCCGTGGGAGGAGTACCGCCAGGGCTCGGCGCTCGCGTCAACCTGACCCGAGCAGGCCCTCGGTCGTCATCCGGACCCGCTCGAGGCGGCCGTCGGGGGCGTGGGTCAGGCGGTCGGCGCACACCGACCGCCGACGGCTCCCGCCGCCCGGCAGCACGCCGTTGTGGTAGAAGAAGATCCACTCGCCGTCGACCTCGACGATGCAGCGGCCCGTGCGGGGTCCACGTCCGCAGGTCGCGGGACGAGAAGCAGAGCCAGTCGCGCATCAGGTAGCGCGCCGCGTCCGGCTCCGCCTCGTCGTGGCCGGTGTAGAGCCAGGCCGTGCCGTCGTGGACGAGCACGGCCGGGTCGGACGTGTAGACGTCCGTGATGATCGGGTTGCCGTCCGCCACGGAGCCGGACGCCAGGGGCCGGCCCCGACAGCGGTCAGAACTCCACGCGCACGAGCCCCAGCACCTCGGCGCGCCAGTCGGCGTAGGCCTTGCCGATGGCCTCGCGGTCGCCGGTCTGGGCGGTCCGGGTCTCCGACGGCGCCTCGCCCTGGATGCTCGCGGCGATGTCCGCACCGCTCCACTCGGGGCCGGCGGTGCGGACGCGCAGGTGGCCGGGCGCCCGCTCGGCGCGCAGGGCGTGGGCGAGCACCCGCATGAGGGCGGTGCGCGCCTGCTGGTCGTCGGGCGCCTCGGTGTCGATGTTGGTCTGCCCGCCGACCAGCACCACCGTCGAGGCGTCGTGCAGCACGGGCAGCACGGTCTCGGCGGCCCGGAAGCGGCTGAGCAGGCCCTCGGAGAGGAACTGCTCGACCCGTCCCACCAGGCTGCCGCTGCGCGGGGTCATGGCCACCGGCAGCTGCACGTAGGCGTCGAACGACTGCCCGGACACCGCCTCGCCCAGACGGTCGAGCGAGTCGACCACCGTCGTCTCCGCCCCGGTGGCCCTGATGGCCTCCGCCACCTCGGTCAGTCGTTCGCCGCCGCCGGTCACCAGCACGCTCGTCATGGCGCGTGACCCTAATCGGGCGAGGGCGGGTCCGGCATCGTGTAGAGCGCCACCACGCGGGCGGCCGCGTCGGCCATCTCGGCGCGCAGCTCCGCGGGCGCCAGCACCTCGACCGCGTCGCCGTAGCCCAGCAGCCCCGCCCGCGCGGCGAGCAGCGAGCGGAACGGCGCGGTGAGGACCTCGCGGCCGTCGGCGTCGGTGCCCTCGTGGCGCCAGGGCCCGGCCATCACGGCCATCGCGACGCGGCGCAGCGTCGGGGCCCACGCCGGGTCGACGCGCACCCGCACGTCCACCTCGTCGCTCGGCGCCTGCAGCCGGTCGCGCAGCTCGGCCCACACCTCGCCGAGGTCGCGCTCGTCGGGACGGCGGGCGGGAGTGCCGGTGGCGGCGACGTCGCGCACCCGGCTGACCCGGTACATCTTCGGCTGCCCGCGGTGCGCCGCGACGAGGTACCAGGTCCCGGCCTTGCTGACCAGGCCGTACGGATCGACCGTGCGCCACGACGCGATCGCCGCGTCCCCGGTGGCGTAGTGGATCCGGACGCGCTCGTCGGCGACCAGCGCGGCGTCGAGCGCGGGCAGGGCGGGCAGGTCCTCGGGCGCGCGCCGCCAGCCCTGGTGCTCGACGAGCAGGCGCCGCCGGGCCCGGTCGACGCCCTCGCGCCGGGCGTCGGGCACGGCGGCCAGCAGCTTGCGCGACGCGGAGGCGAGCGCCGTCCCGAGGGCGCCCCCGTCCGCGGACGCGCCGAGTGCCACGAGCGCGCGCAGCTCGTCGTCGGTCATCCCCGTGACGTCGGTGCGGTAGCCCTCGAGCAACGCGACGCCGCCGCGCCGCCCGCGCTCGCAGTAGACCGGCACCCCGGCCGTGGACAGCGCCTCGACGTCGCGCTGCACGGTGCGGACCGACACCTCGAGCCGCCGGGCGATCTCGGGCGCGGGCAGGCGGCCGTGGGTCTGCAGGAGCAGCAGCGTCGCGAGCAGGCGGTCCGAGCGCACCCGTCGAGAATGCCGCAGAATCACGACAGCAGATGTCGTGTATGGGGTCGCATCCTCTCCCCATGACCGCCGCTCCCGCCACGCACGTCCTCGAGCCCCTCGGCCCGTTCGACCTCGAGCGCACCCGGGCCTTCGTGGGGCGCTGGGGTCCGATCACCCGCCACACCCCCGCGCCCGACGAGCCGCTCCGGATGACCGCCCCGCTCGACGGCGACCAGCGCCCGATCGCCTTCGCGCTGCGCCAGGCCGTGCCCGACGGTGCGGTGGAGGTCGAGATCGCCGGGGCGGACGGCGCCGAGGACATCGCCCTGGCCCAGATCGCCCGCGTGCTCTCGCTCGACCACGACGCCCGCGACTACCCCGAGGTGGGCCGCCGGCTCCCGGCGATCGGACGCCTCATGGCCGAGCAGCCCGGCCTGCGCCCGACGCTCTTCGGCACGCCCTACGAGGCCGCGTGCTGGGGCGTCGTCGCGGCGCGGACCAGCGAGCGCCAGGCCGGACAGGTCTTCCGCCGCCTCGCGGTCGCCCACGGCGAGACGCTCACCGTCGCGGGCGCCGAGGTCGACGCGTTCCCGCGCCCCGAGGCCCTGCTCGAGCTGCGCGAGCTCCCCGGGCTCTCCACCGAGAAGGTGCGCCGGCTGCACGGCGTCGCCGAGGCCACGCTGGCCGGGGAGCTCGAGGTCGAGCGCCTGCGCGCCCTCGGGCCCGACGGCGCCCGCGCCGCCCTGCAGCGCCTGCGGGGCATCGGCGCGTTCTCCGCCTCGCTCGTCTGGCTGCGCGCCTGCGGCGTCGTCGACGAGTGGCCCGAGAGCGAGCCCCGGTGCCGCGCCGCCCTCGCGCGCGTCCACGGCCGCCGCCCCGACGACCCGCTCGACGACCTGGTCGACGAGCTCCGCCCCTACCGCACCTGGGCCGCGCTGCTGCTGCGCGTCGCCGGCTGACGACACCACCACGAGAAGGAGATCACCGTGACCGCGCCCGACCCCCGCCCCCTGCTCACCCGCGCGCTCGACCAGATCGGCGAGCTCGTCGCGACCACCCCGCCCGCCGCCCTCGAGCGCCCGACGCCGTGCGCCGGCTGGGATGTCCGCACCCTGCTCGACCACCTCGTCGGCGTGCACCGCCGCATCGCCCACGTCGGCGCCGGCGGCCACTTCGGCGACGTCCCGTCCGCCCCGGCGGTCGCGCCGGGCACCCACGTCGCCGAGCTCGCCGCCGCCCGCGCGGACATCGAGCGTGTCTGGGTGCACGACGAGGCCGTCCTCGACCGGGTGCTCACCGTCCCGTGGGGCACCATGCCGGGACGCTTCGTCGGCTTCGGCTACGTCCAGGAGCTCACCGTGCACGCCTGGGACCTCGGCGCCGCCACCGGGCGCACCGCGGGCCTCGACGACGAGCTCGCCCTGGCCGTCGAGGACACCGCCCGGCGCGTGCTGCCGGCCGAGCCCCGCGGCGGGGACATCCCGTTCGGCCCGCCGGTCGCCGTCGCCGCGGACGCCGCGCCCTACGAGCGGCTGGTCGGCTGGCTCGGTCGTGACCCGCAGGGACTCCTCGTCCGCTGACGGGTCGACCGATCGGACGCGTCACGTCGGGCCCCGGATTCGTTCCGAGCACGTATTATCCGAGGAACGGGGAGTGACCCGAGGGTCACCCGGGGCGCGACGGACGGGGTGAGCGCGGTGACGAGAGCGGCGACCGGCAAGGACACCACCCGGCGCCGTGTCCGCCTCGATCCCCCCGCCGACCTCGTGGCCGCGCCCGGCTACGGCGCCCGGCGGCTCTACCAGGCCTACCTCGCCGCGTGGACCCGCCACGTCGACTCGGTGCTCACCGGCCCGCAGTTCGCGGTGCTCTCGGCCGTGCGGGCCTACCCGGACGCCGACCAGACGTCGCTGGCCAGCGCGGTCGCCCTGGACACCTCGACGATGGCCGACGTCTGCCGGCGCATGGAGCGCCGCGGGCTCATCGCCCGTCACGAGGCGCCGCACGACGCGCGCGCGAAGGTCCTGACGCTGACCGCCGAGGGCGCCGAGGCGCTCGCCGAGACCAACCGCCGGGCCCGCGCGCTCGACGAGGCTCTCCTCGCCGGCTGCCCGGCCGAGCACCGCCCGCACCTCGCGTCGCTGTTCAACGACCTCGGTGCGGAGTGGGAGCGGGTCGCCGAGCGCCCCGAGCTCTGAGACACCCTCAGAGACACCCTCCGCGACACCCCCTGGCCGCACCCGGGCGTCACCGTCCTGGGGCGAGGAGCCCTCTTTCGTAGCCCGTCCGGAGCAGTGTCACGCCCGCGATCTGTTACGTCCGTGTCTCGGGACACGTTCGGGTATTGCGTCCTCGGATAGTACGTGCTCGGATTGAACCCGGCCGAACGCGAACACCACACCGGGAGGGCGGTCAGATGGCGAGCCAGTCGTTCGAGGTCACCATCGTCGGGGGCGGACTGGGTGGTCTCTGCGCCGCGCTGTCGCTGCGCCAGCGCGGCCTGCGCGTCACCGTCGTCGAGGCCGCGCCCGAGCTCGGGGAGATCGGCGCCGGCATCCAGACCGCGCCCAACGCCAGCCGGATCCTCATCGGGCTCGGGCTGCGCGCGCAGCTCGAGGCCATCCGCACCCAGCCCGAGGACCAGGTCCGCCGCCGCTGGGCCGACGGCAGCATCATCGCCCAGCTCCCCCTGGGGCAGCGGGTGATCGACCAGTACGGCGCCCCGTACTGGCACTACCACCGCGCCGACCTGCACCGCGTCCTGCTCGACGCCTGCGCCGACCCCGAGGGCCCCGGCCCGGTCGTCGCCCTGCACACCGGCGCGAAGGTCGCCGAGCTCGACCGCACCGACCCGCGGCGCCCCGTCGCGGTCGCCGAGGACGGCCGCCGCTTCGCCGGCGACGTGCTCGTCGGCGCCGACGGCATCCGCTCGGCGGTCCGCGACCTCGCGGGCTTCGACGACTCGCTCGTCTTCTCCGGCGAGATGGCCTACCGCGCGCTGATCCCCGGCGAGCTCGTCGCCGCCGACCCGGCGACGCGCTTCCTCATGGACCGCTACCACTCGACCATCTGGTACGGCCCCGACAAGCACCTCGTGCACTACGTGATCCGGGGCGGCCAGTACCTCAACGTCGTCGCGATCGTGCCCTGCTCGGACACCATCGAGCGCGACTGGAGCGGCCCCGCCACCCCGGAGCAGCTCGCCGCGGACTTCGCCGACTGGGACGACCGGGTGCCGACCGTGCTGTCGAAGGCCAAGCCCGAGGACGTGTCGCTGTGGGCGATGTACCGCCGCCGGCGCGACCCGGTGTGGATCGACGGCCGGGTCGCCCTGCTCGGCGACGCCTGCCACGCGATGCTCCCCTACCAGGCCCAGGGCGCCTCGCAGTCGATGGAGGACGCCGCGGTGCTCGCCGAGGAGCTCGGCCGGGTCACGCGCGACGACATCGACGGCGCCCTCGTGCGCTACGTCGACCGCCGCGCCAAGCACGCCGGCATGGTCCAGGACGCCTCGCTGCAGAACATGGCCTTCTACCACCTGCCCGACGGCCCCGAGCAGCGCGAGCGCGACGACAAGCTGCGCCGGTTCGACGGCGAGTCCGACGTCTCCTACGACTGGCTGTGGAACGGCAGCCCGTTGCACGACCACGACACCGAGTCCATCCACTACCAGTTCGCCCGCTGACGCGCGGACCGACACCACCCCACACCACCCGCGACGGGAGCGAGCGCATGCGCACCGGAGACCAGATCGTCCAGGATCTTCCCTGGCGCTGGGGCGTCCAGGGGAAGATCTTCCTCATCGGCGGCCTCGGCTACATGTTCGACGCCTGGGACGTCGCCCTCAACGGCTTCCTCACCCCGCTGATCGGCACCGAGTTCGGGCTCTCGCCGGCCCAGCGCGGCCTGGTCGCCACCGCGAACCTCATCGGCATGGCCGTCGGCGCCGTCGCCTGGGGCACGGTGGCCGACCGCATCGGGCGCAAGAAGGCCTTCAGCATCACCCTGCTGATCTTCGCGATCTTCTCGGTGCTCGGCGCCCTCTCGCCGAACATCGAGATCTTCCTGCTGCTGCGCTTCCTCGCCGGCGTCGGCCTCGGTGGCTGTATCCCGGTCGACTACGCGATCGTCAGCGAGTTCTCGCCGAAGAAGCAGCGCGGCCGCGTGCTCGCCGCGATGGACGGCTGGTGGCCGATCGGCGCCACGCTCGCCGGCGTCTCGGCGACGCTGCTCGTGCCCGTCGAGGGCAACTGGCGCTGGATGCTCGTGCTGATGATCCTGCCGGCGCTGCTGCTGTTCTGGGTCCGGCGCGGGGTGCCCGAGTCGCCGCTCTACCTCTCCCGCATGGGCCGCGAGACCGAGGCCCGCGCCGTCATCGACGACATGGTGACCCGCACCGGCGCGACCCCCGAGCCCTACGTCATCCCCGCCGCGGTCGACGAGGACAAGCGCGGCGGTGCCTGGGCCGCGGCCGTCGACCAGCTGCGCCGCGTCTGGGCGTTCAACCCGACGATCACCGCCGTCGCCTGGTCGCTGTTCATCGCCGTCATGCTCGTCTACTACGCCGCCCTGAGCTGGATGCCCTCGATCCTGCGGGCCCAGGGCTTCGGTGAGATCGCCGCGTTCGCCTCGACCACGCTGATGAACGCGCTGGGCATCGTCGGTGTCGCCCTGTCCGTGCTCGTCGTCGACCGCTACGGCCGCAAGCGCGTCATCGCGATCGCCGGCCCGGTCGCCGCCGCGACCCTCGTCGCGTTCTCGCTGCTGCTCGGCACGCCGACCCTCGCGATCGTCGCCATCGGGGCCTTCGGCCTGTTCGCGCTGGTCGTCATCCCGGTCATGTACGCCTACGTCTCGGAGCTCTACCCGACCGAGCTGCGCGCCTCGGGCTTCGGCTGGGCGTCGTCGTCGAGCCGCGCGATCACCGGCTTCGCCCCGCTGCTGTTCGGCAGCGTGCTCTGGCCGGTGCTCGGCCTGCCGCTGACCTTCACCCTGCTCGGGGTGCTGGTCGTCGCGGCGGTGATCTTCATGTGGGTCGGCGCGCCGGAGACCGCGGGCCGCGAGCTCGACCGGATCACCACCGACGTCCCGGACGAGCCCGCCGCGACCGACACCGCCGCGACCGACACCGAGCGCACCCGCGCCTGACCGCACCCTGGTTCTGAGCGAAGGGCACCCTCGGTCGTCTAGATGGGCCGGGGGTGCCCTTCGCCGGAACGCTCCACGGGACAGGAGGCCCGCGACATGAAGCCCGCCGCGTTCACCTACCACCGCGCGCACGACGTGGCCGACGCCGTCGCGCTGCTCACCGACCTGGCCGCGGCGGGCGAGGACCCCAAGGTCATCGCGGGCGGCCAGAGCCTGATGCCGATGATGAACTTCCGGCTCGCCCGCCCGTCGGCGCTCGTCGACCTGGGGCCCCTGCGCCGGATGCCGTCGATGACGGCGATCACCGAGCAGGACGGCACCCTGACGCTCGGCGCGCTGGTCACCCACCACGCGGTCGAGACGGCGGCGCTCTCCCCCGAGTTCGCCGTGCTCGCCCGCGCCATGCGCTGGGTGGGGCACCTGCCGATCCGCAGCCGCGGCACCGTGGCCGGCAGCCTCGTGCACGGCGACGCGACCGCCGAGTGGTGCCTGCTCGCGCTGCTGCTCGACGCCGTCGTCGTCGCCGAGGGCCCGTCCGGGCGCCGCGAGATCCCCGCCGGCGAGCTGTTCCACGGCTTCTACGCCACCGCCGTCGACCCCGACGAGGTCGTCGTCGAGGTCCGCTTCACCCGGCCCGCACCGCACGCCGCGCTCTGCGAGTTCGCGCGCCGCCACGGCGACTTCGCGATCGTCGACGCCGCCGTCGCGCTCGACCTCGACGGGACCGCCGTGACGGGCGGGCGCGTCGTCCTCGGCGGCGTCGCGCCGGCCCCGGTGCGGGTGCCCGAGGCCGAGGCGGCGCTGCACGGCGAGGCCGGCGAGGCGCTGTGGACCGCGGTCGCCGACGCGGGCGCCGCGGCGGTCGATCCCCCCGACGACGCCGTCACCACGGCCGCCTACCGCCGGCGCCTGACCCGCACGCTCGTCGCGGACGCCTGCCGCGAGGCCGCGGGAGGGACCCGATGACCGCCACGGACCAGCCCCCCGGGATCGCCGAGCCGAGGTTCGAGGGCCCCAGGTTCGACGGGCACCGCGGCCGCTGGGTCGGCGCCTCGATCCCCCGCCACGAGGACCCCCGCCTGCTCACCGGCCGCGGCCGCTTCGTCGACGACATCGCCCTGCCCGGGATGCTGCACGCGGGCTTCGTGCGGGCCACCGTCGCGCACGCCCACGTCACCGCGGTCGACCTGAGCGCCACCCGCGAGGTCGAGGGCGTCGTCGCCGCGTACGACGCCCGCGACCTGGCGCTCGGCGACATCGTGGCGATGCTCGACCGGCCCGCCGAGGAGTTCACGCCGACGGCGATGCCGATCCTCGCCAAGGACAAGATCCGGTTCGTCGGCGAGCCGCTGGCGATCGTCGTCGCGCGTGACCCCTACGCCGTCGAGGACGGCATCGAGGCCGCGGTCGTCGAGCACACCGCGCTCGACGCGATCGTCGACGAGGAGACGGCCTTCCGGGCGGCGGCGACGGTCCACGACGAGGCCCCGGACAACGTGCTGCTCGACGTGTCGATGTTCGACACGCCGGGCGTGGACGAGGCGTTCTCCGACGCCGACGTCACCGTCGAGGTGACGACGCACAGCGGGCGGCAGAACGCGCTCCCGCTCGAGACCCGCGGCGTCGTCGCCTCCTGGGACGCCCGCGACGACCAGCTGCTCGTGCAGACCTGCACCCAGGTCCCGCACCAGGTCCGCACCCTCGTGGCCCGCTGCCTGGACGTCCCGGAGCGCACGGTCCGCGTCACCGTGCCGGACATGGGCGGCGGCTTCGGGCAGAAGTGCGTGGTCGGGCGCGAGGAGGTCGCCGTGGCGGCCGTCGCGCAGCGGCTGCACCGCCCCGTGAAGTGGATCGAGGACCGCCGCGAGGCCCTCACTGCCGGGTTCCTGGCCCGCGAGCAGACCTACCGCACCCGCGCGGCCTTCGACGCCGACGGGCACATCACCGCCCTCGACGTCGACGTGGTCTGCGACATGGGCGCCTACTCCTGCTACCCCTTCACCGCGGGCATCGAGCCGCTGATGGCGTCCGCGGAGATGCCGAGCGTCTACCGCGTGCCCGCCTACCGCGTGCGTGGCCGGGCCCTGACCAGCAACAAGGCCCCGACCGCCCCGTACCGCGGGGTCAGCCGCCCGCAGTACGTGATGGCGATCGAGCGCGTGATGGAGCGGGCCGCCCGCGAGCTGGGGCTCGACCCGGTCGAGGTGCGCCGGCGCAACGTCATCACCGAGTTCCCCTACACCGGCGTCAACGCCGTCACCTACGACCCGGGCACCTACCGCGAGTCGCTCGACCTCGCCGAGAAGACGATCCGCGACGAGGGCTGGTACGAGCTGCGCTCCTCGGGCGAGCGGCACATCGGCATCGGCTTCTGCTGCTTCTCCGAGCGCACCGGCTACGGCTCCGAGGCGTTCGCCAAGCGCAAGATGACCGTGGTCCCGGGGTTCGACCTCTCCGAGATCCGGATGGACACCACCGGGGCGGTCGTCGTCACCAGCGGCACGATGAACCACGGCCAGTCGCACGAGACGACGTTCGCGCAGATCGTCGCCGACCGGCTCGGCATCGACGTCGCCCGCGTCAAGCTGCGCCAGGGCGACACCGAGCGCATCGCCTACGGGTGGGGCACGTTCGCGTCCCGGTCGGTGACGATCGGCGGCTCGGCGGTCGCCCTGGCCTCCGAGCGGCTCGGCGAGCTGCTGTGCCGGATCGCCGCGCACCTGCTCGAGACGCGCCCGGACAACGTCGCGCTCGACGGCGACGGCGGTGTTGTGGCGCTCGACGACCCCTCGCGGCGCCTGTCGTACGAGGAGATCGCCGACGTCGCCTACCTGCGCAGCCACCTGCTGCCCAAGGACGTCGAGCCGGCCCTGACCGCCACCGCGAGCTTCGACGTCCCCGGCGACGGGACCTTCTCGAACGCGACGCACGCCGTGGTCGTCGAGGCCGACCCGGGCACCGGCGCGATCCGCATCCTGCGATACGCCTGCGTCGAGGACTGCGGCGTGGTGATCCACCCGAAGGTCGTCGACGGGCAGTGCCGCGGCGGCATCGCGCAGGGCATCGCGGGCGCGCTGTTCGAGGAGGTCACCTACGACAGCCACGGCGAGCCGTCGGCGGCGTCGTTCATCGACTACCTCGTGCCGACGGCGACCGAGATCCCCGACGTGTCGATCGCGCACCTCGAGACGCCGTGCGCGTTCACCGAGAACGGCGCGAAGGGCGCCGGCGAGGGCGGGACGATCGGTGCCCCCGCCGCCGTGCTCAACGCCGTGAACGACGCGCTGCGCCACACCGGCGTCGAGCTCGACACCACCCCGATCCATCCCCGGACGGTCCTCGAAGCGCTGGAGGGCGGGCTGTGAACGATCCGCATCTGCTGTCCCTGACGGTCAACGGTGCCGAGGAGGAGGTCGTCGTCGAGCCGCGCCGCACGCTCGCCGACGTCCTGCGCCACGACCTGCGCCTCACCGGCACGCACGTCGGCTGCGAGCACGGGGTGTGCGGCGCGTGCACCGTGCTCCTCGACGGGGCCCCGGTGCGGGCGTGCCTGGTGTTCGCCGTGCAGGCCGAGGGCGCCGACGTGCGCACGGTCGAGTCGCTGGACTCCGAGGGCCGGCTGTCGGACCTGCAGCAGGCGTTCACCGACCACCACGGCCTGCAGTGCGGGTTCTGCACCCCCGGCTTCCTCATGCTCGCCGAGGGCGTCCTCGCCGAGTCGCCCGACGCCGGTCGCGAGGAGATCCGCGAGGCGCTCTCGGCGAACCTGTGCCGCTGCACCGGCTACCAGACCATCGTCGACGCGGTGCACGCGACGGCGTGCTCGAGGCGGGAGCGCGTTTCATGATCCTGGACAACCACCTCGCGGTCCCGGCCGCCCCCGACGCGGTGTTCGCGCTGCTCAACGACGTCGAGCGCGTCGCCGGGTGCCTGCCGGGCGCGACGCTCGAGGGCCGCGACGGCGAGGCCTACCGCGGCCGCGTGAAGGTCAAGGTCGGCCCGATCAGCGCCGCCTACGCGGGCACCCTGCGCTTCACCGAGGTCGTGCCCGACCAGCGCACGCTGCGCCTCTCCGCGCGCGCCACCGACGCCCACGGCGCGGGCGACGCGGAGGCCGACGTCGTGCTGTCGGTGGCCGAGGCCGACGGCGGCTCGACCCTCGACCTGCACACCGACCTGCTCATCCGCGGCAAGATCGCACAGTTCGGCAAGGGCGCGATCACGACGGTCTCGAGCCGCCTGCTCGACCAGTTCGCCCGCAACCTCGCCGGCGAGCTGTCCTCCGATACGAGCGATGCGCCGGGGACCGGCACCGGGGGTGCCAGCGTGGGGGCCACGCTGGCGTCAGACGTCAGGAAATCCGCCAGCTCGGACGGAGGGGACTCCCTCGACGGCCTCGCCATGCTCCTGCCCCCGAACGCCGGCCGGTGGGCCGCGCTCGCGGGCGTCGCGATCGCCGGCGTCGTGCAGGGCTACCTGCTCGGGCGCCTGAAGGGCCAGAAGATGCTGATCGAGGAGCTGCGACACCGTGGCCGCTGAGTCCCTGCACGGCGCCGACACCGACGCCGCCCTCGCCCGCGCCGGGTTCGGCGCCGCCGTGCCCCGCGGGCCGCGCCCGGCGCTGGTCGTCGTCGACCTGACCCGCGGCTTCACCGAGGCCGCGTTCCCGTCGGGGTCGGACCTGACCACCGAGGTCGACGCCACCGCCCGGCTGGTCGCGGCCGCCCGCGCCGGCGGGGTGCCGGTCGTCTGGACCGTCATCAGCTACACCCCTGCCGAGGCCGACGGCGACGCCGTGGCGTGGCTGCGCAAGGCCCCGGGCATGCGCGCGCTGCGCGAGGGCAGCGCCGCGGTCGCCCTCGACCCGCGCCTCGACCGCCGCCCCGAGGACCCCGTGATCGTGAAGAAGGGCGCCTCGGCGTTCCACGGGTCGTCGCTCGCCGCGCTGCTCGCCGGCCTGCACGTCGACACCGCGGTGATCTGCGGCGCCACGACCTCGGGCTGCGTGCGCGCCACCGCCGTCGACGCCGTGCAGTCCGGTTTCGACACCCTCGTCGTCGCCGACGCCTGCGGCGACCGCGCCCGCGGGCCCCACGACGCCGCGCTCTACGACCTGCAGACCAAGTACGCCGACGTCGTGGCCCTCGACGACGCCGCGTCCTACCTCGACGACCCCTTCCGGAAGGCCGACCGGTGACCGAACCCGCAGCGAAGCGCGTCCTCACCCAGCCCGCGCTGGCCGACCTCGCCGAGACCGCGGCGGTGAGCCGCTGGGTGCGCTCGGGGGACGTCCGCCTGCACCTCCTCGACCACGGCCCCGTCGACGGGGTGCCGCTGCTGATCATCCCGGGCATCACCAGCCCGGCGATCAGCATGGACTTCGTCGCCCGCGAGCTCACCGACCTCGTGCGCCCGCTGGTCCTCGACGTCCGCGGGCGCGGGTTCTCCGACAGCGGGGACGCCTACGACCTCGACACCTACGCCGCCGACGTCGCCGCGGTGGTCGAGCAGCTGGGCCTGGAGCGCCCGTTGGTGCTCGGGCACTCCATGGGCGCCCGGATCACCGCCGTCGCCGCCACCCGCCTCGACCTGCGCGGCACCGTGCTCGTCGACCCCCCCATGAGCGGCCCCGGACGCGGGCCGTACCCGACGACGCTCGAGGCCTTCCTCGGCCAGCTCGACCAGGCCCGCCGCGGCACCGACGCCGACGAGGTCGCGCGGTCGTGGCCCCGCTGGCCCCGCCGCGAGCAGGCGCTGCGCGCCCACTGGATGGGCTCGATCTCCCGTGACGCGATCATCGCGACCCACGCGGGCTTCGAGTCCGAGGACTTCTTCGCCACCTGGCCCTCGGTCCCCGCCCCGACCGTGCTGATCCACGGCGGCGACAGCCCCGTCGTCACCGCCGCCGGCGCCGAGGAGGCGGCGAAGGCCAACCCCGAGGCGTCCGTCGTCGAGGTCCCCGGCGCCGGGCACATGGTGTTCTGGGACGAGCCGGCTGCCGCGCTTACGGCGACCCGCGAGGCCCTGCGCGCCGTGATCTGAGCGAAGGGCACCTTCGCTCGATCTATCCGAGCGAAGGTGCCCTTCGGTCAGTACGGGCGCGCCGACTCAGGCCGCGCGGGTGATCGCGCCCGGGTCGGCGCGGGTGCCGTCGAGCAGCGCGCCGGCGTCCGGCACGCGCGTCTCCAGCCCCAGCGACGACAGGATGCGGAACGTCGTCGCCGTCGCCGCCGACAGCACCGGGATGCCGACCTCGTCCTGCACCGCCTCGATCGAGGGCAGCGAGGGCATCTGCACGCACGCCGACAGCACGAGGGCGTCGGCCCCCGACACGTCGAGCTTGCGGTGGTGCTCGCGCAGGTCGGCGGGGTCGAGCCGGGCGACCGCGAGGTTGTCCGGGACCTCGAGCGACAGGGAGTCGACGACCTCGATGCCGGCGTCGGTGAGGTAGTCCACGACGGCCTGGGTCAGCGGCTTCATGTACGGGGTCACGATCGCCACCCGCTTCGCCCCGAGCGCCGCGATCCCCGAGATCAGGGCGCCGGCGCTCGACACCACCGGCGCCTGCGAGCCCTCGGCCCGCAGGGCGCCGGTGATGTCGTCCTCGGCGGTGCAGTGGAAGCCCGGCCCCTGGGCCATGATCGCCACCAGGCACGCGGTGGCGACGACGTCGGGGCGGGCGTCGGCGAGCTCGGTGGCCGCGCGGGTGGCCTGCTCGTTCATCGCCTTGAGCTGCTCGGGGGTCACGTGCTGCATGCGCGCCCGGGCGGCGTGGAACACGAAACGGTCGGAGGGGACGACCCGCTCGCGCGCGGCGAACATCCGCGGCAGCTCGGTCTCCATCGTGAGGTTGGAGCTCGGGACGATCATCCCGATGTGGTGGTCGGTCATCGCTTCTCGGCAGGCTTCATCTCGGGGATGGTCAGCTCACCCTGGTCGACGACGAGCTCGTCGTCCAGGTAGAGCGAGTTGCCGCGCATCGGGATGTCGAAGTGGCACGGCGTGTCGTTCGGGCCGCCGAGCTCGTTGTTCGGGCCGATCGAGAACATGACGTTGCCGTAGAAGCTGCGCAGCTCCATGCCCATCCCGCCGGGGAACTGGGTCAGGCCGTGCCAGTGGGCGCGCTCGTCGAGACCCCAGCCGACGTGGCTCATGCCGTAGCCGCGGGGGTCGTCGAAGCTCTTGATGTACGAGCTCAACAGCTCGGCGTCCAGCCCGCCGCGGATGTCCCGGATGAAGCCCTGCTCGATCGTCAGGGTGACCGGCGTCTGCACGTAGGTGTTGAACGGCAGCAGCACGTCGCCCGGGGAGAGCACGATCTGCCCGTCGACGCCGTCGTCGGCGCCGCCGGTGAACACGAACGCGGCCGGCCAGTGGTCCCAGCGCCCGGGGGTGTCGGTGTAGCCGTACTCGCTCATCGTGGGGTAGACCCCGAGCCGGTAGGTGACGTCGGTGCCCGCGGGGCTGGTGATGCGCATCGACTGCGCCTTGGCCAGCAGGTCGGCGCCGTACTCGACGCGCTCGCGCAGCTCGGTGGTCGGCATCAGCCGGGCCAGCAGCTCCGGCGGCTCGACCGCGGTCAGGATGCGCGTGCCGGCGTCCTGGATCGCGAACTGCTCGGGCGAGAACAGCAGGAACGTGCAGTCGACGAGCATGTCGACCGACTTGAGCGCCTCCACCGCGAGCGGGATGTTCCCCAGCCCCGAGTCGCCCACCGCCCACGCGCCCGACGCGGACGCCGGCGACGGGAGACGCAGGTGGAAGGTCGCCGCACCGAGCTGCTGGGCGGCCCAGAGGAACGCGTCGGCGTACTCCCCGCGCTCGGAGCCCCGGGTCAGCACCGCGACGGTCTCGCCCTCGTGCACACCGGAGAGCTTCAGCTGCTGCAAGCAGATGTCGTTGAACAGGTTCTGGTCCATCGGTCGACCACCTCCACGCTAAATCCGAGCACGTACTATCCGAGCACGCAAGGTCCGCAACGCAATCGTCACCGCGTTCGGCCGCGCGGAGCAGGGCCTACAGTGCCCCGATGGCTCCGGAGGACGAACGCATCGCCCTGTTCCTCGACTACGAGAACCTCGCGATCGGAGCACGGGACGGCCTCGGCGTCTCCCCCTTCGACTTCGGGCCGGTCGCCGACGCGCTGGCCGAGCGGGGCCGGGTGGTGACGCGGCGGGCCTACGGCGACTGGTCGGCGTTCGACGAGGACCGCCGGCTGCTCGCCCGCGCGCAGGTCGAGCTGATCGAGATCCCGCAGCGGATCGGCGGGTCCCGCAAGAACGCCGCCGACATCAAGATGGCCGTCGACGCGATCGAGCTGGCCTACGAGCGCGGCTTCGTCACGACGTTCGCGATCGGGACCGGCGACTCCGACTTCACCCCGCTGATGCACAAGCTGCGCGAGATGGACAAGCGCGTCATCGGCATCGGCGTCCAGTCCTCGACCTCGGCGCTGCTGCCCGCGGCCTGCGACGAGTTCCTGTTCTACGACCGCCTGCCCGGCGTCGAGGGGCGCCCCGTCCCCGCCCGCTCGTCGCGCCGGCGGCCGACGACGCCGGCCGCTCCCGCAGCACCGGTCGCGCCCGCCGAGCCCGACCCCGCACCCGACGACACCGCTCCGGCCCGCGGACCCGACCCCGACCTCGCCACCGTCGTGACCAGCACGCTCGCCGGCCTCGCGCGGGCCACCGACGGCCCCGTCCGCGCGTCGACCCTCAAGCGCGCGATCCTGCGCAAGGACCCCACGTTCGACGAGGGCGACCAGGGGTTCCGCGGCTTCGGCGAGCTGCTGCGCCACCTCGAGAACCGCGGCGTGCTCGCCCTCGCCCCGGGCACCGCGGCCGGCGACCCGGAGGTGGCGTTCCCCGAGGACACGTCGGCCGAGGACGAGGCGTTCGCCCTGTTCGCCACCACCGTGCGCGACCTGGAGGAGGCCGCCGGCGCCCCGCCGCAGCTCTCCGGCCTCAAGGACCAGATGCGCAAGCGCGATCCCGGCTTCTCCGAGAAGCGCTACGGCTTCAACGGCTTCCTGTCCTTCGCCCGCGCCGCCCGGGCCCGCGACCTGGTCACCATGGACTGGGACGAGGGCCGCGGCGACTACCAGCTCTCGGTGTTCTGACCGGTCAGCGGTGCTGGCGGCGGCTCCCGCCGTGCCAGTCCTCGGTGACGCCGACCTGGTCGGTCGACACGCCGAACGACGGCAGCTGGGGCTGCTCGCGCAGGCTGCGCTTGAGCTCGGCGAAGCCCGGGAACCGCGCCAGCCCCACGGCGTGGTCCCACAGCTCGCCGGCCTGCTCCTCGGTGGGCATACGGCTGATCACCGGGCCGAAGAACGCGAGCCCGTCGGGCGGGTCGACCTGGATGATCGGGGTGCCGACGTCCCGCCCGGTCAGCGCGAGGGCCTCGTCGGTCTCGGCCTGCACGACCTCGTCCCAGGCGGTGTCGTCGGCCGCCTCGACCAGCGACGTCGGCAGGTCCGCGGCGGTCAGCACGGCGGCCAGGAACGCCTCGGAGCCCTGGGTCTCGCGCGCGGAGGCGGTGTCGGGCACCGGCTCCCGCTCGAACACGTGCTGCCCGAACGCCTCCTGCAGGCGGTCGAGCGCCTCGGTCCCGTGCTCCTTGCGCGTGCGCGCCGCGACCCGCAGCCCGCGCAGGCCCGCAGTGTGGCCGGCCTCGTACTCCGGCGGGAACTGCGCGTCGTAGTCGACGCCGGCGTTGACCAGCCGCAGCGAGATGAACCGCCACTCGATCGCGAGGTCCCGCTGCCGCGCGACCACCCGCAACCACTTGCTCGTCATCCAGCAGAACGGGCAGATCGGGTCGAACCAGAGGCGCACGTCCACGCCGATGAGCCTAGGCCGCGCTCGTGCGTGATCTTCTGGGACGTGGCTCAGAAGATCACGCACGACGGACGGCGGGTCAGCGCTTCGTCCAGGTGCACGTCCCGCTGAACTTCACGTACGCATCGCTCGACTTGATGCTCACGGAGCTCGGGCCGTCCTCGTTCCCGTTGGCGATGATCGAGTCGAACTCGCCGTCGTTCGAGGTCAGGCGCTCCCAGTAGCACCAGCTGGACCCGCTCGTGCGGTAGTTGCCGGGCTGGATCTCCGTGCCGACCTCGTACGTCCCGGACGAGAAGCTCGTCCCGGCGGAGGGCGTCGAGCCGGAGGACGAGGAGGACGCGGACGGCGAGGCCTGCACCGTCACCGTCGGGCCGGGAACCGTGACGGTCGGACCCGGGACGGTGACGGCCGGGCCGGGCACGGTGACCGTGCGGGTGGTGACGACCGGCGCGGGCTGCGCCACCGGCTGGGCCTGCACCGTCGAGTTGGACGTGCCCATGGCGAGGCCGATGAAGTAGGCGACGAAGAGCCCGGCGACGATTGCGAGGACGCGTCCGGCCCTCCGCGGCTTCTTCGGCTCGGGGCCGGGCTGGGCGGGCGGCAGGGACTGGTCGAGACGTGAGGTCACTTCGGCTCCGTCAGTCGGGGTTGCCGCGGAGGCAACCGAGCTTGCGTGGTTCGCAACTGACGGATCGAGTCGATCACAGAACGTGTTAGAGCGAACGTCGGTATTCACTCCGACGAGTGACGACCTGTCGAGGGCGGCCCGGCGACGACGGAGTGCGAACCACGCGGCGCCGGGCCGCCGAACGCATCGTCCCAGGTCAAGGAACCAACTCTGCTCGGGCCCCCCGATCTCACAGTGTGTGACGGAGTGATGACGAGCGAGAGCTCAGCTCTTCACGACGCGTGCGGCCAGCGTGGCCTGGCCCGGCCCGTCGAGCTCGTCCAGCGCGTCGGCGCGCCCCGCCACCGCCATGAGCACGGCCTCGCCCGGCCCGGTCACCTCCGGACCCCGGCCCCAGGTCCAGTCGACGTCGGTGGCCACGAGCCGCAGCCCGCGGATGCGGGGGGCCGCGTGGATCGGCGGGGCGACGACGGCGAACGCGAGGGCCGTCCGCAGCCGCTCGGGCGGGATTGTGCGCGGCAGGCCCAGCGGGCGGCGGATGTCCTGGTGGTGGATCGTGCCGTCGGTCAGCGCGATCCGGTACCCGAAGCGCGCCGTGAAGCCCTCGGGTGTCCGGTAGCGACGCACGAGGTCGACGAGCCCCCACGGCTCGAGCTCGTGCAGGGCGTCGACCGCCTTCTGGTTCGCCCGGTCCGGCGACATGCCCGACAGCAGCAGGGTGCGGACGAACCCGGACATGCCCTGCACGTCGTAGCTGATGACGTGGGCGACGAGGTCGCGGACGTTCCACCCGGTGCACAGCGTCGGGGCGTCCCACTGCTCCGGCGTGAGGGTGGCGAGGAAGTCGGCGAGCTCGGCGCGCTCCTCCTGGGCCAGCGCCAGGGTGTCGGTCATGCCCCGGCATCCTCGCCCGGGACCGCCCCCCGCGGAACCACCGACACGGCGTCGCGGGCCCGCTAGCGTCGTCACCGTGCGCCACGACAGCACCGCCGACATCCCCGCGCCCGTCGACGACGTCTGGGCGGTGCTGATCGACGTCGAGCGCTGGCCCGAGTGGACGCCGACAATGCGCCGTGTCGAGATCCTGGACGGGGCGGAGCTCGTCCCGGGCACCCGAGTGCGGATCGCCCAGCCCCGCCTGCCCGTGCTCGTGTGGACCGTCGACGAGGTGCGTCCCGGCGCGGCGTTCTCCTGGGTCAGCGGGCCGTCGGCCGGTCGCACAAGGGCCACGCACGAGCTGACCGCGCTGCCCAGCGGCGGCACACGCCTCGCGCTCGGGCTCGACCAGCGCGGTCTCTCGGCGGTGTTCGGCGCGCTGACCACCGGGTTGACGAAGAGCTACCTGCGCACCGAGGCCGAGTCGCTGCGCCGGTACTGCTCAGCCGGCTGAGTCCTGCAGCCGGCGCATCCCGGCGAGCCAGCGCTCGTAGTCCCCGCCCTTGCGGCGGAAGAACGTCAGCACCTCGGGGTGCGGCAGGATGAGGAACTCCTCGCGCCCGATCCCCTCGACGACCGCGGCCGCCACCGCCCCGGGGCTGAGCACCTCGCCGGCGGCCCGCACGGTGTTCGCCGCCAGCGAGCTGAACGTGTCGTCGGCGCCCGCGCCCTCGAGCATGGCGGTCGCGACCCCCATCGGGCACAGTGCGCTGACCCGGATGCCGCGCGCGCCGTAGGTCACCGAGAGCCACTCGGCGAAGGCGACCGCCGCGTGCTTGCTCACCGCGTACGGCGCCGACCCGATCTGGGTGAGCAGGCCGGCCGCCGACGCCGTCGCGACGAAGTAGCCCTCGCCGCGCTCCAGCCAGCCGGGCAGCAGGAGCTTCGCGGCGGTGATGTGCGCGCGCAGGTTGACGTCGAGGACGGTGTCCCAGATGTCGTCGGGGGTGCCCATCGGGTCGGTACCCAGCGCGACGCCGGCGTTGGCGAGGTAGAGGTCGACGGGGCCGACCGACTCGGCGACCTCGGCGAGCACCGCCGCGGTCGCGTCGGTGTCGGTGACGTCGAGGGCGCGGCGCAGGACGGCGCCGTCGACGTCGGGCTCGTCGCGGTCGGTGGCCACCACGCGGGCGCCGGCGTCGGCGAGCGCCGCGACGAGGGCGCGCCCGATGCCGCCGCCGGCGCCGGTGACGACGGCGACGCGGTCAGGGAGCTCCACGGGGTCAGACCCGCTCGATGATCGTCGCGTTGGACTGGCCGCCGCCCTCGCACATGGTCTGCAGGCCGCGGGTGCCGCCGGTGCGCACCAGCTCGTGGACCAGCTTGGTCGCGAGGATCGCGCCGGTGGCGCCGAGCGGGTGGCCCATGGCGATCGCGCCGCCGTTGACGTTGGTGCGCTCCAGCGGCGCGCCCGTCTCGTGGGCCCAGGCGAGCACGACGGGGGCGAAGGCCTCGTTGCACTCGAAGAGGTCGATGTCGTCGATCGAGAGCTTCGCGCGGCGCAGCACGTCGCGGGTGGCGGGGATCGGGCCGGTGAGCATGAGCACCGGGTCCTCCCCCACCACCGACAGCGTCGTGACCTTCGCGATCGGCGTCAGCCCGTGGGTGCGCAGCGCGTCCTCGGAGACGACGAGCAGCGCGGCCGCGCCGACCGAGACCTGGCTCGACACGGCCGCGGTGATCTCGTAGCCCTCGCGCAGCGGGGGCAGGGTCGACATCCTCTCGACGTTCGCGTCGGGCCGGATGCCCTCGTCGCGGTCGAGGCCGTTGAGCGGGGCGATCTGGCCGGTGAAGCGGCCCTCGACGGTGGCCCGCGCGGCGCGGCGGTGGCTCTCGACGGCGAACTCCTCGAGCTGGGCGCGGCGCAGGTCCCACTTCTCGGCGATGAGCTGCGCGCCGCGGAACTGGCTGATCTCCTGCTCGCCGTAGCGCTCGATCCAGCCCGGGCCCTCGCGGCGGGTGCCCATGCGCTCGAGGACGGCGGCGTTGGCGTCGATGGGGACGATCGCCATGTTCTCGACGCCCGCGGCGATGACCATGTCCTGCGTGCCCGAGAGCACGGCCTGCGCGGCGAAGTGCAGGGCCTGCTGCGACGACCCGCACGCGCGGTTGATCGTCGTCCCGGGGACGTGCTCGGGGTAGCCGGCCGAGAGCCACGCCGTCCGCCCGATGACCCCGGCCTGCGGCCCGAGCTGGCTCACGCAGCCCATGAGCACGTCCTCGACCGCACCCGCGTCGATGCCGGTGCGCTCGACGAGCGCGGTGAGCGCGTGAGCACCGAGGTCGGCGGGGTGCACGTCGGCCAGCACGCCCTTGCGCGTGCCGACCGGCGTGCGGACGGCGTCGACGATGTAGGCCTCGGTCACCGGCACGTGGTTCTCCTCCGCAGCGATCGAGCGTGTGGCATCACGGACACCCAGTGTCTGCGATGGCCCACCGCTGACACCAGCGTGATCCTCACCCCGCGGCGCGGGCCTCCCGGACGAGGCGGCGGGCGCGGGCGATCTCGGGCGGGGCGGGGATGTCGGGCAGCACCGTCGACGCCGTGTACAGCGCCCGCAGGGCCACGGTGACGCCGAGGTCGGTGGTGGGCAGGCCCGGCAGCCCGTACATCCGCCGCGCCCAGCGGGGCAGGGTCGAGAAGGAGATCGCGGCGATCGAGGAGAGGGTCAGCGCGATCCCGGTGGGCGCGCTGGGCTGCGGGGTGAGCAGGCCGCCGACGCCGCGGCGGGCCTCGTCGGTGAGGCGCAGCCGCGGGCGGATGCGCGCGAAGTAGTCGGCGAGCTCGGCGCGCGAGGCCGGCACGATCGCGGGGTCGAGGCCCACCACCTCGGCGGCGCGCACGCTCTCGGCGACGTAGGCGTCGGCCTCGGCGTCGTCGACGACCCCGGCCCGCCGCGCCACCGACACGTAGGAGTCGATCTCGGCGTTGTGCACCCAGAGCAGGTTCTCCGGGTCGTCGAGGGCGATCCGGGTGCCGTCGACGTCGGTGCCGCGCAGCGTCGCGTGCAACCGGCGCACGCGGCCGGCGGCCGTCTCGACGTCGGCGCGGGAGCCGAAGGTGCGGGTGCCGACGAAGCCGACCGTGCGCTGGAAGCGGGGCCAGGCCTTCTTCGGGTCGAACAGCGCCGAGTTCTGGTAGGTCGCGCGCATGACCTGCGGGTGCAGCGACTGCAGCAGCAGCGCGCGCATCCCCGCCACCCACAGCACGGGCTCCAGCTGCACCCGCCACGTCACCGACGTCGGCCCGAACAGGCCGTCGTCGGCGCCCTCCCCGATCACGTCCCCGCGCTCCGTCGCCACCAGCAGGGGGTCTCCGATCCGTCCGCGGTCAACCCACCGGCTGACACGGGCACGCCTCGTCCACTATCGTGGGCGTCCGTCGACGATAGCGGTCGCTCGGAGGCTCGGTGGACGACTGGGAGGCCTACCGTCTCGCCACGGCCTACGTCCTGGCCACCGCCCGGGAGGACCGGGGCGCGATGGACGACACCTTCGCCCGCGCGCTGCAGGACCCGCAGGTCCTCGTCGGGTTCGTCGGCGGCCTGACCCGGCTCGCCCACCTGCTCGTGCTGGAGCGCACCGGCTCGGAGGACGCCGCCCGCTGCTGGTTGGAGGACCGGGTGCGCTGGCTGGCCGCGCTCGATCCACCGGTCGAGGGATGACGACGGCTCCTGGCGTGTGACCGCGACCACCCGCCCGGTCGTACGATGGCCCCGATGACAGCGAGCGGTCTGCGGATCCGGCTCGTCGGCCGGTTCGCCCTCGAGGGCTTCGACGGTCACCCTCCCGTGACCGTCCCGCACGGCCGTGCCCAGCGGCTGCTGGCGGTGCTCGCCGCCCACCAGGGCCGCTTCGTCCCCACCGACACGATCGTCGCCGCGCTGTGGCCCGACGGCCCGGCCCAGGCGTCGGGACGCGCCGGCCGCAACCTCGCCGCGCTGGTGAGCCGGCTGCGCCGCGCCATCGGCCGGGACCGCATCGAGGGCGACCCCACCGGCTACCGCCTGGTCCGCGACGCCGCCACCACCGTCGACGTCCACGAGGGGCTCACGCTGGTCGAGGAGGCGGAGCGCGACCTCGACCGCGGCCTCATGCTGCGCGCCCTCTCCGGCGCCCAGAGCGCGGAGGACCTGCTCGGGCGGGGCACGGCCCTGGCCGGCGAGCCCGATGCCCCGTGGGCCGAGGAGGTGCGCCGCCTGGTCGCGACGACCCTGTCCCGCGCACGCTCCTGCCACTGGACCGCGGCGCTCGCGCTGGGCGAGGACCGCACCGCGATCGACCTCGCCTCGCGGGCACTGGCCGCCGACGCCCTCGACGAGCCCGCCGCCCGCGCCCTCATGCGCGCCTACATCCGTCAGGGCGCCGACGGGGCCGCGCTCGCCGCGTACGAGCAGCTGCGCCGGGCCCTGTCCGAGGAGCTGGGCGCCGACCCCTCGCCGGCCACGCAGGAGATCTACCGCTCGCTCCTGCTGCCCGACGAGCGGACGCCGCACACCGCGCCGGTGACCGTCCGGGGACGCGACCGCGAGCTCGCCCAGCTGCGCCGCGCCTGGTCGGCCGCGACCCGCGGGCACGGCGGCCTCGTGCTCGTCACCGGCGAGGCCGGCATCGGCAAGAGCGCGCTCGCCCGCGTACTGGCCGGCGAGGCGCGCGACGCGGGCGCCACGGTGCTGGAGGTCCGCTGCCAGGAGGCCGAGCGCTCGCTCTACCTCCAGCCCCTCGCGGAGGCGGTGCGCACCCTGGTGGGACGGCACACCACGGACGCCCCGCTGCTGCACCGCGTCGAGCGGGAGGCGCTCGCCGACCTCGCCCCCGAGCTCGCCCCCGACACCGCCGACGCCACGGCCCCGCGCCCCGCCACCGACGAGCTCGGGCACCGCCGCACGCTGCTCGCCCTCGCCGAGCTGGTGGGGCGCACCGCCGAGGTGCACCCGATCCTGCTGATCGTCGAGGACCTGCACCACGCGGGCCAGACCACCGTCGACGCCCTGCACGTGCTCGCGACGCGCCTCGCGGCCCGGCGGGTCCTCGTGCTGGCGACCGAACGCTCCGCCGAGGAGCGCAGCGGTACCGAGAGCCTCCTCGACGTGGCGACACACCTGCGGGTCCGCCCGCTGTCCCGCGCCACCGTGACCGCCCTGCTCGCCGCGTCCGGGGCCGGCTACGACCCCGACACGTTCTTCGCCTGGACCGGCGGCTCGCCCCTGCTGGTCGGCGAGCTGCTGCGCCACCCCGCGCCGGCCGCGGCCGACGGCCCCGGCGACGGTCGGGGACCGGTGATCCCCGAGGACCTCTACGCCCTCCTGCGCCGCCGGCTGGACGCGACCGCCGAGGACGTCGCGCTGCTGCTGGGCCAGGCCGCCGTGCTCGGGTCGTCGTTCTCGCTCGACGACGCCGCCGTGCTCGCGGGGGTCGGCCCCGAGGAGTGCGCCCGCCGTGCCGAGCGGGCCGTGCGCGCGGGCCTGCTGGTGTCCGACGGCGAGCGCTACCGCTTCGCCAACGACATCGTCCGGACCGTCGCGTACTCCCGCGCCGAGCCCCCGGTGCGGATCAGCCGCCACCGCCGCGCCGCCGAGCTCCTCGCCGGCCGGCCCGAGGCCGCCGCCGGGCACCACTCCGCCGCCGGTGACCACGCGGCCGCCGCGCAGGCGTGGCTCGCCGCCGCGGACGCCGCCCACCTGGTGTTCGCCCACCGCGACGCCGAGCGGCTGCTGACCTCCGCCCTCGAGAGCGCCGAGCGCACCGGCGACGCGGTCCTGCGCACCACGGTGCTGCTGCGCCGCGGGCAGGCGCGCTGCGACCTCGCGCACTTCGACGGTGCCGACGGGGCGCACGCCGACCACGACGCCGCGCTCGCGCTGGCCCGCGAGCTGGGCGACGAGGAGCTCGAGGCCCGCGCGCTGGAGGCCCTGGGCTGGACGGCGCTCTGGGCGCGCGACGCGTTCGCGGCCGTCGAGCTCGCCGAGCAGGCCGGGCACCTCGCCGAGTCCGCCGCGGCCGCCCCGGGCGCGCGACGCAGCTCGCTGCTGCTGCTCGGCCGGGTGCGCCACTGGGACGGCGACTACTCCGGGGCGACCCACGCCTACCAGCAGGTGCTGGCCGTGGGCGCCGAGGACGCGCTGGGCGCGGTCGCGATGGCCTACCGCGGCGCGCTGCTCCAGCACATGGACCGCTTCGCCGAGGCCCGCGCGGTCCTGGAGCGCGCGGTCGAGCTGTGCCGCCAGACCGGGGAGTTCCGCACCCTGCTGCAGAGCCTGTTCTTCTGCGGGCTCGCCCGCGGCGACGCCGGCGACTTCGCCGGGGCCCTGCGCGCGCTCGACCGCGCCCGGCGCCTCATCGACGACGCCGGCGTCGGCTACTACCGCGCGGGCATCGAGACCACGACGTCGTGGCTGTGGCAGGAGCTCGGCGACCTCGAGCGCGCCCGCGAGCACGCCGAGACCGCGGTCGACCTGGCCCACCGCGGCGGCGGCGCCCTCGAGCTCGAGCAGGAGCTGCACGCGCTGCTGGCGCGCGCCGACTGCCTGCTGCTCGCCGGCAAGGACGACGACGCGGGCGCCACGGTGGAGGAGGCGGCGCCGCTGCTCGATCGCCCGCTGCCCTTCCGCCCGCGGGCCGCGATGCGCCTGCTGGAGATGCAGGCGCGCTGGGAGCCCGGGCGCGCCGAGGAGCTGCTCGCCGCGGCGCGGACCTACCGGTCGGCGAAGTACGAGGCGCTCGCCCTGACCCACCTCGGCCGGCCGCAGGAGGCGGCGTCGGCCGCGCTGCGCACGCGCTCGGACCTCGTCGTCGCGCAGGTCGGCGCCCCGTCGGCGCGGGGTCCGGCGCGCGACCGCATCGCCGCGGCGCTACCCGCCGAGCTGCGTCCCCGGTTCGTCGAGCACGGGCGCCTGGTGATCCCCCGCTAGCGCGATCGTCATGAACACGTGCGGGCGGCCCGCGTAGTCCTCGGTGCCGTGCGCGGTCCAGCCCAGCCGCTCGAAGAAGCGCTGGTTGGCGGGCTGCACGTGGGCCACCATGCGCCGGCCGCCGCGGGCCGCCGCCGTCGCCACGGCGAAGCGGACCAGGGGCGCCCCGGCGCCGGCGGTGCGCGCGCTGCCGAGGACCGCGAGGCGGTCGCCCTGCCACGTCTGCGCGTCGAGCGGGAAGAGCCGCACGGTGCCGACCACCTCGTCGCCGACGCGGGCGACCACGTGCAGCACGTCGTCGCGGGCGTCGTGGGGGTCGAGGTCGTCGCCGGCGAAGATGCCCTGCTCGTCGACGAACACCGCCCGGCGCACCCGGTGGTGCGCGGCGCGCTCGGCCGCGTCGGTCGCGACGGCGCAGACGACCGGCCGCGCGAGCGAGCGCGTCACGACGCCGGCCCCGCAGCCCCCGGGCGCCGCCCGATCTGCAGCAGCGGCTGGACCGCATTGAGCGCCGAGCACGCCTGGCAGCGCGCACAGCCGGCGACGGCGTCGGCGGACGACATGTTCCGCTCGCTCATGTAGGCCGCGACCTTCTGGTAGACGCGATCGGTGTAGACCGCGTCGGGCGGCGTGGCGTCGGCGAGCAGGCTGCCCGCGACCGGGCGCAGCGGCACGACGAAGGGGTAGACGCCGATGTCGACGGCGCGCCGGCAGCCCTCGACGGTGAGGTCGGGGTCCTCGCCCATGCCGAGGATGACGTAGGTGGACACCCGGCCGCGGCCCCACAGTGCGACCGCGCGCTCCCAGGTGCGGTAGTAGGTGTCGAGGCCCGTGCGCGCCTTGCCGGGGGCGACGCGGGCGAGCACGTCCGGGTCGAAGGTCTCCACGTGGATGCCGACCGCGTCCGCGCCGCCCGTGCCGTGCACCTCGTCGAGGATCGCGAGGTCGCGCGGCGGCTCGAACTGGATCTCGACGGGGAGCCCGGCGGCGTCCTTGACCGCGCGCCCGCAGCGGGCGACGTAGCGGGCGCCGCGGTCCGGGGCGACCGAGCTGCCCGTGGTCAGCGTGGCGTCGACGGCCCCGTCGAGCTCCTTCGCGGCCACCGCGACCTCGGCGAGCTGCTCGGGGGTCTTGCGGGCCACGGTGCTGCCGGAGTCGAGCGAGACCCCGATGCCGCAGAAGGCGCACTGGTCGGCGGTGTTCCAGTAGTTGCACGCCTGGACGACGGTGCTGGCGAGCGAGTCGAGGTGCAGCAGCGCGATCTTCCAGTAGGGCGTGCCGTCGGCGGTGGTGCGGTCGTAGAACCGCGGCCGGCGCGCGCCGGTGACCGAGGCGAGCCGCACGCCGTCGCGGTAGAGACCCTGGGCGCCGTTGTCCTCGGAGCGCAGCACGTAGGGCGACGCGTCGGTGGTGGGCACGGTGACCGGGAAGCCCTCGATCCAGAGCATGCCCGCGTCGGTCGGCCCGGCCCCGCCGCGGCGGGTCTCCACGGGCGTCTCGAGGCGGATCCCGGCGCTCTGGACGGCGACGATCACCGAGGCGATCGCCGCCGGGTCGGGCACTGCTGCCGTGACCGTCTCCTCGCCCATCAGGCCCGTCATGCGCCACCCGCCTCGCATCCACTTTCGGCTACGGTCATCACTTATCGGAAAGCATCGTGTCGCCGCCGTCAAGGCGTGAGTCGATCTCCTCGCGGCGACGGGCGCGCGCGTCGCGCCACGCGGCGGCGTCGGCGAACGACGTCTCCGTCCCGTCGGTGATCGTCACCCCCGTCACGGCGTCCAGCACGGCCTCGCCGAGCACGTAGGGCTCGCCGCCGGCGTACGGGTCGGCCGTCGCGATCAGGGCCAGCCCCGTCGCCAGGTGCATCTCGACGGTCCGGTGCGTCGACCCCGCCGAGGCGTCGAGGACGACCCAGCGCTCGCCCGCCGCGCGCGCGGCGGCGATCGCCGCCCGGCGCTCGTCCCGCGCACGGGCGGCGACGAGCTCGTCGGCGCGCATCGCGAGCGCGGCGTCGAGCACCGCGCGCGTGCCGGCCCGCGCGAGCAGCGGGCCGGGTTCCGCGTCGAGCGCGAGCAGGGCCTCCAGGTCCGGCGTCGCCGCGCGCACCTCGTCGAGGACGGCGCCGACGCGCTCGGCCAGCCGCCGGTACTCCTCGCCGTCGACCACCGCGATCGACCACACGCGGTCGCCCGCCGCCCGCCACCGGGCGCGTGCGGCCTCGAGGGCCCCCTCTTCCCCGGAGTGCACCGCAGCGTTCATGATGTCCACTATAGTAGACGGGCGCTGCTCATCATGGATCAGGAGTGACGGACACCGATGCCCAGAACCGCAGTGGTCGCGCTCGGCGGGAACGCCATCACCCGCGGCGGCCAGTCCGGGACCTACGCCGAGCAGGCCGAGAACGCCCACGCGATGGCCCGCGCGGTGTGCGCGCTGCGCGACGCCGGGTGGAACGTCGTGCTCGTCCACGGCAACGGACCGCAGGTCGGCAACCTCGCGATCCAGCAGGACGAGGCCGCCTCGATCGTCCCCGCGCTCCCCCTGTTCTGCGTCAACTCGATGACCCAGGGCCAGCTCGGCAGCCTGCTCGGCCTCGCCCTGCTCGCCGAGGGCCGCGGGCGGCTGCCCGGCGTCGTCTCGGTGGTCACCCACGTCATGGTCGACCCCGCCGACCCGGCCTTCCAGCGACCGACCAAGCCGGTCGGGCCCTACTTCACCCGCGACCAGGCGGCCGACCTCGTCCGCGAGCGCGGCTGGGACATGGTCCGCGACGGCGACCGTGGACACCGCCGCGTCGTCCCGTCGCCGAAGCCGGTCGGGATCGTCGAGGTCGACGCCGTCCGCGCCCTCATCGAGCAGCACATGATCGTCGTCGCCGGCGGGGGCGGCGGCATCCCGGTGATCGCGGGCGACCACGGGCTCGAGGGCATCGACGCCGTCATCGACAAGGACTTCACCGCCCAGCGGCTCGCGGCGTCGGTGAACGCCGACGCGCTGGTGCTCGTCACCGACACCCCCAAGGTCTACGTCGACTTCGACACCCCGGACCGGCGCGCGATCGACGAGATGTCGGTCGACGAGGCCGCGAAGCACCTCGAGGACGGGCAGTTCCCCGACGGCAGCATGGGCCCGAAGGTGCGCGCCGCCGTGCGCTTCCTGCGCGAGGGCGGGCGCACCGCGGTGATCACCACCGCCGACCGCGCCGGGCCGTCCCTCGACGCCGGCGACGCCTACGGCGCCGAGCTGGTCGGCACCCGCATCGTGGGAACCGGGCGATGAGCGCGGGCTTCGTGCTCTACCGGGACACCTACCTCGACTCCGTCGTGCAGCTCTCGGGCACGCGCGCGATGCGCGAGGTGCCCGGGGTCGAGTGGGCGGCGGTCGCGATGGCCACCGAGGCGAACCTCGCGACGCTGGAGAAGGAGGGGTTCGACCCCGCCGAGTGGGCCGGCGCCGGGCCGGGCGACCTCTTCCTCGCGGTCCGGGCCTCCTCCGACGAGGTGCGCGCGGCCGCGCAGGAGGCCGGGCGCGACGCCGCGTTCAGCCCCCGGGAGGCCGCCGCGACCGGTGTCGCCGAGCCGGACCCGCGCTCGCTCGCCGAGGCCGTCGCCCGGCAGGCGGGCAGCAACGTCGCGGTGATCTCGGTGCCCGGCGACTACGCGGCCCTCGAGACCCACCAGGCCCTCGGGGCGGGGCTCGACGTGCTGCTGTTCAGCGACAACGTCTCCCTCGACGACGAGATCGAGCTCAAGACGCGGGCGAGCGAGCTGGGCCGGCTGGTCATGGGGCCCGGGGCGGGCACCGCGATGCTGGGCCGGACGTGCCTGGGCTTCGCCAACGTCGTCGCGCCCCTGGCCGACCGCGTCGGCGCGGTGGGCGTCGTCGCCGCGGCGGGCACCGGCGCCCAGGAGGTCGCCGCCCTGCTCGACCGCTGGGGCGTCGGCGTCACCCACGTCGTCGGGCTCGGCGGGCACGACCTCGGCGCCGCCGTCGGCGGGCCGATGGGCCGGCTCGCCGTGCGCACGATGGCCGCGGACCCGGCGACCGACGCGATCCTGCTCGTCTCCAAGCCCCCGGACCCCGACGTCGCGCGCACGGTGGTCGCGGAGGCCGGCGACACCCCGCTGGTCGCCGCGCTCATCGGGATGGACGAGCCGCTCGACGGCGCGTCGGTGGTCCAGGCCCCGACACTGGAGGCGGGCGCGCTGGCGACGCTGCGCGTGCTCGGGCGCGCGGCACCCGACCCGGCGGCCGGGCTGCGCGCGCAGGTCGACGCGGCGATCGCCGACCTCGACCCGCGCCGCACGCTGGTCCGCGGGCTCTACTCCGGCGGCACGCTCTGCTACGAGTCGCTGGTCGTGCTCTCGCGCGTGCTCGGGCCGGTGTGGTCGAACACCCCGCTCGACAAGACCCTCGCGGTCCCCGCGCCCCCGTCGAGCCACGTCTGCCTCGACCTCGGCGAGGAGGAGTACACCCAGGGCCGGCCGCACCCGATGATCGACCCCGAGGCGCGCCTCGAGCACCTGCGCGCGCAGGGCGCCGACCCCGAGGTCGCCGCGATCGTGCTCGACGTCGTGCTCGGCCACGGCGCCCACCCCGACCCGGCGGGCGAGCTCGCCGGCGAGTGCGCCCGCATCGTCGCCGGCGGCGGCCGGGTCGTCGTCTACGTCCTGGGCACCGAGCGCGACCCGCAGGGGCTCGAGGAGCAGCGCCGCGCGTTCCTCGACGCCGGGTGTGTGGTCACCGAGACCGCGGCGCGCGCGGCACTGGCGGCCGCGGCGATCGCGCGGAGGGACCCCTCGATCGCCGAGCTGGTCCCGTGAGGGAACTGGCCCTCGTCACCCACTCCACCTCGCCGCGCGGCGGCATGGTGCACACCCTGGCGCTCGCCGAGGCCCTGCAGGCCGCCGGGCAGCCGGTGCACGTCGTCAGCCAGGGCGACCCCGCGGCGGGGCTCTTCCGGCCGACGTCGGTGCCGTTCACGGTGCTGCCCGCCCCGCCGGGCGGCGGCTCGCTCTCGGACAAGGTGTTCGCCTCGATCGACCAGCTCGCCGGCGCCCTGGGCGACCTCGCCCACCGCTTCGACGTGCTGCACACCCAGGACTGCATCGCCGCGCGGGCCGCCGCGCGCGTGCGGGACGGCGGCGCCGACGTGGCGGTGGTGCGCACGGTGCACCACGTCGACGACTTCACCACGCCCGCGCTCGTCGAGTGCCAGCGCGCGGCGATCCGCGAGCCCGACCGGGTGCTCGTCGTCAGCGAGCAGTGGCGGCGCATCCTGCGCGACGAGTACGGGCGCGAGGCCACCGTCGTGCCCAACGGCGTCGACCCCGACCGCTTCCCGCCCGTCACCCCCGCGCGCGTCGCGGAGCTGCGCGCCTCGATCGGGGCGCAGGACCGGTTCCTGTTCCTCGGCGTCGGCGGTGTCGAGCCGCGCAAGGGCACCCACGTCGCGTTCGAGGCCCTCGCCCGGCTGACGGCGACCATGCCGCACCCGCCGATGCTCGCGATCGTGGGCGGGCACTCGTTCCGCGACTACGCGGCCTACCGCGACGAGCACCTGGCGCGGCTCCCCGAGCTGGGTCTGGAGCTGGGCCGCGACGTCGTCCTGCTCGGCACGGTGTCCGAGGCCGACCTCGGCGGCTGGTACCGCAGCGCCGACGCGCTCTGCTTCCCCTCGCTCAAGGAGGGGTGGGGCCTGGCCGTCCTCGAGGCCATGGCCGCCGACCTGCCCGTGGTCGCGGGCGACCTGCCGGTCTTCCGCGAGTACCTCCTGCACCGGCACAACGCCCTCATGCCGCCCACGGGCGACAGCGCGGCGCTCGCGCGGGCGATGCAGGAGATGTACGCCGATCGCGCCCTGCGCCGCCGCCTGCGCACCGGAGGGCGCGAGACGCTGGCCCGCTACACCTGGGCCGCGAGCGCCCGCCGGCACATCGCCGTCTACGACGACGTGCGCGCGGACACCCGGCATCCCACGGCGTAGAGACGCGCACCATGATCGCCCGTGGTGCTCCGCGAGGGCGATGTCATCGCCCGCACCGAGCGGTCGGAGCGATCATGCGGACCCGCGAGCCCGTCGGCGCCCGCTGACGAGGTCCTCGGTCAGTGCCCGTGGCCGTGCCCGTGACCGTGCTCGTCGTCGCGGTGGTCGTGGCCGGCCGGGCGCGCGGCCAGCTCGGTCGAGCGCGCGGTCACGTCGTCACCACCCAGGGAGCCGGCATCGACCAGCACGTCCTCGAGGGCGTCGAGCCAGCAGGCGTAGTAGCGGAAGTCGGGAGCGTCGACCCCGCGCTCGGCCTCCCACGCCGCGATGCGGGCGACGAGCCGGTCACGGAACGCGTCCCAGGTGAACGCGCCCGCGTCGGCCAGCGACACCGCCATCCCGAACGCGCGGCTCTCCCACGGCTCGGCGAACACCAGCTCGCCGTTGGCCCGTGGCGGGGCGGCGGGCCCGGAGACATCGAGGGCCGCGGTCACGGCGCCACCACGGCCACGCCCACCATCGCGTCGCGGGTGACGATCCCGGCGAGGGCCTCGGCGTCCCAGCCGTCCGTGCCGGCCGGGCGCTGCGGGAGCACCAGGTAGCGCACCTCGGCCGACGAGTCCCAGACCTCGATCTTCTTGTCCGCGGGGACGTCGAGGCCCATCTCGCGGAGCACCGCGCGCGGCTCGCGCACGACCCGGGCGCGGTACGCCGGGTCCTTGTACCAGCTCGGCGGAAGGCCCAGCACCGGCCACGGGTAGCAGGAGCACAGGGTGCACACGACGACGTGGTGCACCTCGTCGGTCTGCTCCAGCACGACGATGTGCTCGCCCTGCGGCCCGGCGAAACCGAGCTCCTTGATCGCGGACGTGCCCTCGGCCAGCAGGCGCTCGCGGTACTCCGGCTCGGTCCAGGCCTTCGCGACGACCTTCGCGCCGTTGAGCGGGCCGACGTCCTGCTCGTAGGTCTTGATGAACTTGTCCATCACCGCGGGGTCGATCAGCCCGCGCTCCACGAGCAGCGACTCCAGCGCCTCGGTGCGCTGCGCGGGCTCGGGACGACGGGTCGGGGCGCCGCTCACCGGTCAGCCTCCAGATAGGACTCGAACAGATCGACGTGCAGGGTGAACGGCTCCGCGTCGTCACCCCAGAGCTCGGTGGACGCGAAGCCCACCGTGTAGACGTGCTGAGGGTTCTCCCCCTGGAACACCGCGTGGGTATCGGGCAGCAGGTGGCCCGGGCGCACCGCGGTGATCGTGCCGCGCCGGCCGCGCACGTAGCCCGGCAGCTTCGAGGGGCCCTGCGGGCGGGGGGTGCTCGTGGTGCGGACCGCGTCGCCGGGCGCGAACGCCGGCGGGCCCTCGACCTCGCGCAGCGAGCCCGGCCCGGTCGGGGCGTAGTCGGGCTTCTGCGGCTCGGGGAACTCCGGCTCCTCGACGTCGTCGCCGGCCAGCCGCCGTGCGCGGGCGTCGACCGCGCCCGGCGCGAGGATGTTGCTGTCCTGCAGCATGAGCTCCGCGGCGTTGAGCCAGCGGCCGTAGTAGCCGTCGGCGAGGTAGGACACCGGGTCGAGCCGCTCGAGCGCATAGCGGAACGCGTCGAGGTTGCGCCCCGAGATGCGGCCCATGGTCAGGACCGTCATCGCGAAGCTGCGGCCCTCCCACGGCTCACCGAAGGGCGGCTCGTCGGGGTCGGGGCGCTGGACCGGACCCCAGCCCGGCGACCCGCCCATGTCGGCCAACGGATCCACGAAGTCTCCTCACTCCCTGCCGTCCCCGGCGCCGGAAGCGGGGCGGCGCACCGCGTGCGCCGCCCCGTCGCCACCACCCGGGTCAGACGGTCCAGGTCTGCATCACGAGCGCACCCTCGCGCCGCGCGGTGAGCTGGGCGTCGAGGACGTCGAGCGGGTTGATCGGCTTCACGCCCTCCATCATGTCGACCTCGCGCATGCCGTAGAGCATCGCCGCCGAGAACCGGCACGCGTAGACCTTGCCGCCCTCGTTCATGAAGGTCGTCAGCTGCTTGTTGTAGCCCAGCGCCCCGGGGAACGCCTCGTCGCCGACCTTCGGGAAGCCGCGCGACGCCGAGGCCATCAGCGACCCCGGGCCGAAGAGCACGATGCTGGTGTCGAAGCCCTTCCGGTTGACCCGCGTCGCGGTCAGCATGTTGACCAGCCCGACGGAGCCCTCGAAGGGCACCGTGTGCATGAAGATGTAGGCCTTCTCGCCCGCCTCGGCCTGGATGTCGTCGAAGACCTTGTCCTCGTAGTCGACGATCGCGTCGCCGGGGCTGACACGCTCACCCACGATCTGGACCACTGGTACCCCTCGTCTCTGTCTGGTGTGGTGCTCCCGGCGGGTGGGTCCCGCCGCTGTCCGGTGGGCCGTCAGACGGCCGGGTCGCGCCGCTCCGGGGGCGGCGCCCAGGTCTGGCGGTGGCTGCCCGGCATCGCGCGGAGGATCCGGTGCCGCAGCGGCCACGGCAGGGCCCGGTAGACCGGCGCGAAGACGCGCAGCCACGCGAGCTCGAGGGGCCCGTGCGGGGGGCGCGGCCCGCGGGTCCCCGGGTAGCGCCGCGCGAGCTGCTCGTGGGCGCCGACCATCAGGTAGTGCTGGGAGTTCTCGCGCAGCCAGCGGGAGAAGGAGGCGCGCGCCATGTCAGAGCTTCCCCGCCTTGCGCAGCTCCTCGAGCCCGTTGGTGGCGGCCACGACGATCGGCTCGTTCAGCGCCCCGATCGCCGGCGAGTAGACGTTCTCCATCGTCGACAGGTCGTGGAACGTGAAGCCGTGCTTGACGGCCATCGCCAGGAAGTCGGCGCGCTCCTTGATGCCCTCCTGGCCGACCATCTGCGCGCCGATGAGGCGCAGGCTGCCGGGCTCGGCGAGCAGCTTGACCTTCACCGGCTTCACCCCCGGGTAGTAGCGCGCCCGGGAGATGCCCTGGGCCTGGCCGAGCACGTAGGGGATGCCGAGCGCGGTGGCGGTGGTCTCGCCGAACGAGGCGCCGCCGATGACCCATTTGCCCGCCGGCGTGCCCCAGGGGACGTAGACCGCCTTGTAGGCCCGCGTGCCGCCGCCCGCGTTGGTGCCCGCGGTCTTGCCCTGCGCGTAGGCGTGGCTGCCGGTGAGCCCCTGCAGCGGCACCCGCGTGAGCCCGTGCGGGACCTCGACGGCGTCGCCGGCGGCGTACACGCCGGGCACCGAGGTGGCCATCCGCTCGTCGACGATGATGCCGCCGGTGGAGCCGATCTTCAGCCCCGCCGCGGCGGCGAGGCGCGCGTTGGGCGTCTTGTGGGTCGCGACGACCACCAGGTCGCAGGGCAGCTCGCCGTCGGAGGTCGCGACGGCGCTGACGTGGCCCTGCCCCACGAAGCCCTCGAGCGTCGTGTTGAAGTGCGCGACGACCCCGAGCTCGCGCCAGGACTCCTCGACCGGCGCCATGATGTCGGCGTCGGCCATGTCGGCGAGCGGCCAGGGGTTCGGGTCGATCAGGTGGGTCTCGATGCCGCGGTGGGCCAGCGAGGTGGTCATCTCGACCCCGAGCGGTGTCGCGTGGACGACCACGGCCCGCTTCACGGAGTCGAGGACCTTGTCCCACTCCATCGCCGCGCGGATGTTCTTGACGTAGTACAGGCCCTCGAGCTCGCCGCCGGGCACGCCCGGGTCGGCGTACTCGAACCCGGTGGCGACGATCAGCGTGTCGTAGCCGACCGTGCCCTCGCCGGTGACCTGCACGGTGCGCGCCCCGGTGTCGATGCCGGTCACCGACGTCTCGTAGTGGACGTCGATGCCGACCGAGACGTACTGCTCCTTCGTGGCCAGGAACAGCCGCTCGAAGTCCGGGATCTCCTGCCCGTGCACGTAGGGGATGCCGCACGGGCTGTAGGCGACGTCCTCGAACTCGGTGTAGACGACGACCTCGGCGTCCGGGTTCGCGGCCTTCACCCCGCCCGCGGCGCCCAGGCCGGCGGCACCGCCGCCGATGATCACGGTCTTGTGCGGCACGCGGACCCTTTCCTCGTAAGCCCTACGATGCGTGGCGGCGAGCCGGTCGACGTCTCGCGCCGGATCCGACAAGATGTCCACCAAAGTTGATGCGTGTTGACCATACTGACCGCGTCGTGGGTGTCAAGGAGTAGCGCCGTGGCCCGATCAGCAGCCGAGCCCGCCGGCCCGGTCGAGACACCGCCGGTCTGGGAGACGGTGGTCGACGCCATCGGCCCCAAGGTGCGTGACCTGCGCCAACAGGCCGGCCTGTCGCTGCAGCAGCTCGCGCGCCGCGCCGACGTGTCGGCCGCCGCCATCCACAAGGTCGAGCGCGGGGACATGGTCCCGACGATCACCACGCTGCTGAAGCTCGCCGACGCCCTCGAGCGCCCCATCGCCCACTTCGTCGGCGACGAGGCGCCCACCGCGGTGGCGAGCGTCGTGGCGGCCGGGGCGGGGGCGGAGGTGGGCGACGACGGCATCACGCGGACCGCGATCACCGCCGCGCCGGAGCGCTTCCGGGTCGCCGGCGCGGCGGTGGTGGTGGACGCCGGCGCGGAGGGCTCGTCGGGGGGCCCGCAGGCCGGCGAGGAGCTGGTGCACCTGCTCGAGGGCGAGCTCGAGGTCGAGGTGGCCGGGGAGCGCCACGTGCTGGGCGCGGGCGACACCATCCAGTTCCCCGCCGACCGTCACACCCGGTGGCGCAACCCGGGGCCGGCGCCGGCGCGCGCGGTCTGGCTGACGACCCGGGGCAGCTGACCCAGGCCCAGCGCCATCCCCGCCGCGAGGTGCCGTCCCGAGTCGGCGCCGAGGGCGTGCAGGCGCACCAGCGCGCGCGACGCGGCGGTCCGGTCGCCGGCGGCCACGGCGTGCAGCCAGTCGTGCGCGGGCGCGACCGACTGGCCGCGCGCCGCCCAGGCGAGGAACGCCGACGCCACCTCGGTGGTCCGCACGCCCGCGCACAGTGCCTGCAGGCGGTCCTCGACGCCCGGCCCACCCGCGGCGCGGTCGACGAGCACCACGCCGGCCAGCACGTCGTCGCCCGCGGGCGTCAGGCCCGGGCCGCGCCCGCCGACGGCCGCCACCAGGGCCTCCGTCCCGCGCCCGAGCGCCCGGGCCGCTGTCGCGATCACCTCGCCCGCCACCAGGGCCTCCCGGACCAGCGCCTCGTCGCGCGCCGCGAGGGCGAGCGGGCCCGGCGTCGTCCCCCACCACACCGCGCCGGGCCCGCGCAGCGCCCAGTGCGCCGCGGCGAGCCGGCCGCCGTCGCCGCTGACCGCCTCGCCGACCCGGCACGGCGGCAGCGCCGTGCACCGGACGTGCACCGGCCCCGGGTCGACGTCCGGCCCCACGAGCGCGACGAGCTCCGTGTCCAGGCGCAGGTACGCGGCCTTCCGGTGCACCGACACCACGCGCCCGGCGACGGGGCGGCGCAGGAGTCCCGCCACGCCGAGGCCGGCGTCGACGATCATGTGCCGGCGAGCGCGTGCAGGGCCTCGACGAAGCACTCCAGCGGCGCCGTCGCCACCCCCGCGCCGACCTGGCCCTGCCCCGACGAGGCCGCGAGGATGCCGGTGTTGACCTTCGGGGTGACGCCGGTCGCCACCACCTTGCGCAGGTCCACGCCGACCGGTGTCCCGGCGAACCCCGCGGCGGGCAGCGTGAACCGGCTGCTCGAGCCCACGCAGATGCGGCGGAACGCGTCGGTGGCCGCGGCGGCGTCGGCCATCGAGCCGCCGAGGAACGCCGCGACGGCCGGGGAGTTCGCCGCGGCCGGCCCGCCCAGGCCGACGAGCTCGAGGACGGCGCTGTCGCCGATGTCGGGCGCGGCGTCGTCGGGGCCGAGGCCGGAGTAGTACAGCGCCTCGCCGACCGGGGGCGCGGCCGTCGTGTACCAGCGGTCGGAGCCCGGCAGGCGGATGCCGAAGGTCGTGCCGTTGCGCGCCATCGAGGTGACGATCGACGAGCCCGGCACCCGCGACGCCCACAGCGTCAGCGCCTTCGCCGCGCCCATGGCGGGGGTGAGGAAGAAGAGGTGGTTGCCCGCGAGGAAGTCGGCGAAGGGGCCGCGGACGTCGTCGGGCAGGGCCGCGACGTGCCCGACCCAGCTGCGCACGAGCAGGTTGGTGGCGGCCTGGGTGCGCATGTGCAGGTCGTCGCCCATGGCGATGCCCTGCGCGGCGACGGCGAGGATGTCGAGCGGGCCGGAGCGTTCCAGCACCGCGGAGAGCGCCGGGCCGACGACGTCGCGCAGCAGGCGCAGGCGCGCGATCGCCGCGTCGGTGTCCCGCCCGAACCAGGGCACCTCGCCGGGGCCCTGGTTGATCGGCGCGAACGCGCGCACGGGCTCCGATCCGTCGTCGGGGGTCAGGTCCACGACGAGCACCGGCGCCGACGGCCCGATCGCGCTGGCCATCGGCACCACCATGTCGTGGTGGTTGGCGGGCTCGAGCCGGACCGCGCCGTCCGCGAGCAGCCGGTCGGCCTCGCCGACGTCGGCGGCCCAGCCCTCGGCGACGGTCGCGGCGCGCATCGAGCGGCGCAGCGGGTCGGCGACGTGCTCCCACGTGATCGCCGGGCCGCAGTGGAGCAGCATCCGGCCCTCGACCCCGGGCACGACCTCGTCGGCGCGGCGCACGCCGGTCAGGAACGGCACGCCGGTGTCGAGGCGGCGCAGGACCTCGGCGTTCGCGGTGTCCACCGTCGGGCTGCTGTAGAGGCGCGTCAGCGCGCGCACGGCGTCCGGGTCGCCGCCGGCGGGCGGGCGCCAGTCGACGTGGGTGACGGTGCCGCCCTGCGCGCGGACGGCCTCGGCGAACATCGGCAGGCCGACGTTGACCACCGCGATCTCGTCGGGCAGGACTCTCATCGGGTCTCCTCCATCTGACGGGTGGCGTGCCGGACGGTCTCCAGGAGGGCCGCTTCGGCGCCGTCGAACGCGGCGAGGCGTTCGCGGGCCCGCGCGCCGAGGTCGTCGAGGCGGGCGGTGAGGTCGGTGGTCATGCGCGCGACGGCGGCGGGCGCGGCGCCGCCCTGCGCGTCGCGGGAGAGCACGATCCGCCAGGGGTCGAGGGCCTCGGTGAGGTCGGTCCCGGCGAGCCCCAGCGGGTGGCCGGTGTGCTCGACGGCGGCGCGGTCGAGCATCTCGCCGGTGATCTCGACGCCCGGGACGCCGGCCCTGCTCGCGTTCCGCACCGCGCGCCCGACGACGAGGTAGGCGGTGCGGTAGTCGACGTCGCAGGTCTGCACGAGGTGCTCGGCGAGGTCGGTGGCCTGGCTGTAGCCGCCGCGGACCTCCTCGGCGAGGCGGTCGGCGTTGACGCGCAGGGTGCGCACGACGCCCGCGGCGAGCCGGGTGATGCGCAGGGTGAGGTCGAGCGCGCGCGGGACCTCGCCGTAGGCGTAGATCAGGTTGTCGCTGCGCGCCGAGGGGCTCTTGCTCACCGCGAGGAAGCCCGAGAGCCGGCCGATGAGCACCCCGGACGCGCCGCGGATGATCGAGAGCGAGTACGGGTTGCGCTTCTGCGGCATGAGCACGCTGGCGCGCGTGAAGCCGTGGTCGAGGTCGACGTAGTCGAACTCGCTGGACGACCAGATCTCCAGGTCCTCGGCGAGCTTGGAGAGGTTCGAGACCAGGCTGGACGCGACCGCGAGCACGGAGATCAGCCCGTCGACCTGCCACATCGCGTCCCGCGTGTGCTCGATGACCCCGTCGAACCCGAGCGCCTCGGCGACGAACGCGCGGTCCTCCAGCAGGCGCGTGCCGTTGACGCAGCCGGCGCCGCCCGGGCTCGTGTCCACCCAGTCGAGCTCGGCGAGCAGGCGCTGCCCGTCGCGGACCGTCGAGTAGACGAACGAGAGCAGGTAGTGCGCGAACGTCGAGGGCTGGGCGTGCTGCAGGTAGGTCTGGTCGGGCATCACCGTCTCGGCGTGCTCCTGCGCGCGGGCCACGGCGTCGCGCCCGAAGCGCACGGCCTCACCGACCAGCTCCGCGATCTGGTGGCGCACGTGCAGGCGCAGCGCGATCCGCACGGCCTCGCGGCGCGGTCGCCCGGCGTGCAGCCAGCCCGCGACGTCGCCGAGCTGCGCGACGAACCAGGCCTCGCGGGAGTTGTAGGGCTCGCCGAGCTCCGGGTCGTACGGGAACTCCTCGGCCGGCGTGGCCTGGGCGACGAGCAGCAGCTCGAGCAGCGCCCGCCGCGCGGCGGGGGGCACGAGGCCGCGGCGCGAGAGGTCGAGCACGTGCGCCATGTCGGCGAGGTTCAGCCCGCGGTGCAGGAACGGGGCGTCGGCGTTCTCCAGCGCGAACCCCGACGCCACGAGCTCGGGGGCCGGGCCGCCGACCGGTGGCCCCTCGTCGCGGTGTGCGCTCACGGTGCTCCTTCCGGGGTACGTGAGCGAAATTCGGGGCTATAGCCCCGAACTTCGCTCACATGGGACAGGGCGGAGACGAGGCCGCCGGTGAGCCAGAGCAGGGTGGGCCGGGTGGGGTCGGCGCCGACGTGCTCCATCGCCACCGCCGCGGCCTTCGCCCCGTAGGTGTCGTCGAGCAGCACGCCCTCGGTGCGCAGCACCAGGTCGGCGGCGGCCCGGTCGGCGGGCGAGGCCACGCCGAACCCGGGGCCGCGCGCGTCGAGCATCGTCAGCTGCTCCCCGGACGGCGGTGCCGTACCGGCGAGCGCGGCCGTCTCCCCCGCCAGCGCCAGGACCTTCGCGGTGATCTCCTCGGGCGGGCGGCTCACCGAGGCGCCGAGCACCGGCCAGCCGGTGCCCGCCAGGCCCGCCAGCAGCCCGGCGACGCTCCCGCCGGAGCCGACGGGGATGACGACGGTGGGCGGCGCGTCGCTCCACTGCTCGACCACCTCGTGAGCGGCCGCCGCGAACCCCGTCGCGCCCACGGGCGTCGACCCCCCGCGCGGCACCGCCAGCGGGCGCCGGCCCCGCCGCGCGAGCTCCGCGCCGAGGCGCTCGACCTCGGCGTCGACCCGAGCCCGGTCGTCGGAGCCGAGCGGGTGGATGCGGGCGCCGGCGTTGCGGGCCAGCGCGAGGTTCGTGGTCTCGCCGACGTCGCCCCACACCACCAGCTCGCAGTCCAGCTCCGCGACCCGCGCCGCCTGGGCCGCGGCGGCGACGAAGTTCGAGTCGGGGCCGCCGCCGGTGACGAGCACGTCGACGCCGCGGGCCCGCGCGTCGCCGAGCAGGTGCTCGAGCGCGCGCACCTTGTTGCCCGCCACCCCGAAGCCGGTGAGGTCGTCGCGCTTGAACCAGAGCGGGCCACCGCCCCGGGCGTCACGGAGGCGGTCGGCCCGCACGAGCGGGGTCGGCAGGACGCCGAGCGGGAACCGGGTCACGGCCCGGCCGCCCGCCCGCGCGCCACGACGGCGTCCACCATCGCCACCGCCACCCGGTCCGCGGGACGCTCCAGCCAGCCCCGGACCTCGTCGGACGTCGCGACCCCCCGCGCCGACAGCTCCCCGGCGAGGTCACCCCCGCCCGCGAGGACCGACTGCAGCAGGTCCTGCGCGGCGTGCTTGCCCAGCCGCGGGGAGAGCGCCGCGAGCACGCGCTCGGAGCCCAGCCGGTCGCCGTGGCGCGCGAGGTTCGCCGCCATCGCGTCGGCGTGCACCTCGAGGCCGTCGAGCAGGGTCCGCGCGAGCGAGACCGCCGTGCCGACCAGCAGGCACACCTCGGGCAGCGCCGCCCACTCCGCCTTCCACGCCCGGCCGTCGCGCTCGTGCGCGGCGACCACGCCCTCGAGCAGCACGCCGGCCGAGGAGCGGGCCAGGCGCGCGAGGGTGTCGAGGTGCTCGCTGGCTTCCGGGTTGCGCTTGTGCGGCATGGTGATGCTGCCGACGGCGGTCGGGGTCGTCGGCTCCGCGAGCTCGCCGATCTCCGGGCGCGCCAGCTCGTAGACCTCGCCGCCGATGCGCGCGAGGGTCCCGCCGATCATCGCCAGCACGCCGCCGAACTCGGCGACGCGGTCGCGGCTCGTCGTCCACGAGATCCCGGGGTCGCCGAGCCCGAGCTCCGCGCAGAACGCGGCGCGCACCGCGAGGGGGTCGACGCCGGCGTCGTCGTGGAACGCCAGCGCGCCCACGGCGCCGGCGAGCTGGCCGACCGCCCAGCGCGGGCGGCCCTCGTCGAGCCGGTGGACGTGGCGGCGCAGCTCGTCGGCCCACGACGCGGCCTTGAGCCCGAAGGTCACCGGCGCCCCGGGCTGGCCGTGGGTGCGCCCCGCGATCGGCGTCGCCCGGTGGGTCTCGGCGAGCTCGAGCACGCGGTCCTCGATCGCCCGCAGGTCCCGGCGCACGATCGCGCCGACGTCGCGCATCACCGTGCCGAACCAGGTGTCGGTGACGTCCTGCACGGTGGCGCCGACGTAGACGTGCTCGCGCGCGGACTCCGGCAGCACCGCCTGCAGGCCCCGGATCAGCCCGAGCGTGGAGTGCGACGTCGCGCGGGTCCAACCGGCGACCGCGTCCCAGTCCAGCTGCTCGACCCGCGCACCGACAGCGATCTGCTCGGCGGCCTCGGGCGGCACGATCCCCACGCGCGCCTGCACGCGGGCGAGCGCGACGAGGATGTCGAGCCAGGCCTGCCAGCGGGCCTCCTCGCCGAGCAGCGCGGTCAGCTCGGGGGTGCTCCAGAGGTGGGCGTAGACGGGCGAGTCGGTCAGGCGGGCGACCACCGGGGCTCCTCCCGCGCCGCGAGGCGGGCCAGCGCCTCGCGGACGTGCTCGAGCGACGACCCCCACGGCACCGACACCCACCGCGTCGCGCCGTCCGGGCCCTTGACGGTCCCCTCGGCGAGCTCCTCCTGCTGCAGGCAGCACTTGGTGAGCACGGCGCCGGGCCCGTCGGCGGCGACCGCGGCCAGCGGGCACGTGTCCACCCCGGGGGCGTTGCGGCCGTAGAACCAGCGGTGGATCTGCCGGGAGCGCTCGCAGCCCAGGAGCAGCCAGTCGGCCTCGGGGGGCCGCTCGTCGAGGTAGGACACGGCCGCGTCGGGCACCTCGCCCCCGCCACCGCGGCAGGGCAGCAGGTAGTGCGGCGCCGGGTGGGTCGCGGCGAGGTCGGCGAGGTCGACGGTGTGCGGGGTCAGCACCATCGGCGGGAGGTCCTCGCTCAGCTCGAGCACCCGGCGGGCCTGGTCGGCGAGCTTCGCCGGGCGCGGCGGCACCACCTCCCGCACGGTGATCTCCAGCGGGCGGGCGTCGAGGATGAAGTTGACGTGCTCGTAGCGGCCCTGCACGACGACGGCGCGCGCCCCGGGGACCTCGGCGGCCGCCCGCGCGAGCAGCGTGGGCACCCCGGTGTCGAGCTCGGGGCGGTGCAGCAGGACGGTCTCGTCGGGGCCCGCGAGCAGCGCGACGTCGACGATCGGGCTGAACAGCTCGTCCGCGTCGGCGCGGGTGACGGCGAGCAGCGCCACCGGGCCGTCGTCGCCCTCGGGCGGGCGCACGACGAGGAAGCGCGTCTTCCAGTACGCCTCGCGGCCGAGGTAGCGCTCGCGCAGGGTCGCCTCGTCGTAGGGCAGCGGCGCGCGGGCCACGGCCACGCCGCGGTAGCGCCCCGGGACGAGATTGGTCATCGGCTGAGCTCCGCGGAGATGGCCGCGCCGACGGTCGCCTCGGCGGTGTCCGAGCGCAGCCCGAGGCGCAGGGTCTCCAGGCCGAGGACGTCGTCGAGCGCGATGTTGCCCAGGTTGACGTCGGGGCCGAACCGGCGCACGAACCACGCCTGCTGGTGGGCGCGCGGCGCCTCGAACACGAGGTGCGCGGGCCCGACCGCGTCGGCCAGGGCGTCGACGACGTCCTCGCGCACGCCCCCGTCGGCGTCGAAGATCCCGACGGTGCCGCTCTGGCGGCCCTCGGCGACGACGAGGTGCGCGCCGGCCTCGCGGTCGGCGGCGGCCTCGTCGCGCCACTGCGCGAGGGTGTGCTGCTGGTCGGGGTCCTTGGCGCCGACCTCGGTGACCACGGCGAACCGGTCGGCGGCCCGCCGCACGAGGGCGCGCTTGTCGGCGACGGTCATCGGCACCGTGCCGCGGGAGACCTCGACGTGCCGGAACCCGACCCCGTGCGCCCACGCGAGGCACTGCTCGGCGACGCCCTGCGCCCACGCGATCTCCAGCAGCGTGCCGCCGAGGCAGGACCCGACCCCGTGCTCATCGAGCACGGCGATCTTCTCGGCGATCCGCGGGTCGACGTACGCGGTGCCCCAGCCGGTCTTCCAGATGTCGACGAAGGCCCCGGCGCCGGCGAGCAGGTCGGCCGCCGCGGCGGGCCCCACCCCGGGGTCGAGGACGTGGGTGAGCCCGACGGTCCGCGGCGCGGACGACCGCGGCGGCAGCGTCAGGAAGCTCGGGGTCGCCATGGGCCGATGTTAGATCACATAATGAACGCGCACCCACTATCGATGACGACGGGACGTGACCCTGGTGGCATCTGCTGAGGCCCCCGCCCGCGGTCTGCACGCGCTCGCCCACCGCGTCGCCACCCACCCCGGCACGCGCGGGAAGGCGGCGATCGGGCTGGTCAGCGAGGTCTTCGGCGGCGCGGACTGGCTGGGCGGCCCCGGGGACGACGGCGCGGTCGTGGAGACCGGCGGCGGGCGCGTGGTGGCGTGCGGCGAGGCGTTGTGGCCGCCGTTCGTCGCCCGCGACCCGTGGGGGGCCGGGTTCGCCGCGGTGCTCACCAACGTCAACGACGTCGCCGCGATGGGCGCCGAGCCGCTCGGCATCGTCAACACGGTCAGCGCGTCGGAGGGCCACGCCCGCGCCGCCCTCGAGGGCATGAAGCACGCCTGCACCCTGTTCGACGTGCCGATCCTCGGCGGGCACCTCACGCGCCACGACGGCGAGTCCTCGGTGTCGGCGTTCGCGCTGGGCTCGGTGGACGAGCCGCTCTCCGTGACGCGCGCGGCGCCGGGCCAGAGCCTCGTCGTCGCGGCCGCCCTCGACGGCACGATGCGCGCCGACTTCCCGTTCTTCCCCGCCTTCGAGCAGCGCGGCGAGCGGTGCGCCGGCGACGTCCGCGTGCTCGCCGCCCTCGCGCGCAGCGGCGCCGCGGTGGCGGCCAAGGACGTCAGCATGGCGGGCCTGGTCGGCTCGCTCGCGATGCTGCTGGAGTGGGGCACGTTCGGGGTGGAGGTCGACCTCGACGCCGTCCCGGCCCCGGCGGGCGTCGAGCTCGGCGACTGGCTGACCTGCTTCCCGAGCTTCTGCTTCCTGCTCTGCGTGCCCTCGGGCCGCGAGGCCGACGCCGTCGCGCCGTTCCGGGCGCGCGGGCTGGAGGCGGCCGCGGTCGGACGCCTCGACGACACCGGCCGGGTGCGCCTGCGCCGCGGCGACGAGGTCGCCGAGGCCTTCGACCTCACCCGCGAGGGCGTCACGCGGCTGACCCGGGCCGACCGGTGACGGGATCAGAGGGCGCACCGGGCGACGGTCACCGGCGCACCGCGCAGGGCGACGTCCGCGGCCAGGGCGAACAGCCGGAGCACGCGGTCCGGACAGCGCCACACGTGGTCGGACGCGAAGTCGAGCCACGCCTCCGGCGGCACCACCTCCGCGCCCGTGTAGTCCAGCTCGCCCCAGGTCACGGCGATCTCGAACAGGTCCAGCACGGCGTCCGGGTCCGACTCCACCGCGAGCAGCCGGTCGTGGTGGGCGCTGCGGCGCAGCGACGGGGCGCAGCCACAGCGACCGGCGCCGCGATCCGTCAGGCCCCCGTGGTGCGACAGCGGGACGACGGAACGGGTCATGGAGACCTCCTCCAGGACGGGGTGGCTGTGACCGGAGCCACTGTGCTCCGGGCTGTTGCACCGGTGTTGCACGCCGGTGAGACGCGGTGAAACAGCGCTCGGTCGGCGCCGTCTGGGAGGGCGGCATGCGCTGCACGGTCGACGCCGGCGGCTTCCCGCTCGTCGTCGACGAGCCCCCGGAGGCCGGTGGCACGGGGCGGGGACCGCAGCCCACCGAGCTGCTCCTCGGCGCGATCGCGTCCTGCTTCACCCTGGCGCTGGCGCACAGCGCCGCCAAGCGCGGGATCGAGCTGCGCGGGCTGTCGGTGGACGCGACCGGCACCTACGACGGCCCGCGCTTCACGTCGCTGGAGATCGCCGTGCGCGCGCAGGCCCCGCAGGGCGAGGAGCTCGCGCGCCTGGCGACCGTCGCCGAGCGGGTCTGCTACGTCACCAACACCCTGCGCGGCAGCCCGCCGATCGCGATCACGACGTCCTGAGGGCGTCCAGCGCCCGGCCGGCGACCTCCGCCGCCGGCAGCCCCAGGGCGCGCGCGACGGCCTCCACGTCGGCGATCTCCGGCTTGGCCCGCTCGGTCCCGTCGCCGAGCCGGGCGATCTTGACGGTGATCTCCTGCCCGCCGACCCGCACCGTCACCGCCCGCCGCGGCAGCGTCTCGCGGTGCCGGCGCGACCAGCGCAGGCCGATCGTCGTGGTGTGCCGGAACACCGCGTCGGCGACGGCCGGGCGCACCGCCTCGTCGCACACCGCCGACAGCACGTGCCCGGGCCGCCCGTGGCGGGCGACGATCGGGCTCGTCCAGCAGTCCCACGCGCCCGCCGCCCGCACGGCCTCGAGCACCGCGGGCCAGAGCTGGGGGTCGAGGTCGTCGACGGTGGCCTCGAGGACGATCACCTCGCCGGTGCGGACGGCGTCGGCGACCCGAGCGGTCCCGACGACGACGCGGGTGACGTTCGGCCGGTCCGGGGTGTCGCGCGCTCCCCCGCCGACGCCGACGGCGCGCACCGTCATCGCGGGGAACGGCCCGGGGCGGGCGAGCGCGGCGAGCAGCGCCGCACCGGTGGGCGTGGTCCGCTCGCCGGCGAGGTCGTCGCCGCCGAGGGTGAGCCCGTGGCGGGCGGCGAGCTCGACCACCGCGGGCACCGGCACCGGGAGCCGCCCGTGCGCGGCGCGCACCGTCCCGCTCCCGGCGGCGAGGGGCGAGCACACGACCGCGGCACCGTCGGCGAGCAGCCCGAGGTCGTCGGCCGCGGCGGCCACCCCCACGACGTCGGCGAGCGCGTCGTGGGCGCCGACCTCGTGCAGGGTCACCGTCTCCACCGCCGTGCCGTGCACCGCGGCCTCGGCCGCCGCGAGCAGGGTGAACGTGCGGCGGGCGGCGTCGCGGGCGCTCGCGGTGAGGTCGGCGTGCTCGACCAGGGCGAGCAGCTCGGGGAGGTGGCGGTGCGCGGGGTCGTCGCCGGGCACCGTGACGTGCGCGCGCCGGCAGCGCAGGCCGCCGCGCCGGTCGGTGGCCGTCCGCACGGCGAGCCCGGGCACCCCGAGCGACGCGACCGCCGCGTGCACCCGCTCCTCGGCGGCGCCCGCGTCGACGAGGGCGGCGAGCAGCATGTCCCCGGCGACCCCCGCCGTGGCGTCGACCCAGCCGGCCTCACCCATCGGCGGCCAGCCCCTCGATCTTCGCGGCGTGCACGGCGGCGCCGAACCCGTTGTCGACGTTGACCACCACCAGGCCGGGCGCGCAGGTGGCCAGCATGCTCGCGGCCGCCGCCAGTCCCCCGGCGGCGACCCCGTAGCCCACGCTCGTCGGCACCCCGATCACGGGCGCGGCGACCAGCCCGGCGACGACGCTCGGCAGCGCCCCGTCCATCCCCGCGACCACCACCACGGCGTGCGCCTCCCGCAGCCGCTCCAGGCGCCCGAGCAGCCGGTGCAGGCCGGCGACCCCGACGTCGGGGATCACCTCGGCCGCGACGCCGAGCACCGCCAGCGTCGTGGCGCACTCGCGGGCGACGGGGACGTCGGCGGTGCCGGCGGTGAGCACGACGGTGTCGCCGCGCGGCGCCGGGAGCGCGCCGACGACGACGGTGCGACCGAGCACGTCGACGGTCACCGTCTCGCCCGGGAACGCCCCGGGCGCCGCGGCGAGCACGGCCTCGGGGCAGCGCGTGGCCAGCGCGGGGCCGGACGGGTCGCCCCGGCGCAGCGCCGCCAGCAGCGCGAGGGTCTGCCCGGGGGTCTTGCCCTGGCCGAGGACGACCTCGGGGACCCCGGTGCGCCGCCGCCGGTCGTGGTCGAGCTCGGCGTCCCCCGTCACCCGCGCTCCACCGGCGTGAGCACCAGGTTGAGCGCCCCCGAGCGGAACGGCCGGTCCTCCACGATCACCTCGTCGTACCCCGCGGCGCGGACGGCCTCGTGCACGTCGGCCCGGAGCCGGTCGTCGAGGGTGAGCAGCTCCTCGGCCCCGAGCTCGACGCGCGCCAAGCTCCCGAAGTGGCGCACCCGCAGGATGCGCAGGCCCAGCGCCTTGAGCGCCGCCTCGGCCCGGTCGACCCGCGCGAGCACGTCGACGTCGACCGCCGTGCCGTAGGGCAGCCGCGACGCGAGGCAGGGCGAGGCGGGCTTCTCGGCGCTCGGGACGCCCAGGAGCCGGGCGATCGCACGCACCCCGTCCTTGCCGAGCCCGGCCTCGAGCAGCGGGTGGCGCACGCCGTGCTCGGCGGCGGCGCGCAGGCCCGGGCGCCAGTCGCCGAGGTCGTCGGCGTTGGCCCCGGACACGACGGTCGTCCCGCCGCCGAGCGCGTCGAGGCCGAGCGCGTCGATCCGGTCGTAGAGCTCGCTCTTGCAGTGGTAGCAGCGGTCGCGGTCGTTGCGCCGGTACCCGGGGCGCTCGAGCTCGGCGGTGTCGACGACCTCGTGCGCGATCCCCAGGGCGCGCGCGACGTCCCGCGCCCCCTCGAGCTCGCCGGACGCCAGCGCCGGCGAGACGGCCGTGACCGCGGTGGCCCGCCGTCCCAGCTGCTCCACCGCGACGGCGGCCACCACCGACGAGTCGACGCCGCCCGAGAACGCGACGACGACCGCCCCCAGCGCGCGGACCCGCTCCCGCAGATCCGCGAGCCGCTCCTCGATCACGGGACCTCCCCACGCCGGCGTCGCCGCCAGTCTCGCGCGCGCGACGCCGTCGTGCGTCAGTTCCGGGCGGCCAGCTTCTCGGCCTTCTTGCCCGCCTTCAGCTCGGCGATCGCGGCCCGCTTCTCGGCCTTCGCCACGCGCCGCTCGGCCTTCCTCTCCGCGCGCCGCGCACCGTTGCCCAGCACGAGGGCCACACCGATGCCGAGCATCCAGATGTCCTTGGCGATGGGCGTGCCCTGCTGGGTGGGCCGGAAGTTGCCGTCGTGCATGCCCGGCGTGCGCAGGTAGAGCCCGAGCATCCCCGCGGAGAACCCGCTGAGCACGAGCCCGGCGAGGCGGCCGGGGACGAACGGCGCGAGCAGCGTGCCGCCCACGGCCATCTCCCCGACGGCGAGGGCCTTGAGGAACGTGGGCGGGTCCATGTCCTTGAGGAACGGATAGGTGCCCGAGGCGAACCCGTGCAGCCCGGCGGCGGTCTCCTCGTCGCCGGACCACTTCTGCAGGCCGGAGTTGAGGATGAAGGCGCCCGTCGCGAGACGCTGCGGCACCTGGGCGAGGTCGACAGTGGTCATGCGCCGATCGTGCGCCCGTGCCGGCGAGCGCGCAGCAGCGGGTCGGCCCTCCGGGGCCGCTACGCTCCGCCCGTGCCCCGCGAGCACCTGGACCAGCGGTGACCATGCTGCCCGTCTGGCTGCTGTTCGCCCTGCTCGTGGTGGTGGGACCGCTCCTGGTCGCCGGGCTGCAGGTGCTGGTGCGCCGCCGCTGGCCCCACCTCGCCGAGGGCGAGCACAACGACGTCGCCGGCTACCTCATCGCCATCGTCGGCGTCATCTACGCCGTGCTGCTGGCGTTCGTCGTGGTCGTGACGTGGCAGCAGTTCAGCCACGCGGGCGAGGTGGTCGGGCAGGAGGCGAGCGCCCTGCGCGGGCTCTACCGCGAGAGTGCCGCGTTCCCGCCGCAGGTCCGCGAGCGGATCGAGGCCGACGTCCGCGACTACGCGGCCGCGGTGATCACGCAGGAGTGGCCGGCGATGGCCCGCGGCGAGCCCGGCCACCCGGCGGTCGCGGCCGTGCTCGACCGCACCGCCGCGGACCTCGCGACCCTGCCCACCGACACGCCGGTCCAGCAGCAGTTCGTGGCCGTCGAGGCCGACCGGTTCGCCGAGGTGGTGTCCTACCGCTCCCAGCGCCTCGACTTCGTCGGCCAGGGTCTGCCGGGGGTGATGTGGGTGGCGCTGGTGCTCGGCGGGGTCGTCACGATCGCCTTCGGCATGATCTTCGGGCTCCGGAGCACCGTCCTGCACCTGTTCATGACGGGCAGCCTCGCGGCGACGATCGGCGTGCTGCTCTTCGTCGCCGTCGCGATCGACCAGCCCTTCCTCGGCGACGTCGCGGTGGCCCCGGCGCCGATCCAGCGCGTCCTCGACGACTTCGCCCGCTGAGCGTCAGCCCCGGGTCGCGGCGAGGACGGCGGGGTAGCAGCCGGGGTCGATGCGGGCGTCGACCAGGCGCGGACCGCGACCCGCCCGGGCCAGCACCGCGTCCAGCTCCGGTCGCGAGGTGACGACGTCGGCCGGCATCCCCATGGCCCGCGCCACGGCCGCGAAGTCGATCGCGCCGTAGCGCACCGCCCCGGCCGCGCCCTGGCCGGCGGTCTGCTTGATCTCGATCAGGCTCAGCGCGGCGTCGTCGAACACCACGACGGTGACGTCGAGGTCCAGCCGCACGACGGTCTCGAGCTCGGCGAGGGTCATCCCGAGCCCGCCGTCGCCGACGAAGCACACCACCGGCTCCCCCGGCCGGGCCAGCGCCGCCGCGACCGCGGCGGGCAGGGCGAACCCCATGGTCGCCAGCCCGTTGGAGATCAGGACGCGGCGCGGGGCCCGGGCCGGCCACAGCGGCATCGCGACGAGCATGTGCGCGCCGGCGTCGACGGTCAGCGTCGTGGCGGGCCCCGCCCGCCCGGCCACCGCGCGGACGACGTCGTGGGGCGAGAAGCCCGCGCCGGCGGGCTCCAGGGCGGCCAGGGTGCGGCGGCGGTGCTCGGCGCCGGTCCCCGGTGCCCAGCGGTGGTCGAGGACCTCGAGCACCGCGGGCAGCGTCCGCGCGAGCGGCCCGACGACGATCTCCGGCTCGCCGAACCACCGGCCGTCCACGGGCTCCGGGTGCAGCATCACCACCGGGGCGGCGTGGCTCCAGGCGGACGGGATCGGTTCGACGGGGTCGACACCCACGGCGAGCACGAGGTCGGCGACCTCGAGCAGCGGCCGCTCGAGGGCGCCGCCGGTGAACAGCCCGGCGCTGGCCTCGTCGGGGACCGCGCCCGTGGCCTGGTAGGTGCACAGGACGGGCACGCCGTCCAGCTGCTCGAGCCCGGGCGCGCCGACGCCGGCCGGCCCGACGAGCACCACCGGGTGGCGCGCCCGGCGGACGAGGGCCAGGGCCCGGCGCAGCGCCTCCTCGTCCGGATCCGGGCCCGGGTCGGGCGCCGGCGGTGGGCCGCCGTCCGCGGTCGCGTCGAGCTGGAGGTGCACGCCGCCGGGCGTCCCGCCCCGGGCGAGGGCGACCGCGGCCGCGGCCACCGCCCCGGGGTCCCGCGTCCCGAGCGTGCCCGACCACTTCGCCAGCGGCCGGGTCGTCGCCTCCTGGTCGAGGCGCTGGTGGGCCACCCGGGCCGCCGCCTGCCGCGGGACGGTGTCGCTGACCAGCACCAACGGGGACCGGTCGAGGGTGGCCTGCGCGAGCCCCGTCGCGGCGGCGGTGACGCCGGGGCCGCGGGTGACGACGGCGGCGCCGACCGTGCCGGTGAGCAGGCCGTGCGCGCCGGCCATGATCGCGGCGGCGGTCTCGTCGTGGGCGAGCACGAAGCGCAGGCCCTCGTCCTCGGCCGCGCCGACGACGTCGAGGTTCGCCCCGCCGCCGGGCACGCCGAACAGCACCGGGGTGCCCGCCGCCCGCCAGGCCCGCGCGAGGTGGACCGCCAGTGATCGTGCCGTCACGGGACTCCTGAGCAGGGTCGGAAGGATCGTTGTGTACCCGATCACAGGAACCTACGCTCGGCGTCCGGATCACGCCCCCATCGTCGCGGGAGGACCTGGAGTGAGCATCAGGGTCGCCAACATCAAGGACGTCTCGCAGGGCACGCAGCCCGGGCAGTTCACCGTCGGCGACCGGCACGACGTCGGGCACCTCGGCGAGCTCGACCACACCTACCGCCAGCTGCTCGACCGGCCCGTCACCGCGACCGTGGCCGTGCTCGGGAGCGACGGGCTGCCCAACCTGACGCCGGTGTGGTTCGACTACGAGGGCGAGCTCGTGCTGCTCAACCTCGCCCACCACCGCAAGAAGGTCGGCTGGCTGCGCGCCAACCCCCACGCGACGTTCCTGCTGATGAACCCCGACGACCCGTACCACTGGCTCTCGATCAAGACGACCGTGCACCGCGAGATCGCCGAGGACGACCCCGCCGAGGGCGGGCGGGTCACCGACCAGCTCAACAAGATCTGGCGCAAGTACACCGGCGACGACGGCGAGTACGGCCTGCGGGACGCCTCGGTGAACGAGAGCCGCATCCTCTTCGAGCTCACCGTCGACAAGATCGCGACGTTCGGGGTCCCGCCCTCGTGACGCTTCGCGTCGCCGTCGTCGGCGGCTCGATCGGCGGGATCACCAGCGCCCTGCTGCTGCGCGACCTCGGCTGCGACGTGCAGGTCTACGAACGCTCCCGCTCCGAGCTCGACGCCCGCGGCGCCGGGATCGCGGTGCTCGACGCCACCGTGCGCTACTTCGCCGAGCGCGGCGGCGTCGATCCGGACGGGTTCTGCTCGCGCACCTCCGCGATCCGCTACCTGTGGCCGGACGGGTCGTGCCGCCACCGGATCGACCACGGCTACCGCTTCTCGTCGTGGAACGCGATCTACCGCGAGCTCCTGGCGCTCCTCGACGCCGACCGCTACCACCTCGGCCGCGAGATGACCGGGTTCACCGCCGGCGACGCGGGCGCGCGCGTGGCGTTCGCCGACGGCGCGACCGAGGACGTCGACCTGCTCGTCGCCGCCGACGGCATCAACTCGATCACCCGTGACGCGCTCTTCCCCGGCGCGACGTCCCGCTACGCCGGCTACGTCGCCTACCGCGGCACGCTGCCCGAGGGCGAGCTGACCGCCGCGACGTTCGCCGCGCTCCGCGACGCGATCACCTACCAGGTGATCACCGACAGCCACATCCTCGTCTACCCCATCCCCGGGCCCGGCGGCACGACCGTGCCGGGCGAGCGGCTGGCCAACTTCGTCTGGTACCGCAACGTGGCCGAGGGCGCGGCGCTGGACCGGCTCCTGGCCGGGCGTGACGGGCAGGAGCGACGGGTGTCGGTGCCGCCGGGGATGCTCGCCGACGCGGCCGTCGACGAGTTCCGCGCCACGGCCCGCCGCGAGCTCGCGCCGCCGATCGCCGAGGTCGTCGCCGGCGCCGAGCAGCCCTTCGTGCAGGCCGTCTACGACATCGAGGTCCCCGCGATGACCTCCGGGCGGGTGCTGGTGCTCGGCGACGCCGCGTTCGCGGTCCGCCCGCACGCCGCCGCCGGCACGGCCAAGGCGGCCGACGACGCGTGGGCGCTGGCGGACGCGCTGCGCGACCACGGTGTCGTCGACGGCGGCGACGTCACCGCGGCCCTCGAGGCGTGGGAGCAGGGACGGCTGGCGGTCGGCCGCCGCCTGCTCGAGCGCTGCCGCGACATCGGGCGGCGCTCGCAGGTCGACAACGCGTGGGACCCCGCCGACCCCACGCTGATCTTCGGGCTGCACGGGCCCGGCCGCTGAGGGCCCTCAGAGACCGGCCACCAGCCGCGGGAGGATCTCCCCGACGCCGCCGCGCAGCACGACCGTCGCGACGTCGTCGTACGGGGTCGGCTCGCCGTTGACGATGACCACCGCCGCCCCGGCCGCCGCGGCGAGGTCGACGACGCCGGCGGCCGGGTGCACGCCGAGCGAGGTCCCGACGGCGAGGAGCACGTCGGTGTCGACCGCCGCCTGCCGCGCGCGCATCAGCACGCCGGCGTCGAGCTCCTGGCCGAACGAGATCGTCGCCGACTTGAGGATGCCGCCGCAGTGCGGGCACGGCGGGTCGTCCTCGCCCGCGGCGACACGCTCGAGGGCCTCGCCCATCGGCGCGCGGGCGCCGCAACTCAGGCACTGCGTGTGGTGCATGGTGCCGTGCAGCTCGACGACGAGCTCGGGGGACGACCCCGCCGCCTGGTGCAGCTCGTCGATGTTCTGGGTGAGCAGGGCGACCAGCCGCCCGGAGCGCTCGAGGTCGACGAGCGCCGCGTGCGCCGCGCCGGGCCGGGCGCCCCAGATGGGGTGCACCGCCCGCTGGCGCCACGCCTCGCGGCGGACCTCCGGGTCCTCGACGTAGGCCTGCAGCGTGGACAGGCGCTCGGCGGCCGGGTTGCGGGTCCACACGCCCTGCGGACCACGGAAGTCCGGAATGCCCGAGTCGGTCGAGACCCCTGCTCCGGTCAGCACGGTCACGCGCTCCGCACGGGCGAGGAGGTCGGCGGCCCCGGCCACGCCCGGACCCCCGTCGGCGTCCATGTCCCCGTCCATGTCCCCACTGTCCCCCGACCGGAGGGCGCCTGTAACGCGCACTTGATTCACCCCGAACACACCTGTGCGACGTCGCGAGTGCCTCCGGGTGATGGACCCCCGGCTCCGGCGCGCAGGGGGAGGGTGTCGTGGGGACCCACCGTCAGTCGTCGTCGCGGGTCATCGGCGTGCACAGCCTGCCGACCGCCGTCATCTCGCTCATCAAGGAGCAGGCCGCGGTGCGCGGGCTGTACCGCGACCCGCTGCCCGAGGTGACGCACGCCGTGCGCACCGAGCTGGTCACCGGCACCACCGGCTGGTTCGGCCGCGGGCGCCAGCGCCGCCGGGCCACCGAGCTGCTGCTCACCGGCGACGTGCTCGTCGTGACCGACCGCGACCCCGACGGGTCCGACGCCGACGCGCAGGTCACGTTCCACCGCCTCCACCAGCTCGACGTCGCGCGCATCGACGGCCCGGAGCCCGGCCTCGAGCTGGTCGGCACGCCGGTCGGCGCCACCGAGCGCGGCTCGCGGGTCATCGAGACCGACGGCGGCCCCGAGATCGACCGGTTCCACCGGGCGCTGCTCGAGGCCTCCGAGGACTCGCGTCGCGTCGACGTGCCGTCCTCCCGCTTCCCGGCGGACGCCGAGCTCGAGACCCGCTCGCCCGAGTTCT
>NZ_JBHSKG010000028.1:0-71233 GCF_042657905.1 Actinomycetospora rhizophila | reverse complement strand
CGCGCGACGACGCCGCCGGCTACGGCGTGCTCGACGCGGCCGCCGCCGTGCGTGGGGGCCCGCCGCGCACCGGCCCCGGGGTGCGCGCCGAGGCCCCGGCGCCACCCGCGAGCGCCGGCGCCCCGGTCGGGTGGATCGTCGCCGGCGGGGTCGCGGTGCTCGTCGTGCTCGGTGCGGTGATCGGGATGCGCCGGAGGGCCGCGCGATGACGCTGACCGTGCAGCGCCGCCCCTCCGGGCCCGCGCTGGGCCGGGTCCCGCTCGTCGCGATCGTCGTCGTCGAGGTGGGCCTCGCCGTCGCGGTGGCGCTGGTGGCCGTCGACCGCCGGCTCCTGCCGCTGGCCGGGGTGGTGCTGTCCGCGGGGCTGCTCGTCGGCCTGCTGCGGGTGCGCCGGCGCTGGCTCGTGCAGTGGATCGGGCTGGCGCTGCGGTTCCGGGTGCGGGTCCGCGAGCGGGAGTCCGAGCAGGCCGCCGACGACGTCGACCCGCGCCTGCGCACGCTGCGGCTGCTCACCGGCGACCTGGCCGTCGCCCGTGCCCGCGACCACGAGGGCCGCGAGGTGGGCCTGCTCGGCCACGGTGGCGGGTGGAGCGCGGTCCTCGCCCTCGATCCCGAGGGCGCCGACGGCGGCGCCACGCTGGTCCCGTCGGACTCCACGTCCTTCCCCCTGGCCGCGCTCGCCGGGTGCCTGGCCGACCGGGGCGTGGTGCTCGACGCGGTCAGCGCGCTGTGGCACTGCCGCCCCGTCGACGACGACACCCCGGCGGCCGAGGCCTACCGCGAGGTGCTGGGGTCCCTGCCGGCGCTGTCGCGGCGCGAGGCGTGGCTCGTCGTGCGCCTCGACCCGGCGCGCTGCCCCGACGCGGTCGCCGAGCGCGGCGGCGGCGTCCTGGGCGCCCACCGGGCCGTGGTGGGGGCGCTGGCGCGGATCGGGCGGGTGCTCGCCGACCACGGGACGCCCGTGCGCCCGCTCGCCGCCGACGAGGTGCTCGACGCCGCGACGGAGGCCGCCGACACCCCCGGTCACGGCAGCAGGCTCGTCGAGCACTGGAAGGCCGTGGTCGTCGGCGAGGTCGGGCACGCCGCGTACGCCGTCACCGGGTGGCCCGACGTCCCCGAGCGCCTCACCGGGCTGACCGCCACCACCGGGCGCACCAGCACGCTGGCGCTCACCCTCGAGCCCGATCCCCGGTCCGGCACCGTCGGGCTGCGCGGCACCGTGCGCCTCACCGCCGACACCCCCGACGCGCTCGAGGAGTGCGGCCGCGAGCTCGTCGCCCGCGGGCACGCCCTCGGGGTGGCGCTCGACGCGCTCGACGGCCAGCACGCCGCCGGGCTCGCGGCCACGCTCCCGCTGGGGGCCCGGCCGTGAGCACCCCGGGCCCGGCCGGTCGCACCGCCCCCACCCGCGCCGACCCCGAGCTCGCCCCGACGTTCTCGGTGTCGCCCGCGCTGCTCGACCCGCTCGGCCCGCCGGTGCGCCCCGCCGGCGTGGTCCTGGGCGCCGACCCCGACGGCGAGCCCGTGGCCGTCACCCTGGTCCGCCCCGCCCCGACGCGTGTCGTGCTGCTCGGCGGGCTCTACCTCGCGCGCCAGGTCACGCTGCGGGCCGTCGGGGCCGGGGCCCGAGCGGTGGTCGTCACCGGCCGCCCGCCGGTGTGGGAGGCCGTGCAGGACGCCGCCGACTCGCGCGTCCGGGTCGTCGGCGACCTCCCGCCCGACCTCGCCGTCCCCGACGCCGACCCGCTGCTGCTCGTCCACGACCGGGGCGCCACCGCCCGCGGCCCGGCGCCGGCGCGGCGGCCGCGCCGGACCACGCTCGTCGTGCTCCCGTCGCTGGTCCCCGCGGTCTCCGACCTCGCCGACGACGCCGACCTCGTCCTCATCCAGCGCCTGCCCCCGCACGAGGCCGAGCTCGCGGGCCGGCTCTGGCGCCTGTCCCCCGCCATGACCGAGACGCTGCGCACGCTGCCCGACCGCGGCGTCGTGCTGCTCGGTCGCAACCTGTGGCGCCGCGTCGACCTCGTCACCGGCCCCCGCGAGACGGCGATCCTCGGTCCCGTGCGCCGCGGCGACTGACGCCCGCCTGCCGGCCCTTGCTCGGATACTGGCTGGTATCCCTCGCCAGGCGAGGGATACCAGCCAGTAACCGCCACGCTGGCCCCGGTTCGCTCCGGGTCGCCAGGAGGTGCTGATGGACGCGCCGGACGCCGGGTTCACGCCGGTCCTCGCCCTCGAGGACCTGCGGGACATGCGCGCGGTGATGGTCGGCGGGCGGCGCGTCCTGCTCGTCCGCGTCGGCGACGGGGTCCGCGCCTACGACAACCGCTGCCCGCACCGCGCCTGGCCCCTCGAACGCGGCACGCTCGCCGGCGGCGTGCTCACCTGCGCCAACCACCGCTACACGTTCGACGCCGCCACGGGGCGCGGGATCGATCCCGGCGGTTGCGACCTCGTCGCCCACCCCTGTCGCGTCGAGGCCGACGGGACGATCACGGTCGCGACCCCTTGACCTCGACCTTGCTCGAGGTCGGACCGTGAAGCCCATGAGCATCGAGCTGAACCACACCATCGTCGAGTCCCCGGACCCCGACGCCGGCGCGGCCTTCCTCACCGAGGTCCTCGGCCTGCCCGCGCCCACGCACTTCGGGCCCTTCACGGTCGTCGAGGTCGCGCACGGCACGAGCCTCGACTACATGACCGTCGCCGACCCGCACTCCCAGCACTACGCGTTCCTCGTCCCCGACGACGAGTTCGCGGCGATCACCGACCGGCTGCGCGAGCGCGGTGTCCCGACCTTCGCCGACCCCGGTCACCGCCGACCCGGGCACAACACGAACGACGGCGGGCAGGGCGCCTACTTCGACTCTCCCGAGGGCCACAACCTCGAGATCCTCACCCGCCCGTACGGCAGCGGAGCGTGACCATCCCCGGACCGAGCGCGTGGCGTTACGGACGTCCAGTGTCAGCGACGGCACTCCGCTGACACCAGCTCACGCCCTCACACCTCGTCGCGACGACGGCGCGTGATCGCGGCGCGGGCGGCGAGGTCCTCGTCGCCGGGGTAGTCGACGCCGACGAGGCGCAGGCCCCGCGCGGCGACGACGGTGACCTCGCTCGAGCGCTCGCGCGCCGCGAGGAGCTCCGCGGGCCACGACACCGGTCGCCGGCCCTCCCCCACGGCCAGGAGCGCGCCGACGAGCGAGCGGACCATCGAGTGGCAGAACGCGTCGGCGGACAGGCGGGCGGCGAGGACGCCGGTCTCGCCGGGCTCGCGGGTCCACTCCAGGCGCTGGAGCTCGCGGACGGTCGTCGCGCCGGGGCGCGGGCGGCAGTAGGCGGCGAAGTCGTGCTCGCCGAGCAGGCCGCGGCCGGCCTCGTCCATGGCGCCGACGTCGAGCGGGCGCGGCCAGCGCAGCGTGTCGCGGGCGCGCAGCGGCTCCGGACCCCAGGGGGCGGTGCTGACGCGGTAGACGTAGTGGCGCCGGAACGCGGAGAAGCGCGCGTCGAATCCCGCGGGCGCCGGCGAGACCGCCCGCACCCTGACATCAGGTGGCAGCATCCGCGCGAGCCGGCCGACGAGGCCCGGGTGGATGGCGACCGACTCCGGCAGGTCGACGTGGCAGACCTGCGCGTCGGCGTGCACCCCGGCGTCGGTGCGTCCCGCGACGGTCAGCGCGACGGGTACCCGCCAGATCGTGGCGAGGGTGTCCTCGAGGACGCCCTGCACCGTGCGCAGCCCGGGCTGGCGCGCCCACCCCGAGAAGTCGGTGCCGTCGTAGGCCAGGTCGAGCCGGTACCGCCGGACAGACACCGCGAGCCCGCCCCCGGGGTCGGGAGCGGGCTCGCGGTGGGACACGGAGCGCAGCGGAGCTGGACCCGTCGTGTCGGTGGTGCTGTCGGTCAGGACTTCTCGCCGTCGGTGGTCGCGGACGAGTCCGCGTCCTCCGAGGTGTCGAGACCGGCGGCGGACGCCGCGTTCTCGGCCATCTCCTCGGGGACGGAGTCGTCGTCCGAGGTGGCGTCCGCCGAGGTGGTCGCGGACGAGTCGGCGTCCTCCGTGACGGTGTCCTGCGTGCCGGTGTCCTCGGCGACGGTGTCGGCCGCGTCGGTCGGCTCCGCCGGCTCCGGGGAGGCGTCCGACTCGGCGGCCGCGATGGTCGCCGCGGTCGCCGCCGCACCGGTGGCCGTGCCGCCCACCTCGGCGCCCGGGCCCGAGGAGGTCTGCGGGGCCGCGGTGCGGGTGGCCTGCGAGGCCTCCGCGGACGCGGTCCGCTCGTTGACCAGCTCGATGACCGCCATGGGCGCGTTGTCACCCTTGCGCGGCAGCGTCTTGATGATGCGGGTGTAGCCGCCGGGACGGTCGGCGAAGAACGGGCCGATCTCGGCCGTCAGGCGGTGCACGACGTCCTTATCGCGGATCTGCTCTGCGATGAGGCGACGGTTGTGCAGGCCGCCCTTCTTCGCCTTCGTGATCAGCCGCTCCGCGTACGGGCGCAGGCGCTCGGCCTTGGCCCGCGTGGTGTGGATGCGGCCGTGCGTGAAGAGCGACGTGGCCAGGTTGGCCAGCATGAGCTTCTGGTGGTCCGGGGAACCACCGAGGCGCGGGCCCTTCGTGGGCTGGGGCATGTCACTGCTCCTGTCTCGTGACGCCTTTCCGCCCGGCCCGCGAGCGGGCCGGGCGGGGGCAGCACGTCAGAGTTGCTGAAAGAGGGGACTGCTTACAGCTGCTCGGTCTCGGCGTAGTCCTGACCGTCGTCGTCGGACACGCCGTAACCGCCGAAGCCGCCGTCCGAGCCGTAGGACTCGAAGCCCTCCGACGGGTAGTCCGCGGCCGCGGCCGACGGGTCGAACCCGGGCGGGCTGTCCTTGAGCGCGAGGCCCAGGCCGGCCAGCTTCATCTTGACCTCGTCGATGGACTTCGCACCGAAGTTGCGGATGTCCAGCAGGTCGGCCTCCGAACGGCCGACGAGCTCGCCGACGGTGTGGATGCCCTCCCGCTTGAGGCAGTTGTACGACCGGACCGTGAGGTCGAGGTCCTCGATGGGCATCGCGAACGCGGCGATCGAGTCGGCCTCGGCGGGCGAGGGCCCGATCTCGATGCCCTCGGCGTCGACGTTGAGCTCCCGGGCCAGCCCGAAGAGCTCGACCAGCGTGCGACCCGCGGACGCGATGGCGTCGCGCGGCGTCATCGACGGCTTGGTCTCGACGTCGAGGATCAGCTTGTCGAAGTCGGTGCGCTGCTCGACGCGGGTCGCCTCGACCTTGTAGCTGACCTTGAGCACCGGCGAGTAGATCGAGTCGACCGGGATGCGGCCGATCTCGGCGCCGGAGGCCTTGTTCTGCGCGGCCGGGACGTACCCACGGCCACGCTCGACGACCAGCTCGACCTCCAGGCGGCCCTGGTCGTTCAGGGTCGCGATGTGCAGGTCGGGGTTGTGCACGGTCACGCCGGCCGGCGGGACGATGTCCCCCGCGGTCACCGTGCCCGGGCCCTGCTTGCGCAGGTACATGGTCGCCGGCTCGTCCTCCTCGGAGCTCACGACGAGCTCCTTGAGGTTGAGGATGATGTCGGTGACGTCCTCCTTCACCCCCGGCACGGTGGTGAACTCGTGGAGGACCCCGTCGACACGGATGCTGGTCACGGCCGCGCCCGGGATGGACGACAGCAGAGTGCGGCGCAGCGAGTTGCCGAGGGTGTAGCCGAAGCCCGGCTCCAGCGGCTCGATGACGAACCGGGAACGGGTGTCGTCGATGGCGTCCTCGGAGAGGGCAGGACGCTGAGAGATCAGCACGTACGGTTTCCTTCCGATGCGGCGTCCGCTATTTGACGCCGAACCCGACCCGGCCCGAGCAGGCTGCCCGGGCCGGGGTACCGAATTACTTCGAGTAGAACTCGACGATGAGCTGCTCCTGGACGGGCGTGTCGATCTGCGACCGCTCCGGGAGCGAGTGGACGAACACCCGGAGCGAGTCCGGGACGACCTGCAGCCACCCCGGGACGGGGCGCTCGCCGAAGTTCTCCTTCGCCACCACGAGGGGCAGCATGTTCCGGGACTTCTCCCGGACGTCGATGATGTCGTACTGCGTCACCCGGTAGCTGGGGACGTCGACCTTCTGGCCGTTGACCAGGAAGTGGCCGTGCCCGACGAGCTGACGGGCCTGACGACGGGTCTGCGCGAGGCCGGCCCGGTAGACCACCGAGTCGAGCCGCGACTCGAGGAGCTTGAGGAACTCGTCGCCGGTCTTGCCCTCGCGACGGTTCGCCTCCTCGTAGTAGGCGCGCATCTGCTTCTCGAGCAGGCCGTAGGTGAAGCGGGCCTTCTGCTTCTCCTGCAGCTGCAGCAGGTACTCGGACTCCTTGATGCGGATCCGGCCGTGCTGCCCCGGCGGGTACGGGCGACGCTCGAAGGACTTGTCGCCGCCGATCAGGTCGACCTTGAGACGGCGGGACTTGCGGGTGGCGGGGCCGGTGTAACGAGCCATGGGTTGTCTCCTCTCCGGCCTTAGACCCGGCGACGCTTCGGCGGACGGCAGCCGTTGTGCGGCTGGGGCGTGACGTCGGCGATGGTGCCGACCTCGAGGCCCGCGGCCTGCAGCGAACGGATGGCGGTCTCACGGCCCGAGCCCGGGCCCTTGACGAAGACGTCGACCTTCTTCATCCCGTGCTCGGCGGCCTTGCGGGCGCAGTTCTCGGCAGCCATCTGCGCGGCGAACGGCGTCGACTTGCGCGAGCCCTTGAAGCCCACGTGGCCGGCCGACGCCCAGCTGATGACGTTGCCGGTGGGGTCGGTGATCGAGACGATCGTGTTGTTGAACGTGCTCTTGATGTGCGCGTGGCCGTGGGAGATGTTCTTCTTCTCCCGGCGGCGGACCTTCTTGGCCCCGGCCGCGCCCTGGCGAGTCCTGGGTGGCATCTCTTCTCTTCCGTTTCGGGGGTGTCGGGCGCGCGACTACTTGCGCGCGGCCTTCTTCTTGCCGGCAACCGTCTTCTTGGGGCCCTTGCGCGATCGGGCGTTGGTCTTCGTCCGCTGCCCGTGCACCGGGAGATTGCGGCGGTGCCGCAGCCCCTGGTAGCTGCCGATCTCGACCTTGCGCCGGATGTCCGCCTGGACCTCGCGGCGCAGGTCGCCCTCGACCCGGAAGTGGTTCTCGATGTACGCGCGCAGCGTGGCGGCGTCCGAGTCCGACAGGTCCTTCGACCGCAGGTCGAAGTCGATGCCGGTCTCGGTGAGGATCTCGCGAGCTCGGCTGCGGCCGATCCCGAAGATGTAGGTCAGCGCGATCTCCATCCGCTTCTCGCGGGGGAGGTCGACGCCGGCGAGTCGTGCCATGTGGCGACGTGCTCCTCGTGTCGTCCGGGAGGTCTGGCTCCCTGCCCGTCCCGGAGCGCGGACGCTCCGGGCCCCGGCCTCCCGTGCCGGGGGTGCTCCGCCGGGGCACGATCTCTCGAGCCGACGTAGGTGCGGGGAGGTATCTGGTGTGCGGCCCGGAGGCCGCGGGTGGGCGCGTCGGCCCGGTGTGCCCGGTCGGGGCGCGTCAGCCCTGGCGCTGCTTGTGGCGCAGGTTGTCGCAGATGACCATGACCCGCCCGTGACGGCGGACCACCTGGCACTTGGCGCAGATGCGCTTGACGCTCGGCTGGACCTTCACGTCCTCTTCCTCACTGATCCCGAGGCTGTGATCACTTGTAGCGGTAGACGATCCGGCCGCGCGAGAGGTCATAGGGCGACAGCTCCACCACGACCTTGTCCTCGGGGAGGATCCGGATGTAGTGCTGCCGCATCTTGCCGCTGATGTGCGCCAGGACCTTGTGCCCGTTCTCGAGCTCCACCCGGAACATCGCATTGGGCAGCGGCTCGATGACCCGCCCCTCGACCTCGATGGCGCCGTCCTTCTTCGCCATGTCCTCCGCATTCTTCTCGACGTACGCTGGCGTCCCGCAGGACGACCACGCTCGGCGAGCGAGGGAGTCCGGGGGACACGGAGCGCGGCGTCTCGGCGGCCGTGGCGCGCACGCGCGTGGACACCGGCACGACACGCGCACCAGCCGTCAAGTGTACGCGCGGCGTGTCGAGAGCCTCGTCACCGGGGTCTCACCGCCGGCTCAGCGAGCGCGCGACACGCACCCGAACGGCATCGGCGGGGCGAGGCCCGCGCGGGTCGCGACCGCCTGCAGCGCGAGCACCGCGCCCCAGGGTCCGGCGACCCAGATCCACCAGGGTGCCACCGCCCCACCGGTCCCGACCGACACGGCCACCCAGATCACCAGGTTGATCACGGACACCGCCGCCCAGACCGCGACGGCCACCCGCAGCGGCGACGGCCGGCGACGCGGCGCCTCCGCGACCCCCGGAGCGGGAGCCGGGGCCGACGGGAGGTCGGCGGTCAGCGGCGCCAGGTCCGCCCGCACCACCGCGCCGTGGGCCGCCCGCACCCGCTCGTCGTACTCGGCGAGGGTCAGGCGCCCCTCCCCGTGCGCCCGCGCCAGCACCTCGGCGACGCGCTCGCGCTCGGCGTCCGCCACCCGCAGCTGATCCGGCCCCTGCTCGATCCCGGCCACGTCGACCACCCCGTCCCCTCGGTACGGGACGACGATAGCAGTGAGCGGAGAGTTCCGCTATCCGATCGCCCCAGCCGCCGTGAGCGGCACCCCTCGCGCAGGAGGCGCGGTCAGGACGCCGGTGCGGTGAGGACGCGGGGCCCGTCGTCGGTGACCGCCACCGAGTGCTCCCAGTGCACGGCGCGGCTGCCGTCGGCGGTGACGACGGTCCAGCCGTCCTCGAGCTCCTCGGTCTCGTCGGTGCCGCCGGTGAGCATGGGCTCGATCGCGAGCACCATCCCGGTGCGCAGCCGCATCCCGGTGCCGGCGCGGCCGAGGTTCGGCACGAACGGCTCCATGTGCATCGACGTGCCGATGCCGTGGCCGCCGTAGTCGGCCACGATCCCGTACTCGCGCCCGTCGGCGGCCGCGCGGCGCCGGGCCTCCTCCTCGACGGCGTGGCCCACGTCGCCGAGACGCCCGCCGGGGACGAGCCGGGCGATCCCCGCCTCCATCGCCGACCGGCAGGCCGACGAGAGAGCCTCGTCCTCGGGGCGCGGCGTGCCGAGCAGCAGGGTCACCGCCGCGTCGCCGTGCCAGCCGTCGAGGATCGCCCCGCAGTCGATCGAGACCAGGTCACCGTCGCCGAGCACCTGCTCGCGCGACGGGATGCCGTGCACGACCTGCTCGTTGACCGAGGAGCAGATCGAGGCCGGGAAGCCCTGGTACCCGAGGAACGACGGCTCCGCGCCGGCCTCGCGGATGACCGCCTCGGCGACCTCGTCGAGGTCGGCCGTGCTGACCCCGGGCCGGGCGGCCTCGGTGACCGCGGCGAGCGCGGAGGCCACGACCAGGCCCGTGGCGCGCATCGCGTCGACCTGGCCGGGTGTCTTCATCTCCACGAGGCGCCCCCGCACGCGGTCGGCGAGGCCGCCGACCCCGGCGGACACCGCCTCGGTGAGTCCGGTCAGGCGGCGGCTCGCGTTGCCCACTCAGTCGTCGGGCTCGTCGGCGAGGGCGTCCATGGCGCGATCGGTGATCTCCTCGACCGACCCGACGGCGTCCACCCGCACCGCGATGTCCCGGTAGTGCTCGATCAGCGGCTCGGTCTCCGAGCGGTAGACCTCCTGGCGGTGCCGGATGGTCTCCTCGGTGTCGTCCGAGCGGCCGCGGGCGGTGAGGCGCTCGATCAGCTCCTCGTCCTCGACCTCGAACACGAGGACGGCGTCGAGGCGCTGGTCGAGGTCGCTCAGGACGCGCTCGAGCTCCTGGGCCTGCGCGGTGTTGCGCGGGAACCCGTCGAGCAGGAAACCCTCCTGCGCGTCGGGCTGCGCGAGGCGGTCCTTGACCATCTTGACGGTGACCTCGTCGGGCACGAGGTCGCCGGCGTCGACGTAGCGCTGGGCCTCCTTGCCGAGCTCCGTCTCGTTCTTCATGTTCTCGCGGAAGATGTCGCCGGTAGAGATATGGGGCGCGTCGAGGCGCTCGGCCAGCCGCGCGGCCTGCGTTCCCTTGCCCGCACCCGGCGGGCCCACCAGCACGATCCTCACGACAACTCTCCCTCGCCCGTCGATCCCGTGTACACCGGACCCGCTGCTCGACCGTCCCCGGTCAGCGCAGGAAACCCTCGTAGTTGCGCTGCATCAGCTGGCTCTCGATCTGCTTCACCGTGTCCAGCCCGACGCCCACCATGATCAGAACAGCCGTCCCCCCGAAGGGGAAGTTCTGGTTCTGTCCTTGACCGGTCAGGCCCAGGAAGAAGTTCGGCAGGACGGCGATGATGCCGAGGTAGATGGACCCCGGCAAGGTGATGCGGGACAGCACGTAGCTGAGGTACTCGGCCGTGGGCCGCCCGGGCCGGATCCCCGGGATGAACCCGCCGAACTTCTTCATCTCGTCGGCACGTTCCTCGGTGTTGAACGTGATCGAGACGTAGAAGTACGTGAAGAAGATGATCAGCGCGAAGTACAGCAGGATGTGCAGCCAGTTGGACTGGTTCGCGAGGTACGTCGAGACGAACCGCGAGAAGCCCGAGTTCTGGTTGCCCGTGATCCGCGACAGCAGGTCGGGCAGGTAGAGCAGCGACGAGCCGAAGATGACCGGGATGACGCCGGCCTGGTTGACCTTCAGCGGCAGGTAGGTCGACGTGCCGCCGTACATGCGGCGCCCGACCATGCGTTTCGCATACTGCACGGGGATGCGCCGCTGGCCCTGCTCGACGAACACGACGCTCGCGATGATGACCAGGCCGAACGCGCAGACCACCGTGAACGCCAGCGGGCCGGCGTTCTGCAGGATCGTGTTGCCCTCGGCGGGGATGCGGGCGGCGATCGAGGTGAAGATCAGCAGCGACATGCCGTTGCCGACGCCGCGCTCGGTGACGAGCTCGCCGAACCACATGATGACCGCGGTGCCCGCCGTCATGACGATGACGATGACCGCGAGGTCGAAGATGTCGGCGTTCGGCAGGATCGGGAACTGCGAGGGGTCGCAGTCCTGGAAGAGCTGGTTGCGGTCGGCGAGCGCGACGATGCCCGTCGACTGCAGGACCGCGAGGGCGATGGTCAGGTAGCGCGTGTACTGCGTGAGCTTGCTCTGACCGCTCTGCCCCTCCTTCTTCAACTGCTCGAAGCGGGGGATCACGACCGTCAGCAGCTGGACGATGATGCTCGCCGTGATGTACGGCATGATGCCCAGCGCGAAGATCGACAGCTGGAGCAGCGCCCCGCCGGAGAAGAGGTTGATCAGCGAGTAGACGCTCGCGGCGTCACTGCCCTGGACCTGACGCAGGCACTCCTGCACGTTCGAATAGGAGACGCCGGGCGCCGGGAGCGTCGCCCCGAGGCGGTAGACGGCGACGATGCCGAGCGTGAACAGGATCTTCTTGCGCAGGTCCGGTGTGGCCAGGGCTGACCGCACGGCGCCGAGCACTCGGACCTCCAGATGTCGTTCGGCCGCACCGCGGACTCGTCGGGATTCGGAGCCACGCGGGCCGGTGATCACCGGCCGCGCGCCGCGGGGGCGGCGCGCCGGGGCCGGGCCGGACCGGTCGAAGCGGCCCGGGGCGAGACTACACGGGGAGACACCACCGGCCCCGGGCCGCACCCTGGTCGGGGCGGCCCGGGGCCGGTGGCGTCGTCACGCTGATACTCCTACTCGGCCCTACTCGACGACGGTCGCGCTGCCGCCCGCGGCGGACAGCTTCTCGCTCGCCGAGCCCGAGAAGGCGTGCGCGGTGACGCGCAGCGCCACCGAGCCGACCTCGCCGGTCCCGAGCACCTTGATGGGGTGCCCCGGGCGCACGGCGCCGGCGCCCACGAGCTCGGCCGGGCCGACCTCGCCGCCGTCGGGGAACAGGCGGGCCAGGTCGCCGACGTTGACGACCTGGGAGACCACCTTGTTGCGGTTGCGGAAGCCCTTGAGCTTCGGCAGCCGCATCTGCAGGGGCATCTGGCCACCCTCGAACGACGAGGGGACGTTCTTCCGGGCGCCGGTGCCCTTGGTGCCGCGACCGGCGGTCTTGCCCTTGGAGGCCTCGCCGCGACCCACGCGGGTCTTCGCGGTCCTGGCCCCGGGCGCCGGGCGCAGGTGGTGCAGCTTGATGGGGGACTCACCCATCGGTCACACCTCCTCGACCGTCACGAGGTGACGGACGGTGTGGATCAGGCCCCGGTTCTGGGGCGTGTCGGGGCGGACGACGGTCGCGCCGATGCGCCGCAGTCCCAGCGTCCGCAGGGACTCGCGCTGGTTGCGCTTGCCGCCGATCTCGGAACGGGTCTGCGTGACCTTGAGCTCGGCCATGTCAGCTCCCCTGCCCGGCGCGGGCGCGCAGCATCCGCGCCGGCGCCACGTCCTCGATGGGCAGACCGCGGCGCGCCGCGACGGCCTCGGGGACCTGCAGGCCCTTCAGCGCGGCCACCGTGGCGTGCACGATGTTGATCGCGTTCTGGCTGCCCAGGGACTTGGACAGCACGTCCGCGATCCCCGCGCACTCCAGCACCGCGCGCACCGGGCCACCGGCGATGACACCGGTACCGGGGCTGGCCGGACGCAGCAGGACCACGCCGGCCGCCTCCTCGCCCTGCACGGGGTGGGTGATGGTGCCGCCGACCCGGGGGACGCGGAAGAAGTTCTTCTTCGCCTCCTCCACGCCCTTGGCGATCGCGGCCGGCACCTCCTTGGCCTTGCCGTAGCCGACACCGACCATGCCGTCGCCGTCGCCGACGACGACCAGGGCGGTGAAGCTGAAGCGGCGGCCGCCCTTGACGACCTTGGCCACGCGGTTGATGGCGACGACGCGCTCGAGGTGCGGGGTGCGGTCCTGCCCGCGGTCGCGGCCGCCCTGCTGGCGGTCGCGACCGGCGCTGCCGCCCTGACGCTCGCCGCCCTGTGCGCCCGAGCCCGCGGGCCCGTCGCGCCGTGTGCGTCCCGGCATCAGGCGTTCCTTCCGATCGAGATGTTCATGGAGAGGCGCATCAGAACTGCAGCCCCCCCTCGCGGGCCGCATCCGCGAGCTGCGCGATGCGGCCGTGGTACCGGCGCCCGCCGCGGTCGAAGACGACCGCGTCGATGCCCTGGTCCTTGGCGCGGGAGGCGACGAGCTCCCCGACCTTCGCGGCCTGGGCCTTCTTGTCGCCCTCCATCCCGCGCACGTCGGCCTCCAGCGTGGAGGCGTGGGCGATGGTGTGGCCGGCGATGTCGTCGACCACCTGCGCCGTGATGTGGCGCGTGGAGCGGGTGACGACCAGGCGGGGACGCGTCGGGGTGCCGGCGATCTTCTTGCGCAGCCGGACGTGGCGGCGCGTGCGACCCGTGCGCCGCGTCTCCGAGACGTTCTTGCCCAGGTGTCCCCGAGCCTTCGTGGTGGTGCCGTTGTTCTCAGCCATCACTTGCCCGTCTTCCCGACCTTGCGGCGGATCTGCTCGCCGGCGTAGCGGACGCCCTTGCCCTTGTAGGGGTCGGGGCGGCGCAGCCACCGGATGTTGGCGGCCACCTGGCCCACCAGCTGCTTGTCGATGCCCTGGACCGAGAACCGGGTCGGGCTCTCGACCGCGAACGTGATGCCGTCCGGCGGGGTGATCTTCACCGGGTGGCTGAAGCCGAGCGCGAACTCGAGGTCGGAGCCCCGCAGCTGCACGCGGTAGCCGACGCCGTGGATCTCGAGCTTGCGCTCGTAGCCCTGCGAGACGCCCTGCACCAGGTTGTTGAGCAGCGAGCGCGACAGGCCGTGCAGCGCGCGGCTCTCCCGCTCGTCGTCGGGGCGCTGCACCGAGAGCACACCGTCGTCGACCGAGACCGTGATCGGCTCGTCGACCTGGTGGCTCAGGGTGCCCTTGGGGCCCTTGACCGTGACGTTCTGCCCGTCGACGGTGACGTCGACGCCCGACGGCACGGTGATCGGGGCCTTGCCGATGCGTGACATGGTTCGGTTCCCCTTCCCGCTACCAGACGAAGGCGAGGACTTCCCCGCCCATCCGTCGCTGGTGGGCCTGCCGGTCGGTCAGGAGCCCGGACGACGTCGAGATGATCGCGACGCCGAGGCCGCCGAGCACCCGCGGGAGCTCGTTCGACTTCGCGTAGATGCGCAGGCCCGGCTTCGAGACGCGCTTGATGCCGGCGATGCTGCGCTCACGGTTCGGGCCGTACTTGAGGTCGACCACGAGGGACTGACCCACGGTGGCGGCCTCGGTGCGGTAGCCGGCGATGTAGCCCTGGTCGAGCAGGACCTGCGCCACGTGGGCCTTGAGCTTGCTGTGCGGCATGGTCGCGCTCTCGTGGAACGCCGAGTTGGCGTTGCGGATGCGCGTCAACATGTCCGCGATCGGGTCGGTCATCGTCATGACCAGGTCACCTTCCTCGCCGTGGTTCCCCGGGTGGCGCGCGGACGCGCGCTCCCGATGGCGGGCCTGCGGCGTGTGGAGCTGCTGTCAGCGGTGGTACGGACGCGCGTGGGGACCGAGCCGTCGAGCAGGTGCTCGCGGTGGGCGACGCGCTGGATGAGGCGCAGGAGCTCGGGGTCGATGTGCCCGTCGCCCGTGGCCTCCGGAGTCACGGGAGCCTCGGAGGTGTGCGCTGAGGTGTTCGCCGCGCTCACCAGGAAGCCTTGCTCACGCCCGGGAGCTCGCCCCGGTGCGCCATCTCGCGCAGGCAGACCCGGCAGAGCCCGAACTTCCGCAGGACCGCGCGGGCGCGCCCGCAGCGGTTGCAGCGCGTGTACCCGCGCACCGCGAACTTCGGCTTGCGTGCGGCCTTGTTGACCAGTGCCTTCTTCGCCATCTCAGTTCTCCCTGAACGGGAAGCCGAGTTGACGGAGCAGCGCCCGGCCCTCCTCGTCGGTCGTCGCGGAGGTGACCACGGTGATGTCCATCCCCCGCGGCCGGTCGATCGAGTCCTGATCGATCTCGTGGAACATCGTCTGGTCCGAGAGACCGAACGTGTAGTTGCCGGACCCGTCGAACTGCTTCGGCGACAGGCCGCGGAAGTCGCGGATGCGCGGCAGGCCGATGGTCAGGAGCCGGTCCAGGAACTCCCACATGCGCGCACCCCGCAGGGTGGCGCGGGCCCCGATCGGCATGCCCTCGCGCAGCTTGAACTGCGCGATCGACTTGCGGGCCTTGCGGATCTCCGGCTTCTGGCCGGCGATGAGGGTGAGGTCGCGGACCGCGCCCTCCATCAGCTTCGAGTCGCGCGCGGCCTCGCCGACACCCATGTTGACGACGACCTTGACGACGCCGGGGATCAGCATCGGGTTCGCGTACCCGAACTGCTCGGAGAGCGCCGGCTTGATCGCGTCGTGGTACCGCTGCTGCAGCCGCGGACGGGTCGTCTCGGGAGCTGCCTCGACAGTTTCTGGGCTGGTCACGAGAGGTCCTTCCCGGTGCGGCGCGAGATGCGCACGCGCTTCTGCTCGCCCTCGCCGCCCTCACGGACGCCGACGCGGGTCGGCTTGCCGTCGGCGTCGACGACCATCACGTTCGAGACGTGGATGGGCGCCTCCTGCGTGACGATCCCGCCGCTCTGGGCACCGCGCTGGTTGGCCGACTGGGCGGTGTGCTTCTTGACGCGACCGACGCCCTCGACGAGGACCTTGTCGCGGTCGGGGTAGGCCTGGATGACCTTGCCCTTGGCGCCCTTGTCCTTGCCGGCGATGACGACGACCGTGTCGCCCTTCTTGACCTTCATCTGCTACAGCACCTCCGGCGCGAGCGAGATGATCCGCATGAACCTCTTGTCGCGCAGCTCGCGGCCCACCGGGCCGAAGATGCGGGTCCCGCGGGGCTCACGGTCGTTCTTGATGATGACGGCGGCGTTCTCGTCGAACTTGATGTACGAGCCGTCCGGGCGGCGCTTCTCCTTGCGGGTGCGCACGACGACGGCCTTCACCACGTCACCGCGCTTGACGCCGGAGGCCGGGATGGCCTCCTTGACCGTCGCCACGATGACGTCTCCGATGCCCGCGTACCGGCGGGAGGAGCCACCGAGCACACGGATGCACAGGATCTCCCGTGCGCCCGTGTTGTCGGCGACCCGGAGCCGCGACTCCTGCTGGATCACTGCTTCTCTCCTGACCTATCCGCACCGTGGCGGATGGTTTCGGGGTGGGATTACTTGGCCTTCTCGAGGATCTCGACGAGCCGCCACCGCTTCGTGGCCGACAGCGGCCGCGTCTCCATCAGGAGCACGCGGTCGCCGGGGCCGGCCGTGTTGTCCTCGTCGTGCGCCTTGACCTTCTTCGTGCGCCGGATGACCTTCGAGTAGCGCGGGTGCTTCACCCGGTCCTCGAGGCTGACGACGATGGTCTTGGCCATCTTGTCCGAGACGACCAGGCCCTCACGCACCTTGCGCAGGCCGCGGTCGTCGTTGCGGGCCTCGGCCGGGCTCTGCTGGGCGTTCTCGCCCTGCTTGCGCTCGGCGCGGACCTGCTCCTGCTCGTCGCGCTCCGGGGCCGTCGCCCCCGAGCTGGTCTGCGGCTCGCTCATGCCGCTCCCTCCTCATCGGGGGCGACCGACAGGCCGAGCTCGCGCTCGCGCATCACCGTGTAGATGCGCGCGATGTCGTGACGCACGGTCCGCAGTCGACGGTTGTTGTCCAGCTGCCCCGTCGCCATCTGGAAGCGAAGGTTGAACAGCTCGGCCTTGGCCTCGCGCGCCCGGGCCACGAGCTCCTCGCTCGTGAGCTCGCGCAGCTCGCTGGCGGGGGTTCCGGCGGCCATCAGAAGGTCTCCTCACGGCTCACGATGCGGCAGCGCATCGGCAGCTTGTGCTGCGCGCGGCGCAGGGCCTCGCGGGCCGTGGCCTCGTTGGGGTAGCTCATCTCGAACATGACCCGGCCCGGCTTCACGTTCGCCACCCACTTCTCGGGCGAGCCCTTGCCGGAACCCATGCGGGTCTCGGCCGGCTTCTTGGTCAGCGGCCGGTCCGGGAAGATGTTGATCCACACCTTGCCGCCACGGCGGATGTGCCGCGTGATGGCGATACGGGCGGACTCGATCTGCCGGTTGGTGACGTAGGCGTGCTCCAGGGCCTGGATGCCGTAGTCGCCGAAGGACATCTGGGTGCCGCCCTTGGCGGCGCCCGTCCGGTCCGGCCGGTGCTGCTTGCGGTACTTGACCTTGCGGGGGATCAGCATGGGTCAGGACTCCGTCTGCGTGGTCGCCTCGGGGGCGGCACCGGCCGGCGCGCCGCCCGTGCTGGCACCGGCGGCGGCCTGCTCCGCGGCGGCGCGCCCGGCCTCGGTGCTGGTCCCGGTCGTGCCCGACGAGCCGGAACGACGGCCGCGCGGGCGGTCGTTGCCGCCACCGCGGCCACGGCCACCACGCGGGTCACGGGTCGCGGCGTCGAGCGCGGCCTGGCGCTCCGACTCGCGCTTCCCGCCGACGACGTCGCCCTTGTAGATCCAGACCTTCACGCCGATGCGCCCGAAGTTGGTCCGGGCCTCGAACAGGCCGTAGTCGATCTCGGCGCGGAGCGTGTGCAGGGGCACGCGGCCCTCGCGGTAGAACTCCGAGCGCGACATCTCGGCGCCACCGAGCCGGCCGGAGCACTGCACCCGGATGCCCTTGACGCCCGGCGAGCGCATGGCCGACTGCATGGCCTTGCGCATCGCGCGACGGAACGACACGCGGTTGGACAGCTGCTCGGCCACGCCCTGCGCGACGAGCTGCGCGTCCGCCTCGGCGCCCTTGACCTCGAGGATGTTCAGCTGGACCTGCTTGCCGGTCAGCTTCTCGAGGTTGCCGCGCAGGCGGTCGGCCTCGGCGCCGCGGCGACCGATGACGATGCCGGGACGCGCGGTGTGGATGTCGACGCGGACGCGGTCGCGGGTGCGCTCGATCTCGACCTTCGAGATGCCCGCGCGCTCCATGCCCTTGGAGAGCATGCGACGGATCTTGACGTCCTCGGCGACGTAGTCCGCGTACTGCTTGTCGGCGTACCAGCGCGACTTCCAGTCGGTGGTGATACCGAGGCGGAAGCCGTGCGGGTTGATCTTCTGGCCCATCAGCGGCCACTCCTCTTCGCGCGCGAACGGCCGCCCTGCGCCGGGGCCACCTCGGTCACCTCGACGTAAATGTGGCTGGTCCGCTTCCGGATGCGGTAGGCCCGGCCCTGCGCGCGGGGCTGGAACCGCTTCATGGTCGGACCCTCGTCGACGGTGATCGTGGAGATCACCAGGTTCGCCGGGTCCAGGTCGACGTTGTTCTCGGCGTTGGCCACCGCACTGGCGACGACCTTGGCCACCGGGCCGGCCGCCTTCTGCTGGGCGAACTCCAGCACCGAGGCGGCCTGGCCGACCGGCATGCCGCGGACGAGGTCCACCACGCGGCGGACCTTCATCGGCGACATGCGCACGTAGCGCGCCCGCGCCACGGCACCGCGGGGGGCCGTGTCGGTGTCGGCTGGTGCAGCCATCTGGGACGTACCTTCCTTGTCTCGAGCCATGGGGGGTCCCGCGCTCCGCGTCGTCCTAGCGACGACGGGAGCGGCGGTCCTCCTTGACGTGCCCGCGGAACGTGCGGGTCGGGGCGAACTCGCCGAGCTTGTGCCCGACCATGGACTCCGAGACGAACACCGGGACGTGCTTGCGCCCGTCGTGCACGGCCAGCGTGTGGCCGATCATGTCCGGGATGATCGTCGACCGACGGGACCAAGTCCTGATGACGGTCTTGCGGTTGGCCTCGTTGAGCGCGTCCACCTTCTTGAGCAGGTGGTCGTCGACGAACGGGCCCTTCTTGAGACTGCGTGGCATCGCTTCGCTCCCTCCTGCTCCGTCAGCGCTTCTTCTTGCCCTTGCCGGTGCGGCGGCGACGCACGATCATGCAGTCGCTCTCCTTCCGGCCTCGGGTACGGCCCTCCGGCGTGCCGGCGGGGTTGACCGGGTGGCGACCACCCGAGGTCTTGCCCTCGCCACCGCCGTGCGGGTGGTCGACCGGGTTCATGACGACACCGCGGACGGTGGGGCGCTTGCCCCGCCAGCGGTTGCGGCCCGCCTTGCCCCAGTTGATGTTCGAGTGCTCGGCGTTGCCGACCTCGCCGATGGTGGCGCGGCAGCGGACGTCGACGTTGCGGATCTCGCCCGAGGGCATCCGCAGCTGCGCGTACGGCCCGTCCTTCGCGACCAGCTGGACGCGCGCGCCGGCCGAGCGCGCGATCTTCGCGCCGCCGCCGGGGCGGAGCTCGATCGCGTGGATCACCGTGCCGGTGGGGATGTTGCGCATCGGCAGGTTGTTGCCCGGCTTGATGTCGGCCTTGGGGCCGGCCTCGACCGTGGCGCCCTGGGCCAGACGCTCCGGCGCGATGATGTAGCGCTTCTCGCCGTCGGCGTAGTGCAGCAGGGCGATGCGGGCGCTGCGGTTGGGGTCGTACTCGATGTGCGCGACCTTGGCCGGCACGCCGTCCTTGTCGTGGCGACGGAAGTCGATGAGCCGGTAGGCCCGCTTGTGGCCGCCGCCCTGGTGCCGGGTGGTGATGCGCCCGGTGACGTTGCGGCCGCCCTTGTTGTGCAGCGGACGGACCAGCGACTTCTCCGGGTGGTCGCGCGTGATCTCGGCGAAGTCCGAGACGCTCGCGCCACGCCGCCCGGCGGTCGTCGGCTTGTACCTACGGATTCCCATTGGTCAGCTCCCTGCCCCGGGCGCGCCGAACACGTCGATGGTCCGGCTCTCGGGCGTCACCGTCACGACCGCGCGCTTGGTGTCCTTGCGCTTGCCGAAGCCGCGGCGGGAGCGCTTGCGCTTGCCCTCGCGGTTCAGCGTGTTCACGCTGGCCACCTGCACGTCGAAGATCTCCTGGACGGCGATCTTGATCTGCGTCTTGTTCGCGTCCGGGCGCACCAGGAACGTGTACTGGCGCTCCTCGAGGAGCCCGTAGCTCTTCTCGGAGATGACCGGCGCGATGATCACGTCTCGCGGGTCGGCGATCACTTCTCGGCCTCCTGTCCACCCGCGGTGCGGGCGGCCACGAACGCCTCGAGCGCCGCGGTCGTGAAGACCACGTCGTCGGCGCGCAGGACGTCGTAGGTGTTCAGCTGGTCCGGCGTGATCTGGTGCACGGCCGGCAGGTTGGCCACGCTGCGGCGGCCGGCCTCGTCGTCGCGGGTGATGACCGCGAGGACCAGGCGGTGGTCACGGCTCGGCGTCACGACGCCCTCGAGCGCGGTGCGCGCGCCCTTGGTGGACGGCGCGTCGCCGTCGACCAGCGCGGAGAAGACGTGGATGCGCTCGTGGCGGGCGCGGTCCGACAGCGCGCCGCGCAGGGCGGCCGCCTTCATCTTCTTGGGGGTCCGCTGGTCGTAGTCGCGCGGCGTCGGCCCGTGGACGGTGCCGCCGCCGACGAACTGCGGGGCGCGCACCGAGCCCTGGCGGGCGCGGCCGGTGCCCTTCTGGCGGTACGGCTTCTTGCCGCCACCGCGGACCTCGCCGCGCGTCTTGGTGTCGTGCGTGCCCTGGCGGGCCGCCGCGAGCTGCGCGGTGACGACCTGGTGCATGAGCGCGGTGCTCGCCGGGGCGTCGAACAGCTGGCCCGGGAGCTCCGCGGTGCCGTCGGTACCGCCGGTGGGCGTGTGCACCGAGACCGTGCGGGTCTCGCCGCCGGCCTGCGCGTGGGCGTCACGGCGGGCGAGGCGACGGGCCTCGCCGGCCGAGTAGCCGGAGCGGCGCGCGGTCTGCGGCGCGGAGGCCTGCAGCGTCGCCGTGGCGGCGGCCGTCGCCGAGCTCGTCGGCGCCGAGACCTGCTCGCCGCCGTCGTGGCCCTCGGTGTCGGTCACGCCGGGGGTGTGGCCGTCGGCGGCCTTGGAGGAATCGGGGGAAGTCACTGGGCACCGCCCTTCGCGGGGTCGACCTTCGCGGCCGAGGTCACGAGGACGAGGCCGCCGCGCGGGCCCGGAACGGCGCCGCGGATGAGCAGCAGGCCCGCGTCGGCGTCGACGCCGTGCACGGTCAGGTTCTGGGTGGTGGTCTTGACGTTGCCCATGCGGCCGGCCATGCGCGTGCCCTTGAAGACGCGCGCCGGGGTGGCGCAGCCGCCGATGGAGCCGGGCGAGCGGTGCTTGCGCTGCGTGCCGTGGCTGGCCCCGAGGCCGCCGAAGCCGTGGCGCTTCATGACACCGGCGGTGCCCTTGCCCTTGCTCGTGCCCGAGACGTCGACGACGTTGCCGGCGGAGAACGCCTCGGCGGTGACCTCCTGGCCGACCTCGTAGTCGCTCGCGTCGCTCGTGCGGAGCTCGGCGAGGTGGCGCCGCGGGGTGACACCGGCCTTGGCGAAGTGGCCCGTCTCGGGCTTGTTCACCTTGCGCGGGTCGATCGCGCCGTAGGCGATCTGCACGGCGTTGTAGCCGTCGACCGAGGGCGTCCGCACCTGCGTGACGACGCAGGGGCCGGCCTTGACGACGGTCACCGGGACGATGCGGTTCGCCTCGTCGAAGACCTGGGTCATGCCGACCTTGGTGCCGAGGACGCCGCTCATCTTCCGCTCCGGCTTGGCCGGGGAGTGTGCTGCAGTCATCTCCGACCTCACTGGATGTTCACGTCGACGCTCGCCGGCAGGTCGATGCGCATGAGCGCGTCCACCGTCTTCGGCGTGGGGTCGACGATGTCGATCAGTCGCTTGTGCGTGCGCATCTCGAAGTGCTCGCGCGAGTCCTTGTACTTGTGCGGCGAGCGGATGACGCAGTAGATGTTCTTCTCGGTCGGCAGCGGCACGGGCCCGACCACGGAGGCGCCGGTGCGCGTCACGGTCTCGACGATCTTGCGAGCCGACGCGTCGATCGCTTCGTGGTCGTAGGCCTTGAGCCGGATGCGGATCTTCTGTCCCGCCATGGTGGCTTTGCCGTTCCTCTTCTCGTCCCGCCGGGGGTGTGCACCCCCGGTGGCTGGCCAGGTTCTCGAGACGCCCCGGTGCTCATACCGGCCGGACCCCCACCCGAGCAGGACCGTCTCCGGTCCACGCGGTCGGGCGTGTCGAATCCGTCGGCAGGCTCCGCCGCGCGCTGTCGCACGCTGCGGCCCCGCGGACCCCGCGCTGTTCAACGTGTGTCCGTCCCGCACCCGCGAGGGGGGCGGCACGGTGGACCTCCGGCACGTGGCCGTCGGCCCGGGCCCACGGTGTGGCTCTCGGACCCCTGCTCACAGCAGGGCGGCCGGCTCGATACCGCATGAGCCGGCCGCCCCGTGCGAGCTAGGAGTCCAGTGTCGCACGCGCGCTCTCGCGCCCGTGCACCGGGGCCCCCGGGTCTTACTTGTTGATCTTGATGACCTGACCGGCGCCGACCGTCCGGCCACCCTCACGGATGGCGAACTGGAGGCCCTCCTCCATGGCGATCGGCTGGATCAGCTGGACGGACATCTCGGTGTTGTCACCGGGCATGACCATCTCGGTGCCCTCCGGGAGCGTCACGACGCCGGTGACGTCGGTCGTCCGGAAGTAGAACTGCGGGCGGTAGTTGTTGAAGAACGGCGTGTGCCGTCCGCCCTCGTCCTTGCCCAGGATGTAGACCTGGCCCTCGAACTCGGTGTGCGGGGTGATCGAACCGGGCTTGCCGATGACCATGCCGCGCTCGACGTCCTCGCGCTTGATGCCGCGCAGAAGGAGGCCGACGTTGTCGCCGGCGCGACCCTCGTCGAGCAGCTTGCGGAACATCTCGATGCCCGTGGTGGTGGTCTTCGTCGACTTCGCGCGGATGCCGATGATCTCCACCTCCTCGTTCACCTTGACGATGCCGCGCTCGACGCGGCCGGTGACGACGGTGCCGCGACCGGTGATGGTGAAGACGTCCTCGACGGGCATGAGGAACGGCTTGTCGGTGTCACGCTCCGGCGACGGGATGTTGTCGTCGACGGCGTCCATCAGCGACACGATCGCGTCGGCCCACTCGGCGTCGCCCTCGAGCGCCTTCAGCGCCGAGACGCGGACCACGGGGAGGTCGTCGCCGGGGAAGTCCTGCGAGCTCAGCAGCTCGCGGACCTCCATCTCGACGAGCTCCATGATCTCCTCGTCGTCGACCATGTCCGCCTTGTTCAGCGCCACCACGATGTAGGGGACGCCGACCTGGCGGGCGAGCAGCACGTGCTCGCGGGTCTGCGGCATGGGGCCGTCGGTGGCGGCCACCACGAGGATGGCGCCGTCCATCTGGGCGGCACCGGTGATCATGTTCTTGACGTAGTCGGCGTGCCCGGGGCAGTCGACGTGCGCGTAGTGGCGCTTCTCGGTCTGGTACTCGACGTGCGCGATCGAGATCGTGATGCCGCGCTGCCGCTCCTCAGGGGCCTTGTCGATCATGTCGAACGCCGAGGCCTGGTTGAGGTCCGGGAACTTGTCGTGCAGCACCTTGGTGATCGCCGCGGTGAGCGTCGTCTTCCCGTGGTCGATGTGACCGATCGTGCCGATGTTGACGTGCGGCTTGGTCCGCTCGAACTTGGCCTTCGCCACTGCTCTCGTCCTCCTGGACTTCTGTTCTCCCGCCCGCCCCTGGTGATGGGACGGAACGGATGGTGCTCGTCGGTGTGGGTCCTGCCGTGTCTCGGAGGACCGAGAGGGCCGACACGAGGCTAGCGAAAGCCCCGCGACGGCCCGCGACCTGGTCCGCGACCCGGGCTCGCACCCGGGTCACGGACCGGCGTCACTCGCCGGTCGCCTTGGCGATGATCTCCTTGGCCACGTTGGCCGGGACCTCCGCGTAGGAGTCGAACTGCATGGAGTAGTTCGCCCGGCCCTGGGTCCGCGACCGCAGGTCGCCGACGTAGCCGAACATCTCCGAGAGCGGGACGATCGCGCGCACGACGCGGCCGCCGGCCCGCTCCTCCATGGCCTGGATCTGGCCACGGCGGGAGTTGAGGTCGCCGATGACGTCGCCCATGTACTCCTCGGGCGTGTTGACCTCGACGGCCATCACCGGCTCGAGCAGCGCGGGGTCGGCCTTGCGGGCCGCCTCCTTGAGCGCCATCGACCCGGCCACCTTGAACGCCATCTCCGACGAGTCGACCTCGTGGTACTGCCCGTCGAGCAGCGTCAGCTTGAGCCCGACCATCGGGTAGCCGGCCACGATGCCGTACTGCATCGCGTCCTGGGCGCCCTCGTCCACCGACGGGATGTACTCCCGCGGGACGCGGCCGCCGGTCACCTTGTTGGAGAACTCGTAGAGCGGGCCGTCGGCCGTCTTCTCGAGCGGCTCGAGCTTGATGATGACGCGGGCGAACTGCCCCGAGCCACCGGTCTGCTTCTTGTGCGTGTACTCGTACTTCTCGACCGTCTGCCGGATGGTCTCGCGGTAGGCCACCTGCGGCTTGCCGATGTTGGCCTCGACCTTGAAGTCCGACTTCATCCGGTTGACCAGCACCTCGAGGTGGAGCTCGCCCATCCCCGAGATGATCGTCTGGCCGGTCTCCTCGTCGAGGTTGACCCGGAAGGTCGGGTCCTCGTCGGCGAGGCGCTGGATGGCCGTGGAGAGCTTCTCCTGGTCGGCCTTCGACTTCGGCTCGACCGCGACGGAGATGACCGGCTCCGGGAAGGTCATCGACTCGAGGATCACCGGGTTCTGCGGGTCGCAGAGGGTGTCGCCCGTGGTCGTGTCCTTCAGGCCCACCACCGCGTAGATGTGGCCGGCGCGGGCCTCGTCGACCGGGTTCTCCTTGTTGGAGTGCATCTGCAGCAGCTTGCCGATGCGCTCCTTCCGGTCCTTGGTCGAGTTGATGATCTGCGTGCCCTGGGCGAGCTTGCCCGAGTACACGCGGACGTAGGTCAGCTTCCCGTAGAACGGGTGCGCGGCGATCTTGAACGCGAGCGCCGAGAAGGGCTCGTCGGTGCTGGCGTGCCGCTGCACCGCGGTCTCGCCGTCGAGCAGCGTGCCGTTGACGGCGGGCACGTCGGTCGGCGCCGGGAGGTAGGCGATGACGGCGTCGAGCATGGGCTGGACGCCCTTGTTCTTGAACGCCGAGCCGCAGATGACCGGGTAGTAGTCGCCGGTGACCGTCACGGCGCGGATGCCGTGCTCGATCTCCTCGACCGTGAGGTCCTCGCCGGCGAAGTAGCGCTCCATGAGCGCCTCGTCGTTCTCGGCGATGGCCTCGATGAGGGCGGTCCGGTACTCCTCGACCTCGTCGGCGCGGTCGGCCGGGATCTCCTCGACGGCGTAGTCCTCGCCCTTGGAGACCTCGCCGCGCCAGGTCAGCGCGCGCATGCGCACCAGGTCGATGACGCCGTAGAACTCCGACTCCGACCCCATCGGCAGCTGCAGGACCAGCGGCTTGGCGCCGAGGCGGTCCTTGATGGTCTGCACGGTGAAGTAGAAGTCCGCGCCGAGCTTGTCCATCTTGTTGACGAAGCAGATGCGCGGGACGTTGTAGGTGTCGGCCTGACGCCACACCGTCTCGGACTGCGGCTCGACGCCCTCCTTGCCGTCGAAGACGGCGACGGCGCCGTCCAGGACGCGCAGGGAGCGCTCCACCTCGACCGTGAAGTCGACGTGACCCGGCGTGTCGATGATGTTGATCTGGTGGTCTTTCCAGAAGCAGGTCGTCGCGGCGGACGTGATCGTGATGCCGCGCTTCTGCTCCTCCTCCATCCAGTCCATCGTGGCCGCGCCGTCGTGGACCTCACCGATCTTGTAGTTGATGCCGGTGTAGAACAGGACGCGTTCGGTCGTGGTGGTCTTGCCCGCGTCGATGTGGGCCATGATCCCGATGTTGCGGACCTTGCCCAGGTCGGTCAGCACGTCGCGTGCCACGAGATTCCTCTTCCCGTCGGGTCGTCGCCGCGGGTCCCGCGGCGGATGTTTCTCGGGTCCTCCGAGCCCCGGATGGTTCGCACCCGGGCGCTCGGCCGGATCACCAGCGGTAGTGCGCGAACGCCTTGTTCGACTCCGCCATCTTGTGGGTGTCCTCGCGGCGCTTCACGGCCGCGCCGAGGCCGTTCGACGCGTCGAGCAGCTCGTTGGTGAGCCGGTCGATCATCGTCTTCTCCCGGCGGGCCCGGGAGTAGGTGATCAGCCAGCGCAGCCCGAGCGTGGTCGAGCGGCCGGCGCGGACCTCGATCGGCACCTGGTAGGTCGCGCCACCGACGCGGCGGCTGCGGACCTCGAGGGCCGGCTTGACGTTGTCCAGCGCCCGCTTGAGCGTGACGACGGGGTCGGCGCCGTTGCGCTCCCGGCAGCCCTCCATCGCCCCGTAGACGATGCGCTCGGCCAGCGAGCGCTTGCCGTCGACGAGCACCTTGTTCACCAGCTGCGTCACGAGCGGCGACCCGTAGACCGGGTCGGCGACGAGCGGACGCTTCGGAGCGGGTCCCTTGCGCGGCATGTCAGCTCTTGTCCTTCTTCGTCCCGTAGCGGCTGCGGGCCTGCTTGCGGTTCTTGACCGCCTGCGTGTCCAGCGCACCGCGAATGATCTTGTAGCGAACGCCCGGCAGGTCCTTCACACGACCGCCGCGCACGAGCACGATCGAGTGCTCCTGCAGGTTGTGGCCCTCACCGGGGATGTAGGCCGTGACCTCGATGCCGTTGGAGAGCCGGACGCGCGCGACCTTGCGCAGCGCGGAGTTCGGCTTCTTCGGCGTGGTGGTGTAGACGCGCGTGCAGACGCCGCGGCGCTGCGGGCTCCCCTTGAGGGCCGCGGTCTTGGTCTTCTCGACCTTGTCCTCGCGGCCCCTGCGGACCAACTGCTGGATGGTGGGCATCGACCGGCTGTTTCCGTTCCTCTGCTGCTGTCTGATCGGGCTGCTGCTCCGCGTCCGGCACGTCTGACGTACCGACCGGCCACACGGGGGGCGCCGAGGTCCTCGGGGTTCTCGGACCGGCGCACCGCACATCCGGGGCACGCGGAGCGACCCGACCACGTCGGGCACTGGACACCAGGGTACGCGCGTGCGTGCGGGCACGACGCAGCGGGTCGGATCCGGGTGCCGGACGCCGCCTGCAGCGGCCCGGCGACGCCGTCGGTGTCCTCGCCGCGGCCCCTCGGTCGTCCTCGACCTGCCCTCGCGGGTGGCCATGCCGACGCGGGTGACTGCACCGCACCGACCGGACTGGAGGCGAGGATACCGCGGCGCGCCCGACCCGCAACCCGCCCGCGACCCGTGTCCTCGTGACCGATACAACGCCGTCCGGGCCCCGGCGATTCCCGGTGCGCGTGCGGGACCGTCCGGGCAGCGAGGGACGCCCTCGCCCCGCCTCGCCGGGGTTCGGCGGGGTTCGCCGCCCTCCCGATCCGAGCGAAGGTGCCCTTCGCTCGGAACACTGGGCGGCGCGTCGCCGTGGCGAGATCACGGGCACCTGGTCCACGTCGGACCGCCGCCCCGGGTGCACGGCGTGCCCGTGATCTCGGGAGCTCCGCCGCGGTCGGCGCCGCCCCGGGTCGCCGGGAGATCAGCAGCCGGCACGCGATCCGGCGGAGGGCACCTCTCGCTCGGTAGATCGAGCCAGGGGCCCCTTCGCTCAGAACCTCCCCGCACAACTCCCCCGCACGCGACTCCCCCGCACACGACGGAGGGCGCCCCCGCCAGCAGCGGGGACGCCCTCCGGTGTCGTGCGGGACTACGGGGTCAGCGGAACTGGCCGAAGTCGTAGTCGTCGAGCGGCACCGCCGCGCCGGTGCCCGAGCCGAAGACGTCGGGGGCGTAGTACCCGTCGTCGTAGCTGGGCAGGGCGTAGGCCGCCGCGCGCGCCTCCTCGGTCGGCTGGACCTGGATGTTCCGGTACCGGTTGATGCCGGTGCCGGCCGGGATCAGCTTGCCGATGATGACGTTCTCCTTCAGCCCCACGAGGCTGTCGGACTTCCCCTCGATCGCCGCGTTGGTCAGGATGCGCGTCGTCTCCTGGAAGGAGGCGGCGGACAGCCACGACTCGGTGGCCAGCGAGGCCTTCGTGATGCCCATGAGCACCGGGCGGGCCGCCGCCGGGTCGCCGCCCTCGGAGACCACCTTGCGGTTGGCCGCCTCGAACTCGGCGCGGTCGACGACACCACCGGGCAGGAACTCGGTGGCACCCGAGTCGATGATCGTCACCCGGCGGAGCATCTGCCGGACGATGACCTCGATGTGCTTGTCGTGGATGGACACACCCTGCGACCGGTACACCTTCTGCACCTGGTCGACGAGGTGCAGCTGCACCTCGCGCGGGCCCATCACGCGCAGGACCTCGTGCGGGTCGGCCGTGCCCTCGAGCAGCTGCTGCCCGACGCCGACGTGGTCGCCGTCCTGCAGCGGGCGCTCGGACCCGTCGACCGTGAGGGTCGCGAGCCGCTGGCGCTTGGACAGCTTGTCGTAGACGACCTCCTCGCTCCCGTCGTCCGGGATGAGGGTGATCTTCCAGAACTTGTCGCCGTCCTCGAGCTGGATGCGGCCGTCCACGTCGGCGATGGGCGCCTTGCCCTTCGGGACGCGGGCCTCGAAGAGCTCCTGGACACGCGGCAGACCGGTCGTGATGTCCTCGCCCGCGACGCCACCGGTGTGGAAGGTGCGCATCGTGAGCTGCGTGCCGGGCTCACCGATCGACTGCGCGGCGACGATGCCGACCGCCTCGCCGACGTCGACGAGCTTGCCGGTCGCCAGCGAGCGGCCATAGCACATCGCGCAGACGCCCTGGGCCGAGTCGCAGGTCAGGACGCTGCGGACACGGACCTTGCCGACGCCGGCGCCCAGGAGGGCGTCGATCGCCTGCTGGCCGATGTCGGCGCCGCGGTCGAGCAGCACGTTGCCGGCGTCGTCGGTGACGGCCGAGGCCGCCGTCCGGGTGTAGACGCTGGTGTCGACGTGCACGTCGCGGACGAGCCCGTTCGGGCCCTCCTCGCCGATCGGCATCGGGATGCCGCGCTCGGTGCCGCAGTCGATCTCGCGGACGATGACGTCCTGCGAGACGTCGACCAGGCGCCGGGTCAGGTAGCCCGAGTCGGCGGTGCGCAGCGCGGTGTCGGCGAGACCCTTGCGCGTGCCGTGGGTCGAGATGAAGTACTCGACCACCGAGAAGCCCTCGCGGAAGTTGGACTTGATCGGCCGCGGGATGAACTCACCCTTGGGGTTCGCGACCAGGCCCTTCATGCCCGCGAGCTGGCGCACCTGGGTCATGTTGCCGGCCGCGCCGGAGGCGACGATCCGCGAGATCGAGTTGTCCGCGGGGAAGTTGTCCTCCATCGCCTTGGCCACCTCCTCGGTGGCCTGGCCCCAGATGCGCACCATCTCGTCGTTGCGCTCCTGGTAGGAGAGCGCACCGCGCTGGTAGCGCTTGTTGACCTGCTCCGCGCGACCCTCGTACTCGTCGAGGATCTCCTGCTTGCGCGGGGGCACGACGACGTCGTCGATCGCGATGGTGACCCCGGAGCGCGTGGCCCAGTGGAAACCGGCGTCCTTGAGCCGGTCCAGGGTCATCGCGACCTCGGTCATCGAGTAGCGCTCGGCGAGGTCGTTGATGATCGCGGCCTGGCGCTTCTTCGGGAGCTGGTCGTTGACGAAGGGGTAGTCCTCCGGCAGCAGCTCGTTGAAGAGCACCCGGCCCAGCGTGGTGTCGGCGAGCCACGGCTTGCCCGGCTCGTACTCCCCGTTGGTCATCCCGGGACCGGGCACGACCGAGCCGTCGACGCGGATCCGGCACGGCGCCTGCAGGTCGAGCGACCCCAGGTCGTAGGCCATGATCGCCTCGGCGGGCGACGAGAACGCCTGGCCCTCGCCGGTGGTGCCCTCGCGACGCTGGGTCAGGTAGTACAGGCCCGTCACCATGTCGAGGCGGGGCATGGCCAGCGGCTTGCCCGACGCCGGCGACAGGATGTTGTTCGCCGACAGCATGAGGATGCGGGCCTCGGCCTGCGCCTCGGCGGACAGCGGCAGGTGGACCGCCATCTGGTCACCGTCGAAGTCGGCGTTGAACGCCTCGCAGACGAGCGGGTGCAGCTGGATGGCCTTGCCCTCGACCAGCTGCGGCTCGAAGGCCTGGATGCCGAGGCGGTGCAGCGTGGGCGCCCGGTTGAGCATCACCGGGTGCTCGTTGATGACCTCCTCGAGCACGTCCCAGACCTGGCCGCGCTGACGCTCGACCATCCGCTTCGCGGACTTGATGTTCTGGGCGTGGTTGAGGTCGACCAGCCGCTTCATGACGAACGGCTTGAACAGCTCGAGCGCCATCTGCTTGGGCAGGCCGCACTGGTGCAGCTTGAGCTGCGGGCCGACGACGATGACCGAACGGCCGGAGTAGTCGACGCGCTTGCCGAGCAGGTTCTGACGGAACCGGCCCTGCTTGCCCTTGAGCAGGTCGGACAGCGACTTCAGCGGGCGGTTGCCCGGGCCGGTGACCGGCCGGCCGCGGCGGCCGTTGTCGAACAGCGCGTCGACGGCCTCCTGCAGCATCCGCTTCTCGTTGTTGACGATGATCTCGGGCGCGCCGAGGTCGATCAGTCGCTTGAGGCGGTTGTTGCGGTTGATGACCCGGCGGTACAGGTCGTTGAGGTCCGACGTCGCGAAGCGGCCACCGTCGAGCTGCACCATCGGGCGCAGGTCCGGCGGGATGACCGGGACGCAGTCGAGCACCATGCCGGTGGGGCGGTTGCCCGTGGCCTGGAACGCCGCGACGACCTTGAGCCGCTTGAGCGCGCGCAGCTTGCGCTGCCCCTTGCCGCTGCGGATGGTCTCGCGGAGGTTGTCGGCCTCGGCGTCGATGTCGAAGGTCTCCAGGAGCTTCTGGATCGCCTCGGCACCCATGGCGCCGGTGAAGTAGTCCGCGTAGCGGTCGTAGAGCTCGCGGTACAGCGTCTCGTCGGAGATGAGCTGGCCACGGTCGAGCTTGGTGAACGTGGTCCAGACCTCGTCGAGGCGGTCGATCTCCCGCTGCGCACGGTCGCGCAGCTGGCGCATCTCGCGCTCGCCGCCCTCCTTGACCTTGCGCCGCACGTCGGACTTCGCGCCCTCGGCCTCGAGCTCGGCGATGTCGCTCTCGAGCTTCTGGGCGCGGGCCTCGAGGTCGTTGTCGCGCTGGGTCTCGAGACGCTTGCGCTCGCCCGAGATCTCGTTCTCGAGCGTCGACTGGTCGTTGTGCCGCTGCTCGGTGTTCACCTCGGTGATCACGTAGGCAGCGAAGTAGATGATCTTCTCGAGGTCCTTGGGCGCCAGGTCCAGCAGGTAGCCGAGACGCGACGGGACACCCTTGAAGTACCAGATGTGCGTGACGGGCGCGGCCAGCTCGATGTGGCCCATGCGCTCGCGGCGCACCTTGGCGCGGGTCACCTCGACGCCGCAGCGCTCGCAGATGATGCCCTTGAAGCGGACGCGCTTGTACTTACCGCAGTAGCACTCCCAGTCCCGAGTGGGGCCGAAGATCTTCTCGCAGAAGAGGCCGTCCTTCTCGGGCTTGAGCGTGCGGTAGTTGATGGTCTCGGGCTTCTTGACCTCGCCGAAGGACCACTGGCGGATGTCGTCGGCGGTGGCCAGACCGATCCGCAGCTCGTCGAAGAAGTTGACGTCGAGCAAAGGTTCTCCCCTGGATGGGTGAGCTGTTTTCTAGAGGGGCCCACAGGCCGGCCCCGAGGTGACCCCGGGGCCGGCGAGCGAGGTCAGTTCACGACGTCGTCGACCGACGGCGACTCGTTGCGGGACAGGTTGATGCCGAGGTTCGCGGCCGCGCGCTCGAGGTCCTCGTCGTCGCCGTCGCGCATCTCGATGGCGGCGCCGTCGGACGACAGCACCTCCACGTTGAGGCAGAGCGACTGGAGCTCCTTGAGCAGCACCTTGAACGACTCGGGGATGCCCGGCTCGGGGATGTTCTCGCCCTTGACGATGGCCTCGTAGACCTTCACGCGGCCGAGCACGTCGTCGGACTTGATGGTCAGCAGCTCCTGCAGCGTGTAGGCCGCGCCGTAGGCCTGCATGGCCCAGCACTCCATCTCGCCGAAACGCTGACCGCCGAACTGCGCCTTCCCGCCCAGCGGCTGCTGGGTGATCATCGAGTACGGCCCGGTCGACCGGGCGTGGATCTTGTCGTCCACCAGGTGCAGCAGCTTGAGGATGTACATGTAGCCCACCGCGATCTGGTGCGGGTAGGGCTCGCCGGTACGTCCGTCGAAGATCTGCGCCTTGCCGTCCTCGCCGACCAGTCGCACGCCGTCGCGGTTGGGCAGCGTCGACCCGAGCAGACCCGAGATCTCGGCCTGGCGGGCACCGTCGAACACCGGCGTCGCGGTGTTCGTGTCGGGCTCCACCCGGCGCATGTCGTCGGGCATGGTCACGGCCCACTCGGCCGTGTTGTCCGGGTCGACCTCCCAGCCGCTCTTCGCGATCCACCCGAGGTGGGTCTCGAGCACCTGGCCGATGTTCATCCGTCGCGGCACACCGTGGGTGTTGAGGACGATGTCGACCGGCGTCCCGTCGGCGAGGAACGGCATGTCCTCGACCGGCAGGATCTTGCCGATGACGCCCTTGTTGCCGTGGCGGCCGGCGAGCTTGTCGCCCTCAGAGATCTTGCGCTTCTGGGCCACGTAGACGCGGACCAGCTCGTTGACCCCGGGCGGCAGCTCGTCGTCGTCCTCGCGGGAGAACACCCGGATGCCGATGACCTTGCCGGTCTCGCCGTGCGGGACCTTCAGCGAGGTGTCGCGCACCTCGCGCGCCTTCTCACCGAAGATCGCGCGCAGCAGGCGCTCCTCCGGCGTCAGCTCGGTCTCGCCCTTCGGCGTCACCTTGCCGACGAGGATGTCGCCGTCCGCGACCTCGGCACCGATGCGGATGATGCCGCGCTCGTCGAGGTCGGCCAGGACCTCCTCGGAGACGTTCGGGATGTCCCGGGTGATCTCCTCGGCGCCCAGCTTGGTGTCGCGGGCGTCGATCTCGTGCTCCTCGATGTGGATCGACGTCAGGACGTCGTCCTGCACGAGGCGCTGCGACAGGATGATCGCGTCCTCGTAGTTGTGGCCCTCCCACGGCATGATCGCCACCAGGAGGTTCTTCCCGAGGGCCATCTCGCCGTCCTCGGTGCACGGCCCGTCGGCGAGGACCTGGCGGGCCTCGACGCGGTCGCCCTCGGAGACGATCGGCTTCTGGTTGATGCAGGTGCCCTGGTTGGACCGCGTGAACTTGTGGAGACGGTGGGTGGTGCGCTGCCCCTCGTCGTCCATGATCGTGATGTAGTCCGCGGAGAGCTCCTCGACCACACCGGCGCGGTCGGTGGCGATGACGTCACCGGCGTCGACGGCGGCCCGCAGCTCCATGCCCGTGCCCACCAGCGGCGACTCCGAGCGCAGCAGCGGCACCGACTGGCGCTGCATGTTGGCACCCATCAGCGCGCGGTTGGCGTCGTCGTGCTCGAGGAACGGGATCATGGCCGTCGCGACCGACACCATCTGGCGCGGCGAGACGTCCATGTAGTCGACGCGCGCCGGCGCGATGAGGTCGACGTCGCCGCCCTTGCGGCGGACCAGGACGCGGTCCTCGGTGAAGTGGCCGTCGTCGTCGAGCGGCGCGTTGGCCTGCGCGACGACGAAGCGGTCCTCCTCGTCCGCGGTCAGGTAGTCGATCTGGTCGGTGACGACACCCTCGACGACCTTGCGGTACGGCGTCTCGATGAAGCCGAACGGGTTGACCCGCGCGAAGCTCGACAGCGAGCCGATGAGGCCGATGTTCGGGCCTTCCGGCGTCTCGATCGGGCACATGCGGCCGTAGTGCGACGGGTGGACGTCGCGGACCTCCATGCCCGCGCGCTCACGCGACAGACCGCCCGGACCCAGCGCCGAGAGCCGGCGCTTGTGGGTCAGGCCCGCGAGCGGGTTGGTCTGGTCCATGAACTGCGAGAGCTGCGAGGTGCCGAAGAACTCCTTGATCGCGGCCACGACGGGCCGGATGTTGATCAGGGTCTGCGGCGTGATGGCCTCGACGTCCTGGGTCGTCATGCGCTCGCGCACGACGCGCTCCATGCGGGAGAGACCCACCCGGATCTGGTTCTGGATGAGCTCGCCGACGGTGCGCAGGCGGCGGTTGCCGAAGTGGTCGATGTCGTCGGTCTCGACCGGGATCTCACCGGAGCCGTCGGGGGCCTCGACCTCGGTCTCCCCCGCGTGCAGGCGCACGAGGTAGGAGATCGTGTTGATGATGTCGTCCTCGGTCAGCGTGCCGGTGGACGGCTCGACGTCCGACCCCAGCTTCTTGTTGACCTTGTAGCGGCCGACCTTGGCCAGGTCGTAGCGCTTGTCCTTGAAGAACAGGTTCTCCAGGAGCGTCTGGGCGCTCTCGCGCGTCGGCGGCTCGCCCGGACGCAGCTTGCGGTAGATGTCGAGCAGGGCCTCGTCCTGCCCGGCGGTGGAGTCCTTCTCCAGGGTGGCCAGCAGCGTCTCGGAGAAGTGGAACTTCTCCTGGATCTGCTCGGTCGTCCAGCCCAGCGCCTTCAGCAGCACGGTGACCGGCTGGCGGCGCTTGCGGTCGATGCGCACACCGACGGTGTCGCGCTTGTCGACGTCGAACTCCAGCCACGCACCGCGGCTGGGGATGATCTTGACGCTGAAGACGTCCTTGTCGGTGGTCTTGTCGACCGAGCGGTCGAAGTACACCCCGGGGGAACGGACGAGCTGCGAGACGACCACGCGCTCGGTGCCGTTGATGATGAAGGTGCCCTTGTCGGTCATCACGGGGAAGTCGCCCATGAAGACCGTCTGGCTCTTGATCTCGCCGGTGGTGTTGTTGGTGAACTCGGCGGTGACGAAGAGCGGCGCCGAGTACGTCATGTCCTTGTCCTTGCACTCCTCGACGGAGGCCTTGACCTCGTCGAAGCGCGGGTCGGAGAAGGACAGGCTCATCGAGCCGGAGAAGTCCTCGATCGGGGAGATCTCGGAGAGGACCTCCTCCAGGCCACCGACGGGGAGATCCTCACCCGCCTCGACGCGACGCTCGAACCACTCCTCGCTGCCGACCAGCCACTCGAACGACTGGGTCTGCAGGGAGAGCAGGTCGGGAACCTCGAGAGGCTGGTCCAGCTTGGCGAAAGAGACCCGGGTGGGCGCCCCGGGGAACGACGCGTGGTGGTTCGAGACCTTGGTGGCGCGGGTAACTGCCAAGATGCGTCCTTCCGGAACAACGCTGTCTGAACGCTGTCAGTAGCTTCACCGTCCGGAGGGCAGCGCAGCGCCCCGGTCGGCGTGGACGCGGCCCGGGCGTCGGCACACGGGTGAGCGAAACAGACGTAGGGCAGCGCGATCCGACAGTCTAGCCACGCATGGTGGCACCTGTCGAACGGCCCCCCTCGTGACGCGCCGGAGGAGGAGCGTCCGCACGAAGCGGGATCGACCTCCGGGGTCTGACGCAGGGGCGCCGCGCTGCGAACAGAGTGACCGCCCGTGCCCCCGGAGTCAAGTGGGACTCGCTGGGTGTCGCCCGGCCAGCAGAGTGGACCCGGCGCAGGTCAGGACATATGCGAACGCGCCGGGCGGGCCACGATCAGGTCGTGGCCCGCCCGGCGCGTCGTGGAACGGATCTAGCGGTTGGCCGTCAGGGGCGTCAGCTCGGCCAGCTTCCAGCGCCCGTCGACACGCTCCATGTCGAGGCGCAGGAGGCCGGGGGCATTCGTCGACTGGCCGGTCGTGGTGCGCTGAGCGGAGAACTGGGTGAGCGCCATGACGGTCGCCCGGTCGTCGCGCATCTCGGTCACGCCGATGTTCACCACGGTGGCCGTCTGGCGCAGCTGCTGCTGCTGGGCCGGCTGCCGGATCGTCTGGTCGAACACCGACATGTACCGCTGGGAGAACTGGCCCGTCGACATGGTCCGCGCGGCGTCGGCCGAGTCGTCGAGGCGGGAGAAGTCGTACGAGAAGATCTTCTCGATCGCCTCGCGGCTCTGCCCGACGAGCTCCGCGGTGCCGCCGACGTCGACGACGGCCCCGTTGCTCACGGGTCCGCTCGTCCATGCCTCGCGGCCCTTCCAGAACGCCAGCCCGCCCAGAACGAGGCAGAGCACGATCGCGACGACCAGGGTGATCGGCAGCGCCCGCGACCCGGCGAAGCGGCCCAGGGCCTCCCGCTGGCGCACGAAGCGCCGCGGGGCCGACTCCGGCTCGCCCTTCCGGACCCGGGTGGGCCTGGCGGCGCGCGTCGGCCGCGCCGTCTCGACCTCCTCGGCCGGCACGGCGCGCGGGGTCATCCGCGTCCCCCGCCGGGCGCGGTTGGTCCGCGGGGCCGCCACCGTCGTCGCGGCGGCGGTCTTCGCGTCGGCCGAGTCCGTCGCGTCGGTCGAGTCCGTCGCGTCGGTCGAGTCCGTCGCGTCGGTCGAGTCCGTCGCGTCGTCCGCCTGCTCGCCGGCGTCGGGGGTGGCCGGGGCCGGCAGGGCCGTCGTGTCGGCCGTCGCGGTGGCGGCGTCGGGCTCGGCAGCGGGCGTGTCGGGCTCGGCCACCGGGGCCGCGTCGTCCGTCGACGGTGCGGGCTCCGGGGTGACCTCGGCCGGCGTGGCCGCGGGCGCCTCGACCGGCTCCGCCGGCGACGCCACCGGCGTCTCGAGGCGGTCCTCGAGCTCCGGCGACGCGACGTCGTCGATCGGCGGCGCCCCGGCGCCCGCGTGGGCGTGCTGGCGGAGTCCGGCGACCTTCGGGCGGCGGTTCGTGGAACCGGGCTTGGTGCGGGAGCGGGGTGGCACGGTCACTCCCCCTTTCTTCTGGTCGGCCGCGGCTACTGCTGTCCGGTCGAGGGCGTCGCCTTGGCGGCCTTCCAGCCGTCCGGCGTGCGGACCATCTCGACGAGGAACAGCTGCTGCTTGGACTGGGGCTGCGCGGTGGCGCTGCGGGCGTTGACGTCGATCGCCACGACCGCCGAGGCCGTGGGCGGCTCGTGCGCGGGATCGAAGGCGGTCAGGGCCGCGGAGACCGGGGTCGCGATGACCTCGGCCTGCGACTGGCGCAGGTTCTCGGCGAACTGCTGCCGGACCCGCTGGTACTCACCGAGCATCGGCTCCGTCAGCGACGACTGGGCGGCCTCGAGGTCCGCGTCCAGCGTCGACGGCCGCACCGTGTTGATGTTGACGACGATCTGCTCGGCCGCGTCGATCGCCTCGTCGCGCATGGCCGCGGCGTTCGCGTCGTCGCTCTGCGTCCCGGTCCACCAGTACACGCCGCTGGCGACGGCGGCGGCGAGCGCCACGACCGTCAGCACGGCGAGCACGGTGACCAGACGCCGGCGGCGCTGCTCGGGGGTCGCCGCCTTCTTCTTCGTGGCCTCGTCGTTCTCGGGGGCCTTCTGGGCCGTCGTCGGGGACGTGGCGCTCAGCTCCTCAGGTCGTCCGCCGGGCAAGGGGGAGCGCCGGCGGGGTCGTGCACGGGGTCAGTCGCTGCCGAGCCCCGGGATGATCACCGGCGGGGCTCCGCGCGTGCTGCCCTCGAGGACACCGCTCGCCGGCAGCGCGGCCAGCGCGGCGTTGTCCTGCTGGTCATTCTGCGAGAGACCGGATCCGCCGGCCTCGGCGGGTCCTCGCTGGTTCTCCGAGTCGTACGGCGCGGGGAGGTTCTGGGCGCCGCGGACGTTGATCGGCGGCGCCTCGTTGCACCGGACGCTGGTGTCCATGGGGATGAAGTCCTTCGCCGTGGCCGGCCGCCAGCCCGCGTCGGGCTGGAGGTAGCCCTCGGTGCAGTACGGCGGGTCGGCGATGTTCAGGACCAGGCCGAAGTGCACGCGCCCGTCCGGGCCCGAGTCCTCCGCGTCCTGGAGCACCGACGGCGCCGCCGCCGACAGAGCCGGATACGTGACGAGCACCTGCTCGATCGCCGACTGCCGGGGCTCGAGGATGCGCGACACCGTCAGCAGGTTCGCGATCACGCGGCTCAGGTCGGGGCCGACGTCGCGGATCAGGCCCTCGATCTGCTGGGCCGCCGGCGGGGCGGACTGCACCAGGCGCCGCAGGTTCGGGTCGTCGGCCTTGAGCTGCGCGGTGAACAGCTGGAGGTCGCGGCTGAACGAGATGATCTGCGGTCCGAGCGAGGCCTGGGTGTTGAGCACGATCCGGCCGTCACGCAGCAGCTGGCGGAACGTGGGCAGGTTCGCGATCGCGGCGGGGACCAGCGCGTTCGTGCCGTCGAGCAGGCGCTGGAGGTCCGGGCCGGTCCGGTCGAACGCGTTGAAGAGCTCGTCGACGGTCGTCCGGAGCTCGGGCAGCGGCACCGAGGTCGCCAGCGCGTTGACGTCCGCGAGGAGCTGGTCCACCGGCACCGGGGTGCGGGTGTTCTCCATCGGGATGACGGAGCCCTCGTCGAGGTAGGGCCCGGCGTTGTTCGGCGGCCGCAGGTCGACGTACTGCTCGCCGACCGCCGACCGGTTGGCGATCACCGCGATCGCTGACGCCGGGATGTCGGGCGAGTCCTGCTCGATCTCGAGGTCGACCTCGAGACCCTGCGGGGTGACCCGCATGTCGCCGACCTTGCCGATCTCGACGCCGCGGTAGCTCACCGAGGCGTCCGGGAAAATCCCGCCGGAGTCGGCGAGCTCGACCTTCGCCGTGTAGGGCCCCAGGCCGATGAGGGCGTCGGCGCCGACGTATCGCAGGCCGACGTACACGATGCCCACGATCGAGATGACCGCGAACAGCGCCACCAGGCGCAGCGTCTTCGTGCCGATCATCCGCCGTTCCCTCCGAGACCGGGCAGCTGGGGAACCAGACCGGCGGTGTTCTGGGAGCCGCGCTGTCCGGCTCCGCCGCCCGCGGCCGCATCACCGGCCTGCGGCGTGGTGCCGGGCTGCTGCAGCAACTTGAAGATCGCGTCGACGCCCGGCACCTGGTCGGAGTTCAACAGCGTCGTCAGCAGGCTCTGGAGGTTGATCTGCAGGCTGACGTCGATGTTCGCGAAGTCGCCCTTGATGACGTTGAGCGAGTTGTCGGCGAACGGGATGGTCAGCAGGATCTGCAGCGAGCCCGGCAGCGCGTCCCCGGCCTCGACGAGGTTCCGGAGGATCGGCTGGAGCGCGCGCAGGTCGGCCACGGTGTTGGCCTGGCTGCGCCGGATGACGTCGGTGCCGACCTCGGAGAGCCGCTTCAGCGACTGCAGAGTCTCCACGAGGAGGCCGCGCTGCTGGTTGAGCACGTCGAGGCCCGGGCCGAGGTTGTCGATGACGTTGGCGATCCGGGCACGCTGGTCGACCAACGTGCGCGTGAGGCGCTCGAGCGAGTCGATCGCCCGAACGATGTCGGCCTTCTGCCGATCGAGGGTCCCGACGAGCGTGTCCAGGTTGTTCAGCAGCGAGCGCAGCTGCGCCTCGTTGCCCGACGTCGCCGCGTTGACCTCGCGGGCGATGGTCTGGATCTTCTCGACGCCGCCGCCGTTGAGCAGCAGCGACAGCGCCCCGAGGACTTCCTCGACCTGGGCGCCGACGTCGGTGCGGTCGACGGGGATGACGGCGCCGGCCGCGAGACGCCCCTGCGGCTGCGCGGTCGGCGAGGGCATCAGCTCGACGAACTTCTCACCGAGGAGGCTGGTCTGGCGCAGACGGGCCGTGGCGTTGGCCGGGAGCACCACCGCCCCGTTGACCTCGACCACGACCTGGGCCGTCCAGCCGTCCGGGGCGAGCGACACGTCACGGACCACGCCGACCGGGACGTCGTTGACCCGCACGCTGTTGTTGGCGACGAGGTCGACGACGTTGGTGAACTGCGCAGTGACCGTGTAGGGCTCCGGGCCCAGGGCCGCACCACCCGGGAGGGCGACGTCCTGGATCGACTGGAGGCCGCAGCCGGTGAGGGCGAAGAGCGCCGCGACCAGCAGCGTGACCACGCGCGCGGAGCGGGACAGCGCGCGGGGTGTCGTGCGGGACGCGCTCATCGGTCACTCCCGACGGTCTCGAAGCCGAGGATGCCGCTCCCCGGTTGGGTCGGTGCCGCGTCGCCGGTGCCTTCGCCGGCCGTCCCGCCGTCCGCACCCGTCGCCGGCGCGGCGCCCGGAGCGGCGCCCGGAGCGGCGCCGCCCGGCAGTGCCGTGATCGGCACCAGCGCGTCGAGGGTCGGCTGGTTGTTGAGCAGCTCCAACAGGTTCTGGATGGGGGCCAGAGACAGCCCCAGCGCCGAGGTGTTGACGACCTCGCCCTCCGCGTTGGTCCCGCCGAGGATCGCGCCGCAGACCACCGATGCCCGGGCGACGTCCGTGAGGAGCGGGTCCGCGGGCGCCGCCAGCGCGTTCGGCAGTCCCGGCTGGTTGGCCAGCAGGCTGCAGAGCAGGGCGCGCGGGTCGAAGCCGGCACCGAGGAGCTCCGGCGCGATGACAGGGCGCACGTCGAGCGTGCCGGACCGCGCGTTGTACGAGTTCGTCAGGTTGCCCAGCGCCAGCGGGGCGACGTTGGTGAACTCGGTGACCGCGCGGCGCTGGCGCACGAGGATGTCGGTGATGTTGGCCAGGCGGCCGACGTCGGTCCGGAGGATGTCGCGGTTGTCCCGGATGAACCGGGCGACGTCGTCGAGCGCCGGCGGCAACGTCGCCAGCACCGTCGACAGGTTGCCGCGCTCCGAGGCCAGGAACGCCGAGATGTCGGCGAGCTGGTCGTTGAGCGTGCGCACCGCGCCGTCGTTGCGGGCGAGCATGTTCGTGAACTGGCCGAGGTTGTCGACCGTCGCGAACAGGTTGTCGCGGTTGTCCGCGAGCGTGCCGACGGCGCCGCCGAGCTCGGTGATCGTGCTCTTGAGCAGCTCGCCGTTGCCGCCGAGGGCGCCGGCCGACGAGCGCAACAGATCGTTGAGGGCGCCGGTCTGGTTGGCCCCGTTCGGCCCGAGCGAGCGCGCGATGGTGTCGAGGCTCTGGTACACGCGGTCGAGCTCGACGGGCGTGCCCGTGCGCTCCACCGGGATGACCGCGCCGTCGGCCAGCTGCGGCCCGCCCTCGTAGGTCGGGCCGAGCTGGACGTACCGGTCGCTGACCAGCGTCGGAGCGACGATGACGGCCTGCGCGTCGGCGCGCACCGGTGCCTCGTTGTCGACCTTGAGCACCACCCGGACGATGTCGCCCTGCGGGATGATGTCGTCGACCGACCCGACCGGGATGCCCTGGATCGTCACCTCGTTGTCGATGTAGAGGCCGACGGTGTTGTCGAAGTAGGCCGTGACGGTGCGCTGGCTCCCGCGCTGCAGGGCGTACCAGAGGCCCGCGGTCGCGAGGAGCGCGAGGACCAGCGCGACCGACAGCGTGCGGGCTGCGCTCTCGAAGAACGTGACGAGACGGTTCGACATCAGTTGCCACCACCTGCGCCGCCGGCGGGCGCCGCACCCGCGGGCAGGAGCCCGCCGCCGGCCCCCTGCGTCAGCGCGTCGGTCAGCGCGGCCACGTCGGGCACTCCGTTCGGGAAGAGGATCTGGAGCTGCTGGGGCGTCAGGGCACCCGGGGTGTCCTGGCTGCCGAGCAGCTGTTGGAGCTGGGTCAGCTGCGCCGGGCTCAGACCCGCGATGACGGCCGGCAGGTCCGCCGTCGTCGGCAGCCCCGGGACCGCGAGCTGAGCCAGCGCGTTCTGCAGGATCTGCTGGAGCAGCTGCGGGTTGAACAGCCCGGCCAGGCTCGCGGGGTCCAGACTCGAGCCCGGGTCGCAGTTCTGGTCGCCCGGCGGGTCGAAGTTGCAGATGTACGCGTCGAACCAGCGGCCGTTGCCGACGACGTTGGCGAACACCCGGACGAACGGCGCCAGGAGGCGCAGCCCGTTCTCCAGGTTCGCGGAGTTCTCCTCCAGCGTCCGCAGCACGCCGTCGAGCGACTCGAGCGTCGGCCGCAGCGTCGCCTCGTTGTCGGCGACCAGCCCGCGCAGCTGGGCGGCCAGCGCGATCGTCCCGTTGAGCAGGTTGTCGATGGCGGCCTTGCGGGCGCGCAGCTCGGAGAGCAGCAGGTTGCCGTCGTTGATCAGCCGCTCGATCTCGCCGTCGCGGTCGGCCAGCACCTGGGTGGTGGTCCGGGTGTTGGCCAGCAGCCGGGCGAGCTCCTGGTCGCGCGAGGAGATCGTGCGCGACAGCCGGCTCAGCCCGACGAGCGCGCCCCGCGCCGGACCCGCGGCCCCGTCGAGCGTGTCCGACAGGACCCCCAGGCTCTGGGCGAGCTGGTTCGTGTCGATGTCCTCGACGGTGGTCGAGAGCTGCGAGAACGCCTGGATCACGTCGAACGGCGCACGGGTGCGCGACCGCGGGATGCCCTGGTCGGGGTCCAGCGGACGGTCACCGGCCGGCTCGAGCGCGATGTACTTCTGCCCGAGCACCGTCTTGATCTCGATGGCGGCCGTGGTGCGGTCGCCGATCCAGGCGTCCGGGGCCTTGAACGAGATGACGACGTCGTTGCCCTCGAGCGTGAGGTCGGTGACCGTCCCGATCCGGATGCCCGCGATGCGGACGTCGTCGTCGGGCTGCACGCCGGCCGATTCGCTGAAGCGCGCCGTGTAGGTCGCGCCCTGACCGATGAGGGGCAGGTCCCTGATGTTCAGGGACGCGGCGGTCAGCAGCAGCAGGATCACGATGCTGGCGGCGCCGATCGGGAGGGGGTTCCGCTTGCGGAACGGCTTCATCCGTTGCATCGGTTCGCCGTATCCGGGAGTTGGATGGTGGATCCCAGGTCGATGGGGGGCAGGGGCAGCGGGTCGAAGCTGACGGTGCCGCCCACAGCGCAGAGGTAGAAGTTGAACCAGGAGCCGTAGCTGCCGGCCCGCCCGAAGTTGTTGGCCTTCTGCGGCGTGAGGCGCAGGAAGTTCTCCACGAGCCCGCGGTTGTCGTTGAGGTTGTCCGAGAGCAGGCCCAGCTGGACGATGTCGTCCCGCAGCGGCGGCCGCGCCTCGTCGAGGAGCCCGGCCGTGGCCGTCGTCAGGTCCGCGATCGGCTGCAGGGTCTCGCCGATGCGCACGCGGTCGGCCGCGAGCCCGCTGACCAGCTGCTGCAGCGACACGATCAGCCCGGACAGGCGCTCGTCGCGGGCGTTGACCGTGTCCAGCACCGCGTTCAGGTTGTTGATCAGCGAGCCGATCACGGCGTCGCGGTCGGCGATCGTGGCGGTCAGCGAGGCGGTGCGCGAGAGCAGCGAGTTGACCGTGCCGCCCTCGCCCTGGAGCACCTGGATGATCTCGAACGACAGCTGGTTGATGTCGTTCGGGCTCAGCGCCTGGAACAGCGGCTTGAAGCCGTTGAACACCACGGTGAGGTTGAGCGGCGGGCGCGTCTGGTTCACCGGGATCGTCGCGCCGGGCTGCAGCATCGCGTTCATCGGCCCGTTGCCGCGGGCGACCTCGAGGTACCGCTGGCCCACGAGGTTCTGGTACTTGATCGAGAAGATCGACCCGACCGGCAGGCGCCGTGTCTCGTCGACCTTGAACGACACCTCGGCGACGTTGCGGTCGACGAGCTGCACGTCGGTGACCTGGCCGACGCGGACGCCGGCGATCCGGACGTCGCTGCCGGCGATGAGGCCGGAGGCGTCGGTGAAGCGCGCCGTGTAGTCCTCGGTGCTGCCGAAGTAGGTGTTCTGGATGGCGGTGAGCAGCAGCGCCACCGACAGGATGGTGACGACCGTGAAGATGCCCAGCTTGATCAGCGGTGCGGCCAGCCCCCTCACCGGACCACCGCCTGGGCACCGCGCAGCGTCGCCGCGGACAGGTAGGGCGCGAAGGACGGCACCTCGGCCGGGCGCACGCCCATCTGCATGGCCGTCACCTCGGTCACCAGCTGCCGCTCCTCGGGCGAGTTGGGGGTGTTGGGCAGGCCGATGTTGGCGCCGTCGACGCGCCCGGACGCGGCCTGGCCGGTGGTCTGCCCGCCGCCGGAGGACCGGCGCGCGGAGGCCTGCGTGTCGTCCCCGGTCTGCGAGTCCTCGTCGATCTCACCGGCCTGACCGCCCGCGTACGCGTCCTGTGTCCCGCGCGAGGGGTCGGGCGGGATCGACCCGTCACGGATCGGGCCACCGGGCGGGAACTGCGGCGCCTGGCCCTCGATCTGGTAGCAGCGCGGACCGCGGTCGTCGAGGTACTGCGGCTCCTCGCCGGGCACGTACTTGCCGTTGTCGATCGTGATCTCGGCTTCGATGAGGACACCGGTCGTCGGGCTCAGGACGTTGTTGATGTCCGGCGTGACGTCGGTCAGCTGGCGCAGCAGGCACGGGAACTCCGAGCTGTACCGCGCGAGGGTCTCGAGCGTCGGCCGCGCCGACGCCGCGAGCGCGATGATGTTGTCCCGGTTCGCGCGGAGGAAGTCGGTCGTCACGTTGGACGCCGAGGTCACCGACCGGAACGTCGCCTCGAATGCCGCGCGCTGCTCGACCAGCGTCCGGCTCGTCGTCACCAGGTTGTCCAGCGCCAGAATCAGATCCGGCGCCGCCTGGTTGTAGATGTCCGCCGTCGGCGCCAGGGCCCGCAGGTTGGCCTGCAGGTCGGGCAGCGCCGGCTGGAGGCCCTCCACGTACTGGTTGAGCAGCACCAGCGTGTCGCCCAGTTGCTCGCCGCGGCCCGACAGGGACTGCGAGATCGCGCCGAGGGTGTCGGAGAGCTTCTCCGGCTGCACCGCGGTGAGCACCGGCAGCAGGTTGTTGAGGACCTCTTCGGTCTCGGTGGCGTTCTCCGAGCGGTCTTGGGCGATCGTGTCGCCCTCCTGCAGCGGCCGCGAGCTCGCGTTCGGCGGGATCGCCAGCGACACGTAGCGCTCACCGAAGAGCGTCTTCGGGATGAGGGTCGCCGTCGTGTTGCTGGGGATCGTCGGCAGGAAGTCGGGGTCCATCGCCATCTCGACGACGGCGCCCGACCCGTCGGAGTCGACCGAGGTGATCTCGCCGACGATGACGCCCCGGACCTTCACGTCGCCCTGCTTGGAGAGCTGGTTGCCCACGGTCTCCGTGCGCAGGTAGACGGTCTCGGTCGACTTGAAGACCTTGTTGAAGTTGGCCAGGCAGATCCCCACGACCAGCGCGATCACCAGCAGCATCGCGACGCCCATGAGCCGGCGGCGCGTCGGGCTCAGCGGCGGGCGCTTGTCCTTGATCTGCGGCGGGTCCGGCCGCTCCTGGACCTGGGTCGGGGCGCTCATCCGGCGATCCGGATCGAGGTCGTCGTGCCCCAGATGGCCAGGGTCAGCAGGTTGTCCAGGACGGTGAAGATGACGATCGAGTTCCGCACCGCGTTGCCCACCGCGACGCCCACGCCGGCGGGCCCGCCGCTCGCGTTGTAGCCGTAGAAGCAGTGGATGAGGATGATCGCCAGGGCGAACACCAGCACCTTGCCGAACGAGTACAGGACATCCTGCGGGGGCAGGAACAGGTTGAAGTAGTGGTCGTACGTGCCCGGCGACTGCGTGTAGAAGTTCGTGACCAGCAGCCGCGCCGCCAGGTAGGACGCCACCAGGCCGATGACGTAGAGCGGGATGACCGCGATGAAGCCGGCGACCACGCGCGTCGTCACCAGGAACGGCAGCGAGGGCACCGCCATGACCTCGAGGGCGTCGATCTCCTCCGACACCCGCTGCGCGCCGAGCTGCGCGGTGAAGCCGGCGCCGACCGTCGCGGACAGCGCCAGCGCCGACACCAGCGGCGCGACCTCGCGGGTGTTGAAGTACGCGGTGACGAAGCCCGAGAAGGCCGACGTGCCGATCTGGTTCAGCGCCGAGTAGCTCTGCAGGCCGACGACCGAGCCGGTGAAGAAGGTCAGCGTCGCGACGATGACGACCGTGCCGCCGATGAGCGCGAGCGCGCCCGACCCGAACGCCACCTCGGTGAGCAGCCGGAGGACCTCGCGCCGGTAGCGGGTCACCGACTTGGGGATCCACCCGAGGGTGCGCGCGTAGAAGGACGCCTGGTCGCCGAGGGTGTCGAGGACACCGAGCGGCGCGTCGACGGCACGACGTGCGCGAGAAGTGATCGTCATCGAATCCTGGCCTGGGGAGCGGCGGTCAGAACTGGTCAGACCTTGGTCAGAACTGTCGGGGCACTCAGAACTTGGTCGGGGGAACGAGGTTGAGGTACACGGCCGTCACGATCACGTTGATCGCGAACAGCAGGATGAACGTGATGACGACGGCCTGGTTGACCGCGTCCCCCACGCCCTTCGGCCCGCCGGCGGGGTTGAGCCCGCGGTAGGCGGCGACGATGCCGGCGGCCAGCCCGAACAGGGCCGCCTTGATGAAGCCGACCAGCAGGTCGGTCGGCTTCGACAGCGCCGAGAAGCCCTGCACGTAGGCGCCCGGGGTGACGCCCTGCAGCACGACGTTGAAGTAGTAGCCGCCGGCGACGCCGACGATCGAGACGAGGCCGAACAGCAGCGCCGACACGAGGATCGACGCGAGCACCCGGGGCACCACGAGGCGCTGGATGGGGTTGATGCCCAGCACCTCCATCGCGTCGATCTCCTCGCGGATGGTGCGGGCGCCGAGGTCGGCGCAGATCGCCGACCCGCCCGCCCCGGCCACGAGGAGCGCGCAGATGACGGGGGCCGCCTGCTGGATGACCGCCAGCGTGCTCGCCGCGCCGGAGAACGACTGCGCACCGAACTGCCGGATCAGCGACCCCAGCTGCAGCGAGATGACCGAACCGAACGAGATCGACACGAGCGCCGCGGGGAGGATGCAGACGCGCGAGATGAACCAGCACTGGTCGATGAACTCGCGGGTCTGGAACGGCCGCTGGAAGATCCCGACGACGACGTCGAGGCCCAGGGCGAAGAGCTTGCCCGTCGACGACAGCGCCCCCGCACCGGGGAAGTTGCCGGCCGCGATGCGGTTGCTCACGAGTCGCCCCGCCGGAACATGCGGCGCAGGCCGCCGAGGACGCCCTCGTCGTTGTCCTCGCGCCCGCGCGGCACGCCCTGCTGCTGGTCGGAGGGCCCGCGACCCGTGACGTCACCGGCCGGCGGCGCCTGCTCCTGCGAGCCCGGGCCACCCTCGGCGGGCGGGTCGGCGGCGGCGTCGCCCTGGGGGTCGGGCGCGGCGTCCTGGCCGGGGTTCGGCGCGGTCCAGCCGGAGCGCGAGGGCTGGCGAGGGCTCGACTGCTGCTGAGCCTGCTGCTGCTGGCCCTGCTGCTCGTCGCCCTCCCGGGCGGGACGGGCGGCCATCGGCACGAGCCCGGCGACGCCCTGCTCGCCGGTCTGTTCCGGCTGCTGCGGCGGGTCGTCGCGCCAGCGGTGGCGACCCGCGGCCGCGGCGCCGGCCGCGCCGGCGGCACCCGCCGCGGCAGCCTGCCCGCTCCCCTGCTGATCCTGGGTCTGCTGGTCCTGGGTCTGGTACTGCTCGGTCTGCTGGTCCTGCTGCTGACCGGAGTCGTCGACGGCCTGGAACTGCTCGGTCGGCGGGTCGTCCTGGTCCTGCTGGTCCTGCTGCTCGGGGGACTGGCCGGACTCGTCGGACTGCTCGCCGTCCTCCTTGGTGTGCTCACCGGCCTGCGGGAGCACCACGGTGCCGCCGGCGTCCTCGTCGACCGGCACGCCCACCAGCGGCTCGTCGGACTCCGGGTCGGCCGGCGGGGCCTTGCGCGCCTCGGCGTCGGCGTCCGGGTCGCCGCTGCCGGCCTGGCTGCCCTCGCCCTCGCCCTCGCGGGACCCGCCCTCGACGAGCGAGTTGTCCTCGGCCTCGGCCATCGCCTGGTAGCCGAACGGGTCGGCGTCCTCCGGCGGCTGGTTGCGCGTGATCTCGATGAGCTCGGTGCGGTCCTGGTCCCGGGAGATGCCGTAGCGCTCCTGGTCGGCCTCGGTGAGCTGCTCGAGGATCGCCGTCTGCGCCTTCGGCGGCAGGGTGTGCAGGACCTGCATGACGCGGTCCTTGCGCCGCTGCACCGCCTTGCGCTCGGGGACGCCCTCGCTGACCTCGAGCTGCGGGTCGATGAACGACTCCTCGGACTCCGCCGTCCCGCCCTTCTTCTTCAGCTCCTCCATCTCGGCCTCCATCTGGGCCGAGTCCTTCTCCTCGGACATGCCGATCGGGCCGATGCGACGGCCCTGGAGGAACTGCTGGACGACGGGCTCCTCGGAGGTCAGCAGGACCTCGCGCGGGCCGAACATCACCAGGTTCTTGCGGAACAGCATGCCGATGTTGTCCGGCAGCGACCGCGCCGTGCCCAGGTGGTGGGTGACGATGAGGATCGTCGCGTCGAGCTGGGCGTTGAGGTCGACGATCAGCTGATTCAGGTACGCCGTGCGCACCGGGTCCAGGCCCGAGTCGGGCTCGTCGACCAGGATGATCTCGGGGTCGAGCACCAGCGCGCGGGCCAGGCCGGCGCGCTTCTTCATCCCGCCGGAGATCTCGCCGGGGAGCTTGTCCTCCGCGCCGCCGAGCCCGACCAGGTCGAGCTTCTCCATGACGATGTCCTTGATCTCGGACTCGCCCTTGCGGGTGTGCTCGCGCAGCGGGAACGCGATGTTGTCGAAGAGGTTCATCGAGCCGAACAGCGCGCCGTCCTGGAACAGCACCCCGAACAGCTTGCGGATCTCGTAGAGCTTCGACTCCGAGCACCGCACGAGGTCGGTGTCGTGGATGAAGATCGAGCCCTTCTCGGGCTTGAGGAGACCGATGATCGACTTGAGGAGCACCGACTTACCCGTACCCGACGGGCCGAGGAGGACGCTGACCTCGCCGGCGGGGAGGGTGAGCGTGACGTCGGACCAGATGTTGGAGCTGCCGAAGGACTTCGACAGGTTCTTGATCCCGACCTCGACGCCGGCCATGCACTTCCTCCGCTCGCCGTGATGTCGACGCGTCATGGGCGACGCCTGTTGTCGACGTCATAGAGGCGGCGCTCCCCGTCGGGAGCATCACGTCCTCAACGACGTCCGACAGCGGAGGTTACTGACCCGGAAACCAGCGCAGCCGCCGGGTCCCTCTCGGCCGGTCACGGCGCCGCGTTGCATCTCTCGGGTGGCGCCGAACGGCTGTTGCCACGCGTTCGGTGGAACCCCGGCGACCGCTCACGGCCCGGCACGGCGCCTCGCCGCTCCGCCGGGGGACACCCGTCCGCGAACGGCGCCGTGTGGTGCGCGTCACCCTCCGGCCGGAGGGCCCGGAGACGACGACGGGGCGGGGACCCGAAGGTCCCCGCCCCGTGCGTGCGGTGCTGCGCTCGCGCGCGAGATCAGGTCAGGCTGATCTTCGCGCCGGCCTCCTCGAGCTTCGCCTTGGCGGCCTCGGCGGCCTCCTTGTTGACGCCCTCGAGGATGGGCTTCGGGGCGCTCTCGACGAGCTCCTTGGCCTCCTTGAGGCCCAGGCCCGAGACGACCTCGCGGACGACCTTGATGACCTGGATCTTCTTGTCGCCGGCGCCCTCGAGGACGACGTTGAACTCGTCCTTCTCCTCCTCGGCGGGGGCGGCCGCGCCGGCGCCGCCGGCGGCCGGGGCAGCGGCGGCGACCGGCGCGGCCGCGGTGACCTCGAAGGTGTCCTCGAACTTCTTCACGAACTCGGAGAGCTCGATGAGGGTCATGTCCTTGAAGGCGTCGAGCAGCTCGTCGGTGGACAGCTTCGCCATGGTGGCGGCTCCTATCAGGTAAAGGGGGTGGGGATCGGTGAGGCCGTCAGGCCTCGGCGGTGGCCTCGGCGTCGGCGGACTCGACGGCGGCGACGGCTTCCTCGGTGCTCGCGCTGCCCTCGGACGCACGCTTGTCCTGCAGGGCGGCCGCGAGGCGGGCGATCTGCGAGGCCGGGGCGTTGAACAGCCCGGCGGCCTTGGCCAGGTTGCCCTTCATGGCGCCGGCCAGCTTGCCCAGCAGCACCTCGCGGGACTCGAGGTCCGCGAGCTGGGTGACCTCGGCGGCGGAGAGCGCGCGGCCCTCCATGTACCCGCCCTTGACGATCAGGGCCCTGTTGTCGCGCTGGAAGTCGCGGAGCGCCTTGGCGGCGTCCACGGGCTCCCCGCTGACGAAGGCGATGGCCGTCGGGCCGACGAGCAGGTCGTCGAGTCCCTCGACCCCGGCGTCGGCGGCAGCCCGCTTGACCAGGGTGTTCTTGGCGACCGTGTAGGTCACGTCCGAGCCCAGCGAACGACGCAGCTGCGAGATCTGCTTCATCGACAGGCCGCGGTACTCGGTGACGACCATCGCCGAGGCGTCGCGGAACTCCGCGGCGATCTCGGCGACCGCGGCCACCTTGTCGGCAGCCGGAGCTCTCGTCTCATCTGCAGCCATGCGCGCCTCCTCTCTCGTACTCGGGCGACCGCGTGGTGCTCTCAGGGGCCCGGAACGACGAAACGCCCCGTGCACAGGTGCACGGGGCGTCGGACGGCGCGGGCACGAAGGGCCCGGCGGGGCGTCACGACCCTCGTCCTCCTGCGCGGGCGCCCCGTGCGGGGCCTTCGTCCGTCCGAGCGGGGCTCGGGCGGCGACCTGCGGTCTTCGGTGGATCGGGGTTCGATCTGCGGATCAGTCTACGCGGTCCCCCCGGAGCGCCTGCGCACCAGGGGGACCGTCGCGACTAGCCCTCGGCGGCCAGGAGGTTCCGCGTGCGGTTCGGGTCGACCGGGATGCCCGGGCCCATCGTCGTGGTGACGGTGATCTTCTTGACGTAGCGGCCCTTGGCGGCGGCCGGCTTCGCCCGGAGGATCTCGTCCAGCGCGGCACCGTAGTTCTCGACGAGCTTCTCGGTGTCGAAGCTGGCCTTGCCGATGATCAGGTGCAGGTTCGCCTGCTTGTCGACGCGGAAGTTCACCTTGCCGCCCTTGATGTCGCCGACGGCGCGGGCGACGTCCGGGGTGACGGTGCCGGTCTTGGGGTTGGGCATGAGCCCGCGGGGGCCGAGGATGCGGGCCACGCGGCCGACCTTGGCCATCTGGTCGGGCGCCGCGACGGCGGCGTCGAACTCGAGCCAGCCGCCCTGGATGCGCTCGATGAGGTCGTCGGACCCCACGACGTCGGCTCCGGCCGACTCGGCCTCGCGCGCCTTGTCGCCGGTGGCGAACACGATGACGCGGGCGGTCTTGCCGGTGCCGTGCGGCAGGTTCACGGTGCCGCGGACCATCTGGTCGGCCTTGCGGGGGTCGACGCCCAGCCGCATGGCGACCTCGACGGTCGCGTCCATCGACGTGGTCGTCGTGTCCTTGGCCAGGCCGATGCCCTCGAGGGGGCTGTAGAGCTTGTCGAAGTCCACCTTCTCGGCGGCCTTCTGGTAGGCCTTGCTGCGCTTCATTCTCTGTCCTTCTCGAACGGATCAGGTGTGGTCAGGGCTGCGCGGCCCTCCCACGGGTGCCGGCCGACGGAGGTCGGCCGACGCGGTCACTCGGAGACGGTGAGACCCATCGACCGGGCGGTGCCGGCGATGATCTTCGACGCCTGGTCGAGGTCGTTGGCGTTGAGGTCCTGCATCTTGGTCTGCGCGATCTCGCGGACCTGCTCGGCGGTGACCGAGCCGACCTTCTTGCTGTGCGGCGTCGGGCTGCCGGACTTCACACCGGCCGCCGCGAGCAGCAGCTTGGCCGCCGGCGGGGTCTTGAGCTCGAAGGTGAAGGACCGGTCCTCGTAGACCGAGATCTCCACCGGCACGACCTGACCACGCTGCGCCTCGGTGGCCGCGTTGTAGGCCTTGCAGAACTCCATGATGTTCACGCCGTGCTGGCCCAGGGCCGGGCCGACCGGCGGGGCCGGCGTCGCCGCACCGGCGCTGATCTGCAGCTTGACGACCGCGGAGAGCCGTCGCTTCTTCGGGGGCATGACTTCCTCGTTGTTGCTGGTGGTTTCCGGGTTCTAGATCTTGGAGACCTGGTTGAACCCGAGCTCGACCGGGGTCTCCCGGCCGAAGATCGAGACGAGCACCTTGAGCTTCTGGGCGTCGACGTTGACCTCGGAGATGCTCGCCGGGAGCGTCGCGAACGGGCCGTCCATGACGGTGACCGACTCGCCGACCTCGAAGTCGACCTCGACGGCGGGCTTGCCGGCGGTGTCGTCGGCGCCGGCCTTCTCCGCGCCCTTGGCCTTCTTCGGCGTCTCCTGGCGGGGCAGGAGGAACTTGACGACCTCGTCGAGGGTCAGCGGCGACGGGCGCGAGGTGGCGCCGACGAAACCGGTGACACCCGGGGTGTTGCGCACCGCGCTCCACGAGGCGTCGTTGAGGTCCATCCGCACGAGGATGTAGCCGGGCAGCACCTTGCGCTGGACCTGCTTGCGCTGCCCGTTCTTGATCTCGGTGACCTCTTCGGTGGGCACCTCGACCTGGAAGATGAACTCCTCGACGTCCAGCGTCTGGACACGGGTCTCGAGGTTGGCCTTCACCTTGTTCTCGTAGCCCGCGTAGGAGTGCACGACGTACCAGTCGCCGGGGGCCAGACGCAGCGAGTCCTTGAGGGCCTGCGCCGGGTCGACCTCCTCCTCCTCGACCTCGGCGGCCTCCTCGGCGACCGGCGCCTCGTCGACGCGGAGGTCGTCCTCGGTGTCGTCGCGGGCCGCGATGTCGCCCGCGCCCGCCGACTCCTCGGGGAGGTCGGAGTCGTCCTCGTCCGCCGGGGCGCCGAGGGCGGCGCGGGCGGCCTGCAGGTCGGCCTCGGGGTCGACCGCGTCGTCGGAGTCGTCGTCGCCGTCGGAGGCCCCGGCGTCCTCGGCCTCGCGCGCCTCCTGGGCCGCGCGGGCCACCTCGGCGTCGCTGAGGGTGGCCGGGTTCTCCTCGGTGCTGAGGTCCCCGTACGTGCCGCTGCCCTCACGCACCATGACGCCGCGCGTGCGGGACTCGGCCACGAGCTCGGGCTCGCCGCCGTCGGGGGTGCCGTTCTCGGGCTCTGCGCCGGATCCTGCGGAGGTCACTTCTCACTCACTTCCTTTGCACGGCGGGCACCGCGGCGCGGTGCCCGGCCGGCCGCTCGGCGGAACGGTCAGCCGAAGAGGGCGAACACGGCCTTGGCGAACACCCAGTCGAGGCCTGCCACCAGCGCCACCATGAACGACACGAACACGAGGACGACGAACGTGTAGACCACGATCTGCCGGCGGGTGGGCCAGTGCACCTTGCGGAGCTCGGCCACCACCTCGCGGAGGAACCGCCGCAGGCGGGCGAACAGCGACCCCTGCGACTCCTGGGTGCGGTCCCGCGTCGGGGTGGCCGTGCCCTTGCCCGAGCCCTTGCCCGACGAGCGGGCGCCGTCGGTGTCCGTCGCGTCCCCGCCACTGCCGTTGCCGGCCGCGTCGGCGCGCCGTCGACGGCCGGCGGCGGTGACCGGACGCGCGTCGTCGTCGTCGCTCGCGCGCCGACGCCGGCTGCTGTCCTCGCTCACTGCGCCGTCCTCACCGTCCTCGTCCACACCCCGCCTGGTCGGCGGGCCTCACCGTCGCGGTGCAGGGGCGACAGGACTTGAACCTGCAACCTGCGGTTTTGGAGACCGCTGCTCTGCCAATTGAGCTACGCCCCTGTGGCGTCCCCGGGAGGACGCCGTGGGCCGGGCCGAGGTCGATCCACACGGCGACGAGCGCGCGGGAGCGACGGACGATCCGTCCCGGTGAGCAATGCTACGTCAAGGCCGAGACGTCGACGGCGCCGGGGCAGCAGCGGCGCCCGGGCGGCGAGACGAGCTGGGGCCTTCTCCTAGGATACCGGGACATGACGTCGTCGTCCTCGGCTTCCCTGCACCCCTCCGCGACCGACCGCCGCATCTCGGCCCGCGTCGGCGGGATCGCGGAGTCGGCGACGCTGGCGGTCGATGCGAAGGCCAAGGCGCTCAAGGCGGCCGGGCGCCCGGTGATCGGCTTCGGCGCCGGCGAGCCCGACTTCCCCACGCCGCAGCCGGTGGTCGAGGCCGCGATCGCGGCGTGCTCGGACCCGAAGAACCACCGCTACTCCCCCGCCGCCGGGCTGCCCGAGCTGCGCGACGCGATCGCCGCGAAGACCGCCCGCGACTCGGGGTGGCAGGTCGAGGCGCGCCAGGTGCTCGTCACCAACGGCGGCAAGCAGGCAGTGTTCGAGGCGTTCGCGGCGCTGATCGACCCGGACGACGAGGTGCTGCTGCCCGCGCCGTTCTGGACGACCTACCCCGAGGCCGTGCGCATGGCCGGCGGGAACCCGGTGCAGATCGACACCGACGAGTCGACCGACTTCCTGCCCACCGTCGAGGCGCTCGAGGCCGCCCGCACGCCGCGCACCAAGGCGCTGCTGTGGTGCTCGCCGTCCAACCCCACCGGGGCGGTCGCGCCGCGCGAGCTCGTCGAGGCCGTCGGGCGCTGGGCCGCCGAGCACGGCATCTGGGTGATCGCCGACGAGATCTACGAGCACCTCGTCTACGACGGCGCCGAGCACGTCTCGATGCCGGTGGCGGTGCCCGAGATCGCCGACCGCTGCGTGGTGCTCAACGGCGTCGCGAAGACGTTCGCCATGACCGGCTGGCGGGTCGGCTGGATGATCGGCCCCGCCGACGTCGTCGCGGCCGGGATCAACATGCAGTCGCACCTGACCTCGAACGTCTGCAACGTCGCCCAGCGCGCGGCGCTCGCGGCCGTCACGGGCCCGCTGGACGCGGTGGCCGAGATGCGCGAGGCGTTCGACCGGCGCCGCCGGCTCATCGTCGAGCTGCTCTCGGGCATCGACGGCATCACGTGCCCCGTCCCGCGCGGCGCGTTCTACGCCTACCCGTCGGTGGCCGGGTTGCTCGGCAAGGAGATCCGCGGCGAGCGCCCGCGGACCAGCGTCGACCTCGCCGCGCTCGTGCTCGAGCACGCCGAGGTGGCCGTCGTGCCCGGCGAGGCGTTCGGGACCCCCGGGTACTTCCGGCTGTCCTACGCCCTCGGCGACGACGACCTGCGCACCGGCGTCACCCGCATGGCCGACCTGCTGGCCGAGGCGAAGTAGGACCGGGGATCATCATCCGACGCGTCGGTCCCGCCGGGACCTCGAACTCATCCGAGGAGTGCCGGTGGTCGGCCGGGAGATGCAGCGCAGCAGAACTCGACCCTGGAGACCGCCGATCGTCCTGCGCCTGTTCGTCGCCCTCACCGTCGGGCTCCTCGGAGTCGTCCTCGCGCCGGTGGCGCTGGGCGCCCCGACGGCCGCCGGGCAGGCCTACGTCGCGCTCGGCGACTCCTACACGGCCTCGCCGCTGACCGGTGCCCCGGCGGGTCCGCCGCCGGGGTGCCTGCGCTCGGCGAACAACTACCCGCACCTGGTCGCCGAGCGCACCGCCGCACAGCTGACCGACGTCAGCTGCAGCGGCGCCCGGACCCGCGACTTCGCCGCCCCGCAGCCGGTGCAGGGCGGCGAGAACCCGCCGCAGTACGACGCGCTGGGGGCCGGCACGCAGCTCGTCACCGTCGGGATCGGCGGCAACGACATCGGGTTCTCCGAGATCGTGCAGGCCTGCGTGAGCCCGACGCCGTTCGGCACGCCCTGCCGGGACCGCTACACCCAGGGTCCCCACGACGAGCTCGCGGCGCGCATCGACGACCTCGGCGACCGTCTCGACGACGTCCTCGACGAGGTCCACCGCCGCGCCCCGGACGCCCGCGTCCTGCTCGTCGGCTACCCCTCGGTGCTGCCGGCGCAGGGCCCGGGCTGCTACCCGGTCGTGCCCTACACCCCGGGCGACGTCGAGTACCTGCGCGGCGTGCTGGACCAGTTGAACGGCGAGATCGCCGACGCCGCGGCCGACGGCGACGCGACCTACGTGGACACGCGCACGCCGACCCTGGGCCACGACGTGTGCGCGCTGCCCGGGGAGCGCTGGATCGAGGGCCTCGTCCCGACCGCCCCCGCGGCGCCGGTGCACCCCAACGCGCTCGGGTCGGCGGCGATGTCCCGCGCGGTCCTCGCCACCCTGGGCGTCCCGACCCCCGCCTGAGTCCGTCCCCCACGTTGCAGCGAACGGGTATCTCGCTGCTTCTAGGCGTCCGAACTCCCCGTTCGCGATCGCGACGCGCGCCTCGTCCGTTCGCGAACGGGGACTTCGCGCGCCTAGAAGCAGCGAACAGCGCGTTCGCTGCGGGAAGGGCGGGGGCGAGCGGAGGGGGGGTGCCTAGCGGGGGCGGACGGTGGCGACGGCCTTGCCCAGGACGCCCTTGCCCTCGTGGGTGGCCGTGACGCTCACGGTGCGCGTGCCGTCGTCGGCGACGTCGGTGACCTTCGCGCCGAGCTCGACGGTGGCGCCGGCGTCGTCGTCGGGGACGACGACGGGGCGCGTAAAGCGGGTGGAGAAGGCCACCACGGCGGCGGGGTCGCCGGCCAGGTCGCCGACGTAGCGGGCCGCCAGCGACATCGTGAACATGCCGTGGGCGATGACGCCCGGCAGCCCGACCTCGAGCGCGACGCGCTCGTTCCAGTGGATCGGGTTGAGGTCGCCGGAGGCGCCGGCGTAGGCGACGAGGTCGGCACGGGTGATCGTCACCGTGCGCGGCTCGAGCTGGTCGCCGGCGCCCGCGTCCGTCAGGGCGCTCACGACGCAGCGCCCTCGGGCTCGGCGCGCCCGACGAGGGTCGCGCGGGTGGTCAGCACCGTGGCGCCGTCGGCGTCGGTGACGTCGACGCGGAAGGTGATGACGTCGTTGCCCGCCAGGTCGCGGATGTCGTCGACGGCCACCACGGAGGTGACGACGTCGCCCGCGTGGAGCGGGCGGGTCACCTCGACGGACTGGTCGCGGTGCACGACGCGCGTGAAGTCGAGGCCGAGCGCCGGGTCGTCGACCACGCGCCGCGTCGCGGGCCAGGTGAAGACCACCGGGAACGTCGTCGGGGCGACGACGTCGGGGTGGCCCGCCTCCCGGGCGGCGTCACGGTCGTGGTGCACGGGGTCGTCGGCACCGATGGCCGTGGCGAACTCCCGGATCTTCTCCAGCGAGACCTCGTAGGTCTCCGCGGGCCAGGTCCGGCCCACGAACGACGCGTCGAGCGGCACGGGCGAGCGTCAGCGGGTCTCGCGGTGGCCGCGGTGGGTGCCGCAGTGCGGGCAGAACTTCTTGATCGTGAGGCGATCGGGGTCGTTCCGCCGGTTCTTCCGCGTGATGTAGTTGCGGTTCTTGCACTCCTCGCAGGCCAGCGTGATCTTCGGACGGATGTCGGTGGTGGCCACGGAGGTTCCTCTCGTCACGGTGTTGCAGCCGCGACCGCGGGACGGAACCCGCGATCTTGGTGGTAGCGGTGGCCGGACTTGAACCGGCGACACAACGATTATGAGCCGTTTGCTCTACCGACTGAGCTACACCGCCGCGGCGAGCGCCCGTCACACGACGAAGCCGACGAACCATCAGTTCGCCGGCCTGCTCACCGAGAGCCCCTTTACGGAATCGAACCGTAGACCTTCTCCTTACCATGGAGACGCTCTGCCGACTGAGCTAAAGGGGCCTGCCCCGGAGGGCCACGGACAAGACTACAGGGCCCGTCACGCGATGAGCGTCCGGGGTCCGGCCGCGGCGCCGGGCTCGCCCGGGTGCACGTCGAGCGAGTCGAGCCAGCGCTCGAAGCACCGCGCGGGCAGCGGGCGCGACACCAGGTAGCCCTGCGCGACGTCGCAGCCCATCTCGGCGAGCGCGACGCGCACGGCCGCCTGCTCGACACCCTCGGCGACCACCGTCAGCCCGAGCGTGTGGCCCATCTCGACGATGGCGCGGACGACGGCCACGTCGCCGTACTCGGTGCCCATCCCCAGCACGAAGCTCTTGTCGATCTTGACCTGGTCGACGGGGAGGCGCCGCAGGTGGGCCAGCGACGACTGTCCGGTGCCGAAGTCGTCGACGGCGAGGTGGCAGCCCAGCGCGTGCAGCCGGCGCAGCACGGGCAGCGCGACCTCCCGCTCCGAGGACACCCCGGACTCGGTGAGCTCGAGCGTCAGCAGCTCGGCGGGGACCCGGTGGGCGGCGAGCAGCGTCGCCACCTCGTCGGGGAAGTCGGCCGCCGCGAGGTTGCCGACCGAGACGTTGACCGCCACCGACAGGCGCATCCCGCGGTCGAGCCAGCGGCGGGCGGCCGCGAGCGACTCATCGAGGACGAACGAGGTGAGCTCGGCGATCTGGCCGGTGGCCTCGAGGACGGGGACGAACTCGTCGGGCAGCAGCAGGCCGAGCTCGGGGTGGTCCCAGCGCGCCAGCGCCTCGACGCCGATCACGGTGCGTTCGCCCAGCGAGACCACGGGCTGGAAGTCGACGCGGACGTCGTGGCGGGCGACGGCGGCCGAGAAGCCGCGGATGAGCCGCAGGCGGCGCGCCGCCCGCTCCCCCATGCTCGGCTCGTAGCAGCGGACCGGGTCGCCGCCGTCGCGCGTGGCGGCGAGCGCGACGTCGGCGCGGCGCAGGAGCGCGGCCGTGCGCTCGGGGCCGGCGGGGACGTCGGCGAGCCACGGGCCGTCCGCGGCGACGCCGACGACGACCGGGGGCTCGAAGCGCACGCCCTCCACGAGGTAGGGGGCGAGGAGGCGCTCGCGCAGGTCCTCCGCGGCGGTGTGGGCCTCGTGGCCGTCGACCCCGGGCAGGAGCACGGCGAAGGTGTCGCCCTCGAGCCGGGCCGCCACGGGCGCGTCGCCGGTGAGGACGGGCAGGCGCACGCTGACCATGCGCTCGCTCGCGAGCCGGACGAACACCTCGCCGCGCGCGTGGCCGAGGGTGTCGTTGACCTGGCCGAGCAGGCGCAGGTCGACGACGGCCACCGCGCTGCCCGGAGCGGGGTCGGCGTGCAGGAAGCCCTCGCGGTTGAGCAGCCCGGTCAGCGGGTCACGGTGGGCGTCGCGGCGCAGCCGGTCGGCGAGCTCCGCGGCGGCGAGGTCGTGCCGGCGGCGGCGGACCCACTGGACCAGCAGGCCGGCCACCGAGCCCACGACCACCAGGACGAGCAGGACGCCGAGGACGGACACGGCCGCGGACGAGACCTCGCCGGGCGCGGCGAGCGAGAGGGACGCCACGGGGTCGTGGCTCACGGCACCACTCCCCTTCCCGGTCGTCCCCCGACGGTCGCCGGACCCGGGCCACGCCGTCGCGTGGCTGGCGGCGCCGCCGACCGCATCCTCGCCGCGTTCACGGTCGGCGACGAACTGTGATCACTTGACGGCCGAGTAGTCACTCGCCCGGACCACTATGCACCCTGTACCCCCTCCAACGATGACCCACCGGTACAGATGTGCACAGCGACGCACTCCTTCGGTGTCGTTCGGCGGAGAACCACCCGACCGGCCCATCGCCGTCCCCCGCCGGAAGGCCGGGACCGCCCCGCTCTGGTGGGATGACGGGGCAGGGCAGGCAGCGGACCAGGAGCGGAGTGCGACGTGGCCGACGAGGGGCGCGGGACGGTCAACGGGGTGCGGGCCGGGATCGTGGCGACCGGCAGCGAGCTGCTGACCGGGCGGATCACCGACCGCAACGGGCCCTGGGTGGCCGAACGTCTCGGCGAGCTCGGCGTCGAGGTGTCCCACCTCGTGCTCGTCGGCGACCGCGGCGAGGACATGGCGGCGGCGCTGCGCTTCCTCGCCGGTGACGGCATCGACCTCGTCGTCACCACCGGCGGGCTCGGTCCCACCGCCGACGACCTCACCGCCGAGGTCGTGGCCGCCGAGACCGACCGGCCGCTCGAGCTCGACGAGCACATGGAGAAGGTGGTCGGCGACATCATCAGCAAGTTCGCCGACCGCCTGCGGTGGGACGCCGACGCCCTCGCCGCCGCCAACCGCAAGCAGGCGATGGTGCCGCGCGGGGCGACGCCGATCCGGCCGGCCGGCACGGCACCCGGGCTCGCGGTGCCGCCGCACCCGGAGCGCGGCGGCCCGACGATCCTGGTGCTGCCCGGCCCGCCGCGCGAGGTCCGCGCGATGTGGGACGAGGCGCTCGCGAGCGCGCCGGTGCAGGAGGTCCTCGCGCGCACCTCGCCGTGGACCGAGACCCACCTGCGGCTGTTCGGGGTGCCCGAGTCCGAGATCGCCGCGACCCTGCGCGACGTCGGCGCCGGCACCGACCTCACCCCGCTCGAGATCACCACGTGCCTGCGCGACTTCACCCTCGAGGTCGACCTGCGCCACGCCCCCGGCTCGACGGCCGCGGCGACGGCGCGCGACGCGGTGGTCGCCGAGATCGACCGCCGCCACGGGCGCACGATCTTCTCCCGCACCGGGCAGACGATCGACGAGCTCCTGTTCGAGCTGCTCGACGGCCAGGTCGTCGCCACCGCCGAGTCGTGCACCGGCGGGCTGCTCGCCGGGCGGCTGACCGCGCCGGCCGGGGCGTCCGCGCACGTCGCCGGCGGCGTCGTCTCGTACTCCAACGACGCCAAGGCCGACGTGCTCGGCGTGCCCCGCGAGCTGATCGAGGAGCACGGCGCGGTGTCGCCGCAGGTCGCCGAGGCCATGGCCGACGGGGCGCTGGCCCGCTTCGGCGCGACGATCGCGGTGGCGATCACCGGTGTCGCCGGGCCGGGCGGGGGTACCGAGGCCAAGCCCGTCGGCTACGTCTGCTTCTGCGTGCGCACCGCCGACGGGCGCACGCTGGCCCGCGACCCGGTGCTGCCGGGCGAGCGCGGCGACATCCGCGAGCGCTCGGTCGTGCTCGCGATGCACCTGCTGCGCCGGGCGCTCACCGGCGAGGGCGAGCCCGCGCCGGCCTAGGTGACCCGCGCGACGAAGGCGACGACGTCGTCGAGGACCTCGTCGTGGTGGGTCTCGTTGAGGATCTCGTGGCGGGCGCCGGGGTCGATCCGGGTCGTCTGGTCGCTGCCGGCGAGCTTCTCCATCACCGGGTGGGTGGAGTCCAGCGGCACGAGCTGGTCGTCCTCGCCGTGCACCCAGAGCACGGGCAGCTCGCCGAACCCCGGGCCCGCGGCGATCGCCTCCACCGAGGCCACGAACGCCTCGAGCGTCGGGCGCTTGAACGCCCCGTGCCACACCAGCGGGTCGGCCGCGTAGGCCTCGCCGACGGCGGGGTCGCGGGAGAGCACCGCGGGGTCGATCGGCACCTCGGGAATGGGGTCGTACTCGAGCAGCCCGAAGATGCCCGGGCTCCCGCCGACGACCGGCCCGGTGAGCACCAGCCCTGCGAGCACGTCCGGGTAGCGCTGGGCGTAGCGCGCGGCGATGAGCCCGCCCATCGAGTGCCCGAGCAGCACGATCGGCAGGTCGGGGTGCTCGTTGCGGGCGACGCGGCGGACCTGGTCGAGGTCCTCGACGACCTCCTCGATGTCGTGCACGAGCACCCGCTCGCCCTCCGAGCGCCCGTGGCCCTGGTGGTCGGGGGCGTAGACGACGGAGCCGTCGCCGGCGAGGCGGTCGAGGACGTGGGCGTAGCGCCCGGAGTGCTCGCCGTAGCCGTGCGCGACGAGCACGACCCGCCGCGGCGCGCCGTCGGGGTCGCGGCGGCGCACGACGACGCGCCCGCGGGTGCCGTCGATCTCGAGGTCGGTCTCGGTGCCGATCATGCTGGCGTCTCCAGGGCTCGGTGAGCGGCGGTGACACCGAGGACGGTGTCGACCACCAGGTCGGGGTCGTCCCACATCGGCACGTGGCCGACGCGCGGCAGGCGCACGAACTCGGCGCCGGGCAGGCGCTCGCGCAGCGCGACGCCGTGGCGGCGCCAGGGGATGAGGCGGTCGCGGCCGGACCAGGCGACGCGCACGGGGCAGGGCAGGTCGGGGAAGGGCGCGACGCCGCCGTGCTCGGCGGCCCCGTCGAGCAGCTCGTGCAGGATCACGCAGCCGGCGAGGTCGTCGAAGAGCTCGCCGACGTCGGCGGTCGGCACCCGGTCGCCGCGCTCGAGCACCCGGGACAGCAGCACCCGGCGCACCCACGGCCGGCGGGCCGCGGCGCGCAGCGTCTCCGAGCCGGCCAGCGCCGAGCCCAGCCGGAACGACCACACCAGCCGGCGCAGGTCCCACGCCGAGCCCCAGCCGCCGGCCGGCGAGAGCGCCACCACCGTGCGGGCCCGGCCGCGTCGTGCGAGCTCGAGCGCCACCCAGCCGCCCAGGGAGTTGCCGACGAGGTGCGCGGTCGGCATGCCCGCGTCGTCCATGAGGGTCTCGACGTCGTCGACGATCCCGGCGACGCCGACCGGCTCGCCGTCGGGCCAGCTCGACCCGCCGCGGTGCCCGGCCATCGTCGGGACGAGCACCTCGTGGTGCGCCTCGAGCGCCGACCGGACGGGGTCCCAGGCGCGCGCGGACATGCTCGCCCCGTGCAGCAGGACCAGCGGCTCGCCGCTCATGCGCCCGCCCCCAGGGCGAGCACCTCGGCGAACCCGTCGGCGAGGTCCTGCTCGAAGCCGGCGAGGTCGGTGAACGACGCCGCGTCGAGGTTCGCGGCGACGCAGCACGTGTCGCCGTGGGTCACCATCGCGATCATCGCCGCGCAGCCGGGCAGCGGCGCGAACGGGTAGCTGCGCAGGATCCGCGCGCCGGCCAGGTACGCGTCCTCGCGCAGCCCGGGGATGTTGCTGGCCTGCAGGTCGTTGCTCCTCGTCGCGCCGCCCCCGAGGTTCGCGACGACCGCGCCGGGCAGCCGGGCGAGCCACGCGCTGACGATCTCGACGCTCTCCAGGGCCGGCTCGCCGAGCGCGACCTTCATCCGCCGGCGCACGTCGATCACCCGCGCGGCCGGGTCGACGATCCCCACCGGCGCCGACAGGCGGGCCGGCGCGAAGTGGTTGCCGCCGGGCTCGTGCTCCTCGCGGCGGATCGACACCGGCAGCGTGACGGGCATGAGCCGGTCCGGCGGCAGCGGTTCGCCGCGGCGCTCCGAGTAGCGACGGAAGGCCCCCAGGAGGCCGGCGACGTAGGCGTCGTTGACCGAGCCGCCGACCGACTTGCCGGCCGCGCGCAGGTCGGCGAAGGGCACGTCGAGCGTGCGGAAGCGCCACGACGGGCTGCGGTGGGCGAGCACCGGCAGCGGCGGCGCGGGCGGCGGCGAGAGCACCCGGGCGGCCGAGACCAGGTAGGCGGCGGCGTCGCGGACCGCGTGGTCGGGCCGCACCAGGGTCGCCGCCACGCCCAGCAGGCTGCGCGCCGCCCCGCCGACCAGGCCGATGTCGCTGCGGACCTGGCGCGCCACCTCGCCCGGCAGCCCGCGCGGTGCCGCCTCGGGCGGCGGGGGCTGGGGCTTGTCGGTCATCGGCTCCCGGGTGCGCGAGTGCAGCCCGGCCAGTAGCTGGGCGAGCCCCATGCCGTCGGAGAGGACGTGGCTGAGCTTGAACAGCAGCGCCGCCCCACCGTCGGGCAGGCCACCGACGAGCGTCGCCTCCCACAGCGGCCGGGACGGGTCGAGCGGGGTCATCGCGAGCTGCTCGGCGAGCGTGAACAGCCCCGGCGTCCCGGCGCCGTCGGGGAGCGCGAGGTGGCGCAGGTGGTAGTGCAGGTCGAAGTCGGGGTCGAGCGCCCAGTGCGGCGTGCCCGCCCCCAGGAACGGGGTGACGATCCGCTCCCGGAACCGGGGCACCACCCGCGAGGCCCAGTCGGTGGCGGCGACGAAGCGCTCCCAGTCCGGCTCGCGGTCGAGGGTCTCGACGAGCACGACGGTCGAGCGCATCCGCGGGTCCGCCTCGACGCGCCACATCAGGGCCTCGAAGCCGGTGAGCTCCTCCGAGCGCGACCACAGGAGGCGGCCGTCGTCGCTGCGGGGCGGGGTCGGGTCCGGACTCATCGCGCCCCCTCCAGGACCTCGACGAAGCGGTTCCGGACGTCCTCGACGTGCTCGGTCATCGTCGCGACGGTCCAGTCCGAGGTGTCGATCGGCGGCAGCACGTCGACGTGCACGGTGCCGCCGCGCAGCGTCTGGTGCCCGCGCCACATCACCTCGCCGGCGTCGTGGATGACGATCGGGACCATCGGCACGCCCGCCTGCATCGCGATGTGGAACGCGCCCTTCTTGAACCGCCCGAGCCGCGGGGTGGGCGAGCGGGTGCCCTCGGGCGCGATCGCCAGCGACCAGCCCTCGTCGCGCAGCTTGCGCACGGCGGGCTCGAGGGCCTCCCTCGCCTGGCTGGTGTTGCCGCGGTCGACGAACGCCACCCCGGCGAGCTTGAACATCGCGCCCCACAGCGGGATCGACGCGGCCTCGGCCTTGGCGACGCCGGTGAACCCGCCGCGCAGCAGCTTCATGAGCAGGGCGACGTCGATCTTGGACTGGTGGTTGAACACGAACACGCAGGGCCGCGCCGACCACAGGTGCTCGGCGCCCGTGACCTCGACGTCGATGCCGGCCAGCGCGAGCCCGAGGTCGCCGGTGACCGAGCACGTCAGGTCGACCATCTGCCGGCGCGAGCGGCGGGCGAGCCCGACCGCGGCGGCGGTGCCCGCGGCGCCGACCAGCGCTCCGTAGAACCCGGCGGTGCGCAGGACGTCGCCGGGCGTGGCGAGCGTGCCGCCGCGGGGCTCGACGGGCAGCACCGGGTGCCCGCCCTGGTGCGGGGTCGCCGACACCACCAGCGGGTGCCGGGCGGTGGCCAGCAGGGCCTCCGAGCTCGGGCCGGCGTAGGCGAAGGCCACGGTCCGCCCGCCCAGCGCGGCCGCCTTGCGCTCGCCGCGGCCGTCGAGGAGCACCGGCCCCGCGACCTCGCCGGTGAGCGTGCCCTCGCCGAGCGCCACCTCGGTCGCGACCAGCTCGTCGGCGCCGAGGTCGTCGGCGATCGGGGCGAGCACCGGGCGCGGCGCGTGCCCGGTGAGCACGACGTGGTGCCCGGCGCGGCGGTGCTCGAGCACCAGCGACCAGACCTCCGGGCGCAGCGAGGCGCCCAGCTCGTCGCGCAGGAGCGTGCGGGCGCGGCGCGCGAGGGTCTCCTCGTCCTCGCCGGCCCAGCCCGCGACCAGCCGGCGGACCGCGTCCTCGTCGTCGCCGGCCCCCGCGAGCAGGGCGACGTCGCCGGGCACCGCGCGCCACGCGGTGCGCCCCGACCGCAGCGCCTCGCCCGCGTGCGCGGCCACCGCGGAGCTCGCCAGCAACGCCGTCTCGTCGACCACCGCGACGCTGCCCGCGGGCGCGGCCCGGATCGCGGCGCGCCGGGCGTCCAGCTCACTGCTGCGCGGCACCGGGCACCCCTCCGAACACGTCGGCCCGCAGCTCGCCCTCGCGCCGGCCGGCGCGGCGCAGCCGGTCGCGGACGGCGGCAACCTCGTCGCGCCACGCCGCGCGGGCCTGCGGTGTCGCGTCGGCGCCGAGCAGCCCGCGGTTGTCGGCGGCCCGCAGCGCCGTGGTGAACAGCTCGCGGGACACGACGTCGGCGCCCTGGAGCAGCTGCTGGCGCCACCACTGCTGGCCCAGCCCCGTGCACGCGTCGAGGAACGGGCCGCGGTCCTCCAGCGCTCCGGCGTGGTCGGCCAGCACCGTCGCCACCACCCACTGCGACTCGACGAACGGCAGCAGCGTACGGGGCGCGACGAGCAGGTCGGCCTGCCCGAGCAGCGCCGCGGCACCGCCGGCCGAGGCCGGCGTGCCCGCCCAGCCGGGCGCGAGGCGGTCGAGCTCGGCGAGCAGCTCGTCGCGGAACTCGCGCTTGCGGGGGAAGAAGAACTCGAACTTCAGCAGGTCGCGCAGGGCCAGCGCCGCCTCCCAGCTGGCCTCCAGCACCTCGTCGTGGGCGAGCTCGCGCCCGGAGTCGACGACGGCGAGCAGCGCCATCTCCAGCACGGCCCGGTTGAGCAGGTGGTGCAGCACGCCGTTGCGGTAGAACGCGGCGACGTGGTGGCGGTCGGGCCCGATCGACCACACCGTCTGCGGGCCGCCGTCGAAGCGCTCGACGACGCCGACCGACACGAGGCGGTCGAGGGTCTCGGCGACCCCGTCGTCGGTGTCCAGATCGCCGGTCGCGGGCTCGTCGGCGAGCAGCCCCTGCACCGGCGCGACGACGTCGCGGACCTGCTCGAAGGTCAGCGCGCGCCCGCCCGCGCCGAGCAGCGCGAACGTGACCACCGAGGTCGGCGTCACCGGGGTGGCGCGGTTGATCCCCAGGCAGACGCGGAAGGCGACCTTCTCCAGCTGCGCCGAGCCCTCGCCGGCGTCGCGCAGCGCCTCGCGCAGGGCGATCGGCTCGCCGAAACGGATGCGCGCCGAACCGATACGGCGCTGCTGGTCGCGCATGTAGCCGGCGAGCCAGCCCAGCCCCTCGGCCTTCTTGCCCGCGCCGCCCTGCTCGGCGGCCAGGGCGCCCACCTCGTGGAGCTGGTCGTAGTGCAGCGACACCGGGACGAGCAGCGGGTCGCGGCCCGGCGAGTCCCCGGGCAGCTGGTCGGCGGCGTCGACGAGGTAGCGCAGGAGCCCGTACTTCGGCGGGCGCAGCTTCCCGGTCCGCGTGCGGCCGCCCTCGATGTACCACTCGAGGTTGAAGCGCTTGTCCAGCAGGTGACCGAAGTACTCGCGGACCGCGAACTTGTAGACGGCGTCGTCGCCGAAGCTGCGCCGGATGAACACGATCCCGGCCCGGCGCCCGAGCGTGCCGAGCGGCCAGAACGCGAGGTTGTTGCCGCCGAGGACGTGGTTGCGGGGGAAGTCGTGGGCGTGCAGCACCTCGGCGAGCACCAGCGGGTCGGCGTAGCTGCGGTGCGACGGGAGGAACACCAGCGGGCGGGCGCGGCCCTGCTCGCGCAGGTCGCCCAGGCTCGTGGTGTCGACGTCGAGCTCCCACGCCCGCCGGTGCAGCGGGCTCATCACCGACCGGAACGCCTCGATGGCCGGCGGGCTCTGGACCGCGGCCATCTCGGTGAGGCACGACGACGTGCGGGTGAGCACCTCGTCGACCGACAGATCCAGCTCGCCGGCAAGCGCCGCCGCCCGCTCCCGGACCGCGGCCGACGCGACGATCTGCTCGGCCATGAGTCGCGGGACCTTGTAGCGGTCGCCGGTGAGCCGGCGCTCCGCGCGGTCGCACGCCAGCGTGGCGCGGCGGCGCACGAACGCCACGAAGCCGGCGCCGTCGGGGCTGCCGAGCTCGCGGTCGCCCTCGCGGCGCAGCTGGGCCAGCGTCGCCGCGTCGCCCGCGACCACCCGCCCGCGCGCGTCCGACCAGCCCCGCACGCGGGCGTGCGCGTGCCGCAGCGTCCGGCGCCGGGCGCTCAGCGAGAGCAGGTCGGTGAGGGCCGGCGAGTCCGAGGAGTCCCGCTCGGCGGGCGGCCACACGACGCGCACGGGCACGACGGTGGTGTCCGGCCCGGCGCCGTCGAGGGCGCCGGCGAGCTCGCGGCCGTCGTCGGGGACGACCCGGACGGGATCGTCGCCGTACGTCGACTCCGCCCAGCGTCGGACCAGCTCGCGCTCCACCCGGGACCGTGCCCCGGACAGGACCAGCGTCGGCACCACTGACGACACTCCGCGTCCCCTCACCGCCCCGTGGGGGACGAGCTCAGCCCCCGAGCGAGCAGGGCATGGTCTTCACCGCGTGCACGAAGTTGCTGCGCAGCATCTCGGGCGGCCCCACCGTCAGGCCCGGGGCCCGCGTGAGGAGCTGCGCGAAGATCTGCCGCAACTGGGTGCGCGCGAGCATGTTGCCCATGCAGAAGTGCGGTCCGCCACCCCCGAAGCCGACGTGCGGGTTCGGGTCGCGCGACAGGTCGAAACGCTGCGGGTCGGTGAAGACCTCGTCGTCCCGGTTGCCCGACTCGTAGAACATGACGACCTTGTCGCCGGCGGCGATCCGTTGCCCGCGCAGCTCGGTGTCCTCGAGCGCGGTGCGGCGGAACGTCAGCACCGGCGAGGCGTGCCGGACGAACTCCTCGACCGCGGTGCGCATCCGGCCGTCGAGGTCCTCGGCGAGCCACGCCCGCTGGTCGGGGTGCTCGGTGAGCCGCAGCATCGAGTGGGCGATCGTGTTGCGGGTGGTGTCGTTGCCGGCCACCGACAGGAGCACGAAGAACGCGCCGATCTCCTGGTCGGTGAGGCTCTCGCCGTCGACCTCGGCCGACACGAGGTTGGTCATGAGGTCGTCGCGGGGGTCCCGGCGCCGGGCCTCGATCAGCTCCGTCGCCGGGCCCAGCAGGTTCGCCAGCGCCTGCCCGGCGGCGGCGAGCGGGTCCTCGAGGCCCAGGTGCTCCAGCACGTCCGGGTCGTTGGTCGCGACGAGCAGGTCGGCGGCCTCGGCCAGCGAGTCCTGGTACTCCTCGGGCGCGCCCATGAGGTCGTAGATCGTGCCCATGGGCAGCTGCTTGGCCACCAGCTGCACGAAGTCGCCGTCGGAGCCGTCGGAGAGGTGCTCGAGGAGCTGGTCGACGATCGTGCGGGCGCGCGCCGCGATGCGGTCCTCGACGCGGGCGACCTGCTTCGGGGTGAACGCCGCACTGACGATCTTGCGCAGCTTGGTGTGGCGAGGCGCGTCCATCGCGAGGAACGACTGGGTCGCCTCCAGGAGCTCCGGCGGCGCGTCCTGGAACTGCACGCCCTGCCCCGAGCAGAAGAGCTTCGCGTTCTTGCTGACGTGGCCGATGTCGGAGTGGCGCACGACGGCCCAGAACCCCGGGTCGTCCTCGCCGGGCATGAGCATGCCCTCCGGTGGCCGGTGCCAGGAGACCGGGCGCTCGCGGCGCAGCTCGGCGAACGTGGCGTCCCGCTCGGCCATCGGCCGGCCCCAGAAGTCCAGGGACGACAGGTCGAGGGGATCGAGGTCGGGCCGGTCGGCCGTGGTGGTCACGTGCTGGCTCCCTCGGCTCGCTGTCGGGCCTTCTCGGCGCGCTGCGCGCGGCGCTGCTCGGCGAGCTCCAGCGCGTCGTCCCACGTCTTGCGCGCGCCGATGAGGCGCCGGTACTTCATGACCTCGGCCGGCATGTCGACGGCCAGGGCGCCGACGATCCGGTCGCCGGCGCGGTAGATGGCGGTGAACGGGCCGCCCTCGGTGTCGTCGCCGGCCACGACCTCGATGTGGTCGCCCGCCGCGATCCCGACGAACTGGACGCGGCCGTCGTACCAGTCCGACCAGAAGTAGGGGACGGTCTCGTAGGCCTTCGCGGCGCCCGGGTCGACGGCGTGGCGGGCGGCGCGTCCACCCTGGTCGGCCGCCGAGGTCCAGTGCTCGAGGCGCATGGTGCCCGGTGCGACGTCGCTGAACAGCGCGTTCGGCCAGCGCGCGATGTCGCCCGCCACGTACACGCCCGGTGCGGCGGCGAGGGTCTCGTCGGCGACCACGCCGTCGTCGATCGTCAGCCCGGAGCCCTCGAGCCAGTCGGTGGCGGGCCGGGCCCCGATGCCGACGACGAGCACGTCGGTCGCCACCTCGGTGCCGTCGCCGAGACGCACACCGACGACGCGGCCGTCCTCGGCCAGCACCTCCTCCACCGCCACGCCGGTGCGCACGTCCGTGCCGTGCTTGCGGTGCAGGTGGGTCAGCGCGCGGCCCATCCGCTCGCCGACCGCGCGGGCCAGCGGGGTCTCGAGCGCCTCGAGGATCGTCACCTCGAGGCCCAGCTTCCGCCCGACCGCCGCCACCTCGGAGCCGATGAACCCGGCGCCGACGACGGTGAGCCGGCGGGCGTGCTCCGCGCGCAGGGCCGCGCGCAGGGCGATCGCGTCGTCGAGGGTGCGCACGGTGTGCACGCCCCCGATGTCCTCGGTGCCCGGCAGGGTCCGGGCGTGGGCGCCGGTGGCGACGACCAGCCCGTCGTAGGACAGCATGCGGTCGCCGACGGTCACGGTGCGGGCCGCGGTGTCCAGGGCGGTGGCCGGGGTGCCGAGCACCAGCTCGACGTCGAGGTCGCCGGCGAAGGTCTCCTCCTCGCGGTAGCGCGGGTCGGCGATCTCGTCGGCGGAGAGGTACTCCTTCGACAGCGGGGGCCGGTCGTAGGGCAGGTGTTCCTCGGCCCCGACCAGGGTCACGTCGCCGTCGAAGCCGTCGCGCCGGACGGCCTCGACCGCCCGGAGCCCGGCCAGCGACGCCCCGACCACCACCAGGTGCGTCACGCGCTCACTCGCCCTCGAGCGACAGGGCCTCGGTCGGGCAGGCGGCGACGGCCTCGCGGACGTCGCTCTCCATCCCCTCCGGGACCTCCTCGGCGTGCACGATCAGCGAGCCGTCGTCGTCGACCTCGAACACGTCGGGGGCGAGCGACTCGCACATGCCCATCCCCGTGCACCTGTCCCAGTCCACGTTGATCTTCATCGGTGCCTCCTCGCGGGTGGTGTCCTCGTGGGCAGCTCTCGCCCCGGGCCGCGCGGGCGACCATAACGTACGTTGTGCTACGGAGGCGAGACCTGCGTCACCATCCCACCACCCACGGTCACGCGACGCCGCGCGCGGGCGCCTCGCGCCACACCGTCCACGACAGCCAGCCGCGGCAGAGCACCGGGGACGCCGCCGCGATCGCCGCGAGCCCGTCGGCGAACGCCCCGACCGACGCGACGGCGGCGAGGACCAGCAGCGCCCGCCCCGTGCGGTCGGCGGTGCGCGAGGGTGCGACGGACATCGGGCTCCTCCGGGGTGGGGTGGCGTCCACCTGCTCAACCTCGGACCGGGCCCCGGCGTTCCGGACGTGAGAACGTGCTCGGCGAACTCCGGGTGAACGGCGAAGGGAGCACGGCACGTGAGCACGGTGGACGCGGACGCGACGACGGCACTCTCGGTCACCCGCGACGGCGGCGTCGCGACGGTGCGCCTCGAGCGCCCGCAGGCGGCGAACGCGCTGGACCGCACGCTGTGGCACGAGCTGCGCGCGACCTTCCGCGCGCTCGACGACGATCCCGGGGTGCGCGCGGTGGTGCTCACCGGCGCGGGCCGCCACTTCTGCGCCGGGATCGACCTCTCGATGCTCGCCGAGATCCAGGGCATGGCCCCGGCCGGCGCCGACCCGGGCCGGGCGCGCGAGGCGCTGCGCCGCCTGATCCTCGACCTGCAGGACGTCCTGACCACCGTGGAGCGCTGCCGGGTGCCGGTGCTCGCCGCGATCCAGGGGGCGTGCGTCGGCGCCGGGCTCGACCTCGCCGTGGTGTGCGACCTGCGCTACGCCACCCCGCGCACGAAGTTCTCGCTCAAGGAGGTCGACATGGGGCTCGCCGCCGACGTCGGCGTGCTCCAGCGCCTGCCGCGGATCGTCGGTGAGGGCCGGGCCCGCGAGATGGCCTACACCTGCCGTGACGTGCGCGGCGGCGAGGCCGAGACCATGGGCCTGGTCAACGCGTGCGTCGACACCGAGGACCCCGAGGCCCTCCTCGCCCACGTCACCGAGGTGGCCCGCGGCCTCGCCGCCAAGTCGCCGCTGGCCCTGCGCGGGACCAAGCACGCCATCACCTACGCCCGCGACCACACGATCGCCGACGGCCTCGACCAGATCGCGACGTGGAACGCCTCGGCGCTGATCTCCGACGACCTCACCGAGGCCGTCACCGCCTTCGCCCAGGGCCGGGCCCCGGACTACGCCGACTAATGGGGGGTGCCGGGTTCGCATGGAAGGCTCGGCGCTGGTAGCGGCCGGCGGGTCAGCACTCTGGCCGACAGGGCTGTGAGCTCTAGCCTCAGATCGTGCGCCCGCCGGTCGTGAGCAG
>NZ_JBHSKG010000027.1:0-77294 GCF_042657905.1 Actinomycetospora rhizophila | reverse complement strand
CGCTGGTCATGGCCATCGCCGTGTTCATGATCCTCAACCAGCTCGGCATCGCCCAGACGATCGTGAACGCGACCTACATCGCCCTGATCGGCGCGGTCGCGCTCGGTGCGGCGCTGGCGTTCGGCCTGGGCGGCCGCGACGCCGCCGCCGACCTGATCAACTCCGGGTACCGCAAGGCCCAGCAGAACTCCGACCAGGTCCGGCGCGACTTCCGGACCGGCCGGGAGCGTGCGGAGGCCGACGCCCGCGCGTACGCCCCGAACGGGCTCTCGGGCCAGGGCAACGGCGGGGCGCACGACGCCACGGTCGAGTACGCCGCGCCGCCGCCCGCGCCGCAGACCACGCCGACGCCGCCCGAGGGCACGCCGGCCGCGGCTGGGGCCACCCGGCCCGGCGACCCCTACGGCGACCCGCAGCCCGGCGTGACCGAGCCGGTCGCGCCGTCGACGCCGCCGCGCGGGGGACCCCGCCGCTGACCGTCCCCGCTCGTCCCCGCTCGTCCCCGCTCGTCCCCACCGCCCCGCGCCGCCCGTCGTCGCGGGGCGGTGGTGCGCTCGGGGGCGCGCGTCAGACGCGCTCGCGCCAGGTGCCCGGCGGCACGCCGTGCCGGCGCCGGAAGGCGCGCGTGAACGTCGTGACGTCGGCGAACCCGCATCGCGCCGCCGTCGCCGCCACCGTGGGCGCGGGCGTGCGCTCGAGCAGCCGCGCCGCCCGGCGCAGGCGCTCGTCGCGCAGCCACGTCGCGGGCGGCGGCTCCCCCGCCTCGGCGAACACCCGCCCGACGTACCGCGCCGAGACGCCGAACCGGCGCGCGACCGCGTCGACCGACACCGCGGGGTCCTCGAGGTGGTCGAGCAGGAACCGCTGCATCGCCGTCGCCAGCGCGGCGGGGCCGGTCGGGCGGGCCTCCTCGTCGCCGGCCACCGAGCGCAGCAGGGCGTCGACCAGGTCGACCACCGTCGACGACATCCGCGCCCCGGCGACCGCGTCGAGGTCCGGGGCCGCCGCCTCGAGGGCGTCGGCGGTGGAGGTGAGCACCCGCAGCAGCGGGTGGGTCGCCGGCACGGGTCGGGCGAGTGCGGCGTCCACCAGCGCGCCGCGCAGGCCGGCGGCGGCCACGGGGACCTGGAGGGTGAGGCACGCGCCGTCGTCGACGTCGAGCGTCATCGGCTCGCGGCTGCGGTAGAGCACCGCCTGCCCGGCGGTGATCAGCGCGGTGCGGCCGGCCAGCGTCGCGCGGAAGGTGCCGCGTCGCTGCAGCGAGAGGAACAGCGTGTCGGGGAAGCCGTCGCGCGCGGCCGCCCGGGTCGTGCGGACCATGCGGCACGACGACGCCGCGATGCGCGCGAGCGTCACCCGGTGGTCGAGCGCGTGGGACACGACCTCGCCGCGGAAGGCCCGCCGCCCCGTCCCGGGCGGGCGGACCTGCAGCGGCACGAAGCAGTCGTCGGCGACGGCGCTCCACGCCTCGACCGAGTCCGCCACCGCGCAGAACACGCCGGTGATGCTAGGTCCGGATCGCCGGTTCCGGCACCGCCGCACGCCGGTTCCCGCAACGCCGGGCCGGTCTCGCCGGGGCCCCTAGCGTCGGGGCCGTGACGGGAGCGGTGCTCGATCGCGAGCAGCTGGGGCATCTGCGGCACTGGGACAACCTGTCGCGCCAGTGGCCCAACGACTGGTCCCTCATGCAGGGCAAGGGCACCAGCCAGGACGACTTCGGCGGCTACCGCTTCCAGCTCGCCTACATGGTCTACGGGCTCGCGCTGACCCACCGCCACCGCCTGCCCGCCGCGCCGGGCCTCTTCGCGCCGACGATGCAGCGGCTGATCGAGAAGCTCCTGCTGCCCGAGGTGTGGCTCTACTGGCGCGACGTCAGCCGCGGCGGCGCGGTGTTCAACGCCCACCTCGTCGACCAGCTGCACGAGGAGTGGGACCCGGTCGTCCGCGACAACATCATGTACTCGGCGTACGTGCAGTCCTGCGCCCTGCTGCACGACCACCTCTTCGCCGACGACCGCTACGCCGCGCCGGGAGCGCTGACGTTCCGGCACTGGTCGTTCTTCTGGGGCGGCGGGGAGAAGCGGTTCTCCTACGACCGCGACTCGCTGACCGAGCACCTCTACTGGCAGATGGTCGAGAACGGCTACCTCGGCGTCGCGTGCGAGCCCAACTGCGTGTTCCAGATCTGCAACCAGCCCGCGATCCTCGGGTTCCGGCTGCACGACCTCATCCACGGCGGGTCCCGCGCCGACGAGGTGATCGCGGGCTACGAGAAGGCGTGGGCGGACTTCGGCCGGCTCGACGAGAACGGGCACTACGCGATGATGGTGCTCGAGGACAGCCGCGCGGTCCGTCCCAACGAAGCACCCTCGCCGTGGGTCGACGCGTGGTGCGGCGCGCTGATGACCATGTGGAACCGCGAGTTCGTGCACCGGCACTACCCGCGCCAGGTCGCGGCGTTCCTCGTTCCCGGCGATGTGACCGGTGCCGACGGCACGCTCTCGGTGCGCTCGGCGCCGGTCCGCGAGGTGATGGGCCAGACGCTCGTCACCGACACCTGCGACACGGGCTGGGTCGCCGCGTGGGCCTCCGAGATGGGCGACCGCGACACCCTCGACCGCCTGCTCGCCCACGCCGACCGGCGGATGAACCCCACCTGGCGCGACGCCGGGCTGTACTACCCGCGCCACGACACCCCGACCGACGACCGGGGCCGGCGCACCGACATCGAGCCGATGAGCGGCAACGTCCTGCTCGGGTACGCGCGGCTGAACGTCCCGGACGGCCTGTGGGGCCTCTACCAGCAGCCGTGGGGCCCGGAGCACCACGCGCAGCCGGCGCTGGTCGAGGTCGACCGCGACGTCGAGGTGAGCCGCGCCGAGGTCGTCGACGGCGTCCTGCACGCGCGCCTGCGCCGCGAGACCGCGGTGCCCGGGGACGGCCGCGTCGTGCTCGGGCGGCTGCCGGACGGGGCGCGGGTGCGGCTCGGCGGGGTCGAGGTGAGCGCGCCGGACGGGGTCCTGACCGTGCCGGACGGGCCGGCCGTCGACGTCGTCGCGGCACCGTGAGTGCGCCCCCGATCCGCGCGACCTACGCGCTGGTCGACCACCATGGCCGCGCGGTCACCGAGGCCACCTACCGCGGCTCGTGGCAGCTCGTGCAGTTCGGCTTCACCCACTGCCGCGTGGTGTGCCCCCGCGCGCTGGCGAAGCTCGACAGCGCACTCGAGCAGGCGCCGGCCCTGCTGGGCGGTTCCGCCCCGGTCGTCGCCCTCTACGTCACCGTCGACCCGGAGCGCGACACCCCGGAGGTGATGCGCGCCTTCCTCGCGGACGCCCATCCGCGCTTCACGGGTCTGACCGGGTCGGCGGCGCAGGTGCAGGACGCGGCGGCGGCGTTCCGCGTGTTCGCACGCCCGCGCCGGGACGGCAGCGACCAGATCCGCCACACCGCGATCACCTACCTGCTCGACCCCGACGGCCGCCCCGCCCACCACTGGCCCGACACCGCCGACGCCGCGACGATCGCGGCCGACCTCGCCCGCCTCACCACCCCGCACCCCGTGACGTGAGCGAAGTTCGGGGCCATGGCCCCGAACTTCGCTCACGTGGAGGGCGGAGCGAGCTCGTGCCGGTCGGCGAGCCAGGCGGTGATGCGCGCCGCGGCGAGCGCGTTGCCCGTCGGCTCGCCCGGGGCGATGGCGCCGCCGAAGTGGGTGCCGCGCACGGTCTCGTGGGTGCGGTCCGCCGCCCCGAGCGCCGCGACCATCGCGCGGGTGTCGGACGGGAACGCCGCCTGGTCGCCGGTGAGCTCGACGACCAGGGTCGGCACGGTGACCCCCGGCGCGCAGCGGGCGAAGTCCGCATTGGTCGAGAGCCCCGACCACGTCGACAGCCACGCCTCGGGGGTGGTGAGCCGCCCGAACCCCACCTGGCCGTAGTTGATGAGGTCGGGCCGCGCCCCGAACAGCGAGCCGTAGGGCCGCTCGCTGGGGTCGAGCGACAGGTCGACCGTGCGCGGGTCGGCGTCGGTGCGGAAGACCGTGATGACGTGCGGGGCGAGGGCGCGGCGCCGGTCGGCGGGGTCGCCGGAGACCTTGTGGGCGGCGCGGGCCTCGGCGGCGCGGGCGACGTGCTCCCGGGCGACGGCGTCGATGCGGGCGACCCGCTCGTGCTGGGCCGCGCGGTAGCGCTCGAGGAACGCCGGGGCGTACGACGCGCTCGTCGGCGGCTCGGCGAACCCGTTCTCGGCGCGGAAGGGGTCGAGCTCCGGCACCACCGAGAGCGGGTCGGTCTCGTCGGCCACCGACGGGTCGATGCAGCCCAGCAGCAGGCGGCCCTGGCCGGGGTGCGGGGCGAGGAACACGACGCCGTCGGCCGGGGGCATCGCGGCGTCGGCGAGCGTCGTCGGGCGCCCGGCGGGGGTGGTCGCGAGCCGGTCGGCCGGCGCGAGCCCCGCCTGCTCGAGGTAGAAGGCGTAGAGCGTGCCGCCGCCGGAGTGCCCGAGCGGGACGACCGCGTCGAACCCCCGCTCGCGCAGGAAGACCATGCCCGCGGCGACGTCGAGCAGCGCCTGCTCGTGGACGAGCGTGAGGTCGTTGTTGACCGAGCGCGTGTGCTGGGTCCACACCGCCGCGCCGGCGCGCAGCAGGTGCGGCACCAGCGCGTGGTGGGTGAGGTCCTGGCGCGGGTGCATGAGGCACACGACGGTGCGCGCGCCCGGCACCGTCGCCAGCACCCCGCGCACGGTGGCGCCGTCGGCGGTCGTCAGCTCGTGGACGCTCGTGACGGTGGCGGCGGGACGCTCGTCGACCGCGACGTACCGGCCCGCTCCGAGCCGCTCGGTGGTCGGGCTGCTCATGCCGGGTCGACCCGCAGCGCGTCCTTGTCGTGCTGGGTGATGCTTCCCCCGGCCACCCCCGCGACGCAGGAGTACCAGACCGCGTGCCGGCAGCCGGTGGCGCGCCGGTCGACGACGATCGGGCCCTCGGCGGTGATCTCGAAGTACGGCCCGATCTTGTTGACGGTGACGGCGGCGTCCTCGCCCGCCACCTTCGCCACCGCCGTGTTCTCGGGGACGTCGAGGACGTAGAGCGCGGTCATGACTGGGCCAGCTCCCAGTCGGCCGCCCGCTCGACGATCAGCTCGGCCTTGCGGGCCAGCAGCTTGCCGAAGCTCGGGTCGGGCGCGGCCACCACGTCGAGCAGGGCGTCGATCGTCAGGTTGGCGTCGAGGTCCTCCTGCGGCGTCACGGGACGCATCGCGCGGGTGAACTCGACCATGAAGCCGTTGGGGTCGTGCGTGTAGATCGACTCGATCGTCTCGTGCTGGATCTGCATCTCGACGGGCCACTCGGAGTCGTCGAGCCGGCGCCGGTACTCGAGCAGGTCGGCGTCGTCCTCGACGTGGATGGCCAGGTGGCGCGACCGCACGAAGAACTCCGGGACCTCGGGGCCGAAGCCCGCGTAGACGTCGCCGCGCTCGTGGGCGTGCTGGGGCTCGAGACCGAAGTAGTAGAAGAACGCGATGCGGTCGTCGTTGCCGATGTCGAAGAAGAAGTGGATGAAGTCCGGGTGGTTCTCCGGGCCCCACCCGGCGGCGCAGATCGAGTGCACCACCGGGAAGCCGAGGACGTCGCGGTAGAAGCGCACCGTCCCCGCGGGGTCGAACGTCGGGAACGCCGCGTGGTCGACACCGCGGACCTTGTGCTCGAGCTCAGCCATGTCTCGTACCTCCTGACCCCAGGCTACGAGCTCTCTACGTCAGCGTCAATCTTTCGACGTCTCCGTCGTCAGCACGCTCTCGAGGTAGTCGAGGTCCTGGCGCAGCAGCCGCAGCGCGGCCGCCGGGTCGTCGGGGCGCGGGCTCTCCGGGAGCCGGTCGGGCGCCTGCGCGACCAGGGAGACGGCCATGTCCGCCATCTGCTCGGCCACCTCGTCCGGCGACTGCGCGCCGCCCGGCCGGAACCACCACGCCACCCAGTTGCACATCCCGATCACGGCGAGCGCGGTCGTGCGCACCGGGCGCGGGCGGAACTCCCCGCTGCGCACGCCCTGGTCGACCACCCGGGAGAACCCGTCGAGCACCCGGCGCTTCGCGGCCTCGTGGGCGACGGCGAGGTCGTCGGGCAGCTCCGACTCCGAGCGGATCACCAGCTGGAACCGCGCGGCGTGCCGGGCCTGCTGCCCCGCGACGAGCAGGACCAGGTCCCGCAGCTTCGCCGTGGCGTCGGCGTCGGAGTCGGCGATCTCCTCGGTGGCCGCCGCCGGCCCCTCGGTGATCTCGGTGACCAGGCGCGCGAGCAGCTGGTCCTTGTTCTTGACGTAGTAGTAGAGCGCCGGGCGGGTCATGCCCATCGCGTCCGCGATGTCCTGCAGGCTCGTGCCGGCGAAGCCCCGCTCGGCGAAGAGCCGGGTCGCCTGCTCGTAGATCTGGGCCTCGACCAGCTCCCGGCGCGGCTTGCGGGCCGGGAGCTCGTCGGGTTCCGCCGCGCTCATGACCGGCGACGATACGGGCGTGCCGCCGTCACGCGGACGCGCGCTCCGTGGTCGCGCCCGTCCCCGCGCCCGCGGCCGGCTCCGGCACCGCGGGCCGGCGGATCGCGAGGATGACGAGCGCGCCGAGCAGCGCCGGGCCCGCGAAGGCGTAGAAGAGCACCGGGGTCGGCAGCCCGGCCGTGAGCAGCAGCCCGCCGTAGAGGGGGCCGACGATCCCGCCGAGCCGCCCGATCGACAGGGTGGTCACCAGACCACGTCCACGCGCTGCGGCCCGCAGAACATCGGGCTCGCGACGTCCCCGTAGGTCGCGCCCGGGGCGAGCGCGAGCGTCGGGAGACGGTCGAGCAGGGCGTCGAGCACCGTGGAGATCTCGATGCGCGAGAGCTCCGCGCCGAGGCACAGATGCACGCCGTGGCCGAACGAGAAGTGTCGGCGCGCAGTCGGGCGGTCGAGGACGAACGCGTCGGCGTCCGCCCCGAAGACCGCCTCGTCCATGTTCGCCGACTCCAGCCCGATGATCAGGCGCTCGTCGGCGGCGAGCGCCTCGCCGTCGACCTCGGTGTCGGCGGTGACCGTGCGCAGCACCCAGCGGATCGCCGATCCGTACCGCAGCCCCTCCTCGCGCACCTGGTCGACGAGCGACCGCTCGGCGAGCAGCCGCTCCCACCGGGACCGGTCGACCAGCAGCTGGTGGACCGTCGAGCCGATCGTGTACGCCGTGCTCTCCAGCCCCGCGACGAACAGCTGCCAGGAGTGGAACGCCACCTCCTGGTCGGTGAGCTCGCGCCCGTCCACCCGGCCGAGCGCCAGGCGCGTGACGAGGTCGTCGGGCGGGTCCTCGTCGGTGCGCCGCGAGCGGGCGGCCGCGGTGAAGTACTCCTCGAGCCGGTGCCACTCGTCGGTGCCGACGAAGCTCGCCGGCAGGATCGCGGTGATCGCCAGCGAGAGCCGGGCGAGCTCGTCGGAGTCCTCCGCCGGCACCCCCACCAGCCGCGCGATCACCCGCGCGGTCAGCGGCAGGGCGACCTGGCCGAGGAGATCGGCGGGACCGCCCTCGGGCGCCGCGGCGACCAGGGCGTCGATCAGCTCGTCGGCGTACTCCCGGACCCACGGCGCCGCGTCGGTGATCGCCTTGCGCGCGAAGCCGCGCCGCAGCAGCGCCCGCAGCGCGGTGTGCTCGGGCGGGTCGCTCTGGGTGATCAGCGCCGGCGGGTCGACGTCCCCGTCGCCCTCCAGCACGAAGTTGCCGCGGTTGCTGAACGTCCCGTGGTCCAGCAGCGCCTGCCGGACCACCTCGTGCCGGCCCGCGAACCCCAGGCCGGGGGCGACGCGGTGCACGGGGCAGCCGGAGCGCACCTCGGCGAGCTCGGCGCGCACCTCGTCGATCGGGCCGGGCGCGAGCGGGTTGAACGGGACGGCGCCGGACTCGGTCGTGGTCATGGCGGGGCTCCTCAGAGGCGGGCGGGAGTGGTGGCGCGCAGGAGCGAGCCGGCGTCGGGGAGGTCGGGCGCGAGGCCGAGGCCCCGCAGCAGGCAGAACGCGCCCGCGGTGGCGGCGGAGAGGACGGGCACGCCGAGCTCCTGCTCGGCGCGCTCGACCAGGGGCAGCGAGGGCATCTGCACGCACGCGGAGATCACGAGCGCGTCGACGCCGGTGAGGTCGAGCCCGCGCGCCGCATCCATCACGCGCTCGCCCGGTGTGCAGCCCACCTCGGCGTTGTCCGCGACCTCGAGGGCGACCCAGTCGGCGACCTCGAGCTCCTCCGCCTCGAGGTAGGCGACGACCTTCTCGGCCAGCGGGCGCACGTACGGCGTGACCAGCGCGATCCGGCGGGCCCCGAGCGCGTCCAGGGCGTCCACGAGCGCGCCGGCGCTGGAGACGAGGCCGGCCCTGACGCCGCGTTCGTGCAGCTGCGCGGCGACCTCCGACTCGACGCGCCGGTGCTCGCCGGGCCCCTGCGCCATGACGGCGACGAGGCAGGCGTAGAGCAGCGCGTCGACGCCGGCGTCGGCGAGCTCGTCGACGCACCGCCCGCGCTGGTCGTTCATCGCCGCGAGCTCCTCGGGCGAGACCGTGTGCATCCGCATGCGACTGCCGTGGAACGAGAACGTCGCGTCGCGGTGGCGCGCGAGCAGGGCCGGGATCTCGGTCTCCACGGTGACGTTGGAGCTGGGGACGATCATCCCGATGCGGTGGTGGCTCATGTCGTCTCCAGACGGGCCGCGACGTCGGCGGCCATGGCCTTCTTGTCGAGCTTCCCGACCTTCGTGCGCGGCAGCGCCTCGAGCAGCTCCACGCGCTCCGGCCACTTGAACTTCGCGACGTCGAGCGCGGCCAGGTGGGCGCGCAGGTCGTCGAGCGTGACGGTGGCGCCGTCGGTCGCGAGGTAGGCGCAGCCCCGCTCCCCCAGGCGCGGGTCGGGCATCGCGACCAGCGCCGCCTCGACGACGTGGGGGTGCGCGAGCAGGAGGAGCTCGACCTCCTCAGCGTTGATCTTCTCGCCGCCGCGGTTGATGAGGTCCTTGATCCGGCCCTCGATCGACACCGCCCGGTGGCCGTCCAGCACGCGGACCGCCGCGAGGTCGCCGGTGCGGTAGAAGCCGTCGGAGGTGAACGCCTCGGGACGGTCGACGCCGAAGTAGCCGCGCAGCGTGTACGGGCCCCGGCAGCACAGCTCGCCGACCTCGCCGTCGGGCACTTCGTCCTCACTGCCCGGCTCGAGGATCCGGACCTCGTCGCGCGGCGAGATCGGCACCCCGACGGTGGTGCGGCGCAGCTCGGCGGAGCCGTCCCGCGGGGTCACGAGGAACATCCCCTCGGCCATGCCGAACAGCTGCCCGACCCACGCGCCGCCCCGGCCGGTCGCCGCGAACAGCTCCGGCGACACCTTGGCCCCGGAGAGCAGGACCACGCGCAGGGTGGCCGCGAGCTCGTCGTAGCGCGGGTGCTCCGGCGCGCGGTAGTGCACGTGCCCGAACAGCACCGAGGTGGTGCGCTCGGCGACCAGCAGCGGCATGGCGGTGTCGAGGTCGTGGTCGGTGAGCACGAGGCACGCGCCGACGGCGTGCGCCCCGTGCACCCCGCACGTGATGCCGGCGTTGTGGATCACCGGGATGAGGTGGCCGACACGGTCGTCCGCGGTCCAGCCGAGCACGTCGGCGTAGGCGCGGGCGTTGTACCAGTACTCGGCGTGCCGCCGCGGGATCAGCTTCGGGACCCCGGTGGTGCCGCCGGAGAGCTGGAAGACCGCGACGTCGTCGGGGTCGATGCCGCGCTGGATCTCCTCGACGCGCTTGCGGGCCTCGTCGGGGTCGAGGTCGGCACTCGGCAGGTCACCGAGGACCAGCACGTGCCGCAGCGTCGGGTGGTCGCGCGCCTGCTCGTGGGCGAACACGACGAGGTCGGTGCCCTTCGTCCCGGCCTCGACGAGGTGCGCCCGGGCGCCGACCGCCCGGCTGATGTGCGCGATCTCGTGCCCGCGGTGCGCGGCGAGCGTCGCGACCGGGACCAGGCCGGCCTTGAGCAGCGCGTACCAGGCGACGACGGTCTCGAGCCGGTTGGTGACCTGCACGATCACCGGGTCGCCGGGCTCCAGACCGAGGTCCGCGAGCCCGACGGCGATGCGGTCGGTCTGCGCGTCGAGCGCGGCGTAGGACAGCCGGCCCTGCGCGGCGACGACGGCGTCGCGCCCCGGGTGGGCGGCGGCGACCGCGTGGAGCTCGTCCGCGATCGTCCGCGTGCCCCAGACGTCGCCGTACTCTGCTCGGGTCATCGCAGGGCCACCAGGTGCGTGCGGTCGGCGGCGAGGCCGTCGGCGAAGTCGTCGCGCAGGTGGAACGGGCCCGCGACGACGACGAGGGCCGGGGTCCGGCGGCGCAGCCGCTCGGCGACCTCCAGGCGGGTGAGCACGCTGGAGCGGTCGTCGCCGCCGGTGAGCCACACGGTGTCGATCACCGCGGCGCCCCGGGTGACGGCCTCCTCGACCGCCTCCTCCCGCCCCGCCGGCCGGTCGTCGGTGCCGACGTCGAGCACCGTCGCTCCGAGCGCCGCCGGATCGTCGGGGACGACACGGGCGTCGAACCCGCGGGTGCCGACCTGCTCGTCCGTCGTGTCGGGCTCCTGCCCCGGTGTCGACGGGCGCAGGGCGCGCTCGAGCGCCCACTCGACGAGCGAGCCCTCCGTCGGCGGCTCCTCCCCCGCCCACTGCCGCAGGGCGGTGTGCGCGACGTCGGGGGTGCCGGCGGCGAAGCGGTCGAGCGGCACGTTGCCGGCGCGGCTCATGTAGGCCACGAGGAGCTGCTCGACGGGGAGGTCCAGGCGCTCGGGGAACGTCTCCCACCAGCGGCGGGAGCGTTCCGCGATGTCCTGGAGCCGCGTGACCGCGGGGCGCCGCGCCTCCTCGTACGCCGTCAGCGCCGTCTCGAGGTCGTCGGTCTCCCCCAGGGCGGTGATCAGCGCGATCGCGTCCTCCATCGCGAGCTTCGTCCCCGAGCCCACCGAGTAGTGCGCGGTGTGCGCGGCGTCCCCGAGCAGCACGGTGCGCCCGTCGTGCCACCGGGCGCACCGCACCGTGCGGAACCGCAGCCAGCGCGTGCGGTTGCCGATCAGCCGGTGGCCGTCCAGGTGCCGCGCGAAGACGTCGGACAGGTACGCGAGGGCGACGTCGTCGGAGGCGTCGAACGGCAGCTCCGCGGTGGTCCGGTCGAACCCCGCCGATCGCCATGTCGCCTCGTCGGTCTCGACGAGGAACGTGCTGCGGTCGGGCGCGTAGGGGTAGGCGTGCGTGACGAACACGCCGTGCTCGGTGCGCTCGGGCGCGAACAGCGCGTGCGGCAGCGCCACGTCGACCCCGGCCCACAGGTACCAGCCGCTGCCGACCTCGACGTCCTCGCCGAACGCCCCCGCGGCGCGGGTCGCGCTCCCGACCCCGTCCGCGGCGATCACCAGGTCCGCGTCCAGCTCGCCGGCGGTGCGCCGGGAGCCGAACTCCAGCTTCACCCCGGCGTCCTCGGCGTGGCGCTGCAGCACCCGCAGCAGCTCCGCGCGCCCGACCGCCACGAGGCTGGACACGCTCATCCCGGCCTCGCGGTCGCCGACGCGCATCCGCATGTCGTGCGACCACGCGTTCGCGAGGATGTCGTCGAGCGAGGCGGGGTCGGCCTCGGCGAGCCGGCGCTGGGTGCGCGCGGCGAGGCCGACCCCGAAGCCGAACGTCTGGTCCGGCACGCCCTGCTCGTGCACGACGACGTCGCACCCGGGCCGGGCGAGCTTCAGCAGCCGCGCGGCGTAGAGACCTCCCGGTCCCCCGCCGAGCACGGCCACCCGTCGCAGCGGCATCAGGACCCTCCCGACGGCGCAGCGTCCGCGAGCACGCGGCTGGTGCGGGTCACGTCGTCGACGTGGTCGACCGGCACGACCGCCGTCGAGATCGCCGTGAAGCACCCCGGGCAGCAGTACTGCCGGAAGTGCACGGCGCCGTCGACGTACTCCCCCGCACCGTCCACGACCTGCGGGCCCGCGTCGCCGACCGGCCCCTCGTAGCGCACGAGGTCGAGCTCGCCGACCGCGCCGGAGCCCAGCACCGAGGCGCAGTGCCGGCACGCGACCGCATCGCCCACGGCGACGAGGTTGTCGTCGAGCCGGCGGGCCCCGGTGAGGTCGATCGTGTCGCGGGCGCCGCCCGCGGCGCCGCGGGAGCGCCGGGCGTCCCGCAGCTGCTGCCGGCGGGCGTCGGTGGCCTGCGTGTCGACCGCGCCGGTGCCGTCGAGGACGACGCCGTAGGCCTGCTGCGCGGTCGCCGCCGTGACCTTCTCCTCCCGCACGTCGCGCGCGACGTCGGCGGGGTCGCGGGTCAGCGGGTCGCCGTAGCCCCCGCCGCCCTGCCAGAACATCGTGAACACCTCGCCGGGCGCCACGTACGTCTCGCCGTAGCAGGGCTGCAGCTCCGCGTCGCCGCCGATCTCGTCGAGGTCGGCGGGCAGCCGCCCGGCGTCCAGCGCGGCGGAGACGTCGCTGCCGCGCGCGATCCACTCCACCCCGGTGTTGCCGGGGTAGCCGCCGGCGAGCCCGTTGTTCTGGCTCACCGCCTTGCCGTTGGAGGCCAGCACCAGGCCGATCGGGAAGCTCGTGCCGTGCGGGGTGATGGCGAGCGACGCCCCGACGCCGCCCCGGCGCCGTCCAGGCCCGCCCGAGTCGGGCTCCTCGCGCCGCCAGAGCGCGAGCACCGGGTAGAGGAACTCGGTCATCTCGACGTCGGGCACGCGCCCGAGCGGGATGCAGAACAGCCCGCCGGTGTCCATGCCGTCGGCCTGCGGCTGGGCGCCGTAGCCGCCCGCCATCGGGTCCATCATGATCGAGAGGAACGGCGTCGGGACGGCCCCGCGCTGGTCCAGCCCGGCGATCACCGCGGTGTCCCAGGTGCCGCAGCACGTGGCCTGGACGTGCGCGTCGAGGTCCGGGGCCTGGTCGAGCATCTGGCTCAGGCACTCGGCGACGAGGTTGCCCGTCAGCCACGCCGGCCCGATCGGCCCGCGGCCGACCGCCGCCGGGAAGCCGGCGTTGTTGATCGTGCCTTCCTCGGCGACCAGGTCGAAGCAGCGCATCAGCCCGCCGGCCGACCACGGGATGTCGCCCGCGAGGATCGGCAGCAGCGCGAGCATGACGCCGCCACGCATGCCCGCGTAGGTGCAGTTGACGACGCCGGACTGCGGGTCGGTGCCGGTGAAGTCGAAGGTCAGGTGGTCGGCGGCCTTCGTCATCGCCACCGTGATCTTGTGCAGGCCGCGGTCGCCGGTGTGCGACTGGTCCTGGTAGCCGGTGGCGTGCCACGTGCCGTCGGGGAGGTCGGTGAGCTTGCCGCGCAGCCGCGACTCGGCGTCGGCCATCATCCGCTTCATCACGGCCTTGACCGTGTCGGCGCCGTACTGCTCGATGACCGCGAGGAGGCGGTCGCGCCCCACGGTGTTGGCGCCGACCTTCGCCCGCAGGTCCAGCCCGATCATCATCGGGACGCGGGAGCGGCGGACCCACACGTCGGCGACGTCGTCCTGCAGCACGCCGTCGCGCACGACCTTGATCGGCGGGGTGGGCAGCGACTCGGAGAAGACGTCCTGCGCGGCCGGGGAGAACGAGCCGAGGCCGACGCCGCCGAGGTCGGGCTGGTGGGCGATCGCCGAGGTCCAGCCGAAGAGCTTCCCCTCCCAGAACACGGGCTGGTAGACCATGGCGTCGTTCTGGTGCAGCCCGCCGCCGACCCAGGGGTCGTTGGTGAGGAACATGTCGCCCTCGGCGATGCCGGGGTTGGTCGCGCGGTGCTGCAGGGTCCAGTAGATGGCGAGGTCGACGGCGCCGACGAGCATGGTGTTGTAGAGCCCGACCTGCACCTCCTGGCCGAGCTCGTCGGACACGGCGAAGTCGAAGTCGTTGGCGTCGGTGACGATCGGCGAGCCGGACATGCGCTTGAGCGCCTCGCCCATCTCGTCGGTGACCGACCAGAGGCGGTGGCGGATGACCTCGTAGGTCAGCGGGTCGAGCGCGTCGATCTGCTCCTGGCTGACGGTGTGGACGGGCAGGCTCTCCGGCAGCTGCGCGGCGAGCACGGCGGGGTCGATCGGGCGGCTCGAGAACCTCTCGGAGCCGGGGACGGCCATCACCATGGGTCAGGCTCCGTTCTGGGCGTTCGTGACGATGTGGAGGTTGCCGAGCTCGTCGACGGTGCCGGTGCGGCCGTCGGGGACGACGACGGTGGTCGTCGGGACCTCGATGACGGCCGGGCCCGGGACGACGTGGCCGGCGCGCAGGGCGGTGTAGTCGTAGATCGGGGTGTCGACGAAGCCCTGGCCGATCTCGAGGTAGACGGGCCGGCGGCCGCTGACGGGTGGCTCCCCGGAGGCCTTCTCCAGCGGCGGCAGCTCCGGGCTGAACGGCAGGACGCCGCGGCCGCGCACGCGGTAGGTGATGGCCTGGATGCCGGCGGCGCTGAAGCCGGAGCCCTGGCCGTAGAGCTCGGCGTACCTGGCCTCGAACCGGTCGGCCGCGGCCTGCATCGCGTTCTCGTCGAGCGGGCCGTCCCCGACGGGCACGGTGACCTCGGCGAGCTGCATGGCGTAGCGCATGTCGACCTCGCGGACGATCTCCACGCGGTCGAACTTCAGGCCCTGGCGGTCGAGGCCCTGCCGGACCTGGTCGGAGAGCTGGGCGAAGTTCTTCTCCGCGCGGACGGCGTCGACCGGGAGCTGGGCGGGGTCGGAGAGCTCCTGGGCCAGCGCGATGTCGGACGCGGCCAGCCCGTAGGCGGAGAACGCGGAGGCGACCGGGCCGAGCGGGACGACGACCTCGGCGACCCCGAGGTGCGTCGCGTACTTCGCGCAGAACGCCGGGCCGGAGCCGCCGAAGGCGTAGAGGACGAAGTCGCGGGGGTCGTGGCCGGCCTCGACGACGCTCTTGCGCAGCAGGTCGCCGGTCTGGGCGTTCTGCGCCGCGTGGATGGCGGCGGCGGCGTCCTCGACGCTCAGCCCGAGCGGCTCGGCGACCTTGACCCGGATCGCCTCGCGGGCCTTCTCGAGACTGAGTGCCTTGCGGCCGCCGAGCAGGCCCGTCGTCGGGAGGATGCCGAGGACGAGGTTGGCGTCGGTGTTGGTGGGCTCGGTGCCGCCCTGGTCGTAGCAGGCGGGGCCGGGCACGGCCTGCGCGCTGTGGGGACCGATGCGCAGGTTGCCGCCGGCGTCGACCCAGGCGATCGCGCCGCCGCCCGAGCCGATGGCGTGCACGCGCAGCGTCGGGACGTTGATCGGGTGGTGGTTGATGACGGTGGTGGTGTCGCGCTCGGGCTCGCCGTCGACGATGAGCCCGACGAGGAACGTCGTGCCGCCGACGTCGGTGGAGATGATGTTCCGGTGACCGAGCCTGCGCCCGAGCTGGCTGGAGCCGACGACGCCGCCGGTGAGCACCGACCCGACGGTGGAGATGGCCTGCGCGGGCGCCTCGGAGGCCGCGACCGCGCCACCGTTGGACTGCATGACGAGCAGCGGGCCGGCGAGGCCCCGGTCCTTGAGGCTGGTCTCGAGGTTGGTGAGGTAGTCGCGCAGGCCGGGGCCCACCTGCGTGCTCATGATCGTCGTCGAGTTGCGGGCGAACTCGCGGATCCGCGGGCTGACCTCGCTGGAGAGCGCGACGTAGATGTCGGGGTCGATCTCGTGCACGAGCTCGCGGACGCGGCGCTCGTGCACCGGGTTGCGGAAGGCCCAGAGCAGGGAGACGGCGACGGCGCGGATGCCGTCCGCCCGCAGCGTCTCGACCCGGCGGCGGACCTCGTCCTCGTCGAGCGCGACGATGACGTTGCCGTCGCGGTCGATGCGCTCGGTGACCTCCAGGGCGTGCCGCTTGGGCAGCAGGTGGTGGTCCTTGTCCTGGGCCAGGACGTGCTGGAGCTCGTGCGGGCTGCGTCCGAGGTAGCGCCCCTCGACGTTCATGATGAAGATCGAGTCGCGGTGGCCCTTGGTGGTCAGGAACCCGACGTCGGGGACCTTGCGCATCACCAGGGCGTTGAGGCTCGACGTCGTGCCGTGGGCGACGTGGTGGGTCTCGGCGAGCATCTCCTCGACGGGGCGCCCGAGCTGCTCGGCGAGCAGCTCGAGCACGTCCAGCACGCCCCGCGAGTAGTCCGGGGGCGTCGACGGCGCCTTCGCCGCGATGACCGAGCCGGAGTCGTCGTCGAGCACCGCGTCGGTGAACGTGCCCCCGACGTCGACGCCGATCACGTAGGCCATGGACCACTCCTCGACGAGCAGGCGTGACCCGAGCCACGCGTTTGACGGTAGCGTCGACTATCTGACACCACCGAAATCTCGTCAAGGGCGTCCGGCTAATCGGGCACGAGCTCGATCCACCCGCGCACGACGTCCGGGGTCACCTGGCCGACGAGGTCGGGGTGGTCGGTGCGCACGTGGGTCAGCACCTCGTCGACCACCTGCCCCTCCGCACCGGCCCGGGCCTCGAAGCCGCACTCGCACGTCACCTGGTTCATGTCCTGCTCCTCCCGTGGGGTCCGCCGGTGTGACGGTCGCGTTCCGCGCTTGCCGCAACCTTGTCGATGGATGGTCGTCGCCGCCTAGACTCGAGGGCATCCGGCACGGGGGTGTCATGACGGGGTCCGGCCCGGAACAGCACCCGGATCAGCACGACCTCCCTCCGGTGCGGGTCCAGCTCCACGGCCGGTTCGCCCTCGCCGTCGACGGGCAGGGCGTCGAGCACCTGCTGCCCGGCCGGCGCGCGCGCCTGCTCGTCGCGGTGCTGGCGCTGTCGAACCGCACCGCGGTGGAGCGCTCGACGCTGATCGACGTGCTGTGGAGCCCCGCGCGGCCCGGTGACGGCGCGGCGGGGACGTTCGCGGCGCTGCTGTCGAAGGTGCGCACCGCGCTGGCGCCGGGCGAGATCCGCGGGCGGCGCACCCTCCAGCTGGTCCTGCCGCCCGGCTCGATCATCGACGCGGTCGTGGCCCAGGGCGCGCTGCACGCCGCGGAGGCCGCCGCGGCCCGCGAGGACTGGCCGCGGGCCTGGACCGAGTCGCTCAGCGCGCTGTTCGTCACCCAGCGCGGGCTGCTCGGCGACTTCGAGGACCCCTGGAGCGAGGAGCGCCGCGAGGAGGCCGCGCACCAGCACCGCCGCGTGCTGCGGTGCTACGCCGAGGCGTGCCTGCACCTCGGGCCCGGCGAGCGCGCCGGCGCCGAGCGCAGCGCCCGCACCCTCATCGCGCTCGACCCGCTCGCCGAGACCGGCTACCGGCTGCTCATGCGGGCCCACCTCGCGCAGGACGACCGGGCCGCGGCGCTCGCGGTGTACGAGCGGATGCGCTGCGCCCTGCGCGACCAGCTCGGGGCCCTGCCCAGCCAGGCCGCCCAGGAGCTCCACGCGGAGCTCCTGGGGTGAGGCTCACGCGTCCAGGAACGTCGTCACCATGTCCGCGACGAGCGCGGTGCGGGCGATGCCGCCGAAGTGCGTGGTGCCGGGCAGGACGGCGAGCTGGGTCGCCGGGACGCCGACGAAGTCGCCGTTGACGTCGCCCCCGCGCAGGCGCAGGAAGCGCAGGGCGTGCTCGAGGCGCACGGCGTCGCAGTCGCCCACCGTGTACAGCGTCGGCGCGGCGTAGCCGGCGATGTCCTCGTCGCTCCACGCCGGGCCGGGGTCGAGCGCGCCGAGCTTGTCGAGCAGCCCCTGCAGGCCCTCGGGGTGCGGCGACTTCGCCCGGTAGGAGTCGGCCATCGGCGTGCCCTCGATCATGTCCACGGTCATCGCGCCGACGGCCTCGCTGTTCTCCGGCCGCATGCCGTCGGGGGTGAACGCGACCGAGGAGACGACGGCGCGGCGCACCAGCTCGGGGTGGCGGATCGCGAGGGTCAGCGCCACGGCGCCCCCGACGCTGAAGCCGAAGACGTCGACCTGCGCGATGCCGAGGTGCGCGAGCAGCCCGACGACGTCGTCGGTGAGCGCGGGGATGGCGAGCGGGCGGTCGACGTCGTTGGTGCGGCCGTGACCCTGGAAGTCGGCGGCGATCACCGTGCGCCCGGCCGAGAGCTCGGGCAGCAGCTCGCCGAACTGCAGGTCGAGGTCGAACAGGCCGCCGTGCAGGAGCAGCAGGGGGACGCCGCCCTCGCCGTGGATCTCGAAGTACATCTGCAGGTCGCCGAGGGGGGCGTGACCGGTGCGGGTCGGGGTGCTCATCGGGGGCTCCGTGGGGATCGGCGCGGTGCTGACACCCCGACGTCGAACGACCCCGGCGCCCTTCGACAGGGAGCCCGGAGAATTCCTTCTCAGGCGTCGAAGGCGCGCATCCCGGCGTCCAGGGCCGGCAGCAGCAGGGTCCGCGGGGCGAACCGTCCGCCGAGCGCGGTCAGCTGGTTGACCAGGCCGGGCGTGACGCTGCGGTCGCCGCGCGCCATCGCCTCGACCCCGGCCTCCGCGACGTCGCGGGCCTCGCCGACGAGCAGGTCGGGCACCTGGTCGAAGGCGTCGGTGCCGGCCGCGTCGGCGAAGCCGGTGCGGGTCAGGCCCGGGCTGACGGTGGTGAGGGTGACCCCGGTGCCGGCCAGCTCGGCGTGCACGGCCTCGGAGAACGACTGCACGAACGCCTTGCCGGCGGCGTAGGACGCGGCGCCCGGCAGGGGCTGGAAGGCGGTGATCGACGAGACGTTGAGGATCGCGCCGGGCCGCCCGCGCCGGGTCAGGGCCCCCACGGCGGCGACGGTCAGGTCGTGCAGGGCCAGGACGTTGAGGCGCACGAGGTCGCCGAGGGCGGCCCGCCCGCCGGCGTCGCCCGCGAGCTCGGCCACGCGGCCGGTGACACCGAAGCCGGCCGCGTTCACCAGGCCGACGACGCGCTCGTCGTCGAGCAGGCCGCGAGCGGCGTCCAGCCCCGCGTCGGTGCCCAGGTCCGCGGCGTGCACCTCGTGCTGCGGCCCGAGCTCCGCCGCGAGGTCGGTGAGCGCGTCCTCCCGCCGGGCGACGAGCGTCGTGGGGTGGCCGCGGTGCGCGAGCGCTCGCGCGACGGCGGCACCGATCCCCGAGGACGCTCCGGTGACGATGACGCGTGTGGTGGGCCCGGGCGGCGGCAGCGGCATGATCGGGGAGTACCCGCCGGACTTGCGTTGGAGTGCACTCGAAGGCATAGCGTCGAGGACGTGCCTGGTTCGATCATGGGAACGGCCGTCCGACGCGTCGAGGACCCGGAGCTCATCCGCGGTCACGCCACGTACGTCGACAACATCGTGCCGCCGGGGACGCTGTACTGCGTCTTCGTGCGCTCTCCGCTCGCGCACGCCCGTCTCGGGACGGTCGACGTCGCGAAGGCCCGGGAGGCCCCGGGCGTCGTCGCGGTCCTCACCGGCGACGACATGGCCGAGCTGCCCGACCACCGCCCGTTCATGGTCCTCAACGACGCCTGCGCCCGCCCGCTGCTCGCCCGCGGCAAGGTGCGCTTCGTCGGCGACATGGTGGCCGCGGTGATCGCCGCGACGCGCGCCGAGGCCGTCGACGCCGCCGAGCTCGTGGAGATCGACTACGACCCGCTCGAGCCGGTCGTCGACCCCGAGGCCGCCCTCGCCGAGGGCGCCCCGCTGCAGTTCGAGGAGCTGGGCTCCAACCTCGCCGCCGGGTTCCGCGACCCCGACGACGTCCGCCCGCTCGAGGGTGCCGACGTGGTGGTGCGCGCGCGGATCGTCAACCAGCGCCTCGCCGTCGCGCCGATGGAGGGCAACGCGGTGACGGCCACGCCGGGCGGCGCCGACGAGCCGTACGACATGACCGTGCACGTCTCCACGCAGATGCCGCACGGCCTGCGCGGGCAGGTCGCGGCCCAGTGGGGCTGGGACACCGAGCGGGTCCGCGTGGTCGCGCCGCACGTCGGCGGCGGGTTCGGCGGCAAGGCCGGCCTGGCGCCCGAGCACGCGGTGGTCATCGAGGCCGCGCGGCAGCTGGGCCGGGCCGTGACCTGGACCGAGACCCGCTCGGAGAACCTCACCGCCATGCCGCACGGCCGCGGCCAAGTGCAGTACGGCGAGCTCGGGCTGCGCCGCGACGGCACGATCGTCGGGCTGCGCGCGCGGGTGGTCGGCGACGCGGGCGCCTACGCCGGGTTCGGCGGGGCGCTGACGCTCGGCCCGACGCGGAACATGGCGCAGGGCGTCTACCGGATCCCCGAGATCGCCTACGACGGCGCCGCCGTCCTCACCACGACGACGCCGATGGGCGCGTTCCGCGGCGCCGGGCGTCCCGAGGCCGCCGCGATGGTCGAGCGGCTCGTGGACATGGCCGCGCGCGAGCTCGGGCAGGACCCCGCCGAGCTGCGGCGCAGGAACTTCCTGCAGCCCGAGGAGTTCCCGCTGACCACGCGGACGGGCTCGCTCTACGACTCCGGCGACTACGGCCACGCCCTCGACGTGGCGCTGCGCGAGTCCGGGTACGACGCGCTGCGCCGCGAGCAGGCCCGGCGCCGCGAGCGCGGCGACCGGGTGGCGCTGGGCATCGGCCTGGCGGTGTACGTCGAGGTCACGGCCGGGGGCGGCGGCGGCGAGTACGGCGCGGTGAGCGTCGACGCCGACGGCGGCGCGACGGTGTCGGTGGGCACCTCGGGCCACGGCCAGGGGCACGCGACGTCGTTCGCGATGATCGTCGCCGACCGCCTGGGCGTGCCGATGGAGCAGGTGCGCTTCGTGCAGTCCGACACCGCGGCGGTCCCGCGCGGGGGCGGGACGGGCGGCTCGCGGTCGCTGCAGCTGGCCGGGTCCAGCGTGCTCGTCGCCGCCGACACCGTGCTGGCGCGGGCCCGCGAGGTCGTCGCGAGCGCGCTGGAGGCCGACGTCGACGACATCACCGCCGTGGACGGTGGCGGCCTCGGCGTCGCCGGCGTGCCCGACCGGGCGCTGACCTGGCGCGAGATCGCGGCCGCCGCCGACGAGCAGGGGGTGTCGCTGTCCGAGGCCCGCGACGAGCAGCAGCCCGGCGCCACCTACCCGTTCGGCGCGCACGTCTCCGTCGTCGAGGTCGACCTCGACACCGGGCGGGTCACACCGGTGCGCCACGTCGCGGTCGACGACTGCGGCACCGTGCTCAACCCGACGCTGGTGGCCGGGCAGCAGCACGGCGGGCTCGCGCAGGGCATCTCGCAGGCGCTGTGGGAGGGCTTCTCCTACGACGCCGACGGCAACCCGACCTCGGGCACGTTCGCGGCGTACGTGCTGCCGACCGCCGCCGAGGTGCCGTCGTACGAGGCCTCGTCCACCGAGACCCCGACGCCCTACAACCCGCTGGGCGCCAAGGGCATCGGCGAGGCCGCGACGATCGGGTCGACGCCTGCGGTGCAGAACGCCGTCGTGGACGCCCTGGCCCCGCTCGGGGTGCGTCACGTCGACATGCCGCTGACCCCCGACCGCGTGTGGCGGGCGATCCGTGACGCGGAGGCCGGCACGCCTGCAGACCCGTGGACCGAGCCGCCGGCGTTCTTCGCCGACCTGCCCGTGCGGGGCGCCTCGGCGGACCCGGAGGCGGCGTCGGTGGACGTGTAGGGCATTTCCCCCGCCGCTTCCAAGCTATAGCGCAGAGGGGGACTTGCCGCAAGACCCGGGGTCTTCCCCAGAATCGCGTCCTCGGAATTGCTGACGCGGAAACGGGGAATGCGTGACCGAACTGAGCGACGCGATCGACGTGATCGTCGTCGGCGGCGGGCCGACCGGGATGATGCTGGCCGCCGAGCTGCGACTGCACGGTGTCCACGTGGTCGTGCTGGAGAAGGACACCGAGCCGCCGCCGTACGTCCGGTCCCTGGGCCTGCACGTGCGCAGCATCGAGCTGATGGACCAGCGCGGACTGCTCGAGCAGTTCCTCGCCGAGGGCACGGAGTATCCGCTCGGCGGATTCTTCGCGGGCATCGCGAAACCGCTGACGCGGGAGCTCGACACCGCGCACGGCTACGTGCTCGGCATCCCGCAGACGCGCACCGACCGCCTGCTCACCGAGCGGGCGGTCGCGCTCGGCGCCGACGTCCGGCGCGGGGTCGAGGTCGGCGGGCTCGAGCAGGACGACGACGGGGTCCTGGTCGTCCTGGCCGACGGCCCCCGGCTGCGGTCGCGGTACCTCGTCGGCGCCGACGGCGGGCGCAGCACGGTGCGCAAGCTGCTCGGCGTCGGCTTCCCCGGGGAGCCGTCGCGCCACGACACGCTGCTGGGCGAGATGGAGGCGACGGCGTCCCCGGACGAGGTGGCGTCGGTCGTCGCCGAGGTCCGGCGCACCCAGCTGCGCTTCGGCCTCGGCCCGTCGGGCACCGAGGGGGTGTACCGCGTCGTGGTGCCGGCCGCCGGCGTCGTCGAGGGCCGCACGGAGACCCCGACGCTCGAGGACTTCCGGGCGCAGCTGCGGGTCGTCGCCGGCACCGACTTCGGCGTGCACTCCCCGCGCTGGCTCTCGCGCTTCGGCGACGCCACCCGGCAGGCCGAGCGCTACCGCGTCGGCCGGGTGCTGCTGGCGGGCGATGCCGCGCACGTGCACCCGCCGACGGGTGGGCAGGGCCTCAACCTCGGCGTCCAGGACGCGGCGAACCTCGGCTGGAAGCTGGCCGCCGCGGTCGCCGGGTGGGCGCCCGCCGATCTGCTCGACACCTACGAGGCCGAGCGGTACCCGGTCGCGAGCGACGTCCTGGACAACACCCGCGCACAGATGGAGCTGATGTCGACCGAGCCCGGCCCGCAGGCCGCGCGACGGCTGTTCGCGCAGCTCATGGACTTCGACGAGGTCAACCGGTTCCTCGTCGAGAAGATCACGGCGATCGGGATCCGCTACGACCTCGGGGACGACCACCCGCTGGTCGGACGGCGGCTGCGCGACCTCGCGCTGACCGACGGGCGGCTCTACGAGCGCCAGCGCGCCGGGCGCGGGCTGCTGCTCGACCGCACCGGGACGCTCACGCCGGCGGGGTGGGCGGACCGGGTCGACCTCGTCGCCGACCCCGGTGCCGCGCTCGACCAGCCCGCCGTCCTCGTGCGCCCGGACGGCTACGTGGCGTGGGTCGGCGACGACCAGGAGGGGCTCGACGCGCGGCTCGCGCGGTGGTTCGGCGCCCCCTCCGGGCAGTCCGCGGCGGACCTCGTCAGCGGCGCTCGCGCGGGCGGGGCGTGACGAGGGCGGGCGCACACACCCCGCAGCGGCGGCGCTGGGCCTCGACGTCCTCCCCCGCGGCCCACGCCCGCACCACGTCCACCGCATGCGACCGGTGGCCGGCGGGGACGTCCTCGGGGCGGTGGTGGTGCAGCGAGCCGTCGGCGATCGCCGCGCGCACCGCGGCGACCCCGGCGACGAGGCGGACGGAGGCCCGCTCAGGGGCTCTCTGGGGGGCGATACCCGGCGAAACGGTCACGTCCCCCCAACGGCGCGGGGCGTCCCGAACTCGATCACCCGAACGGGGCGGACCCGACAGCCCGCGACTCCCCCGGCACGCCGCCACAGCCCGCCCACACCAGCGCCGCGGTGCGCGCCGCCCAGTCCTCGGGGAGGGGCTCGCCGCGGGCGGCGTGCGCCAGCCACGAGCCGGTCAGCAGGTCCTCGGCGGTGGCGTGGTCGGCGTGCCCGCGCAGGGCACCCGACGCGACGCCGGCGCGCAGGCAGGCCCGCAGGCGGACGCGGCACGGTTCGAGGAGGCGCGCGCGGATCTCCTCGCCGACGCGGGGGTCGGTGCCGGCGACCAGCGCGACGGCGACGAGCGCGGCCGCGTCGTGCTCGACGACGAAGCGCCGGAACCGGGCGAGCTCGGCGACGAGGTCGGCGAAGGCGTCCCCCGACGCCGGCGCGGGTCCGCGGTCGGCGATCGTGGCGAGCGCGGCCACCGCGAGCTCGGTGCGCCCCGCCCACCGGCGGTAGACCGCCGCCCGCGTCGTGCCCGCCTCCTCGGCGACGGCGGCGACCGACAGCGCCGCCAGCCCCTCGCGGCGCAGGTGGCGCAGGGCCACCTCGAGCACGTGCCGGTCGATCTCGGTGTTGCGCGGCCGACCGCCGACGTGCACCGCACCTTCGGCCGACGCCGGCCGGGGCGGCGCCGCCGGAGGGGGCACGGGAGGGTGCTCGGCGGCGGACATGCCCCCTAGGTGGCCCCGGACGACGGATACACAAACGTGTTGTATCGCTGCAGTGCGTAACCATGTCCGTCCACGGCAGGCCGGCTTCACGCGGGGCTGACGACTGTAGGCCGTCCGAGTGATCGACGATCTCGAGATCGGGTGCGCCTTCCGGGCGGACCGATACAGAGCGTATTGCCGCGCGGCTGTGGCGAGGATAACGTTTGGGTCGATTCGATACATGGCTGCTGTGTATCGCCGGGTGCATGCGGGGGGCGACGGCGCAGCGGGGAGGGACACTCGTGATCACGAACCGCGATCTGGACGTCATCGGGCTGCGCGACGTCGCCGGCCTCGCCGCTCCGGCCCGGACGACCTCGTCCGACGACATCAGCTACGAGCTGCTCCGCGAGGTCCCGCCGTCGCGCGACGGGTGGTCGCTGCTGTGCCGCCGGGGCGACCGCGTCTCGTGGTCGATGCCGCTGGCGCCGCGCGGCGCGGCTCCCCGGGTGCGCCCGGCCGTCGCCCAGGCCGTCGCCGTGCGCGTGCTCACCGAGCAGGGCGTGTTCGTCAGCGGCTGGAACCACGTCACCGACGACCTCGAGGGCGAGCACTTCGTCGCCCGCCGGCCGCAGGGGGCGCCCGTCCTGCCCGTGTGAGCGGACCTCCCGGGGCGATCTAGCCTCGCCCCGTGGGCGGACCCTGGGCGCTGGTGGCGGGCGGATCCGGCGGCATCGGCCGGGCGATCGGGCGCCGGCTCGCCGCCGACGGGTGGGACGTGGCGCTGACCTACCGGTCGCGCCCGGAGGCGGCGGCCGCCGCGGCCCGGGACGTCGAGGAGGCGGGCCGCCGGGCGGTCACGGTCGCGCTGGACCTCGAGGACGCCGCCGCGACGGCCGAGGTCGTGCGCACCGCGACGCCCGAGCCCCCGACGGCGGTCGTGTACGCGGCCGGCCCGCACATCCCCATGCGCTACCTCTCGGCGATCACCCCGGAGCAGTACCGCGCGCAGATCCTCGGCGACACGGTGGCGGCCTACAACCTGCTGCACCCCGCGATGGCCGTGCTGCGCGAGACGCGCGGCAGCATCGTCGCGCTGGTGACCCCGGCCATCGAGCGCTACTCGAAGAAGGACGCGCTCTCGTCGACCCCGAAGGCCTCGGTCGCCGCGACCGTCCGCGGGATCGCCGCCGAGGAGGGGCGCTACGGCGTGCGCGCGAACTGCGTGGGCGTCGGCCTGATCGAGGGTGAGGGCATGTGGCGCGAGCTCGTCGCGCGCGGCGACTACACCGCCGAGCTCCTCGACACCGCCCGGCGCAACCTCGCCCTGCGCCGCTTCGGGTCGGTCGACGACGTCGCCGAGGTGGTCGCGTTCCTCGTGTCGTCGCGCGCCGGGTGGATCACGGGTCAGACCCTCGACGTCGACGGTGGCTACGCGCTCTGAGCCGGTGCCCCGATGTCGCGATGCGGATCGGTCGCGAGGAGCTTCGGCAGCACCTGCTCGGCGTAGACGTCGAGCGACCGCTGCGCGACGTGCTGGGGCATGCCGCCGAAGGCGAAGAGGTTCACCACCCCGCCGGCGCCGAGGGCGCGGACCCGCTCGACGGTCTGCTCGACGAGCTCGTCGGGCGTGCCGCCCATCTGCAGGTCGGCGAGGAAGCGGTTGAACGCCGGGAGCCCGTGCTTGGCGATGTTGCGGCGCAGCCCGGCGTAGTACTCGTAGCCCGGCACGTGCTCGAGGCGCTCGTCGGTGAACGCGTAGTGGTCGATCGTCGAGCGCGCGTAGGCCACGGCGTACTCGTCGTGCAGCGCGCGGGCGCGCCCCGGGTCGGGGTCGACGGTCGTGAAGTTCACCAGCACCGGGGCCGGAGGCTCGGCTTTGTGGATCTCTTGGAACAGCGCGCGGTACTCCGCGGTCTCCCGGACGGTGACCTCCCACGGCTTCTGCGCGATGAGCATCAGCCCGTAGCCCAGCGTCGCCATGATCCGCGCCGACTCCGGCGACACCGCCGACGCGTAGGTGCGCCCGCGGAACGTGGTGAACGCCGCCGGGTGCAGCTCCGCGCGAGGCTGGCGGTACAGCTCGCCGTCGGCCTCGATCGCACCGGTCTCGAACGCACCGGAGATCGCCGTCGCGTACTCGACGAACCGCTGCCGCGACTCGCCCATCTCCAGGCGGAACCCGTCGAACTCGATCGACCCCAGCCCGCGCCCCAGGCCCAGCACCACGCGGCCGCCGGAGACCGAGTCCAGCCACGCGATCTCCTCGGCCACCCGGACCGGGTCGTGCCAGGGCAGCACCACGACCATCGTGCCCAGCCTCGCGTGCGTCGTGCGGCCCGCCAACCAGGTCAGGAGCTGGGCCGGGTTCGGCATCATGTGGTAGCGCGTGAAGTGGTGCTCGGCGGTCCAGATCGAGCCGAAGCCGCGCGGCTCCGCCTGGTCGGCCAGCGCGAGCCCGCCGCGGACCACGTCGTGGTCGTCGCGCCCCTCCTCCAGGCCCTGGAAGAAGAGCCCCATCCCGACGTGCACCCTGACCACCCCGTTTCTGAATCCAGACTAGAAAAAATCGGCGGCGTGGGCAACGATCCGGTCCCATGGAGCACCACGACGTCGACGTCCTCGTCATCGGTGCCGGCGCGGGCGGGCTGTTCACCGCCGCGCGGCTGGCCCACCGCGGGTACCGGACGCTCGTGGTCGAGCGCCTCGACCGCGTCGGCGGCCGGGCCTCGAGCGAGGTCGTCGACGGCTTCACGGTGAACAACGGCGCCATCGTCATCGAGACCGGCGGGATCACCGAGGAGACGTTCGCCGAGGTCGGCGCGCGGTTCGACGTGCGCCCGGCGAAGCCCCCGATCCTCTACCGGATCGGCGGCAAGGACGTCGACGTGACCGGCGGCGGCTGGGGCTACCTGCTGGGCAAGCTCACGCGCCAGGGCGCCCGGCTGCTCGACGGGCTGGGCGCGGCCCGCACCGACGACGGGCTGCCCGACGGGGAGCTCTCGACCGCCGACTGGGTGCGCCGGTACACGGGCAACGAGAAGGTCCACGGGATCTTCCGCAACATGTGCGCGTCGATCTTCGCGGTGAGCTCCGAGGACCTCCCCGCGGCGGTGTTCCTCACCTACTTCACCCGGCGCAGCGCGTTCAAGAGGTTCGGCTTCTGCCCCGAGGGCACGATCGGCGTCTGTCGCGCGCTCGCCGACGCCGTCGAGGGCAGCGGGCACGGCGAGGTGTGGCTCGACAGCGAGGTCACGGCGCTGGACCTGGGCCCGGACGGCACGGTCACCGGCGCGACGGTCGTCCGGAACGGCCGGCCCGTCCACGTCTCCTGCCGCGTCACCGTCAGCGACGCCGGGCCCGCGGCGACCGCCGACCTCGTCGGGCGCGACCGCCTGCCCGCCGACTACACGGCGACCGTCGACACCACGCCGTGCGCGATGCTCGTCGTCAACTTCGCGAGCCGCGAGCCCCTCGTCGACGCCCCCGGGCTGCTGAGCTTCGCCACCACCCGGCGCCTGTGCTACGTCGCCAACTTCACCGCGACCTGCCCGGAGATGGCCCCCGAGGGCTGGCACCTCTACAACGGCACCTCCGTCCCCGAGCCCGCGACCGGGGCGTTCGACGAGGAGCAGGAGCGGGAGCTGCTGGACGCCGACCTGCGCGAGCAGATCCCCGGGTTCGACGGCGCCCGGGTGCTCTCGACGACGGTGTGGCGCGACGCGTGGCCCCCGCAGCGCGCCGTCGCCGGCCACGACCTGCCGCACACCACCCCGATCGCGAACCTGTGGAACGTCGGCGACGCCGTGAAGCAGTACGCGAACGGCGGCACGACGGCGTGCGCCGAGACCGCGGCGCTCGTCGTCGACGAGATCGCCGCGCGGTTCCCGGTCGCGGCGCCGCGTCAGGCGGGCTGAGCCTGCGCGACCAGCCGCGCGAGCTTGAACTTCTGCACCTTGCCGGTCGGCGTGGTCGGCAGGTCCGTGGCCTCGAGGAACACCACGCGCCGCGGCACCTTGAACCGCGCGAGCTGGTCGCGGCACAGCGCGATGAGCTCGTCGGCGGTGACGTCCGCCTCGGGGCGGGCGACGACGCACGCCACCCCGATCTCGCCCCACCGGTCGTCGGCCACGCCCACCGCGAACGCCTGGCTCACCCCCGGGTGGCGCGAGAGGACCTCCTCGACCTCCTTGGGCATGACGAGCTCGCCGCCGGACTTGTAGAGCTCCTTGCTGCGCCCGGTGAGCACGACGTAGCGGTCCTCGGTGAGGTAGCCGAGGTCGCCCGAGCGCACCCAGCCCTCGTCGTCGAGCGCCCGCGCGGTCTCCTCGGGCTTGCCCCAGAAGCCGAGCATGTTCGTCGGCCCGCGGGCGGCGAGCTCGCCCTCGGCGCCCGTCGGCAGCGGCTCGCCGGTGAGGACGTCGATCGTGCGGTACTCGGTGAGGTCGCCGCTGTCGGGAAGTCCCGCCGCGCCCGCCAGCTTGACCCGCCCGACGGTGCCCGAGAGCCGCTCGAACGGGTCCTCGGGCAGCGTCAGGGTCATCGCTCCGCCCTGCTCGGTCATGCCGTAGCCGGTGACGATCTCGTCGACGCCGAGGGTGTCGCGGACCTTCTCCCACAGCCACACCGGCGCCGGCGCCGCCCCGGAGAGGATGGCGCGCAGGCTGGAGAGGTCGCGGGTCGCGAGGTCGGGGTGCTCGAGGATCGCGACGGTCATCGTCGGCACGCAGAGGATGTCGGTGGCGCGGTGGCGCTCGATGCCCTCGAGGTAGCGGCCGGGGTCGAACGCGGTCTGCGGGATGATCGCGCCGCCGACCGTCATCGCCGCCATGAGGCCCTCGACGTAGCCGAACATGTGGTAGCAGGGCAGCGAGAACAGGATGCGTCGCCCGTCCTCGAACGCCCGGGTCAGCGCGGACGCGTAGCCGGTGCGCTGGCTCGCGTCGTGGGTGATGAGCACGCCCTTGGGGGAGCCGGTGGTGCCCGACGTGTAGAGGATGTCGGCGACGTCGTCGGGCGCGGCACCGCGGTCGGCGCTGCCGCCCGGGTGCTCTCGGCCCAGCGCCTCGAGGTCCTCGACCGACCCGACGCCCTCGCGCGACCGGCCGTCGGTGGACAGGGTCACCACGCCCCGCAGCTCCGGGAGCGCGTCCTGCTCGCCCGTGTCCCAGCCGGGCGCGATCTCGTCGAGCATCCCGAGGTGGTCGAGGCCCGCGAACCCGGTCATCGTGATCAGCAGGTTGGCCTGCGACTGCTCGAGGACGTAGCGCAGCTCGTCGGTGCGGTAGAGGTAGTTGAACGGGATCGCGACGGCGCCGGCCCGCGAGATCGCGAACTTCAGCGGCACGAACTCGACGTAGTTCGCCATCACCAGCCCCACCCGGTCGCCCGGGCGCACGCCCAGCGCGACCAGCCCGTCGGCGAGGCGCTCGGTCCAGGCGGCGACGTCGGCGTAGGTCACCGTGCGGTCGTCGGTGATCACCATCGGGCGGTCGCCGAACTCCTCGGCGCACCGCGCGAGCCGCTCGTGCAGCGTCATCGGCGTCCACGCCGGGAACCGCGCCCGCAGCGCCTCGCGTCGCTCGTCGAGGCTCGCACCCATCTCGCACCACTCCCCGCGTTTTTTAGTCGCGAGAAGAATATGGCGGGCGCGTGACCCGGACCACCACCAGATCCGTGGCCGGACGGTCACGGCCCGTACACGACGAACCGGACACCAGGGCACTGCAGGCCCATCGCGAGAGATCACGAGCACGTGGTGCCCCGGCGGCGCCGCGTCGACGTGGATGACGTGCTCGTGATCCCGGCGCACGGAAGGCGCGCGGCCCCCGGAGACCCGAAAGCCCACCGCGCGAGATCAGGAGCACCTCATGCACCGACGCCGCCGCGTCGACGTGGACGGCGCGCTCGTGATCTCCGCGGGACGACGCCGGCCCCCGAGCCGCCCCTACCGCGCGCGGAACCGGGCCAGGCGCTCGCTCACCGCCGGATCGGCGAGGTGCTCCAGCACCACCTCGGTCTCCTGCGCCAGGCCGTCCTCGAGCGGGCCGCGCAGGCCCTCGTGCACCAGGCGCTTCGTGCGCGCCGCCGCCCCCGGGTCGCCGCGGAGCAGCCGCGCGACGACCTCGTCGACCAGTGCCTCGAACCCGTCGGCGGGCGCACTGCGCCAGGCCAACCCGAGCGCGACCGCCTCGACGCCGGAGAGCCGCTCGCCGAGCAGGACGTGGGTCAGCGCGCGCTGCGGCCCGAGCAGGCGCGGCAGGCGCTGCGAACCGCCGCCGGCGGGCACCTGGCCGAGGCGCGCGTGGTTGTCGGCGAGCACCGCGTCGTCGCGCACCACCACGACGTCGGCGGCCTGCACGAACTCGAAGCCGCCCGCGGTCGCAGACCCCTCGACGGCCGCGACGACCGGCACCGGCAGCGTCGCCACCACCGAGCACGCGCGGTGGAAGGCGTCGAAGAGCCCGCGCAGCGCGTCGCCACCGGCGGCGCGCAGCCGCGTCACCTCGTCGACGTCGCCGCCGGCGCAGAAGTGCCCGCCGGCGCCGCGGACGACGACCACGCGCGCCCGCGCGGACAGGTCGACCAGCGCGTCGTGCAGCGCCTCGGCCAGCGCCACGGTGATCGCGTTGCGCGCGTGCGGGCGGTGGAGCAGGACGTGCCCGACGTCCCCGTCGAGCCGGGTACACACCACGTCGGACACCGACATCGCCCTCCTCGGCGGGATATTCTCATCCATATTAGAAGAATGAGGAGGTCCTGCATGCCATCCCAGGAGAAGACCGCGCGCCTGCTCTACGACGCGCTGGCCACGGGCGACCGCGCGGTCCTCGACGCGATCCTGGACCCGGCCTTCGCCGGCGAGGCCACCGAGGGGCTGCCGTTCGGCCTCGGCGGCTCCCACGCCGGTGCCGAGGCGATGATCCGCGACTTCTGGTGGGCGATCGGGCGGCACTACCGCGCCCGCGCCGAACCCGCCGAGTTCCTGGCCCTGGCCGACGGCGGGCTGCTGGTCCTCGGGCGCTACACCGGCACCGCGCGTGAGGGCGGCCGCCCACTCGACGCCGCGTTCGCGCACGTCCTGACGTTCACCGACGACGGGCGGATCGCCTCGCTGCGCCAGTACACCGACAGCGCGCGCTGGGCCGGGGCGAGCCGTTCGGTGCCCGCCGGGCGGCGGGAGCTGCGCGTCGTGCGCTACGAGGTCGCCGACGGCGTCGCGACCGTCGGGCTCGACCGCCCCGAGGCCGGCAACGCGATCGACCCGACGATGGTGGAGGACCTCGACGAGGCGACGTTCCGGGCCGCGCACGACCCGGCGGTCCGCGCGGTCCTGCTGCGCGGGACGGGGCGCAGCCTCTCGGTCGGCGGCGACCTCGCGTACTTCACCCGGCACGCCGACGACATCCCGGCGCGCCTGCGGGGGATCATCGACCGCTACCACGTGACCCTCGACCGGCTCGCCACGCTGGACGCGCCCGTGGTGTGCGCGGTGCACGGCGCCCTGGCCGGCGGCGGGCTCGGCCTCGCGCACGTGAGCGACATCGTCGTCGCCGCCGACGACAGTCGCTTCGCCGTGGGCTACGGCGCGATCGGGCTGGCCTCCGACGGTGCGAACACCTGGTACCTGCCGCGCCTGGTCGGGATGCGGCGCGCCCAGGAGATGTTCCTGCTCAACCGCATGCTGACCGGGCCCGAGGCGCTCGAGGCGGGGCTCGTCACCGAGGTCGTGCCCGCCGCCGAGCTCGCCGCCCGGGCCCGCGAGCTCGCGACGACCCTCGCCGCCGGCCCGACGCGGGCCTTCGGCCACATGAAGCGCCTGCTGCTCGCGAGCCAGGACGCCGACCTCGCCGGCCAGCTCGCCGAGGAGACCCGCCGGATGACCGCGACCGGCGCGACGGCCGACGCGCGCGAGGGGATCACGGCGTTCGTCGAGCGCCGGCGCCCCGACTTCCGCGGACGCTAGGCCGACCCCGCGAGCAGGTGCCGGGCGAAGAACCGGTTCCCGTCGTCGCCCTCGAACGCCGGGACCCCGGTGTGCCCGCCGGTGTTGGCGTGCAGCGTCTTCTCCGGCGAGCCGAGGGCGTCGAAGACCTCCAGGGCCCTCTGCCGGTCGTTGCCCTCGTCGTCCCACTGCAGCAGGACCAGCAGCGGGACGCGGACCCGCCGGGCCTCCTCGACCACGGCCCGGGGCACGTAGCTCCCGGCGAAGAGCAGGGCCGCCGCGATCCTGGGCTCCACCACCGCCAGCCGGATGCCGAGGGAGATCACGCCGCCGGCGACCCCGACCGGGCCGCCGATCCCGGGCCGCGCGAGCAGGGCGTCCAGGAGTGCCCGCTGCTCGGGGACCGCCTGCTCGACCAGCGGGAGCACGAGCCGGTCGACGATCTCGTCGTCCACCGGCCCGCCGGCGGTCACCGCCCTGCGCAGGTCGGCGCGCGCCGCGTCGGCGGCCGCCGACCGGGGCCGGTCCCCGCAGCCGGGGAGCTCGAGGGTGGCCGCGGCGAACCCCGCGGCGACGGCGTGCCGGGCCCGGGCCGCCAGCCGGGGGTACATCGCCGGCAGGCCGCCGGGGTGGCCGAGCAGGATCAGCGGGGCCGGTGGGGCGTCGGGCCCGGCGGTCCAGAGGACGCCGGGGATGCCGTCGAGGGTGAGCTCGTGCTCGAGGACGCCGTCGGCGAGGGGTCGTGCAGCGGTGATGCGCATGGTCGTGCCCTTCGGGAGTGCGCGGACGGCGCTCCCGGACGACCTATCGTCCGACCGTGACCCCGGAGGGGAGCACCCATGTCGATCGGTTCACGGGTCCCACCTCCTCGGTTCGCACGGCCCCCGGAAACTAGCAGGGCGGCAGCCGCAGCAGCGCGAACACGGCGTCCGCGGTCCGCGCCGGGTCCTGCCCCGCGAGGCCGGCGGCGTTGAGGGCCCCGAGCAGGAGGTCGCGGACCTCGCCGGGCTCCGGACCGGACGCGAGCGTGCCGTCGGCCTGGGCGTCGGCGATCAGCTCGGTCCAGCGGCGCAGGTACTCGCGGCGCAGCGCGCGGAACCCCGGCGGCTGGCGGGCGGCGAACTGCGGGGCGAGCACCACCACCGCGTAGTCCGACAGCTCCGCGAGCGCGCGCAGGTGCGCGTGGACGCCGGCGCGCAGGCGGTCGGCCGGCGTGTCCCCGCGCGGCAGCGCCATCGCCTCGTCGAGGCGGCGCAGCGACGCGCTGATGCCCTCCTCGAGCACCGCCTCGACGAGGCGCTGCTTGGACGCGAAGTGGAAGTAGATGCTGCCGGTCTGCAGGTCCGCGGCGGCGGCGATCGCGCCCAGGCTCGCGCCCGCCGGCCCGTGCCGCGCGATCTCCGCCGCCGCGGCGTCGAGGATGCGCCGCCGGGTCAGCCCGCCCTTGCCGGGCAGCTCAGTGGATGCGCCTGTCATGACCGCGCCAGTATGGCTCGCGCAGGGTCGGCTTGATGACCTTCCCGGTCGCGGTGCGCGGCAGGGCCTCGACGACGTCGACCGACTTGGGGCTCTGGAACCCGGCGAGCCGCCCGCGGGCGAAGGCCACGATCTCGGCCGGGTCGGGGGTCGAGCCCGCCGCCGGGACGACGACGGCCTTCACGGCCTCGCCCCAGCGCTCGTCGGGCACCCCGATGACGGCGACCTCGGCGACGTCCGGGTGCTGGGCGAGCACCCGCTCGACCTCGGCGGGGTAGACGTTCTCGCCGCCGGTGACGATGCGGTCCTTGGCCCGGTCGACGAGGTGGATGCGCCCGGCGTCGTCGAGCCGGCCGAGGTCGCCGGTGCACAGCCAGCCCTCCGGCGTGAGCGCGGCGGCCGTCTCCTCCGGGCGTCGCCAGTAGCCGACCATGTTCTGCACCGAGCGGGTGCGGATCTCGCCGATCGCGCCGGCCGGGACGTCGTGCCCGGTCTCCGGGTCGACCACCCGCAGCTCGGTCCAGGGGTACGGGCGCCCCGCGGACGCCAGCGCCGGCCCGCCCTCGCGGTGCTCCTGCGCGGAGAGCTGCGCGAACGCGCCGGTGGCCTCGGTCAGCCCGTAGATCTGCACGAAGTCGCAGCGCAGCGCCACCATCGCGCGCTTCAGGGCGTCCTCGCCGATCGGCGACCCGGAGTAGATCATCTGGCGCAGGCCCAGCGGCCGGGAGTCGACGCCGGGCACCGCGCACAGGGCCGCGAGCATCGTCGGCACGCAGAACGCCGTCGTGACGCCGTGCGCCTCGATCGCGTCGAGCACCTCGGCGGGCACGAAGTCGCCGACCACCACCGCGCGGGCGCCGCGCGCCATCCCGGCGAGCGCCCACGCCAGCCCGCCCATGTGGAACAGCGGCATGGCGACGAGGCTGACGTCGCCGTCGCGGAAGCCCCAGGCCTCGGCGATCTCCCCCGTGAGCACCGCGAGGTTCGTGCCGTTCGCGAACATGGCGCCCTTGGGTCGCCCGGTCGTGCCCGACGTGTACAGCTGGAACGCGACGTCCTCCGGCGCGACCGCCCGCTCGGGGTCGACCGCGGGGCCCACCCAGTCGGCGTAGGTGCGACCGAGCACGACGACGCGCCGGTCCCCGAGGACGTCGCTCAGCGCCGCCGCCGCGTCCTCGTCGACCAGCACCGTCGTCGCCCCGGAGTCGTCGATCATCGCGACCAGCTCGTCGGTGGCCAGGCGCCGGTTCAGGGGTGTCAGCACGGCACCGGCGAGCCCGGCGCCGAAGAGGATCGGGAAGTAGGACGGGTCGTTGCGGGCGACGAGCACGACCCGCTCGCCGGGCGCGACCCCGTCGCGCACGAGCGCCGCGGCGACCGACCGCGCCTGCTCGCGCAGCGCCGTCCACGTCGTCCCCTCCCCCGGCCGGCCGGCGGGTTCGACGGCGATCGCGTCCGGCGCCGTGGCGCACCGGGCCTCGAGCAGCGCGCGCAGGCTCATCGGGAGCCGCCCCGGTGCACGCCGATCTGCTTCATCAGCCCGAGCAGGTCGTAGGTCGCGTTGAGGTAGCAGGCGCGGTCGCCGCGGAAGTCGAAGACCTCGAGGCCCGCGAACGCGAACGGCCGTCCCGTCCCCTCGATGCCGGGCGGGTCGAGGCGGCCGCTGAAGTGTCCGGTGCCGCGCCAGTGGAACGCCGCGCGGGCACGGTCGTCGGCGAACAGCGGCGGTGCGGTGACCTCCCACTGCAGGTCGGGATAGGCGCCGAGCACGTAGGCGATGTAGCCCTCGGCGGCCGCCGGACCCTGCACCTGCCACCCGGTGTGGCGCGTGGTGGGGCTGTCGAGGACGAAGTCGTCGGTGAGCAGCTCGCGGCAGAGCTCCGGGCGGTTCTCGTTCCACGCCCGGATCCAGCCCTCGTACCAGCGCTCGGCGAACGCGCGGTCGAGCACCGCCGCGTCGCACTCGGGGACCACCAGAGCCCTCATGTCGACCTCCTGATCTAACGTTGATTAGAATCTAACGAGTCCCAGATTCCGGGACAAGACGTGTCCGTGCAGCTCCGCTTCGCTCCGTGCGTCGTACGCTGCGCCGCGTGGCGTCGGTGACCCGTCGGGCGCACGGTGCCCGTGCCCAGCGGCGAGCAGAGAACCTCGCCAAGCTCCTCGACGCCCTCGAGGCCCTGCTCGCCGAGGGCGAGTCGTTCACCGAGGTCAGCGTCGAGCGCCTCGCCGCCCGGGCCGGCGTCTCGCGGTCGACCTTCTACGTGCACTTCGCGGACAAGGGCCAGCTGCTCAGCGAGCTGACCGCCGACGTCGTCGACCAGCTGCTCGAGGCCGGCCGCGGGTGGTGGGGCCACGACCCGCCGGCGTCGCGGGACGACCTCCGCGCGAAGGCCGAGACGATCGTCGCCACCTACCGCCCGCGCGCCGAGCTCATGCGGGCGGTGATCGACTCGTCGAGCCACGACCCCGCGGTCCGCGAGGTCTTCCGCGCGCTGACCGGGCGCTACGTCACCGAGATCGCCGCGCACATCGAGACCGGCCAGGAAGCGGGCACCGTGCGCCGCGACGTGCCGCCCGGCCCGACCGCGCAGATGCTGACATCGATGGCCGAGCGCGGGCTGGACCGGATGCTGCGCGGCGCCGACGACGCCGCCGCGCGCGACGCCGTGGAGGCGTTCACGGCGATCGTCTGGAACACCCTCTACCGCGACGCGCCCTGAACCTGGACACTGTGTCCAGACATGGTGTCCTGATCGGAGGGGGAGCCGTGACCACCACCGAGGTCGAGCACCTCCGCTCGCTGGTCCTCCCCGACCGCGTCCACGGGTCGATCTACACCGACCCGGCGATCTGGGCCCGCGAGCTGGAGCGCATCTGGTACGCGACATGGGTCTACGTCGGGCACGCGAGCGAGGTGCCCGAGCCGAACGACTACGTGCGCAAGACGATCGGCCCGCAGCAGGTCGTCATGACCCGCGACAAGGCCGGCACGATCCACGTGCTGCACAACCGCTGCTCGCACCGCGGCAACCTCGTCTGCGACGCCGAGCGCGGCAACGCCGGGTCGTTCCGCTGCCCGTACCACGGGTGGACCTTCGCCAACACGGGCGACCTGCTCGGCTTCCCGTTCAACCAGGGCTACGGCGGGTCGAGCGCCCGCGCCGAGCTGCCCGGGCTCGCCGCCGCCCCGCGCGTCGAGTCCTACCGCGGCTTCGTGTTCGCGAGCCTCGCGGCCGACGGCCCCACGCTGCGCGAGCACCTCGGCGCCGCGGCCGAGCGCCTCGACCGGCTCTGCCGCCTCTCCCCCGAGGGCGAGGTGGAGCTGACCGCGGGCTGGGTCCGCCACGAGGTCACCGCGAACTGGAAGATGCTCGTCGAGAACGAGACCGACGGCTACCACCCGCAGTTCGTCCACTCGTCGATCTTCTCGATCTCGGGCAGCGGCATCGGCGCGCTCTACAGCGACAAGTCGACGGCGGTGACGCGCGCCCTGGGCGGCGGGCACACCGAGAACGACCTGAGCCCGGAGTTCCGTCGCCTCGGGGTGCCGATGGGCTGGGCCGGCACGCCCGAGTCGAAGATCCCCGACTACGTCGCCGCGATGCGCGCGGCGTACGGCGCCGACACCGCCGACGAGATCATGATCGACGGCTCGCCCCACGTCATGATCTTCCCGAACCTGTTCGTCGCGGAGATCCAGCTCTTCCAGATCCAGCCGCTCGCGGTCGACCGGACCGTCCAGCACGTCACCGCGATCCAGTTCAAGGGCGCGCCCGACCTCAACCGCCGGCTCGTCACCCAGTGCGTCGGCTCGGTCGGGCCGGCCGGGATGCTGCTGGCCGACGACGCCGAGATGTACGAGCGCAACCAGCGCGGCGTCGCGCAGCGGCAGCCCGAGTGGCTCGACCTGAGCCGCGGGCTGCACCGCGAGCGCGTCGACGACGACGGCCACACGATCGGCACCGCCACCGACGAGACGTCGATGCGGGCGATGTGGGCGCACTACCGGGAGCTGATGACGTGACCGCCGCCCTCGCGATCGAGCTCCGGGAGGCCGAGCAGTTCCTCTACCGCGAGGCGCGCCTGGCCGACGAGTTCGCGCTCGAGGAGTGGGAGGCGCTCTGGACCGACGACGCGGTCTACCTCGTGCCCGTCGACCCCGACGCCGACCCGCGCACGCACATGTCCATCGTCTTCGACAACCGCGGGCGGATCGCCACCCGCATCAAGCAGCTGCAGACCGGGCGCCGGCACTCCCAGCGCCCGCCGTCGCGGCTGTGCCGGTCGGTGACGAACGTGGAGGTCCTCGGTACCGACGGGGACGACACCGTGGTCGGCTCCGTGGTCCAGGTCCTCGAGTCGCGCGACCGCGGGACGACGTGGTGGGTCGGGCGCGTGACACACCGCCTGCGCCGGGTGGACGGGGAGCTGCGGATGGCCGCCAAGACCGTGGTGCTGGTCGACTCCGACCGGGCCCTGCCGACGATGTCGTTCCTCCTGTGATGGACGAGCTCGGGGTCGTCGCCAACGAGTTCGCCACGGTGTCGGTGTCGATCGACGACCGCGGCAACGGCACGCGCCTGCGTCTCGAGGACCTGCGCACCGGGACCGTGCGCCACCTCGACGCGCTCGAGCTGGAGTCGATCGTGTGGGCGCCGGAGAGCTGGATGCGCGCGCTGCTCGACCCGTCGGCGCACCGGTGGCGCGACGCCGGGCGCGGACCGGCCCGGGAGTCGCTCGGGGAGCCCTAGGATCGCTCCCGTGCCCCGGGAGCGGACCGCGCGGCCGTCGGCCGACGGCACGCCCACGTCCGGACGCAAGTCCGCGCGCACCCGCGAGCGCATCCTCGCCGCCGCCGCGCAGATCCTGTCCCGCAAGGGCTGGGCGGGCACGCGCCTGGTCGACATCGCCGAGGTCGCCGCGGTGCAGGCGCCGGCGGTCTACTACTACTGGCCCTCGCGCGAGGAGCTGCTCGCCGAGGTGGTCACCACCGGGCAGCAGGCGACGCTCGAGCACGTCGTCGCCTCGCTCGGGGCCCTGCCCGCCGACGCGTCCGCGCTCGACCGGATCGACGGCGCGATCGCGGCACACCTCGAGGTGGTGCTGCGCCGCTCGGAGTTCTCGCTCGCCGCGATCCGCAACGCCGCGCAGCTGCCCGCCGACATCCGCGAGCGCCAGCTCGTCGGCCAGCGCGCGTACGCCGACGTGTGGCGCGGGCTGGTGGAGGACGCCGTCGCCGCCGGGGAGCTGACCGCCGACGTCGACGCCCGCGCGGCGCGCATGCTCGTGCTCGGGGCGCTGAACTGGGCGCCGGAGTGGTGGAACCCGGAGCGCGGGTCGCTCGAGGAGGTCGTCGCGACCACGCAGCACGTGGTGCGGCGAGGTCTCACTCCCCGGTGAACCGCGGCGCGCGGCGCTCGATCACCGCGTCCAGGCCCTCGCGCGCGTCGGCGGTGCCCGAGAGCTCCGCGACCGTGCGCGCCTCCTCCCCCAGCTGCGCCTCGACCCGCGCGCCGAGCCCGGACCACAGCAGCCGCTTGGTGGCGGCGAGCGCCTGCGGGGCGCCCGCGGCGAGGCGCTCCACGAGCTCCTCGGTGCGCGCGGCGAGCTCGTCGTCGGGCACGACGGCGGTGAGGATGCCTGCGTCCAGTGCCTCGGCGGCCGACAGCACGGGGTTCGTCAGCGCGATCTCCATCGCCCTGCGCAGCCCCACGAGCGCCGGGAGCGTCACCGTCGCGCCCGCGTCCGGCGCCATGCCCACCCGCGTGGCGCCGCCCAGGAACTTCGCCGACTCGGCGGCGACGACGAGGTCGGCCGCGCACACGAGGCCGAACCCGCCGCCGCCCGCGGCGAACCCGTGCACCGACGCGACGACGGGCGCGGGCAGCGCGAGCAGCGCCTGCACCACCATCTGCAGCCGCGAGGTGGCCTCGCGCAGGTAGTCCGGGAGGCCTGTGCCCTTGCTCGCGAACGTCTTCACGTCGCCGCCCGCGCAGAAGTGCTTCCCCTCGCCGGTGATCACGAGCACGCGCAGCCCCGGGCGCGCGTGACACGCCATGACCGCCTCGTGGAACGCGCGCAGCAGCACGACGTCGAGGCCGTTCGAGGCCTCCGGCCGGTTGAGCCGCAGGCGGGCGACGCCCCGGTCGTCGACGTCGAGCAGCACCGGTCCCGACCCCACGAGCTGCTCGCCCACCGGTAGCCTCCTCGTCGAATTTCTAATGCGGATTAACCGTACACGGGAGGGCCCATGGATCTCGCGCTCGCGCAGGCCCGCGTCGTCGTCACCGGGGGGGCGTCCAACATCGGCCGCGGCATCGTGCACGGGTTCGCCCGCGAGGGGGCGCGCGTCCTGCTCGCCGACCGCGACGGCGCGCAGGCCGCCCGCGTGCGCGAGGAGGGGCTCGCGCTCGGCGCGTCGGCGGTCGAGGTGCTCGAGATCGACCTGACCGTCGAGGGCGCGGGCGGGCGCGTGGTCGGCGCGGCGGTCGAGCACTGGGGCGGCGTCGACGCGCTGGTGAACAACACCGGCTGGAGCGCGCCGGGCTTCCTCACCGAGCAGACCGACCGCGCGCTGTGGCAGCGCACGGTCGAGACCAACCTCTACACCGCGATCGACTGCACCCAGGCCGCGCTCGGCCCGATGGGCGAGGCCGGCGGCGGGTCGATCGTGTTCATCTCCAGCGACGCCGCGTTCGGCGCGATCCGCCAGGGCGTGTACGGCACGACGAAGGCCGGGCTCATCGCGCTCGCGCGCACCACCGCGCGCGAGCAGGGCCGCCGCGGGGTGCGGTCGAACGTCGTGTGCCCCGGGCTGGTGCTGCCCGAGGAGGGCGGGGTCGGCGCGACGAGCCTGTGGGCCGGCGGGCAGGACGCGGTGTTCGACGAGTCCCAGGTCGCGTCCGTCGTGAAGCAGCAGCCGCTGCGCCGGCTGACGACGCCGGGCGACATCGCGGACGCGGTCGTCTGGCTCTCCTCGCCGCGCGCGGCGCGCCAGGTCACCGGCCAGGTCATCGCCGTCGGCGGCGGCTCCTCGATGCCGTAGACAGACTCGCGCGCATTTTTTATTCTGGATGAGAAACCGAGCCCGGGAGCCCGCGTGAACACGTCCCTCATCGTCCCCGAGACCGACGAGCGCGCGGCGCTGCGCAAGGCCGTCACGGGGCTGGTCGGCCGCTACGGCCACGAGTACTTCGTCGCGCGGGCCCGGGCGCACGAGGAGCCGGCCGCGCTGTGGAAGGACCTCGGCGCGAACGGGTTCCTGGGCGTGCACCTCCCCGAGTCCTATGGCGGGGGCGGCGGGACGCTCGGCGACTTCTCGGTGGTGGTCGAGGCGGCGTCGGCGGCGGGCTGCCCGCTGCTCATGACCGTCATCTCCCCCGCCATCTGCGGCACGATCCTGGCCCGCCACGCCTCGGACGAGATGAACCGCCGCTGGCTGCCCGGCATCGCCGACGGGTCGCTGAAGATGGCGTTCGCGATCACCGAGCCGGACGCCGGGTCGAACTCCCACGAGATCACGACGACCGCCCACCAGGACGGCGACGGGTGGCGGTTGAGCGGCACCAAGTACTGGACGTCGGGCGTCGACGAGGCCGACGCGATCCTCGTCGTGGCGCGCAGCGGCACCGCCGCTCCCACGGGGACGCGTCGTCCGCTGTCGCTGTTCGTCGTCCCGACCGACTCCCCCGGGCTGACGTGGCAGCCCATCGAGGCCGCGCTCGTGCAGCCCGAGCACCAGTTCACGGTGTGGTTCGACGACGTCCCCCTCGGCCCCGAGGCGCTCATCGGCGACGACGGCAACGGGCTGCGCCAGGTCTTCTCCGGGCTCAACCCCGAGCGCATCACCGCGGCGTCGATCAGCAACGGCATCTCGCTGTACGCGCTGGCCAAGGCCGCGACGTACGCGACGCAGCGCACGGTGTGGAAGGGCGTGCCGATCGGCGCGCACCAGGGCGTCGCGCACCCGCTCGCCGAGGCCTACATCGGCGTCGCGCAGGCCCGGCTCATGACGTCGCGGGCGGCCGAGCTCTTCGACGCCGGCGCCGACTCCTCCCACACCGCCGAGGCGTCGAACATCGCCAAGTTCGCCGCCGCCGACGCCTCGCTGCGCGCGCTCGACCAGGCCATGCAGACCCACGGCGGCAACGGCCTCGCGCTGGAGTACGGGCTCGCCGACCTCTGGTTCCTCGCGCGCATGCTCAAGACCGCGCCGGTCAGCCGCGAGATGGTGCTGAACTTCGTGGCGCAGCACAGCCTCGGGCTGCCGTCGTCGTACTGATGCGCGCCCTACGCTGACCCGATGACCGAGACCGTGCGGGACACGAAGTCCGCGCGGACCCGCCGTCGCGTCGTCGACGCGGCCGCGCACGTCCTGCTGCGCCGCGGCTACGCGGGCACCCGGCTCGCCGACGTCGCCGAGGTCGCGCAGGTGCAGGCGCCGGCGATCTACTACTACTTCTCCTCGCGCGACGAGCTGATCGACGAGGCCGTCGCCGTCGGGCTCCACCGCGCGCGGTCGCTGGTCACCGAGGCCCTCGCGCAGGCGCCCGCGGACGCCCCGGCGATCGACCGGCTCGCGATCGCCGTCGCCGCGCACCTGCGCACGCTGCTCACGCACTCCGACCACGCCGCCGCCGCGGTGCGCACCGTGCCGCAGCTGCCGGAGGCGATGCGCGAGCGCCACCGCGAGGCGCAGCGCGACTACGTGGCCGTGTGGCGCGGGCTGGTCGCCGAGGTCCGCGACGACGGCGACCTCGACCCCGCGCTCGACCCGGGCACCGCGCTCATGGTGGTGCTCGGCGCGCTCAACTGGACCGCGGAGTGGTGGGACCCGGCGCGCGGGTCGCTCGAGGGCGTCATCGACGCGGCGCAACGACTGGTGCGCGACGGGCTGGCGACACCGGGGGCACGTTGACGGCGCCGACCGGCCGGTGGGCGCTGCGCCGCGCGCTCGTCGACGACCGCGACGGCCCGCTGCCCGCGATGCTCGTGGCGCTGACGTGCCTGGCCGGCGTCGTCGACGCGACGAGCATCCTCGCGCTCGACCACGTCTTCGTCGCCGCCGTCACCGGCAACATCGTCTTCCTCGGCATCGCGCTCGCCGGCGCGGGCGGCTCGATCGTCGCGCCGTCCGTGGCGGTCGGCGGCTTCGTCGTCGGCGCGCTCGTCGGGGCGCGCGTCGTGCGCCGCCCCGGCGGCCACCGCGGCCGCGCGGTCCGCGACGTCGCGGGGTTCAAGCTCCTCCTCGCGGTGCCGGTAACCGTGCTGGTCCTGCTCGCCGCGGAGCCGATGCACCCCGCCGCGCGCCTCACCGTGACGGCCCTGCTCGCCGCGTCGATGGGCGGCCAGCTGGCCCTCATCCGCTACCTCAAGGTCCCGGACCTGCTCACCGCGGTGCTCACGCTGACGACGATCGGCATCCTCACCGAGCGCGGCGCGGGCCACCGCGACCCGTTCGCGCTGCGCCGCGGCCTCGCGCTGCTGGCGTTCGTCGTCGGCGTCGTCGCGGGCGCGCTGCTGTGCCGCCTCGTGGCGCCGGGCGCCGCGCTGACGCTCGGGCTCGCGATCATCGTGGGCGTCGCGGTGGGCAGCCACGCGGTGTCGCGCGCCGAGGCACCGTGGACGGCGCCGCGCTAGGTGTACAGCTAGGGCCGGCGGCGCAGCAGCGCGAGCGCGGCCAGGTCCGCGCGGGAGAGCTCGAAGCCGGTGACGTCGAGGTTCTCGCGCAGCCGGTCGGTGCTCGACGACTTCGGGAACACGATCAGCCCGTGCTGCAGGTGCCAGCGCAGCACGACCTGCGCGGGCGTGCGGCCGTGACGCGCGGCGACGCGGCGGACGATCGGGTCGCGCGCGAGCTTGCCCTCGCGCAGCGGCGCCCACGACTCGGTCACGATGCCCCGGCGCCGGTGGTAGCGGCGCATCACGCTCTGCGGGGTGCGCGGGTTGAGCCGGATCTGGTGCACCGAGGGCACGACACCGGTCGCGGCGACGAGATGCTCGATGCCGTCACGCGTGAAGTTGGAGAGCCCGATGGAGCGCACCCGGCCGTCGGTGCGCAGCGACTCGAGCGCGCGCCACGTGTCGACGTCGTCGCCGTCGCCGGGGCGGTGGACGAGGAACAGGTCGACGTAGTCGGTGCCCAGCCGCGCGAGGCTGTCGTCCAACGACGCCGGTGCGGCGTCGCCGTGGAACGGGTCGTCGAGCTTCGTCGTGATCCAGACGTCCTCGCGCGGCACTCCCGAGGCACGCAGCCCCTGGCCGACGCCCTCCTCGTTGCCGTAGCCCTGCGCGGTGTCGATGTGGCGGTAGCCGATCTCCAGCGCCGAGCGCACCAGCGCGGCCGTGTCGTGCGGGGGCACCTGGTAGACGCCGAGCCCGACCTGCGGGATCGCCGTGCCGTCGTTGAGCGTGAGGTCAGGGATGCCGGTCATCGATGCCGTTCCTACACCGCGGTGCACGTCGTCCCGTAGCGGAGGGCTGGGACAACGCTGCGATGGAGACCGACAACGCGCGCTGGGTCGGGTCGATGCCCGAGGTCTACGAGCGGTGCCTGGTCGCGCCGTTCTTCCGGCCGTTCGCCCGCGAGCTCGCCGCCCGGGTCGCGCGGGGGCGACCGGTCCGGGTACTGGAGCTCGCGGCCGGCACCGGTGCGGTGACCCGGGAGCTCGTGGCCGCCTGCCCGGACGCCGAGATCACCGCCACCGACCTCAACCCGGCGATGGTGGAGCTGGCCGCGTCCCGCGTGCCGGGGCCGACGTGGGAGGTGGCCGACGCGATGGCGCTGCCGTTCCCCGACGCGGCGGTCGACCACGTGGTGTGCGGCTTCGGCGTGATGTTCCTGCCCGACCGCCCGGCCGCGTACGCCGAGGTCGCCCGCGTCCTCGCGCCGGGCGGCCGTTTCCTGTTCACGACGTGGGACACCCTCGCCGCGCACGGCTTCGGACAGCCGCTCGCGCAGGCCCTCGACGAGGTCTTCCCCGGGGACGTGCCCGCCTTCCTCGAGGCGGTGCCGCACGGGTACCACGACACCGAGCAGGTCGCCGCCGACGTGCGCGCGGGCGGCCTCGACGTCGTCGACGTCACGACCCTGGTGCTCGAGGGCCGGGCCGACGACGCGCGCCAGGTCGCCGTCGGGCTGTGCACCGGATCGCCGCTGCGCGCCGACCTCACCCGCCGCGGCGACCTCGACGCGACGGTCGAGCGCGTCGCCGGCGCCATGACCCGGATGCTCGGCGACGGCCCGATCACCGCGGCGATGAGCGCGCACCTGATCGAGGCGGAGCGATCCGCGGCCTAAGCCTCGTCCACCAAACGTCACGCGGGCTGGCGGGTCGCGACGCGACCCATGCCCGTCCCACAGGTCTGCCCGTACCGTTGGCACCCTCGCCTGCCAGGGAACACCGCTGCCCGCAACTACACCCTGCGTACGGGCGGTCGAGGGCACCACCGACCGCCGCGCGGAGGCCTAACGCACCTGGCGGGGGTTGGGGACAAGTTCGCCCCTGTCGCCGAAGAGCGAATCGACACCGGGCTTCATGTAGTAGGAGCGCTCAGTACTGCGACCCCAGGGCACTCCCCCGCCCCACAGCACACCGACGACGACCGGGCGGTCTGCGCCATCGAGCGTGATGAGGGGGCCGCCGGAGTCTCCCGGGGCGGTGACGCCCTCGCCGCTGTCGTTCACCCGCAGCGCCCCACCGATCTTCCACGCCGTCGTCGCCACCGTGTCACGCACCGTCGTGTCTGCTCGTCGGAGTTCCCGTGACTCGCGACCCTCCTCGGTATACCCCCAGCCGAGCGCGAAGACAGGTCGGCCCTTCCGCCAGAGGTCGCCTTCCTGGTGACCAGCGGCCCGGATCGGAGTCACCTCTGTCACGGGCCGATCCAGGTGCAGGAGGAAGATCGAGTCATTCTCGGTGCCGTAGTCCCTGTTCGACTCGGTGCCCGCAACGACCTTGCGAAGCACCCCGCGTCCGTCGTCCAGGTCCAGGACGTTGAAGGCGACCTCGATGTCGATCTCCGACGGGGACTTTCCCTCGTCCCACCGATCGTTCTTGAAGGGCATGCAGTGCTGGGCCGTCATCGCCACGGTCGGGGCGATGAGCGTCGCTGTACAGAGCCCCCATCGCCCGTCGGCGTAGGTGGTGACTACTCGCCCCAGCGCGCCGAACGTCCGGTAGTTCTGTTCGGTCGTCGCCACCGGGACCCCGCCTTCGATCGCCGCCGCGGGGGTGGTGACGCTGAGCATCGTTGCTGCGGCGATCGCAGCGGCGACGATCAGGCCGACGCCTCGGTGCATGGTTGGTCTCCGATACCGGTCGAGGATGAGGCGACGGCCCTGGAGTGCCGCACCGGCTGAGTGATCGCCGACTCACTCGCACTCGTTACTAAGAGTGTCCATCGACGGTTCAGCACCGCCCGTTCGGCCGCAGTGCTCACGCCGTTCGATCCGAGATCGCACAGTGCGTGAGCAGAGCTGTTCGTTCACGTCGTGGCAAGCGTGTCGACAGCGTGATCCCACCTACGGAGTGCGCGCGGCCGACCGATCTTCCGACCGAGCGGCGAAGTCGTCGCCGGAATCGGGTCGGGTCCACAGCTCGAGCGCGACCAGAGCGTCGTCGGGAGTCACGGGCGCGCAGGACCGGGAGCCGGGTTCTGCACGTCGACCACGACGGCGTCGCCGCCATCGAGGAACGGTGTGCGGACCGTGACGTGCGAAGCCGTTCCCGCACTGCCCGGCGAGCAGCACCGAGATCCCGCGGGGCGGTGCGAGCGAGCGTCGGAAGGGGAGCCTCCGCTGCGGTCCGGGCGGCCGGCATCACCGTGGCGCGGCCCGGGCGGACATCGCCCGCGGACTCCTCGGCATCGATCCAGGAGTCTGACCAAGGCCAGGCCGTGCCGCGACGGTTCCGCCGCCATCCGTGGATCACCGGATCGAAAGCACGCGGATCACGCTCCAGCGGTGGCCCCACGCCCTCCAAATCGTGGAGTCGGGGCTGCCCGGCGCGCGACGCGCCGGAACTGGGTCTCGCCCCCGGGCCGAACACCAGGAATCATGGTGCGGCGACACCCGACGCGGGGAGGGAGGGATCGTGCACGCCGACCTGCTGGCCCAGCGCGTCGTGGACCTGATCGAGGGCGCCGCGTTCCCGCACCTCGACGCCACCTCGGTGATCAGCGTGATCGCGCTGCTGCTCGCCGGGGCCGGGTTCGTCACGGTCCGGGACTACGCCCTGGGCGCCGGCGACCACCTGCCGCTGCTCGTCGCGGAGCCGTTCCCGCGCGTCGAGGCCTCGATCGGCATCGTGCCGGCGATCTCGGCGGACCACGAGGCACTGAGCACCCGGCTCGCCCGCTACGCACAGCACCCGGCGGTCGACGGCCTGGTCGTGGTCGGCGCGACCGCGGGGAACGTGCCGATGCCGCGCACGGTCGGCGGAGTGCCGTTGCGCGCCGCGATCGCGACGCTTCGCCCGGTGGGGCCCACTCACTGAGATCGTCACCCGTTCGGGCCACCACTCGCCCGAGATCGTTACCTTCTGCCGGTCACTGAGCCGACAGATCTCTTGTCCCGCCGCCCTCCCGCTCTCATGCTGACGGAGAGTCATCATCGTCGGCAGGAGGCATCGTGCAGAAGGCCGCCATCTTCCTGGGGTTCGTACCCTGGATCGTCTTCTCGGTCGTCGCGGGACCGAGCACCTGGATGTGGGCGGCGCTCGCCGCCCTCATCTGCTCGCTCGTCCTGTCGGTGCCCGACTGGCGGCGGAGCAGGTCGATCAGCATCCTCGACGCGGCGGCGCTGGTCTTCTTCGCGGTGCTCGTCGTGCTGGCGCTCGTGCTCGACCGCGCGACGCTGCAGCCGATCGAGGACCGCGCCCAGCTGATCTCGAGCGTCGTGATCGCCGTGGTCGCCCTCGGCTCGCTGGCCGTCGGCCGCCCCTTCACCGAGTTCTACGCGAAGAAGCAGGCTCCGCAGGAGGTCTGGAACACCCCGACCTTCAAGAAGGTCAACCGCGTGCTCACCGGCCTGTGGGGCGGCGTCTTCGTCCTCAACGCGCTGTGCGACGTGGCGGTCGGCTACTTCGGCGCGAGCGCCGACCTCTTCAACTGGGTGATCCCGGTCGTCGCGATCGTGGTCGCCGTCAAGGTCACCAGCTGGTACCCCGAGCACGCCAGGAACGAGGCCCGGAGCCAGGGTGCCCACGAGGCGTCCCGTCCCCCGGCCCAGCCGGCCTGAAGGAGCGCACCGTGACCGCCACCGTGCCGAGCGCACCCCCGCCCGTCGACGCCGTCCACGACCCGCACCTGTCCGGGCCGTTCGAGCCGGTGATCGACGAGATCGACGCCGGCGACCTCGAGGTCACCGGCGAGCTGCCGCCCGAGCTGGACGGCATGTACGTCCGCAACGGCCCGAACCCGCGCTTCACCCCGCTCGGCTCCTACATCTTCCCGCTCGAGGGCGACGGGATGGTGCACGGGCTCCGGCTCGCCGACGGCAGGGCCCGCTACACGAACCGCTTCGTGCACACGCCGATGCTCGACGCGGAGATCGCGGCGGGCCGCGCACTGTGGGGCGGGATCATGACCGGCTACACGCCGGGCGCCGCCGAGGTCGGGCCGTCGCTGGCCGGGACCATGAAGGACCTGCCCGACATCAACGTCGTCCGCCACGGCGGGAAGCTCCTCGCGCTCGCCGAGTCGGCGCCGCCCTACGCGCTGACCCCCGAGCTCGCGACCATCGGCAGGGAGACCTTCGGCGGCTCGCTGCCGGCGGGCATCTGCGCGCACCCGAAGGTCGATCCGCGCACCGGCGAGATGGTCGTGTTCTGCTACGGCATGGAGGCGCCCTACCTGACGTGGTCGGTGCTCGGCCCCGACGGCAGCACGCGCCGCACGCCGACGGCGGTGCCGGACGTCGACCAGCCCGTGATGATCCACGACATGGCGCTCACCGAGCGCTTCGTCGTGCTCGTGCTCGGGCCGATGTACTTCGACGTGGCCGCCGCGATGCGCGGCGGGTCGCTGCTCGCCTGGCGCCCCGAGGACGGCACGCGCATCGCGATGATCCCGCGCGACGGGGGCCCGGTGCGCTGGGCGCACACGGAGGCGTTCTGGAGCTGGCACAGCGCCAACGCCTTCGACGCCGATGACGGCGGGGTCGTGCTCGACCTCGTCGCGTGGTCCCGGCCGGGCGGGCTGGCCCGCAGCACGGAACCGAACCCCGGGGGCATCGCGCGGGCCGAGATCGACCCGGTGCGCGGCACGGTGAACCGGCGGTTCCTCACCGACCCGCACGGGATGGAGTTCCCGCGCGTCGACGACCGGCGCATCGGACAGCAGCACGGCATGATCGCGCTCGGGGCGAAGACGCAGCGCGTCGAGCTCGCGGGCGGCGAGTTCGACGCGGTGCTGTGGCTCGACCCCGCGACCGAGCGGGGCGTCACGTGGGATGCCGGCGACCTGTCGGTCGGTGAACCCTGCTTCGTGCCGCGGCCCGGCGACGAGGACAGCTCGCACGGCTGGTGGGTCACGTTCGCGACCGACCGCACCGACCGGTCGAGCTGGTTCGTCGTGTTCGCCGCCGCCGACCCCGGCGCCGGCCCGGTCGGATGCGTGCGCATCCCGGTGCGCGTCCCGCTCGGCCTGCACGGCGCCTGGCTGCCGACGGAGGAGTAGCCCACGCAGCAGAACGCCCCGGCCGCGGGATGCGGCCGGGGCGTCCGTGTGTCAGGAGGTGATCAGTTCAGGTCGTAGCGGTCGAGCATCATGACCTTGTCGAACGCCTTCGCGAAGTCACGGACGAACTTCTCGGCGCCGTCCGACGACGCGTAGACCTCGGCGATCGCGCGCAGCTCGGAGTTCGAGCCGAACACGAGGTCGTTGCGGGTGCCGGTCCAGCGGATCTCGCCGTCGGCGCCGCGGGCCTCGTAGATGCCGTCCTCCTCGGCCACCTTCGCCCACTGGGTGTCCATGTCGAGCAGGTTGACGAAGAAGTCGTTCGTCAGCTGCCCGGGACGGTCGGTGAGCACGCCGTGCGACGAGCCGGCGGTGTTGGCGCCGAGCACGCGCAGGCCGCCGACGAGCACGGTCAGCTCCGGCGCCGACAGGTTGAGCAGGTTCGCGCGGTCGACCAGCAGGTACTCGGCGGGGAGCTGGTGGCCCTTGCCGAGGTAGTTGCGGAAGCCGTCGGCCTTCGGCTCGAGGTGGGTGAACGAGTCGACGTCGGTCCACTCGAGCGAGGCGTCCGTGCGGCCCGGCGTGAACGGGACGGTGACGTCGAACCCGGCGTCCTTGGCCGCCTTCTCCACCGCGGCGACGCCGCCGAGGACGATGAGGTCGGCCAGCGACACCTGGGTGCCCGAGGCGTTGAACGACAACTGGATGCCCTCGAGCGTGGCCAGCGTCCGGCGCAGCTCCTGCGGGTCGTTGACCTCCCAGTCCTTCTGCGGGTCGAGGCGCACGCGGGCACCGTTGGCGCCGCCGCGCTTGTCGCCGATGCGGAACGTCGACGCCGAGGCCCAGGCGGCCTTGACGAGCGCGGACACGCTCGCGTCGGAGTCGAGGATCTGCTTCTTCAGGTCCGCGATCTCGGCGGAGCCGACGACCGGGCCCTCGTGCGCGGGCACCGGGTCCTGCCAGATCAGCGTCTCCTGCGGCACCCAGGGGCCGAGGTAGCGCTGGATCGGGCCCATGTCGCGGTGGGTCAGCTTGTACCAGGCGCGCGCGAACGCGTCGGCGAACTCGTCGGGGTTCTGGTGGAACCGCTGCGAGATCTCCTTGTAGACCGGGTCGACCTTCAGGGAGACGTCGGTGACGAGCATCGTGGGCTGGCGGGTGAGCTCACCGGTCTCCGGGTCGGGCACGGTGTTCGCGCCGCCGTTGTTCACCGGCCGGTACTGCCACGCGCCCGCCGGCGACTTGTGGAGCTCCCACTCGTAGCCGAAGAGGTTGTCGAAGTAGCCGTTGCTCCACTGCACCGGCGTGGAGGTCCACGTGACCTCGAGGCCGGAGGTGATGGTGTCGCGGCCCTTGCCCTTGCCGAACTTCTGGTGCCAGCCCAGCCCCTGCTCCTCGATGGAGGCGCCCTCGGGCTCCGGGCCGACGTACTGGTCGGGGTCGGCGGCACCGTGCGTCTTGCCGAAGGTGTGACCACCGGCGATGAGGGCGACGGTCTCCTCGTCGTTCATCGCCATGCGGCCGAACGTCTCGCGGATGTCGCGCGCGGCGGCGAGCGGGTCGGGGTTGCCGTCCGGGCCCTCCGGGTTGACGTAGATCAGGCCCATCTGCGACGCGCCGAGCGGCTGCTCGAGCTGGCGGTCGCCGGTGTAGCGCTGGTCGCCGCCGAGCCAGTAGTTCTCGGGGCCCCAGTAGGTCTCGTTGTCCGGCTCCCACACGTCGGGACGCCCGCCGGCGAAGCCGTAGGTCTGGAAGCCCATCGTCTCGAGGGCCCGGTTCCCCGCGAGGATCAGCAGGTCGGCCCAGGAGATCTTGTTGCCCCACTTCTGCTTGACCGGCCAGAGCAGACGGCGGGCCTTGTCGAGGTTGCCGTTGTCCGGCCAGCTGTTCAGCGGGGCGAAGCGCTGCAGGCCCATGCCGGCGCCGCCGCGGCCGTCGGCGAGGCGGTAGGTGCCGGCCGAGTGCCACGCGAGGCGGATCATGAAGCCGCCGTAGTGACCGAAGTCGGCGGGCCACCACTCCTGCGACGTCGTCAGGACGTGGTCGACGTCGGCGGCGAGCGCGTCGAGGTCGACGGTCTTGAACGCCGCGGCGTAGTCGAAGTCGTCGTCCATGGGGTTGGAGACGGCGGTGTGCGTGCGCAGGACGCGCAGGTTCAGCTGGTTCGGCCACCAGTCGACGTTGCCGCCGCCCTCGGTCGGGTGCGCGAGACGACCGGCGTGGACCGGGCACCCACCCGCGTCCTGGGTGTTCATCTCGGTCTCGCGGGTCACGTGTTCTGACACGAGGAGGTCCTCCGGGGTCACTGAGCTGTCAATGCGGTGGAGCCGGGCGCGCGGACCGTGCGTGGGGTCCGGGCCGGCGGGTGACACGGGCCGCAGTGTCGTCGCTTTTCTGGAACAGATCAAGAATTGGGGGTGAGTGAGCAACATCTGCGCGCCGTCGGCCGTCCTGTGACCACCGTGGATGACGCCGCGTGCCGACCGCATGCCCGTGGACCACCCGATCGGACCAACGGCGCGCTGAGACGAGCGTGACGCCGCGCGTAAGCGGTACCAGCGGTACCGCGTGGATACGCTCGGGGCATGACGTCCCCGTCGGCCGTGTCGGCTGCCTCGGCCGCGTCGTCCGCGCCGCCCGCCTCGTGCGGGTCGCCCGGATCGGGCCGGGGCACCGTGCACCGCGACTTCCGCCCGCGGACGAAGGCGATGGTCGGCGCGCAGGTCGTCGTGTCCAACGTCGTCGGCGCCGCCATCGTCCTGGGTCTCGCGGGCTACGTGCTGCCGACCCAGTCGCTGGTGGCCGACATCGAGGGCGCGCTCGCCCGCAACCTGTGGACGTTCGGCTCCTACCTCGCCGCCGCCGTGCTCGGCGGCCTCGTCTGGGGCTGGGCCTGGGTGCGTGTCCCGCCCCCGCCCGACACCGGTGACGACGACGCGTGGGCGCGGCACCGCCGCGACGCGCGGCGCGCGGTGCTCAGCGCGCCGATGCGCATCACCGTCGTGCAGGCCGTGCCGTGGATGCTCGCCGTCCTGCTCTTCGTCACGATCAACGCACCCTTCTCGCTCACCGTGGCGCTCACCGTCGGGTGCGTCGTGGCGCTCGGCGGCGTCGCGACCGTGGCCGTCGGCTACCGCCTCTCCGAGCTGACGCTGCGCGGCGAGGTCGCCCGGGTGCTCGCCGAGGACCCGCCGAACCAGCTGGGCCTGCTGCCCGGGGTCGCGGCCCGCTCGCTGGGCGCGTGGCTGCTCGGGACCGGCGTGCCGGTGCTCGGCATCGCGCTCGCCGCCGCCGCGTCGCTGCTGTTCCGCGACTACTACACGGTCACCCGTCTCGGCGTGGTCGTGCTCGTGCTCGCGGTCGTCGCGCTCGGCGTGGGCTTCCTGCTGACGGCGCTGACGTCGACGGCGATGACGACGCCGGTGATGGCGGTGCGGCGTGCGCTGCGTCGCGTGCAGGACGGTGACCTCGACGCGCGCGTGGAGGTCTCCGACCCCACCGAGCTCGGCATGCTCCAGGCCGGGTTCAACGAGATGGCCGCCGGGCTGCGCGAGCGCGACCACGTCCGCGAGGTGTTCGGCCGCCACGTCGGCCGGGAGGTCGCCGAGGCCGCGCTGGCCGACGAGATCGAGCTCGGCGGCGAGGTCCGCGAGGTCGCGGTGCTCTTCGTCGACATCATCGGCTCCACCGAGATGGCCTTCGACCGCCCGCCCCAGGAGGTCGTCGCGGTGCTCAACGCCTTCTTCACCGAGGTCGTCGACGTCATCGAGGGCCACCGCGGCTGGATCGACAAGTTCGAGGGCGATGCCGCCCTCGCCGTGTTCGGTGCGCCGGACGCCCACGCCGACCCGGCTGCCGCGGCGCTCGCGGCGGCGCGGGACCTCGCCGACCGGCTGGCGGGCCGCGACCCCGGGGCGGGCATCGGGGTCTCCGCCGGCCCGGCCGTCGCGGGCAACATCGGCGACGCCCGGCGCTACGAGTACACGGTGATCGGCGACCCGGTGAACGAGGCCGCGCGCCTCTGCGACGTCGCCAAGGGTCTCGACGGGCGCATCGCCGCGTCCGACGCCGCGATCGCCCGCGCCGGCGGGGACGAGGCGACCCGGTGGGGCGAGGTCGACGTGGTGCGCCTGCGCGGCCGCCACCGCGTCACCCGCGTCCACGCGCCCCACTGAGTGCGAGCGATGCGGCGGCGGGGTGGATCAGCCTGGCGGCCACGCCGGCGTTCAACGTCAGCAGGTCCCCCACGATCACGCTGACACGCACCTCGTGCGCGGTGTGCATTCGTGCACGCCGTGCACCTTCCGCGTACGGTCGGGGCGTGGACCAGAGCCCCGAGGCGACCAGTTCTCCCACCGCACTGCGCGGCGTGATGCCCGCCGACCTCCTCGAGCGCGACGCGCGCTGCCCGTTCGACCCTGCGCCGGGGCTCGTGGCCCGGCGCGGCGGCGACCCGGTGCAGCCGCTGCCGCTGGCCAACGGCGCGCGGGCCTGGCTCGTCACCGGCTTCGACGAGGCGCGCGCCGTGCTCGCCGACCCGCGCTTCTCGAACGACCGCATCCGCCACCCCGACGCGACGCAGATGACCGCGGAGCAGGCCTCGTCCGGCGCCTGCCCCATCGACGTGCCGGAGCGCCAGGACGGCATGTTCATCTTCATGGACCCGCCCGAGCACACGCGGCTGCGCAGCCTGCTCACCGGACAGTTCACGGTGCGCCGGATGCGCGCGCTCGAGGCGCGCCTGCGTGAGATCGCCGTCGAGCACATCGACGCCATGCGCGCCGCCGGCACGTCGGCCGACCTCGTGCCCGCCTACGCGCTGCCGCTGCCGTCGCTGATGATCTGCGAGCTGCTCGGCGTCGACTACGCGGACCGCGAGACGTTCCAGCGCAACACCGGGGTGGCGCTGAGCTCGACCTCGAGCGACGAGGAGAAGGCCCGCGCGGGCGGCGAGCTCTACGCGTTCATCGCCGGCCTGGTCGCCGCGAAGCGCGCCGAGCGCACCGACGACCTGCTCTCCGGGCTGGTTCACGACGCCGACCCGCCGCTGACCGACGCGCAGCTGATCGACATGTCGCTCGTGCTGCTCGGCGCGGGGCACGAGACGACCGCGAACAACCTCGCGCTCGGGATGTTCGCGCTGCTCGAGCGCCCCGAGCAGCTTGCCGCCCTGCGCACCGACCCGTCGCTCATCGACGGCACGGTCGAGGAGCTCCTGCGCTACTGCTCGATCATCCAGCTCGGGGTCAGCCGCGTCGCCACCGCGGACGTCGAGCTCGGGGGCGTCACGGTGGCCGCCGGCGAGACCGTCGTGCTCGGCACCCCCGAGACCAACCGCGACCCGCGGCACTGGGACGCCCCCGACGACCTCGACGTCCGCCGCGAGCGCGCGCCGCACCTGGCGTTCGGGCACGGCATCCACCAGTGCCTGGGCCAGCAGCTCGCGCGCGCCGAGATGCGTGTCGGCATCTCCGAGCTGGTGACGCGCATGCCCGACCTGCGCCTCGCCGTGCCGGCGGAGGAGGTCCCGCTGCGCAACGACATGCTGATCTTCGGAGTGCACGCGCTGCCGGTGACCTGGGGATGATGATGGCCGTCGTGGCCGAGGGGCGCCGGGAGCGCAAGAAGCTCGCGACGCGCGCCGCGCTGCGCCGGGCCGCCCTGCGCCTGGCGCTGCGCGACGGCATCGAGAACGTCACCGCGGAGCGCATCGCTGACGAGGCCGACGTCGCCCTGCGCACCTTCTTCAACTACTTCTCCAGCAAGGAGGAGGCGCTGCTCGCGACGGCCGCGGTCGGCGCCGAGGCGGTCGTCGCGTGCTTCCGCGCCCGGCCGCGCGAGGAGTCGGTGCTGCACGCGCTGCGCGAGGCCGTGCTCGAGGTGATGGACCGCGACGACGTCGCCGGCCACGAGCACGTCGCGGTGCTGCGCCTGACGCGCGCCGCACCGTCGCTGCTGCCCCAGCAGCTCTCGGTGCTCGCGGCGCAGGAGAGGGCGCTGGCGGCGGCGATCGGCGAGCGCCTGGCCGCGCCGGACGAGGCCTACGCGCGCCTGTGCGCGACGACGGCGTTCGCCACGCTGCGCGTCACCCTGGACCTGTGGCTGGAGGGCTCGGGCGACGACGAGGTCCCGCCGCTGGACGTGCTGCGCGCCGAGGTGAGCCGCGCCTTCGCCACCCTCGCCGCCGGCCTCGACCGGTAGTGCGCGCGCTCAGCGCAGGGGGTGGCGCGGGATCGAGCGGAGGTTCGAGCGCGCCAGGTCGACCATCTTCCCGACGCCGCCGGCGAGCACCGTGCGCATGCCCGCGAGCGCGAAGCCGCGGACCTGCTCGGCGGTGATGTGCGGCGGGATCGAGAGCGCGTCGGGGTCGGTGCGCACGTCGACGAGCGCCGGGCCGCGGTGGTCGAGCGCCTCGCGCAGGGCGCCGCGCAGCTCGCGCGGGTCCGCCACGGTCACCGCGTGCAGCCCGGCCGCGCGGGCGATGGCGCCGAGGTCGGCGGGGCCGTGGTCGGTCTGGAACGACGGGAACCCCGCGACCATCATCTCCAGGCGGATCATGCCCAGCGCGCCGTTGTTGAACGCGACGACGGTGAGGTCGAGGTCGTGCTCGGCGGCGGTCAGCAGCTCGCCCATCAGCATCGTCAGGCCGCCGTCGCCCGACATCGAGACGACCTGCCGCCCCGGGTGCGACACCGCCGCGCCGATCGCGTGCGGCAGCGCGTTCGCCATCGTCCCGTGCCGGAACGAGCCCAGGATGCGCCGCCGCCCGGTCGGCGAGATGTAGCGCGCCGCCCAGACGTTGCACATCCCGGTGTCGACGGTGACGACGGCGTCGTCGGCGAGCTCGTCGTCGAGCACCGACGCGACGTACTCGGGGTGCACGGGCCGGTGGTCCTCGACGCGCCGCGTGTAGGCGTCGACGACGTGCTCGAGCGCGTCGGCGTGGTGGCGCAGCATCTTCTCGAGGAACGTGCGGTCGGTCTTCTCCTCGACGAGCGGGAGCAGCGCGCGCAGGGTCGCGCCGACGTCGCCCTCGACACCGAGGTCGAGCACGGTGCGCCGTCCGAGGTGGCGGGCGTCGCGGTCGACCTGCACCGTGCGCGCCTGCGGCAGGAACCCGTCGTAGGGGAAGTCGGTGCCGAGCAGCACCAGCAGCTCGGCCTCGTGGCTCGCCTCGAAGCAGGCGCCGTAGCCGAGCAGGCCGCTCATCCCCACGTCGTAGGGGTTGTCGTACTGGATCCACTCCTTGCCGCCCAGCGAGTGCCCGACCGGGGCGGCGACCCGCTCGGCCAGCGCCAGCACCTCGTCGCGCGCCTCCCGCACCCCGGCGCCGACGAACAGCGTCACCGTGCGCGCGCGGTTGATCCGCTCGGCGAGCGCCTCGACGCGGTCGGGCGCCGGGTGCACCACCGAGGACGGCGCGACGAGGTCGCCCTGCCCGGTGGGGTGCGCGGCGGGCAGCGCGGTGATGTCGCCGGGCAGCACCAGCACCGACACCCCACGGTCGGCCAGCGCGGTCTGCATCGCGATCCGCTGCAGCCGCGGCATCTGCTCGGGCCGCGAGATGAGCTCGACCCACGACGAGCACTCGACGAAGAGTCGCTCGGGATGGGTCTCCTGGAAGTAGTTGGTGCCGATCTGCAGTGACGGGATGTGCGACGCGATCGCGAGCACCGGGGCGCCCGAGCGGTGCGCGTCGTAGAGCCCCTGGACGAGGTGCGTGTTGCCCGGTCCGCAGCTGCCGGCGCACACCGCGAGCGTGCCGGTGAGCTGCGCCTCGGCGGCGGCCGCCAGCGCCCCGGCCTCCTCGTTGTGCACGTGGATCCAGTCGATCCCGCCCGCCGCGGCGCCGCCGGAGCGTCGCACCGCGTCGACGATGGGGTTCAGGCTGTCCCCGACCAGGCCGTAGATGCGGCGGACGCCGGCCTGGATCAGGACCTCGATGAGCTGGTCGGCGACGGTGCGAGCCATGGCGCGATCTTCTCGCCTGCGCGCCCGGAACGCACCCGACCCGAACGTGCCGACCGGCCCACCGGCACGCTGGGTACGTGGAGCAGGTGGTGCGGACGAACCGGACGGCGGGCGTCGCCGTCCTCGCGGTGCTCGCGATCGCGACGCTCGTCCTGCTCGCCGCCGCGGTCACCGCGCTGGTGCCCGGCGCGGCGCTGCTCGGCGCGCAGCCCTCGAAGCTCGTCGTGGTCGTGTGGGGCCCGCTGCTCGTGCTGCTCGGGCTCGTCGTCTCGGTCGGCGCGTGGGTGGTGCGGTCGGGACCGTCGCGCAGGGCGCTCACCACCACGGTGGCCGTCACCGCCACGACCGCGACACTCGTGCTCGCCGGCGGGGTCGGCGCCGTGGTCACCGCGACGGTCCGTGCCGGCGGGAGCGTCGACCCCTGGCGGGCGCTGACGCTCGCCGGCCCGCCCGCCGGGTCGGCCCCCGACGCGCGCACCGTCTACACGACCACGCCCGAGGGCCAGGACCTCCACCTCGCGATCACGCGCCCGCGGACGTCCGCCCCCGCGCCCGTGTTCGTGTGGGTGCACGGCGGTGGCTGGGCGAGCGGTTCGGAGCTCGACCGCGCCGCCGACATGCGCCGTCTGGCCGACGCGGGCTTCCTCGCGGTCTCGGTGGAGTACACGCTGTCCGCGCCCGGCCGCCCGACCTGGGACGTCGCCGGCCCGCAGGTCGCGTGCGCGCTCGCCCGGGTCGCCGAGCACGCGGCCGAGCAGGGCGGCGACCCGGGGCGCATCCTGCTCGGCGGCGACTCGGCGGGCGGCCAGCTCGCGGTCTCCGTCGGCTACCGGGCGGCGGCGGGCACCCAGCGCTCCGCGTGCGCGTCGCCCGTGCCGGTGCCCACCCCGCGCGCGATCGCCACGATCTATCCCGCGGTCGACCTCGCCGACACCCATCGCCGCGGGATCGGGGCGCGGGAGTTCGCCGTCGCCTACACCGGCGGGACGCCCGAGCAGGTGCCCGAGCGCTACGGCGCGGTGTCGGGAGCCGACGCGCTCACGCCGGGCGCACCGCCGACGCTCGCGATCGTGCCCGCGCGCGACCACCTCGTGCCGCCCGACGGCGCCACCCGTTTCGTCGCCGCCGCGCGCGGCGCCGGGGTGGACGCGCAGCAGGTCGACATCCCCTTCGCCGACCACGCCTTCGACACCGGCCCGGACGGCTCGCTCGGGCACCAGGCCGCGTTCTCGGTGCTCGAGGACTGGGTCACGCGCCGGGCTCGGTGAGGGCCTCCCCGATCACGCCGTGCGTGGCGGCGCGCACGGCCTGCGAGAGCCGGGCGACCACGTCCTCCCCGGTGATCGCGACACCGTCGGCGAGCGCGACGGCGTAGTCCTCGGTGCTGATGCGCAGGGCGGCGGCGAGCGTGGCGGCCTGGACGCGCACGGCGAGCTCGTCGGGGGCGCGGCCGAGGCGGTCGGCGATCACCTCGGCGAGCACGGGCTCGGAGCGCTCGTGCACCACGAGCCAGATCGCCCGGAACGCCGGCTCGGTGCGCGACATGGCGATCACCGCGAGCGCGGCCTCGTCGTCGCCGGGTGAGTCCGCCGACGAGGGGCGCGCGTCGGCGATCATGTGCTCCTCGAGCGAGCGCTCGCGCGGCCAGCGGCGCAGCATCGCGACGAAGGCGTCGGACGACTGCGAGAGCAGCGGCTCGACGCAGCTCTCCTTGCTGCGGAAGTAGCGCCACAGCGTGCGCACCGACAGCCCGACGCCCTCGGCGATCTGCTCCCCGCTGGTGGCCGCGAGGCCCTGCGCGCGGAAGAGCCGCACGGCCTCGCGCGAGATCTCCAGCCGCTGCAGGCCGCGCCGCCGCTCGCTCATCGGCCGTCGCCCGCGCGGGGCGCGGGACGGCTCCGTGACCGCCACGGACACCTCCTCGAGCGTCGTGGCCGGCACAGTAGCCGCCGCCGGGTGAGCGGGTAGCCCCGACGACATGGACCGCTTCGAGGGCTGGATCGCCGGCGTCGGCACGGCGGGCGGGCTGCGCGCCGTCGTCGGGCACTGGCCGTCCTCGCCGTTCGGGTCGTTCACCGACGTCATGGTCGAACGCCCCGACGGGCGCCGGATCCTGCTCGCGCCCGACGAGCGCGTCGCCGGGTTCGTGGGCGCCACGTACACGTTCGACGAGACCCGGCTGGGGTCGGTGACGCACACGCAGGAGGGCACCGAGCACCGCGTCACCAGCGCCGATCTCGACCTGACCCTGCGCGTCGGCAGCCGATCACCGCTGGGGTGGCTGCTGCGCGCGGTGCCGGCCCGGCTGGCGACCGCGCCCGCGTGGATCACCGCCGTCGACGCCGTGGCGCGGCGCGTGCTGCCCGGCGTGCGCACGGTCGGCACCGCCGGCGGCGGTCGTCGCGAGTACTACGGCGCGCGGGACCTGCACCGCGTCACCGGCGCCCGCGTGCGCTGGGAGGGCGTCGACCAAGGCGCGCTCGCCCCGGTCGCGCCGCCCGTGCACTTCGGCTTCGGCTCGACGCCGCGCACGCCGTCGCTGGTCGGCATCACCACGCTGATCCGGCATACCTCTGCGGCGCCGCGGTTAGCCTCGGAGACATGACCGTCGCCGCGTCGCCCGTCACCCTCGACGACTGGTTCGTCCGGGATCTCGGAGGCCTCTACCAGCCGTGGCAGGCCGCGCCGGCCCCGTCGCCGGAGCTGGTCGCGCTCAACGACGACCTCGCCGCCGAGCTCGGGCTCGACGCCGCGGCCCTGCGTGCCCCCGACGGCGTCGCGGTGCTGGCCGGCACGGCGGTGCCCGCGGGCGCCACCCCGGTGGCGATGGCCTACGCCGGCCACCAGTTCGGCAACTACTCCCCGCGCCTCGGCGACGGGCGCGCGCTGCTGCTCGGCGAGATCACCGACACCGCCGGGCGGCGCCGCGACCTGCACCTCAAGGGCTCGGGCCGCACCCCGTTCGCCCGCGGCGGCGACGGGCTGGCGACGCTCGGGCCGATGCTGCGCGAGTACGTCGTCGGCGAGGCGATGCACGCACTCGGGATCCCGACCACCCGCGCGCTGGCCGTCACCACCACCGGCGAGCGGGTGATGCGCGAGCGCCCCCTGCCCGGCGCCGTCCTGGCCCGGGTCGCGTCCAGCCACCTGCGCGTCGGCACCTTCCAGTACGCGGCGGCCACGGGTGACGCCGACCTGCTGCGCCGGCTCACCGAGCACGCGATCGCGCGCCACCACCCGGAGGCCGCCGGGGCCGAGCGTCCCGCGCTCGCGCTGCTCGAGGCGGTCGTCGAGGCCCAGGCGGCGCTCGTCGCGCAGTGGATGGACGTCGGCTTCGTGCACGGCGTCATGAACACCGACAACATGACGATCTCCGGCGAGACCATCGACTACGGGCCCTGCGCGTTCCTCGACGCCTACGACCCGGCCACGGTGTACAGCTCGATCGACCACGGCGGGCGCTACGCGTACGGCAACCAGCCGCAGGCGGCGCAGTGGAACCTCGCGCGGTTCGCGGAGTCGCTGCTGGCCCGCATCGAGGACGACCCGGAGGCCGCGATCCCCGCCGCCACGGAGGTCGTGTCGTCGTTCGGTGAGCGCTTCACCCGGCACCGCTCGGCGGGGCTGCACGCCAAGCTGGGCCTCGTCGGCGAGCACCGCGAACTGGCCGAGGAGCTGGTGGCGCTGATGGCCGAGCAGAAGCCCGACCACACCCGCTTCTTCCGCGGGCTCTCGTCCGCCGCGCGGGGGAACGCCTCCCCGGTGCTCGACCTCGTCGTCGACCGCGACGCCCTCGACGCGTGGCTGGCGCGCTGGCGCGCGGCGCTGGAGTCCCAGGACCGCCCGGTGACGGAGTCCGCCGACGCGATGGACCGCGTCAACCCCGTCTACATTCCACGCAACCACCACGTCGAGGCCGCCCTGAACGCGGCGGTCGCGGGCGACCACGCGCCGTTCCACCGGCTCGTCGAGGTCGTCTCCCGCCCGTTCGAGGAGCGGCCGGGTCTCGAGGAGTACGCGAAGGGCGACCCGTCGGCCACGGGCTACGTCACCTACTGCGGCACGTGAGCGGACCTCGCGTCCGGACCGGCGGACCCGTGTCCTGAGGACACGGGTTCTCCTAGGCCCGCTGCGCGTGGTGTGCCGTCGGCCACGGGTAAGTCACGGTAGTGCAGCACGGGAGCGGACCGCGGATCCGGTCGGCGAACCCGTGTCCTGAGGACACGGGTCCGGTCAGGCAACGGTGACCGGCGGCGGCTCCGGCAGCGACGCCCCCGTGAGCACGGCGAGGTGCGCCGCGAGGCCCGCCGCCGTCAGCGGCCGGGCCGTCCAGCCGACGTAGCCGTCGGGGCGCACGAGCACCGCGTCCCCGCCGCGCATCCCGTACGCCGCGGCGAGGTCGCCCGCGCCGTCGACGAGGCAGGGTTCACCGGCGTCGGCGAACGCGCCGGCGAGGTCCGGCGCCGCCACGGCGTGCACGACCAGCGAGAGCCCCGATGCCGCGGCGACCTCGCGCGCGGCGGCGACGCCGGCGAGCTGGGCGGCGTCGTCGACGTAGGCGAGCAGCGCGTGCTCGGTGCCCGCGAGCACGGCGTGCAGCCGCAGGGGGTCGGTCACCGTGACCCGCCGCAGCCCGCGGGCGTCGGGCGCGCGGTCGCCGGGCCGGACGCCCAGCGCCTCCCCGTCGGCGCCGACGATCGGGCTGTCGGGGTAGGCGACGAGCAGCTGCGCCTCGCGCCGCACCATCGTGGCCGGGTCGTCGGCGTCGAAGCCCGCGCGGGCGTGCTCGACCGTCCGCGCCACGACCTCCTCGCCGACCGGGCGCCGCTCGGCGTCGTAGCTCTCCAGCAGGGCCGGCGCGGCGACCCCGCTGACGACGTGGGCGAGCTTCCAGGCGAGGTTGATGGCGTCCTGGATGCCGGTGTTCATGCCCTGGCCGCCGGTCGGCGGGTGGATGTGCGCGGCGTCGCCGGCGATGAACACCCGCCCGGACCCGTAGCTGTCGGCGATCCGGTGGCTGATCCGGAACACCGAGGACCACCGCAGGTCGGACACCGTCGTGGACTCCGGGGCGAGCCGCGTGACGACGGTCTGCAGATCCGCGAGCCCGGGGGTCCGGCCGGCGTCGAGGCCGTGGACCACGCCGTCACCGCTGTGGGTCGGGGCCGTCGTGAGCTCGGGCGGCGCGAGCATCGAGATGCGGTAGCGCCCGCGGCCGGGCAGCGGGATCGCGACGAGCACGTCGTCGGGGCCGCCGGGCTGCGTGTGGAGGCAGCGCACGCCGTAGCCGGGCGGCATCGACCAGTCGAGCACGACGTCGCCGATCATGTAGGACTCCGGGAACGCGTCGCCCGCGAAGCCGAGGCCCAGACCTTTGCGCACCACGCTGTGCGCGCCGTCGGCCCCGACGAGGTACGACGTCCGCACCTCCTCGTCCCCGGCCGGGGTGCGCAGCCGCAGCGTCACGCCGTCGGCGTCCGGCGAGAAGCCCACCAGCTCCACGCCGCGCTCGACCGTCCCGCCGTGGCGGCGCAGGTCGGCGTCGAGCAGGGCCTCGGTCGTGTACTGCGGCAGCCCGGTGAAGCCGTAGGGCACGTCGGGCGGGAGCACCAGGTCGAGACGCCCGGCCTGCGCGCCGTCCCGGTAGACGACCTGGCCGCGCATCGGGCACACCTCGTCGAGCGCCGCGGTGAGCATCCCGCTGCGCTCCCAGTGCTCGAGCGTGCGCGGCTGGAGCCCGACCGCCTTGGCGTAGTGCCGCGGCTCGGCGAGGACGTCGATCACCCGCGCCCGCACCCCGCGCCGCGCCAGCTCGACCGCGGCGGTCAGACCGACGGGGCCGGCACCCACGACGACGACGTCCACACCCATGGCACGCTCCTGTTCGTCACACGACGTACTCGCGATACCCCGACCACTGGGCCGAACGGGGCGCTCCCGTGCGGCCATCGATGACCCTGAGTACAACGCACACCCCGAGGAGCGTCAACGAGATCCACCGTCCCGCGTGACGCGGAATAGTTGACGAGTCAACCAGCGTTCGGCAGAGTGCACGTTGAAGCGTCAACGAAACGGAGCGCAGCGCCATGCAGTTCGGTGTCTTCTCGGTCAGCGACATCACCTCCGACCCGACGACCGGCCGTGCTCCCTCCGAGGCGGAGCGGCTGGCGGCCGTGCTGCGGATCGCGGAGAAGACGGAGGAGGTCGGGCTCGACGTCTTCGCCCTCGGCGAGCACCACAACCCGCCGTTCTTCTCGTCCTCGCCCACGACGACGCTCGGCTACCTCGCGGGCCGCACGCAGCGGCTGCAGCTGTCGACGGCGACCACGCTCATCACCACGAACGACCCGGTGAAGATCGCCGAGGACTACGCGATGCTGCAGCACCTCGCCGGCGGCCGCGTCGACCTCACGCTGGGCCGCGGCAACACCGGCCCGGTCTACCCCTGGTTCGGCCAGGACATCCGCCAGGGCATCCCGCTCGCGATCGAGAACTACGCGCTGCTGCGCCGCCTGTGGGACGAGGACGTCGTGGACTGGGAGGGGAGGTTCCGCACCCCGCTGCAGGGCTTCACCTCCACGCCGCGCCCGCTCGACGGCGTCGCGCCGTTCGTGTGGCACGGGTCGATCCGCAGCCCCGAGATCGCCGAGCAGGCCGCCTACTACGGCGACGGCTTCTTCCACAACCACATCTTCTGGCCCGCCGACCACACCCGGCGGATGGTCGACTTCTACCGCCGCCGCTTCGAGCACTACGGGCACGGCGACGCCGACCAGGCGATCGTCGGCCTCGGCGGCCAGGTGTTCATGCGGAAGAACTCGCAGGACGCCGTCCGCGAGTTCCGGCCGTACTTCGACGAGGCGCCGGTGTACGGGCACGGCCCGTCGCTCGAGGACTTCGCCCGCGAGACGCCGCTGACCGTCGGCAGCCCGCAGCAGGTCATCGACCGGACGCTGGGCTTCCGCGACTACGTCGGCGACTACCAGCGCCAGCTCTTCCTCGTCGACCACGCGGGCCTGCCGCTCAAGACCGTCCTCGAGCAGCTGGACATGCTCGGCGAGGAGGTCGTGCCGGTGCTGCGCCGGGAGTTCGCCGCCCTCAAGCCCGCGCACGTCCCCGAGGCGCCGACGCACGAGTCCCTGGTGGCCGCGCGCGACACGAAGATCGAGGTGACCGTCTGATGAGCACCCGCACCCTCGCGGTGGTCAGCGCCGGGCTGTCGACGCCCTCGTCGACGCGCCTGCTGGCCGACCGCCTCGCCGACGGCGTCGTGGCCGCCCTGCGCGAGCGCGGGATCGAGGTGCGCCCCGAGGTGGTCGAGCTGCGCGAGCACGCCCGCGACCTCGCCGACCACCTCGTCACCGGCTTCCCGAACGCCGCGCTGCGCCCGGTGCTCGAGACCGTCGCCGGCGCCGACGGGCTGATCGCCGTGACGCCGATCTTCTCGGCGTCCTACAGCGGCCTGTTCAAGACGTTCGTCGACGTCCTCGACCGCGACGCTCTGACGGGCACCCCTGTGCTGCTCGGCGCGACGGCGGGCACGGCGCGCCACCAGCTCGCGCTGGACCACGCGATGCGCCCGCTGTTCGCCTACCTGCACGCCACGGTCGTGCCGACCGGGGTGTTCGCGGCGTCCGAGGACTGGGGGTCGGGCCCGGAGCTGGCCGACCGCATCACCCGCGCCGCGAGCGAGCTCGCCGACCTCGTGGCGGCGCGCCCGGCGACGGCGGCGGCGGACCCGTTCGCCGACCCGACGCCGTTCGAGCAGCTGCTGCGGGGTTAGACACGGAGCGGGGCGGGCGCCGCATCACCACGGCGCCCGTCCCGGTCGCGCGCCACCAGGTCGACGTCGCGCTCCGCGCCGTCGGCGCCGGACAGCGGCTCGGCCTGGGCGATCCCGGACCACTGCACGACGAGCAGGTGCGCGCGTCCCGTGGCGGTGCGCGCGACCGCGAACGCGCCGTCCGCCCCCGCCCGGACCGTCCCGAGCTGGTGGCCGTCGGTGCTGACGACGGTGAGCACGGCGCCGCCGGCCGGGGCGTCGCGGTGGCGCACGACGCCGCGCACGAGGGCCGGCTGGTCGGGGGCGCTCACCGGCGCCGCCGTGTGCGGCACCGGGCGCTGCGGCGGGATCGCCGCGACGATCGCCACGGCGACGACGGCCGCGCCGGCGCCGAGCAGCATGACCAGCACGAACGCCCCCTCGGTGGGCACGCCCGAGGCGGTGACGAGCGAGGCGAGCAGGACGCCCGCGACCGCGCTGGCGACCGAGGTGCCGAGCGCGCGCATGAGGTTGTTGAGGCTGTTCGCCGCGGCGGTCTGCTCGACGGGCACCGCGGCCATGATCAGCGAGGGCATCGCGCCGTAGCCGAGCCCGATGCCGCACGCGATGACCACGGAGCTGATCACCAGCTCCGTCACCGAGCCGTGGAGCACGGCGCCGACGCCGTAGCCGACGGCCACCACGAACGCGCCCAGCATCAGCGTCGTGCGCGGGCCGGACGCGGCGCTGATGCGCGCCGACACCGGCGACATCGCCATCATGCAGAGCCCGCCGGGGGCCAGCACGAGGCCCGCGACGAGGATCGACTGCCCCAGCCCGTAGCCGGTCTCCACCGGCAGCTGCAGCAGCTGCGGGTAGACCAGCGACATCGCGAACATCGAGAAGCCCATGACGATCGACGCGGTGTTGGTCAGCAGCACCTGGCGGCGCCGGCTGACCCGCAGGTCGACCAGGGGCTGGCGCGTGCGCAGCTCCCACCACGCCCATGCCAGCAGCACGACCGCCGCGACGACGAACAGCGACACCGTGGTCGTGCTGCCCCAGCCCCAGGTGCCGCCCTTCGACACCGCGAGCAGCAGGGCCACCAGCGCGACCGCCAGCCCGACCGCGCCGACGAGGTCGAAGCGCCCGCCCGCGCGCTGCGCCGACTCGGGCACGAGCGCGATCACGCCGACGAGCACCACGACCCCGAGACCGCCCGCGGCCCAGAACAGCACGTGCCAGTCGGAGGTCTGCGCGATCAGCGCCGCGAGCGGGAGGCCCAGCGCACCGCCGACGCCCAGCGAGGCGCTCATCAGCGCCGTCGCCGACCCGAGGCGCTCGGGCGGGAGCTCGTCGCGCATGAGGCTGATGCCCAGCGGGATGACGCCGGTCGCGAGCCCCTGCAGCGCCCGCCCCACGATCAGCGGGACCAGCGAGGTCGACAGCGCCGCGACCACCGAGCCCGCGATGAGCATCGCGAGGCAGACGAGCAGCATCCGGCGCTTCCCGACCATGTCGGCCAGGCGCCCGACGATCGGCACCGCCACCGCCGCGGTCAGCAGCGTCGCGGTGACGATCCAGGCCGTGTCGGCCGGCGGCGCCCCGAGCAACCGCGGGAACTGTGGCACCAGCGGCACCACGAGCGTCTGCTGCAGCGAGACGGTGATGCCGGCCAGCGCGAGCACCGGGACGAAGGCCGGCGCGCGGCGAGGTGGGGCAGCCGAGGTCACCGGCACAATCTAAATCAGTCGATTGACAACGGCGAGAGGAGGTCGTTCACTCGGCGCCGTGCCCGCCAAGGCCCGCACCGACCGCAACGCCGCCACCCGTGAGCGCATCCTCGACGCCGCGGAGCGCCTCTTCGCCGAGCACGGCGTGCACGGGGTCTCCAACCGGCAGGTCGCCGAGGCCGCGGGGCAGGGCAACACGGCCGTCGTCGGCTACCACTTCGGCACCAAGACCGACCTGGTCCGGGCGATCGTGCACCGGCACGGCGCGGCCATCGAGCAGACCCGCGAGCAGATGGTGGCGCGCGTCGAGGGGAGCGACGACCTGCGCGACTGGCTCGAGTGCCTCGTCCGCCCGACGATCGACCACCTCGCCGCGCTCGGGACGCCGACCTGGTACGCCCGCTTCGGCGCGCAGGTGATGACCGACCCGGCGCTGCGCGCGATCCTCGTCGACGAGTCGCTCGGCTCGCCGGTGCTCCAGCGCGTCCTCGAGGGCCTGCAGGCGTGCCTGCCGGCCCTGCCCGCCGCCGTGCGCCGCGAGCGCGGCGACGTCGGGCGCCACCTGCTGGTGCACGTGCCCGCCGAGCGCGAGCGCGCCCTCGCCGAGGGCGCGCCGACCGTCCGCGCGACGTGGGCCGACACCGCCACCGGCCTCGTCGACGTGCTCGTCGGCGTGTGGCTCGCGCCCGTCACCACCCCCGCGGCACGGTGAGGCGCTCCACGCTCGCCCAGAAGTCGACGAGGACCTCCGCGGCCCGCTCGGGGTCCTGTGCCATCCACCAGTGCCCGAGCCCCTCGAGCACCGCGATCCGCGCGCCCGCTCGGGCCGCCGCGCGGCGACGCTGGGCGTCGTCCCCCACCACGTGGTCGGCGGTGGCGAGGACCGCGAGACCCGGTCGCGCCGCGGCGTCGGGCAGGTGGGCGCCGGCCCGCGCCATCACCGGCTGCACGGCCGACCGGTAGTGGGCGAGGATCGCCCGCCCCATCGCCTCGTCCTGGCCCGCGACCACCGCCGTCGCGACCGTCCCGGGCATCCCGCGCCCGACCAGCACCCCGACCACCGCCGCGGCGTCGCGATCCGGGCCGAAGCGCTCGGCGACGTCCGCCTCGCCCGGCCCGGGCGTCTGCCAGCGCTGCGCGAGCTCGTGCCACACGTAGTCGGGCTCGAAGGCGCCGAGCGTGTCGCTGACCCAGCTGCGCAGCAGGTCGGGACGGGTCATCGCCACGCGCAGCGTGTGGCTCCCGCCGAGGTCGTGGCCCACGAGATCGACGGGCTCCCCGAGCGCCTCCAGCTCGCCGATCAGCCAGTCGCGATAGGCCGCGGGGGTGGCCGGGAAGCCGTCGGGCAGCGGCGCGCCGAAGCCGGGCGGCGACAGCCGCACCACCTGCTCGCGCGGCACGCCCCGCACCGCGAGCGCATCGAGCAGGGGCTCCCAGACCGCCGGGGTCTCGGGGTTGCCGTGGACCAGGACGACGGTCACGCGACGGCCCGGTCGACGATCGGCGCGGTCGGCTGGAGCACGGCCTCGAGCAGGCCGCCGGTGCGCAGGTGCTCGATCGCCCGGTACTCCGGGTCGCGGATCATCGCCGCGAAGTGCTCGCGGCTGGGGTAGCGCACGAGCAGCACCGTGTCCCACGCCTGCCCCTCCTCGGCCGCCAGGGCACGACCCCCCTCGCCGAGGTAGAGCACCTCCACGTCGTAGCGGGCGCTCACCGCGCCCACCGCGTCGACGTACCGCTGGTAGATCTCCCGGCCGCCGTCGGGCCGGAAGCGCAGCAGGTTGAGCATCACCACGGGACCCCCGGGGTCCTCGGCGAGCATCGTCTCCACCGCGCCGTCCTGCAGCTCGATCACTGTGACTCCTCTCGGTCCCCCCAAGGTTGCATACTTGTCAGTCAGCACGCAAGTTGTGCTGCTACGCTCCGCGGATGACCGTCCAGCCCCGCCGGCGCACCCAGCAGGAGCGCCGCGAGCACACCGAGACCGCGCTCGTCGCGGCCGCGGCCGAGATCGTCGTGGAGGCCGGCGTCCGCGCCCTCACGCTCGCCCGCGTCGGCGAGCGCGCCGGCTACAGCCGCGGGATCGTCACCCACCACTTCGGCTCCAAGCAGGGCCTCGTCGACGCCCTCGCGCGCTCCATCCAGGTCGGCTTCGTGCCGGGCCTCGAGGACCGGCCGCCCGGTCTCGGGCGGCTGCTCGCGCTCGTCGACGGCTACCTGCACGCGGTCAGCGCGCTGGGCACCGCGAACCGCGCGTTCCTGCTGCTCTGGGCCGAGGCGGCCACCACGCCCGAGCTCGCCGAGACCTTCCGCGACCGCGACCGCGGCTTCCGCGCCGACCTCCGCGTCGACATCGACGCGGGCGTGGCCGCGGGCGAGATCCGCGCCGACGCCGACCCGGAGGCCGTCGCCGTCGCGCTCGTCGGCCAGCTGCGCGGGATCGGCATGCAGCGCCTCGTCGACCCCGAGGGCGTCGACACCGAGCGCCTGCGCGGCGACGTCACCGAGCAGTGGCGGCGGGCGCTGCGGTCCGGGTGACGTCCGACGCTGATTCCTTGCGCACAACCGATTCTGTGACACTCTGTGGAGTGCAGGCGTTGGACACCGCGGACGCACTGCTCCGAACGAGTGTCCTGACGCGCGCAGCGTCGGAGATCGGACGTCCATGTCGACACTCACCGCAACCGTCGACCTCCCCACCACGACCTACACCGTGCGGGACGCGCGGACCATCACCCTGAGCCTCGCCACGGCGTGGAGCGCGCCGGCCGCCGTCGAGGACCTCGCCGTGCTCATCGACGACCTCTCCAGCGACGTGGTCGCGCACGCGGGGAACGAGACGAGCCTCGTCCTCGAGATGAGCCTCGCCGACGAGGTGCTGCGGGTCGGGATCGCCGACGGCTCGGCCGTGCGTCCCGTCGCCGCGGGCGAGACCGCCGGCCTGCGGCACGCGGCCCTCGCCAGCGGCTGGGGCGAGGAGCCCTACCGCGGCGGGCACCGCATCTGGTTCGAGATCGGCCCGGCCCCCGCGGGCGAGCCGGCGTCCGACGCGGTCCCCGCCGCGGAGGTGTGGCGCTCCCTCGAGCGGGCGCTCGACGCGGCCCGGTCCGGGCAGGACGACCCGACCGCGCCCTGACGGCGCCCCTTCAGCTCCGCCCCAGGTCCGCACGGGATCATGCCCCCGTGGGACAGGCCGCGACGCTCCAGGGGCTCACCGAGGCACAGGCGCAGGAGGCAGCGCGCCGGGGCCGGGCGAACACCCCGGTCTCGGGATCGGGCCGCACCACCGGGCGCATCCTGCGCACCACCGTCTTCTCGTTCTACAACAACACGCTCTTCGCCATCGGCATCGCGCTGCTCGCCCTCGGGCGCTACAGCGACGCCCTGGTCAGCGTGGGTCTCGGGATCATCAACGCCGCGCTCGCCGCGGTCCAGGAGCTGCGCGCCAAGCGCCAGCTCGACCGGCTCCAGCTGCTCGCCCGGGAGCCCGTGACGGTGGTGCGCGACGGGGCGGAGCGTCCGGCCGGGCCCGCCGAGGTGGTCGTCGGCGACCTGGTGCGGGTGCGCTCCGGGGAGCAGATCGTGGTCGACGGGCCGCTCGTCGCGGGCCGGCTCGAGGCCGACGAGTCGCTGCTGACCGGCGAGTCCGACCCCGTCGCCAAGGCCGTGGGCGACCCGCTGCTCTCGGGCAGCTCGTGCTCGGGCGGCGAGGGCCTGCAGCGCGCCGAGGCCGTCGGCGCCGAGAGCCACGCGGGACGCCTGACGCTGGCCGCGCGCGCCGACACCACCGTGCTCACCCCGCTGCAGCGGCGCATCGAGCTGGTGGTGCGCCTGCTGATCCTGCTCGTGGTGCTGATGAGCGGCGCGATCCTCGCGCAGGCCGCGCTCGACGGGTCGACGGTGCTGCGCGTCGTCCAGACCTCCGCCGTGCTCTCCGGTCTCGTGCCGTACGGACTGTTCTTCCTCATCGCCGTGGCCTACACCGTCGGCGCCGCGCGCATCGCCGGGCGCGGCGCCCTGGTGCAGCGCACCAACGCCGTCGAGGCCGTCAGCCGCGTCGACGTCGTGTGCACCGACAAGACCGGGACGCTGACCAGCGGACGGCTGACGCCGGTCGAAGTGGTGCCCGCGGGCCGGGAGACGGAGCCTGCCGGAGCTCGACCCGATGACGCAGCCGAGGCGGGGGCCCGGGCACTGCTCGGCACCTTCGCCCGGTCGGCCGGGTCCACCAACGCCACCACGGCGGCGCTGGCCGCGCTCCCCGGCGAGCGGGTCGACGTCGTCGACGAGGTCGAGTTCCGCTCCTCGCTGCGCTGGAGCGGGATCACGCTCGCCGACGGCACGTCGCTGGTGCTGGGCGCGCCCTCGACGCTGCGCCCGGCGCTCGCCGATCCCGCACTCGCCGCAGAGGACGCCGTGCGGCGGCGCACCGACCAGGGCCTGCGGGTGCTCGTGCTGGCGCGCGCGCAGGCCGGGCTGCGCGACGCCGACGACCGCCCGCGCCTCCCCCGCCTGCACGGGATCGCCCTGGTGGCGCTCGCCGACGAGCTGCGCGACGGCGTCAGCGAGGTCCTCGCCGACCTGGGCGCCGAGGGCGTCGCGGTGAAGGTGATCTCGGGGGACGACCCGGACACCGTCGCCGCCCTCGCCCGCCGCGCCGGGCTCGACGCCCCGGCGATCGCGGGCCCGCGCCTCGCCGCGCTCGAGGGCGAGCTGTTCGACGACGCCGTCGACACCCACGGCGTGTTCGGGCGGATCGCCCCCGAGCAGAAGGAGCAGATCGTCGCGTCGCTGCGCCGGCGCGGGCACCAGGTCGCGATGGTCGGCGACGGTGTCAACGACGCCCGGGCGCTCAAGGCCGCGCAGGTCGGGGTGGCGATGCGCTCGGGCAGCGCGGTGACCCGCGACGTCGCCGACATCGTGCTGCTCGACGACTCGTTCACGACGCTACCGCCCGCGCGCACCGAGGGCCGGCGGATCATCGCGGGCGTCAGCTCCTCGATGTACCTGTTCCTCGCGCGGGTCGCGACGCAGATGCTCGTCATCCTCACCGTCACGCTGCTCGGGCTCGGCTTCCCCTACACGCCCACCCAGGTCGGCCTGACGCTGTTCACCGTCGGGCTCCCCACGTTCTTCCTGACGATGTGGGCGCGCCCGGAGCCGCCCGCCGAGGACCTGCTGGTCTCGCTCGCGCGGTTCGTCATCCCGGTCGGGGTGCTCACCGCGGGCTTCGCGACCGCGATCTACGCCTACCTCTACCGCCGGATCACCGACGGCTTCACCGGCACGCCGTTCCCCGACGCGATCCGCCTGTTCGAGCAGTACACGGGCCTGACCTACGGGGTCGACGCCGACTTCGTCGAGGCCTCGGCGACCCTGGGCGCCCAGTCGGCGATGTCGGTGTTCGTGTCGACCACCGCGATCGTGCTGATCCTGCTCCTCGAGCCCCCGCACCGGATCTTCACGGCCTGGGCGCCGGTGAGCAGCGACCGCCGGCCGACGTGGCTCGCGCTGGGCCTGTTCGTCGCGTTCGCGGTCGTGCTGATCGTCCCGGCCACCCGCGAGTACTTCGGGCTCACCGCGCCGGACCCGCCCGTCGTGCAGATCCCCGCGGTCGCGCTGGTGCTGTGGTTCGTCACCCTGAGCCTCGTGCTGCGCCACCGGGTGCTCGAGCGCCTCCTCGGTCTGCGCGGCGGAACTACGGTCGGGGCATGAGCCCCACCGCGACCGACGTCGACGTCTGGTTCACCGAGCACCTGCACCTCGAGGACGACACCCTGCGCGCCGCGCGCGAGCGGGCCGGCGGCGCGGGACTGCCCGACATCGCCGTCGCGCCCGCGCAGGGCGCGTTCCTGGCCACGCTCGCGCGGCTCGCGGGGGCGCGGCGGGTGCTCGAGGTCGGCACCCTCGGCGGCTACTCGACGATCTGGCTCGCCCGCGCGGTCGGCGCGCGGGGCCTCGTCACGACGCTGGAGATCGACCCGCACCACGCGGAGGTCGCGCGCTCCTGCGTCGACCAGGCCGGGGTGGGCGACCGTGTCGAGATCGTCCTCGGCCCCGCCCTCGAGACCCTGCCGACCGTCGCCGGGCCCCTCGACCTCGTGTTCGTCGACGCCGACAAGGAGAACAACGCCGGCTACGTGCGCGCCGCGCTGCCGCTGTGCCGGCCGGGCGCGCTGGTCGTCGTCGACAACGTCGTGCGCGGCGGGCGGGTCGCCGACCCCGGCGACGACTCCCCGACGGTCCGCGGGGTGCGCGAGGTGGTCGAGCTCGTCGCCGCCGACCCCCGCCTCGAGGGCGCCACCGCGCTGCAGGTCGTCGACCGCAAGGGCTGGGACGGCGTCCTGCTCGCCACCGTGACCGGGTGATGAGCGGCTGATGGCGCACGAGTGAAACAACCCTCGTCCGAACCGGTGCTGTTTCGGTCAAGAGTTCGCTCACGTGGCGAGCAGTGCGTGACCTGGACCACCATCGCGGGTGCCGTGTTCAGTCCGCGAGCCACGGTCGACCCTCCGTGAGCGCCGGCGCCCGACCCCGTACGGGCGCGCGACCACGGGTCCCGGTGGCGGACGAGGAGGACCCCGCCCATGTGGCACCTGCACTGGCGCGCCGAGGTGGCGCGCATCGAGACGAAGCGACCCGACCTGGGTCGCACCGACACGAGAGCCGAGAGGACGCGCACCGAGAAGAGCACGACGGCCAAGGCCGGCTCCTTCCAGCGCGTCTGGCACGACACCCCCGCGGCGACCGTCGCCGCCGACGTCCCGGAGTCGGTCCGTGTCCGGGGCCGCTGAGACCATCCCGGGCGGCGCCTGCACCCGCGCCGCGGCCGCCCTCGCCCCGCGCGCCTGTCCCGACGGTGGCCTGACGCTCTCGCCGGCGGCCGTGGCCGCCCTCGCCGAGCTGTTCCGCGCGGTCGGCCGGGGGCGGGACGCCGCGGAGGTCACCGACGTCGCCGACCGCGCCGCGCGCCGGATGCTCGCGGCGCTCGAGGTGCCGGCCCCGGGGCCGTCCGTGCCCGCCCCGTCGCCGCGGGTCCCGGGCGACCAGGACGCGCAGGTCCTGGCCGCCCGGTAGCGATCAGACCGGCGCGATCTCGACCCGGGTGTCGGAGAACGTCGGCGCGTTGCCGAGGTCGGCGAAGACGAACGGGTTGACGGCGTTCACCGTGCTCTGGTCCTTCGCGTTCTTCGGCCACGCGCCCATCGGCGCGACCGCGACGCCCGGGGCCACCTCGTCGCTGACGCGTGCCAGCGCGACGAACCGGCCGCGGTCGTTGAACACCGAGACGTACTGCCCGTCGGTGATGTCGCGCGCCTGCGCGTCGGCGGGGTGCAGCGTGACCATCTGCTCGCCCTGCACGCGCTTCTGCATCGCCTGGTCGCCGGCGCTCGAGTTGAGGAACGCGTGCGACTTGGGCGAGAGCAGGTTCAGCGGGTGGCTGTCGCCGGTCTCGCGCGGCGCCACGTAGTGCGGCAGCGGGTCGACGACCCCGCCGGGCTGGAACTCCTCGTAGAGCTGGCGGAACAGCGGCACGACGAAGTTGCCCGCCGCCTCCAGGGCCGACGACCGGAACTCGGTCTTGCCCGACGGCGTCGGGAACCCGCCCTCGGCGTGCGGGCGGTACTCGTCGGGGCTCGGGAGGTTGAGCCGCGCCCACCCGGTCTCGCGCAGCGACTCCAGCGTGATGCCCTCCATCGCCGGCGCGGACCAGTCGTAGGACTGCTCGAGCAGCTGCTCGTCGGTGAGCGTGAAGTACTCGTCGGAGAAGCCCATGGCCGCGGCGAGCCGGCGGAACAGCTCGGTGTTGGGGATCGCCTCGCCCAGCGGCTCGATGGCCGGGGTGTTCAGCGTGACGTAGAAGTGGCCCCAGCTGAACATGATGTCGTGCTGCTCGAGCTGGGTCGTCGCCGGCAGCACGATGTCGGCGTAGCGCGCGGTGTCGGTGAGGACGTGGTCGCTGACCACGGTGAACAGGTCCTCGCGGGCCAGGCCGCGGGCGATCTTCTCCTGCTCGGGGCAGACCACCATCGGGTTGGAGTTGTAGACCATGAGCGCCGAGATCGGCGGGTCCAGCTCGAGCTCGCCGGTCAGCGCCCGCCCGAGCAGGTACTGGTTGACGACGCGCGTGCCCGGCGTCGCCATCTCCGGGTGGATGAAGGCCGGCCAGTTCACCGGGTGCGCCCACAGCGGGAGCTGCAGCAGGCCGCCGCCGACGTGGCGCCAGGCGCCGACCAGCGCGGGCAGGCAGGCGATCGAGCGGACCGTCTGCCCGCCGCCCGCGTGCCGCTCGATCGCGACGCCGATGCGGATCAGCGAGGGGTCCGAGGTGGCGTACTCGCGGGCCAGCGTGCGGATGTCCTCGGCGGGGATGCCGGTCTCCTGCGACGCCCACTCCGGGGTGTACTGCGCGGCGCGCTCGACCATCTCCTCGTAGCCCGCGGTGTGCTCGCGGACGTAGTCCTCGTCGGTGAGGCCCTCCGAGATGATCACGTTCATCATCGCCAGCGCGAGCGCGCCGTCGGTGCCCGGGCGGATCGGGATGTACCAGTCGGCGCGGCGCGCGGTCTTGTGCCGCACGGGGTCGATGACGACGACCTTCGCGCCCCGCTTCTGCGCCTCGGCGACGATCGGCCAGAGGTGCAGGTTGGTCGAGACCATGTTGCAGGCCCAGATGATGATGTAGCGGGAGTGGACGATGCTCTCGGGGTCGACGCCCGCCGTCGCGCCGATGGTGGCGGCGTACGCGGTGCAGGAGCCCGAGTCGCAGTAGGTCCGCTCGGTGATGGTGGCGCCGAGCCGGTGGAAGAACGCGTCGCCGACCGACAGACCGTTGAGGATGCCCTGGGTGCCGAGGTAGCTCACCGGCATGACCGTCTCGGCGCCGTGCTCGGCGATCTTCGCCTTGAACGTGGAGGCGATCGTCTCGAGCGCCTCGTCCCAGCTGATCTCCTCGAAGCGCCCGCTGCCCTTGGGGCCCGTGCGGCGCAGCGGGTGCAGGATGCGGTCGGGGTTGTAGACCTTGTCCTGGTAGTTGTTGACCTTGACGCAGAGCCCGCCGCGGGTGATCGGGTGCTCGGGGTCGCCGCGGACGCCCGTGGCCACGCCGTTCTCGACGGTCACCGTCATCGCGCAGGTGTCGGGGCAGTCGTGCGGACACGCCGCGCGCACCGTCGTGCTGGTGGGCGTGAGCGGAAGATCGTCGAGCGCGGTCACGGCGGGCTCCCGGGGTGGTGGTCTCGGGCGTTCCTCGGTCGTTGGCGGGCGGTCGCCCCGAGGGGCAGGGCGACCGCCGGTGACAGCCTGACCACCGCACGCGGTCGAGCGCTTGTCGCTCCGCGACGGATTGCGCACCGTTGACCGGCGCCACGAGGTTCCCTAGCGTCGAGCGACCGCCGTCACCGTCGTCGAGCCCCTGACCCGTCCCCTCCCTCCCGGGAGCCGCCCGTGGCGACCACCGCCCGCCCCGTGGGACCGTTCCCCCGCCCCAGGACGACGGTGGCGCGCGCCCCGGAGTCGCCCGAGGTGCGCGGGCGCGCCGACCGTCTCGACGGCTGGCGCGACCTCCTGCGCGAGCACTTCGTGGCCCTCGACGTGAACGCCGAGCCCGACGACCGCTTCGACGGTGCGGTGCGCAGCAGCCTCGTCGGGCACCTCGCGGTGGCCACCGTCGATTCGACCGGGCAGGAGTGCGTGCGCACGCCGGGGCTCGCGCGCCACGACCCCGACGACTACCTGCAGGTCGGCCTCATCGCCCGCGGCGAGGCGGTGGTGCGCCAGGACGGGCGCGAGGCCCTGCTCGGCCCCGGCGCCTACACGATCTACGAGACGGGCCGGCCGTTCGCGTGGCGGTTCCGGGGCGACTGGCGCATGTTGGTGTTCACCTGGCCGCGCGACCTCGTCGGCATCGACCGCGACACCTCGCGGGCCGCCACCGCCCGCGCCCTGGGCGGCGACCGTCTCGGCGCGATCGTCGGCCGGACGCTCGCCGACGTGGTGGCCGCGCCGCCCGAGCTCTCGCCCGTCGCCGGGGCCCGGCTGGCCACCGAGCTCGCCGACCTCCTGGGCACCGTGGCCGGCGAGGCCCTGCACGGCGACCACCTCGCCGGGCCCCGGGGCGTCGCGGAGCTGCGGGCCCGGGTGGAGGCCTACGTCGCCGAGCACCTCGAGGACCCCGACCTCGGCCCGGAGACGATCGCGCGGGCGCACTTCGTCTCGACCCGCCAGCTCCACCGGGCGTTCGCGGAGGCGTCGACGACGGTCGGGCGGCTGGTGCGCCGGCGGCGCCTCGAGCACGGGCAGCGCGAGCTCGCCGACCCGCGCCTGGACGACCTGTCGGTCACCGACATCGCGCTGCGCTGCGGCTTCGGCGACCTCGCCGCGTTCAGCCGCGCGTTCAAGGAGACGTTCCACGAGCCGCCGACCACGTTCCGCCTCCGCCACCGTCCGTAGTCGCCGGCTCGCGCAACGATTTTCCCGGTCGGCGGGGAACATCCCGGCCCGCCCGCGCCGTCACAGTGCCGAACGCCCACCACGAGGGCACCGAGCACGGACAGAGAGCGAGCACCGATCATGAGCGCCGACACCACCGCCAGCGACCGCCACTTCGCCGCCGACGGCAACATCTACGAGGCCG
>NZ_JBHSKG010000026.1:0-80667 GCF_042657905.1 Actinomycetospora rhizophila | reverse complement strand
CGGTGGAGGTCGACGACCCGTGGGGTCACGGCAACTCGCTGGAGTGGGCCACGTCGTGCCCGCCGCCGCGGCACAACTTCACCGAGCTGCCGCGGATCCGCTCCGAGCGCCCGGCGTTCGAGCTGCACTACCCGCACCTCACCGAGCGGATCCGGCTCGAGGCCCACGTGGGCTCCGGGCACGCCTCCATCGGCGAGGCGGCGGCGGGGCAGACCGGCCAGGAGCACCTCCCCGGCTCCGACCCCCGGAACAAGTGAGCCGCGCGGTCCCCGACCACCCGACCGACGGTGTGATCCCGGAGCCCCCGGCCGTGCTGGCGGACCCGGTCTCGCCGGAGGCAGACCCCGGGCCCGACCCGGTGCCGGTCCTCGTGACCGTCACCGGGCCGGACTTCCCGGGCGTCAACGCGGCCCTGTTCGCGGTGCTGGCCGAGCACGAGGCGGCCATGCTCGACGTGCAGCAGGCGACGATCCACCGCCGCATCACGCTGTCCGCGCTCGTCACGCTGCCCGGTGACCCGGCCCGCCTCGAGGCGGCCCTCCAGCTGACCATGCCCTCGCTCGGGCTGACGGTCAGCGTCGAGACCGGTGGCGACGCCTCGGCCGTGCACCCGTTCTCCACCCACGTCGTGCTGGTGCTCGGGCGCCCGATCACCGCGGCCAACTTCGCCGAGGTCGCCCGCGGGCTCGCGGCCCTGCGCGTCAACATCGACCGGGTGCGGCGCATCGCCGACTACCCCGTCACGGGGCTCGAGCTGCGGGTCTCGCTGCCGGCGGTGAACCCGCCGGACGACACCGCGCTGCGCCAGGCGCTCGCCGCGGCCGGCCGCCGGGCACGCTGCGACGTCGCCGTCCAGCGCGTCGGGCTCGCCCAGCGCGCCAAGCGCCTCATCGTCTTCGACGTCGACTCGACGCTGATCCAGGGCGAGGTCATCGAGATGCTCGCCGCCCGGGCGGGCTGCGAGGACGAGGTGCGCGCGATCACCGAGGCGGCGATGCGCGGCGAGATCGAGTTCGCCGAGTCGCTGCACAAGCGCGTCGAGACGCTCGCCGGCCTGCCCGTCAGCGCGCTGGACGAGGTCGCCGAGGAGCTCGAGCTGACCCCCGGGGCGCGGACCACCGTCCGCACGCTCAAGCGCCTGGGCTACCGCTGCGGCGTGGTGTCGGGCGGCTTCTCGAGCATCATCGACCGCCTCGTCGACGACCTGTCCCTCGACTTCTCGGCGGCGAACCACCTCGAGGTCGTCGACGGGCGCCTCACCGGGCGGGTGCTCGGCACCGTGATCGACCGCGCCGGCAAGGCCGAGGCGCTCGAGCGCTTCGCGCGGGAGGCCGGCGTCCCGCTCGACCAGACCGTGGCCGTCGGGGACGGCGCCAACGACCTCGACATGCTCGCCGCCGCCGGGCTCGGGGTGGCGTTCAACGCCAAGCCCGTCGTCGCGGCCGCCGCCGACACGGCGCTGTCGTACCCCTACCTGGACGCCGTGCTGTTCATCCTCGGCGTGACCCGCGACGAGATCGAGGTGGCCGACGCCGCGGAGGGGCTCCTGCGTCGGGTCCCGCTGTGACCTCGCTGACCCCGCGGCTCTCCGCCCTCACGCCGCTGGCGGCGCGGGTGTGCCCGTGGCTGGTGGACGAGCCGATGCCGTGGGGCTCCGACGACGGGGAGCCCGCGGACGGTGTCGTCCGGGCCATGACCCTGGTCCTGCGCCTGGAGCGGGAGGCCCCGACGCGCACGGCCGTGCTCGAGGCCGCCGCCGCCGCCGCGCTCGCGCTGTGTCTCGACGAGCGCGCCGCCCCCGAGGGGGAGTGGTTCGACGCCGTCGCGACCTGGGCGGGTGCGGGGCGGATCCGCAAGCTGTCCCGGCGGGCGCGCACGGCGCACTGGCGCGCGGTGCAGGAGGTCCCGGGGGTGACCGTGGGCGAGCTGGCGCGGGCGCTGGTGCCCGGCCCGGTCGACGACGTGCCCCACGAGGTGCGCCGGCTGCAGATCGGGGGCACCGAGCTCCCCGCCGACGAGCCCGGACCACCCCCGGCCGGCCGCCCGGTGATCTGGCTGAGCCCCGAGGTCGAGCAGACCGTCGGGAAGGCCGCCGCGCAGGTCGGGCACGCGAGCATGATCCTCGCGACCGTGCTGGCCGCCGACGGCGCCGACCCGGCGCTCGCGCTCGACGCGGCGGTGCGCCCGGCGGCGCGCGACGACTGGGCCCGCTGGATCGCGGCGCTCGACGCCGACGCGACGGGCCGGGCGGCGTGGGAGAGCCACGGCGTGGTCCCCGTGCGCGACGCGGGGTTCACCGAGGTCGCGCCCGGCACGGTGACGTGCGTGGCCGCCCGGGGCGGGACGCCGTGACCCGGGTCCTCGTCGCCGGGTCCCGGGTGCGCAGCGAGCGCTCGGACGCCGAGACCCGCCCGCTGGTCGCGGCCCTGGCGGCGCGCGGGCTCGACGCCGCCGACGCCCCGTGGGACGACGACTCCGCCGGCTGGGCCGACGCCGACCTCGTCGTCGTGCGCACCACCTGGGACTACACCGAGCGCCGCGACGACTTCCTCGCCTGGGCGGCGAAGGTCGACGCCGCGACCACGCTCGTGAACCCGCTGGCCGTGCTGACCTGGAACAGCCACAAGCGCTACCTCGTCGAGCTGGCGGAGGCCGGCGTGCCGACGGTGCCGACCACGCTGCTCGAGCACGGCACCGCGGTGCCCGGCGACCTCGGGCGCGGCCCCGTGGTCGTCAAACCCGCGGTGTCGGCCGGCGGGCGCGGCACGTTCCTCGGGCACCCCGAGGACCTCCGCGGGACCGTCGGCGACCTGCTCGGCGTCGGCGACGTCCTCGTGCAGCCGGCGGTCGAGAGCATCGGGCGCGACGGCGAGGTGTCGCTGATCCGGCTCGGCGAGCGGTGGTCGCACGCGGTGCGCAAGGTCCCCGCGGCCGGCGGGTTCCTCGTGCACGAGAAGCACGGCGGGCGCCTCGAGGACCACACGCCGACCACCCGCGAGGTCGAGGTGGCCGAGGCCGCGCTGGCCCGCGCGCCGGGCGACGTCGCCGCCGCGCGCGTCGACCTGGTCCGCGTCGACGGCGAGCCGGTGGTCATGGAGCTCGAGCTCATCGAGCCCGAGCTCTTCCTGCGCCGCACCGCCGACGCCCCCGACCGCCTCGCCGACGCCCTGCTCGCCCGCCTGCCCTGACGCACGGGGTGGGTCAGCGTGGCGGCCACGCCGGCGTTCAACGTCAGGAAAGCCGCCACGATCACCGCGGGCTGATGTCGAGGCGCGCCGTCACCGGCTCACGCGCCCCGCAGCCGCTCCAGCGCGCCACGCACGACGGCCGGGTCCTGGGTGGTCCAGAAAGGCGGTAGCGAGCCGCGCAGGAAGCCGCCGTACTGCTTGGTGGCGACGCGGGAGTCGAGCAGGGCGACGACGCCGCGGTCGCCGGTGCCGCGCAGCAGGCGCCCCGCGCCCTGGGCGAGCAGCAGCGCGGCGTGCGTCGCCGACACCGTCAGGAACCCGTTGCCGCCGCGGGCGTCGACGGCGCGCTGGCGGGCCGAGACGAGGGGGTCGTCGGGGCGCGGGAACGGGATGCGGTCGATCATGACGAGCTGCAGAGACTCGCCGGGCACGTCGACGCCCTGCCACAGCGACAGGGTCCCGAACAGCACGCTCTCCACGTCGGCGGCGAACCTCGTCACCAGCGTGCCCGTGGAGTCGTCGCCCTGGCAGAGCACGGTGCCGTCCCAGCGTCCGCGCAGGTCCTCGGCCGCCTGCTTGGCCGCGCGCATCGACGAGAACAGGCCCAGCGCCCGGCCGCCGGCCGCCCGCACGAGCCCCTCGATCTCGTCGAGCATCGCGGGGGAGAGCCCGTCGCGCCCGGGCGGGGGCAGGTGGCGGGCGACGTACAGGATGCCGGCCTTCGCGTGCGCGAACGGCGAGCCCACGTCGAGGCCGTGCCAGACGAGGTTGGTCGCCGGGTCGTTGCCGTGGCCCGACCCGTCGTCGGGGGGAGCGGGCTCGGACCCGCCGGCGGGCAGCCCCCACTGCCGGGCCAGGGCGTCGAACGAGCCGCCGAGCGCGAGCGTGGCCGAGGTCAGCACCACCGTCGAGCGACCGAACAGCCGCGAGGCGAGCAGCCCGGCCACCGACAGCGGCGCGACGTGCAGCGCGCGCACCGTCGTCGACCCGACCTCGCGATCGCTGCACCACACCACGTCCGGCCGGGTCGCCGGGTCCTCCCGGTCGAACGCGGTGAGCAGGCGACCGGCGACGTCGTGCACCTCCTCGACCAGCGCCAGGGCGAATCTCCGCGACGTCGCGTCGTCGTCCCGCCCGCCCTTCTCCCGGTCGGGCCCCAGCGCCTGGCGGCACGCCCACGCCCGGTCGCGGACCGCCGAGAGCATCCGCCCGACCGGCTCCGGCAGGTGCTCCCAGCGGCCCGGGACGACGTCCTCCAGCACCGTGCCGAGGCCCTCGCCGGCGTCCAGCAGCCCGTCGGAGAGCGCCTGGTCGACGAGCTTGCCGCAGCGGCGCGCGGCCGCGGTGACCGTCGCCGCGGTGAGCTCGCCGGTGGCCACGGAGGTCACGCGGTCGACGAGGTTGTGGGCCTCGTCGACGACGACCACGTCGTGGTCGGGCAGCACCGCGCGGCCCTCGATCGCGTCGATCGCCAGCATCGCGTGGTTGGTGACGACGATATCGGCGGCGCCGGCGGCGTGCCGGGCGTGCTCGGAGAAGCAGTCCTCGGCGACCGGGCAGCGCGCGGCGCCCAGGCACTCCCGGGCGCTGACCGACACCTGACGCCACGCGCGGTCGGGGACGCCGGGGACGAGCTCGTCGCGGTCGCCGGTCGTGGTCTTCTCGGCCCACTCGTGCAGCCGCGTGACCTGGCGGCCCAGCGCCGAGACCTGGAACGGGTCGAACAGTTGCTCGTCGACCGGGTCCTCGGCCTGGGCGCTGCTCTCGATCTTGTGGCGGCACAGGTAGTTGGCGCGGCCCTTGAGGATCGCGAACGTCGGCTCGCGGCCGAGCTCGGGCTCGAGGGCCTTGCTCAGGCGCGGCAGGTCGCGGTCGACGAGCTGGGTCTGCAGCGCGATGGTGGCCGTCGCGACGATGACCGCCTGCTCGCCCTCCAGCGCGTGGCGCACCGCGGGGATCAGGTAGGCCAGCGACTTGCCGGTGCCCGTGCCCGCCTGGACGGCCAGGTGCTCGCCCGTGCGCAGCGCGCGTTCCACCGCGGCGGCCATCTGCTGCTGGCCCTCGCGCTCGCTGCCGCCCAGCGCCGAGACCGCCGCCGCGAGCAGCTCGGCCACCGGGGGTGGCCCGACCACCGTGTCCGTGCTCGCGTCTCCCACGACGGTTCAGACTACGAGCCGGGCCGATCGGTTCCCTCGGGAACCGGGGTCAGCGCGTCGTCCCCGTCAGCGTGACGCCGGCGCCGGCCATCTCGGCCCGCGCGCGGGCGGTGGTCCCGGGCAGGACCCCGGCGGTGAGGTCGAGGTGCACGGTGGTCGTGAACCCCGCGCGCACGGCGTCGAGGGCGGTGGCGCGCACGCAGTGGTCGGTGGCGATGCCGACGATCTCGACGGCGTCGACGCCGCGGTCGCGCAGCCACGGGGTGAGGTGGTGCCCGTCGGAGGCGTGGCCCTCGAACGCGGAGTACGCGGCCTCGAACCGGCCCTTGCTGAAGACCTCCTCGAGGCGGTGGACGTCGAGGTCGGGGTGGAACGCGGCGCCCGGGTGCCCGAGGCGGCAGTGCGGGGGCCAGGTGTCGACGAAGTCGGGCGTCGAGGAGAAGTGGTCGCCCGGGTCCTCGTGGTAGTCGCGGCTGGCGACGACGTGGGCGTACGTCCCGGCCGAGCGCCCCAGGAAGGCGCTGATCGCCGACGCCGTCGCGGCGCCGCCCTCGACGCCCATCGAGCCGCCCTCGCAGAAGTCGAGCTGTACGTCCACGACGATGAGTGCGGTCGTCATGGTCACGAGCCTACGAGCGCCGCGCTCGTGATCGAGGTGGCTTTCCTGACGTCCGACGTCAGCGTGGCCGCCAGGCTGACACGACGACGCCGACCTCGACGAACGGTCGGCGTCAACCGCGACACGGCCACTCGATCGTCGCCTGACCGTTCGTCGTGCGCGACCCGGTTCTCGGCGCCGGTGCGCCACCCGGATCGGTGATGTGAGTGTCCATCACTCACTCAGCCCACCTAACGTCACTCGCTGCTACGGCTGGTCACGTTGTGTGCAGGGCGCGGGGGGCAGGGTGCGGCGGTCGGTGCGGTCGGTGTCCGGGCAGCAGGAGGGGCGGCGGCCGGGGGAGAGGCTCCTCCGGCTGGTCCTGGTGGTCGTCACGGCCGTCGCGGGGGTGTCGCTGCCGGCGCTCGCGCCCGCGGTCGCGCCGCCGGCCGAGGCCGCGGTGCAGAGCCCCTTCAACGCGGTCTACAGCGCCGAGCAGAACGGGGCGATCGCGCTCGTCGGCAACAGTTCGATGGACTGCCCGGCGGCGGCCGCCAACTGCACGGCGGCGCGGGCAGGCACGGCCGGCGGCGCGGCGCTGAACAACAACGCGTACGCGATGCAGTTCACCGACATCGACGGGGACGCGTCGACCTCGAACTCCTCGACGAGCACGCTCACGATGCCCGCCGGCTCCGAGGTGCTCTACGCCCGCCTCGTGTGGGGCGGGCGCACGACCGCCGGCACCAACGGCGTCGCCGCGAGCGCCGCCACGGCCGCGGTGAAGCTCAAGGCCCCGGGCCAGAACGCGTACACCACGCTGACCGGCACCACCCGGGGGTTCTCGGCGACCACGCCGACCGCCTCCGACGGCGCGCCGTACCAGGGCTCGATCGACGTCACCGACACGGTCCGCGCGGCCGGCAACGGCGTCTACGCGGTCGGCGACATCGCCGCGGCCACCGGCGCCGACCGGTACGCCGGCTGGTCGCTGGTCGTGGCCTACCGGAACTCGTCGCTGCCGCTGCGCAACCTCACGGTGTTCGAGGGCTTCGCCGACGTCACCACCACCTCGGCGGCCAACTCCACCGTCGACATCCCGATCAGCGGGTTCCTCACGCCCACCACCGGCAACGTCAACGCCTCGGTCGGCGTCGTCGCCTGGGAGGGCGACCAGGGCACGACCGGCGACGCGCTCTCGCTCAACGGCACCACGCTGTCCGACGACACCCGCGCCACGAACAACTTCTTCGACTCGAAGGTCAGCGACTCGGGGACGGACCTGCCCGGGCGCTCGCCGGGCTACCCGAACAACTTCGGCGTCGACGTCGGGCGCGTCTCGGCCAACAACGTCATCCCCAACGGCGCGACGTCGGCGTCGCTGCGCCTGACGACCACGGGCGACTACTACTACCCGGGCGTCGTCACCTCGCAGATCGACCTGTTCACGCCGTCGTTCACCGGCGTCAGCAAGACCGCGGTCGACGTCAACGGCAACAGCCCGGCCCAGCCCGGGGACACCGTCGAGTACACGGTCACGATGACCAACACCGGCGCGGACGCGGCCGACAACGCGATCGTGCGCGACGTCCTGCCGCCGAACACGACCTACGTGCCGGGCAGCCTCGTGCGCACCGCCAACCCCGGCCAGACCGGCCCGCTCGCGGTCAGCGACGCGACCGGGGACGACGTCGGCGAGTACACGGGTGCCGACAGGACCGTCCGGATGCGGATCGGTCAGAACGCCTCGACGACGGGCGGCGGCACGCGCGCGCCCAACGCCACCGCCACCTTCAAGTTCCGCGTGACGCTGGACCGCGCGTCGGCGGGCACCGCGCCGGCCAACACGCCGCTGCTCGACTACCGCGCCCGCACGATCGGCCGGAACTACACGTACTCCGGCAACACCGTCACCACGCCGGTCACCGCGCTCGCCGACCTGCGGGCGACCAAGACGGGGACCCCGACCGCGCAGGCCGCGGGCGGCACCGTCACCTACACCGTGGGCGCCACCAACAACGGCCCGAACCCGACCGGCACGACGACGCTCGTGGACACCCTGCCGGCCGGGGTCACATTCCAGTCCGCGGCGCCTCCGGCCGGCACCACGTGCACGGCGTCCGGGCAGACCGTCACCTGCACCGGCGGGTCGACGGGGGTGAACCAGTCGCTGACGGTGCCGATCACGGTGCGGGTGGCCCCGGGCGCGGCGACCGGCGCGGTCACCAACTCGGTGCAGGTCTCCTCGGACACCGCCGACGACGTCACCACCAACAACGTCGCGACGGCCGCCACGCAGGTCTCGCGCAACGCCGACCTCGGCGTCGCCACCGCGATCACGCCGAGCGGGAGCCCGGCGGTGACGGCCGGCCGCACCGCGACCGTGACCGGCACGGTCACCAACAACGGGCCCTCCACGGCCGAGGGGGTGGTGTCGAGCACCCCGCTGCCGGCCGGGACCTCGTTCGTGTCCGCGACGATCCCCGGCGGCACGTGCGGCCTCACCGGCGGCACGGTGAGCTGCACGCTCGCCGCCCCGCTCGCGCCCGGCGCGTCGGCCGCCGCGACCGTCGCCGTCGCCGTCGCCCCGAGCGCGACCGCCGCCACCCTCGCCGCCACGTCCACGGTCTCCTCGGCGACCCCGGACGCCGTGGCGGCCAACAACGCGGCGACCGCGTCGGTGCCGCTGACCCAGCTCGCCGACCTGGAGGTCGCCGCGACCGGCCCGGCCACGATCGACGCCGGCGGCCGCGTGACCTACACGGTGACCGTGACCAACACCGGGCCCTCCGACGCCCGCGACGTCACGCTCACCGACACGACCCTGACCCGCCTGACCCCGGTCGACGTCGACACCACGTCGGGCACCTGCTCGCTGACCTCGAACCCGCCGGGCTGCCAGCTCGGGACGCTGCCCGCGGGCGCCAGCACGCAGATCACCGCCGTCGCCGACGCCCCGTCGTCGCTGCCCGCCGGCCAGCAGGTCGCCAGCGCGCGCGCCGCGACCGCGACGCCGGAGACGAGCACCGCGAACAACTCCGGCTCGGTCACCAGCACGGTGCGCCGCGTGTCGGACCTGTCGGTGACGCTCACGGGCGGCACCGCGGTCGCCGGCACGTCGACCTCCTACGTCATCGACGCGCGCAACGCGGGCCCGTCGGACGCGGACGACACGATCGTCACCTCGACCCTGCCCGGGGGCGTCGTGCCGCAGTCGGCCACGGCCGCCCGGGGCACCTGCACGGTCGCGGGCCAGGTCGTGACGTGCCGGATCGGGACGCTGGCCCTCAACCAGGACGTGCCGATCACGGTGACCGCGCAGGTCGCGCCCACCCGGCCCCCGGGTGCGGCGACGGTGGCGGCCCAGATCAGCAGCGCCAGCAGCGACCCGGCCCCCGGGAACAACGCCGCGACCTCCGACCTCGGCGTCCTCGTCGCCGCCGACCTCGCGATCAGCGCCGCGGTCGACCAGGCCACCGTCGTCGCCGGCACCGAGGCGGCGTTCACCCTCACCGCGCGCAACAACGGCCCGTCGGTCGCGCTCGGCGCGACCGTGACCGACACCCTGCCGGCGGGCGTCACCGTCCTCGGCGCCACCGGCGGGTCCTGCGCGGTGGCCGGGCAGCGGGTGACGTGCGCCGTGGGCGACCTGGGCCCGGACGCCACCGCGACCGTGACGGTGCGGGTCCGCGTCGACGCCTCCCGCCCGGCCGGCCCCCTGACCGACGCGGCGGCGATCTCCTCGGACGCGCTGCCCGACCCCAGCCCGTCGAACAACAGCGCCTCGGCCGCGACCGCGGTCGTGACGCGCGCCGACCTGCGCGCCGCGCTCGTGACGGCCCCGGCCACGACCGTCGCGGGCGGGGACCCGGGCACCTACACCTTCCGGGTCACCAACACCGGCCCGTCCGACGCCGACAGCGTCCTGGTCGTCGACGACCTGCCCGCGGGGCTGACCGCGGTGTCGGCGACGGTCGGGGGCGCCGCCTGCACGGTCACCGCCTCCCGCGTGACCTGTCCCGTCGGCACGCTCACCCCGAACGCGTCGGCGGACGTCGTCCTCGTCGCCCGGGCCGACCCCGGCACCCCGGCGGGACCGCTGACGCTCGCGATCACCGCGACCTCCCCGGTGCCCGACCCGACCCCGCTCGACGCCCGGACCACCGCGACGGTCACCGTCACGACCGCCGCCGACCTCGCCACGGCGATCGCGGCCGACCCGGCCTCGCTGAGCGACGGCGCGCTGGTCGCCGGGTCGCGGGCCACCTACCGCGTCACGACCACCAACAACGGACCGTCCGACGCGGGCGCGGTCGGCTCGACGATCACCCTGCCGGCGGGGACGACCGCGGTGTCCGCCACGCCGTCGGTCGGCACCTGCACGGTGACCGGCCCGCAGGTGCGGTGCACCCAGGACGTGCTGCCCGGCGGCTCGTCGGCGGTCGTCACGCTGACCGTCGACGTCGCCGCCGACGCGGCCGGGCCGCTGGCGCTGCAGGCCACCGCGGGGTCGCCGGTCACCGACCCGGTGCCCGGCAACAACCCGTCGACCTCGAGCCTGCCGGTGACGACGGCGGCCGACCTGTCGCTCGCGCTCACCGGCGTGCCCGACCCGGTCCGGGCGGGGACGGCGGAGACGTTCACCGCGCTCGTCAGCAACAACGGCCCGTCCGACGCGGCCGGGGTCACCTTCGCGCTGCCGCTGCCGCCCGGGTTCACCGTGGTGCCGGGCGGGATCTCCTCGCCGCCCGGGACCACGTGCGCCCTGGATCCGGCCGGCCGCGCGGTGACCTGCACCCTCGGCACGGTCGCGGCCGGCACCACGGTGCCCGTCGTGGTCAGGGCGCTGGTGCCGGCGGAGCTGCCCGCCGGCGAGGTGCCGGCCGGCGCGACCGTCGACTCGCCCACCGCCGACCGGACCCCGGCCGACCGTGCCGCGAGCACCACGGTGCGCGTCACCACCTCCGCCGACCTCGGCGTGGCGCTGGCCCCGCAGCGCGACAACCCCGAGGCCGGGCAGCCCGCGGGCTACGTGGTCTCGGTGGTGAACAACGGGCCGTCCGACGCGGTCGACGCCGTGTCGCGGACCCCGGTCCCGGCGGGCACCACGGTGACCGAGGCGACCGCCAGCACCGGCACCTGCACGGTGGCGAGCGGCGAGGTCGTCTGCGCGCTCGGGCGCCTCGCCCCCGGCGCGGTGTCGACCGTGCAGCTCACCCTCGGCCTCGACCCGGCCGGCACCGGGCCGCTCACGGTGACCACCGGGGCCACCAGCGGCACGCCCGACCCGGACGCGGCGAACGACACGGCCGCGGTGACCCAGCCTGTGACCTCGCGCGCCGACGTCGCCACGACGGTCGCGCTGGTCGGCGGGCCGCCGGTGGCCGGGCAGAACGCCGTCTACCGCGTCACCACCACCAACAACGGCCCCGCCGTCGCGACCGGCGTGTCCACCTCCAGCCGCGTGCCCGCGGGCACGACGCTCGTGTCCTCGACGCCCTCGGCCGGCGCGTGCACGACCGACCAGGGCGCCGTGGCCTGCACCTACGGCACGCTCGCGGTCGGCGCCTCGGCGACGGTCGACATCACCGTCGCCGTGCCCGCGGACGCCGTGGGCACCCAGCTCGCGGTCGGCGGGACCTCGGGCAGTCGCCTGCCCGACCCGAAGGCCGACAACGACGCCGCCACCGCGACGGCCCCGGTGACCGCACAGGCGGACCTCGCCGTGGCCGTCACCGGCGTCGCCGGCACCCCGTCGGCGGGCCAGGAGGTCCGCTGGCAGGTCACGGTGACCAACAACGGGCCCTCGCGGGCCACCGGCGTCACGCTGACCGACCGCTCGCCCGCCGGCGTGCGGATCACCGGGGCCGAGCTCGCCGCCGGCCAGGGCACCTGCCGCACCGCCGCCGACACCGGCACCACGGGCGTGGACTGCGCCCTCGCCGACCTCGCGGCCGGCGCGTCCACCGTCGTCACCGTCGTCGGCACGGTCGACCCCGGCCTGGCCACCGGCGAGGTGTCGACGACGGCGACCGTCGCCACCGCCGGCGCGACCGACCCGGTGCCCGCGAACAACACCGCGACGAGCACCACGGCCACCGGCACCAGCGCCGACCTGCGGATCAGCAGCGCCGTCGGGCCCGACCCGATCGTGCCCGGGCGCCCGGCGACCTGGACGCTGCAGGCCGACAACCTCGGGCCGTCGACCGCCCGCGGCGTGGTCGTCACCGACACGGTCCCGGACGGGGTCGCGATCACCCGCGCCACCGTGGCGGGCCGCGACTGCACGGTCACCGGGCAGCGGGTCGAGTGCGCCGTCGGCGACCTCGACCCGAACGGCGGCGCGACCGTGACCGTCGAGGGCACGGTCGAGCCCGGCGTGCTCGGCCCGACGCTCGCCGACCGGGCCACGGTGCGCTCGAGCACCCCGGACCCCGCCACGGCGAACAACGCCGCGAGCGGCGAGGGCCGGGTCGGCCCGCGCGCCGAGGTCGGTGTCACGGTGGCCGCGCCGCCGGCGCTCACGGCCGGCGCGCCGGCGACGTGGACGGTGACCGCGACCAACGCCGGCCCGTCGGCGGCGGGCGGGGTCGTCGCGACCGTCGCCCTGCCCCCGTCGCTGCAGAAGGTCACCGCGACCGTCGACGGGCGCACCTGCGACGTGGCGAACGGGACGGTGACCTGCCCGGTCGGCACGATCGCACCGGGCGCCCGCGTGGTCGTCACGATCAGCGGCGTCGTCGACCCGGCGTCGACCGCCCCGGACGCCACCCTGACCGCCTCGGTGGTCACGGCCACCCCCGACCCGGACCCGGCCGACGACACCGCGACCGCGACGACCCCGCAGACGGCGAGCGCCGACCTCGGCGTGACCACCGTCGTCGCGCCGGAGCCCGCGGTGCCGGGCCGTCCGGTGACGTGGACGACGACCGTCCGCAACCAGGGTCCCTCGACCGCCCTGGCCTCGACGCTCGTCGACACCGTGCCCGCGGAGCTGCGCGACCCGGTGGCGACCAGCTCGGCCGGGCCCTGCACCGTCGACGGCACGACGATCACGTGCGGGCTCGGTGACCTCGCGCCCGGCGCGACCGCGGTCGTCACGGTCACCGGCCTGCTCGACCCGGCGACGACCGGCGGGCCGCTCGCGCACACCGCGACGGTCACGTCGGCCACGCCGGACCCGAACGGCGCCGACGACGCGGCGACGACGAGCACCCCGGTGACCCCGATCAGCGACCTCAAGGTCGCCACCGCGGTGACCTCGGGCGCGCCGACGGCCGGGTCGCCGGTCGAGCTCGCCGTCGACGTCACCAACGCCGGCCCGTCGGGCGCCGAGAACACGGTGCTCGAGCTGACGGTCCCCGACGAGGTCGTCCCGGACACCGGCTCGGTCACCAGCTCGCAGGGCTCCTGCACCCTGGCCGGGCGCGTGGTGCGCTGCGAGCTCGGCACGGTCGCCGCGGGCGCCGAGGTGCGGATCGCCGCGCGGGGCACGCTGCGCTCCGACGCCACCACGGTCGCGGTCACCGCCACGGCGACGAGCTCGACCCCCGACGCCGACCCGGCCGACAACGGCTCGACCGCCTCGTCCACCGTGGGCGACACCGCCGACCTCGCGCTGACGGTCACGCCCCCGGCCGAGGCGGTCGCGGGCGCACCGGTCTCGTTCCCGCTCGTGCTGGTCAACAACGGGCCCTCGGACGCCCGCGAGGCCGTGGTCCGCGCGGACGTCCCGCCGGGGCTGGCGGACCTCGCGGTCACGGGCGCGGGCATCCCGGCGGGCGCGTGCGCCGTCACCGGCGGGCGGGTCGTCTGCACGCTCGGCACCGTGCCCGCGGGGGCCCGTCTGGAGGCCACGGTCAGCGGCCGGGTCGATCCGGCCGCGGCCCCCGGGCCGCGCGCCTACGACGTCACCGCCTCGACCTCGTCGAGCGACCCGGACCTGCGCAACAACACCACGGCCGTGACCACCGCCGTGCGGGCGAGCGCCGACCTGGGCGTCACCGCGGCGCTCGCGCCGTTCCCGCTGGTGCCGGGCCGTCCCGCGACGGCGACGGTCACCGTCACCAACGCGGGCCCGTCCGCGGCGGGCGGCACGGTCACGGTGACGCTGCCCGACGGGGTGGACCTCACCGCCCCGCCGACGGTGAACGGCGTGCCCTGCCGCGTCGTCGGGCGCACCGTCTCGTGCGACGTGCCGGCGATCGCGCCGGGCGGGTCCCTGCCGATCGAGCTGCCGCTCGCCGTGGCCGCGTCGCTGCGCGGGCCGACGGTGCCGATCACCGCGCAGGTCGTCTCGCCGGTCGGCGACCCCGACCCGGCCGACGGCACGGTGACCGTCGACGTGCCGGTCGCGGCGCGCGCCGACCTGGCGCTGGCCCTCACCGGGCCCCCGACGGTCGTCGCCGGCACCCCGCTGCGCTCCACGGCGATCGTGACCAACGACGGGCCCTCGCAGGCCACCGACGTGGTGGTCACCCAGGAGCTGCCCGCGGGCCTCGAGGGGGTCGCGGTGACCACCTCGCAGGGCACCTGCACGGTCACCGGCTCGACGCTGACGTGCCGGCTCGGCACGGTGGGCCCGGGCGCCGCGGTGCAGGTGACGGTCACCGCCGCGGGCACGCTCACCGCGGACGCCACGGGACCGATCACGTCGACGGCGACGCTGGCCTCGCCGACGCCGGGTGCGCCGGAGGGGCGCCGGGCCTCGCTCACCACCGCGGTGACGACGTCGGCGGACCTCGCGGTGTCGGTGGCGGGACCGGCGGACCCGGTGCCCGGCCAGGCCGTGACCTACACGGTCGGGCTGCGCAACGACGGCCCGTCCACGGCCCGCGACACCGCGCTGCGCCTCGCCCTGCCCGCCGGGCTCACCGGGGTGCGCATCGTCGCGCCGCCGGGGGTGACCTGCGACGAGGCGGCGCTGACGTGCACCGTCGGCGACCTGCGTCCCGGCGTGGACGCCGCCCTGGTGCTCACCGTGACCGGCACCCTGCCGCCCGGGGCCACGGGTCCGGTCGCCGCGTCCGCGACGGCCACGAGCACGACCCCGGACCCCGACCCCGGCAACGACACGGCGACCACGGGCGGCACCGCCGTCCCCGGCGCCGACCTCGCGGTGGCCCAGACCGTCGGCCCGGACCCGCTGGTGGCCGGCGGGCCGGTGACGTGGACGGTGCGTGTCGGCAACCTCGGCCCGTCGACGGCGACCGACGTGGTCGTCGACGACCTGGTGCCCGCCGGCGTCACCGATGTCGCGTTCCGCGGTCCGCCCGGCGTGAGCTGCGAGGGCACCCGCTGCACGATCGCGACGTTGGCGCCCGGCTCGGTCGAGCTCACGCTCACCGGCACCCTGGCGCCCGGCGCGAGCGGGCAGGTCGAGAACACCGTCACCGTGTCGTCGGGGACGCCGGACCCGGTGGCCGACAACGACCGCAGCGTGCTGGCGACGCCGGTGACGAGCGCGGCGGACCTGAGCACCCGCATCGTCGGCCCGGCCGGCCCGGTCACCGCGGGCAGCCCGCTCGCCTACCAGGTGGCGGTGGCCACGCGCGGCCCGTCGACGGCCGGTGACGTGGTGGTCAGCCTGCCCAACCCGGCGGGGGTGGTCCTGCTGGGCGCGCGCCCGTCGCAGGGCACCTGCGCGGTGGAGGCCGGCACGCTGGTCTGCCGCCTGGGCGACGTCGCGCCGGGGGTGACGCCGACGATCGAGGTCGACGCGCTCGCCGACGCGGCGGGACCGGGCGGGGCCAGCCCGGCGACGGTCACGGTGACGTCGTCGACGCCGGACCCGACACCCGGGGACGCGACGGCGACGGTGACGCCGACGATCGTGCGCTCCGCCGACGTGGCGATCACGAGCGCGGTCACCCCCTCGCCGCCGGTGCCGGGGCGGGCGGCGGTCTACACGCTGACCGTCACCAACGGCGGCCCGTCCACGGCGACCGACGTCGCGGTGACCGACCGCCTCCCGGCCGGCCTGCGCGGCAAGCAGCCGATCACGTCGGTGGGCACGTGCACGCTCGAGGGCGACCTCGCGCGCTGCGCGCTCGGGACGCTCGCGCCGGGGCGGACGGTGACGATCGAGGTGCCGGTGACGGTCGACCCGGCCGCGTCGCCGGACGCCCTGACCCACAGCGCCACGGTCGTGTCGACGACCCCGGACCCCGACGAGGCGAACAACGCGACCACGCTGCCGGGCGCGGCCGCACCGGTCGCCGACCTGGGCGTCACCACGGTCGCGACCACCCCGTCGGCGGCGCCCGGGCAGGAGGCGTCGTGGACGGCCACGGTGACCAACGCCGGCCCGTCCGCGGCCGTCGGCGGGTACGCCGACCTGGCCGTGCCGCCGGACCTCACCGGCGTCGTCGTCGACGCGCCGGCCGGGGTGACGTGCGGTCCGGTGCGGGACGGCCGGGTCACCTGCGACCTGGGAGCGGTGCCGCCGGGCGCGAGCATCCCGATCACGGTGCGCGGCACGCTCGCGCCGACCGCGACCACCGCGCCGGTGCTCGGCGTGGCCGTCGGGGCCGCCGGCTCGACCGACCCCGACACGGCGGACAACGCCTCGTCGACCGGCGTCGAGGTGGACGCGCGGGCGGACCTGGCGCTGACCAAGCGGGCGGTGACCCCGGTCGTCGCCGGCGAGGACGTCACCTGGGAGCTGACGGTCCGCAACGCGGGCCCGGCGACCGCCGTGGGGGCGCTGCTCACCGACCGGCTGCCGGCCGGTGTCAGCACGGTCCGGCCCGACGCCTCCTGCGACGTGACCGGCGGGGCGGTGCGCTGCCCGCTGGCGGACCTGCCGGCGGGCGCCGAGCGGACCGTGCGGATCACCGTGCGGGTCGACCCCGGCCCCGCCGCGACGGCGCTCGCGAACGGGGCCACGGTCACCGCGGCGACCCCGGAGCCGGCCCCGGCGGACAACACGGCCACCACGTCGGACGAGATCGGGCGCCGGACCGAGCTGGCGGTGACCAAGACCGCCGACCGGGACGAGGTGCCGGTGGGGGAGACGATCACCTGGACGGTGACCGCCCGCAACGACGGTCCCTCGGTGGCCACCGGCGTCACGGTGGTCGACGACCTGCCCGGTCGCGGCGTCCAGGACCCGGACGACCCCGAGGCGAGCGTGCAGGTGATCGGTGCGGACAGCCCGGCGTTCGACGCCCGGCGCGGGGTCTGGACCGTCGGCACGCTCGCGGTGGGGGAGACCCGCACGCTGGTGCTCACCGCCCGCGTCGTGACGCCGGGCGACCTCACCAACCGCGTGTCGATCGGGCCCGACGGCGACCAGGTGTCGGCGCCGGGGACCGGGACGCTGCCGCCCTGCCCGCCGGGGCAGGCGTTCGGGCCGTGCGAGCCGGGCCCGGGTGGACCCGGGGAGCCGGGTGGACCCGGTGGACCCGGTGGGCCGGGTGGGCCCGGTGGGCCTGGTGGGCCCGGTGGACCCGGCGGCTCGCCGGACCCGGGCGACCTGCCGATCGGAGGCGGCGGTGCTGGGTCGAGCGATGCGTCGAGCGATGCGTCGAGTGACGCGTCGAGCGATGCCTCCAGCGGCGCCACCGCGGCGGCCGGCGCGGCCGCCCCGGCCCCGAGCATCACCCCACCGGGCGGGTGGTTGGCCTACACCGGCATGTGGGTGATGCCGATCCTCCTGGCAGGGCTGGCGTTCGTCGGCGCCGGCGTCGGGCTGCTGCTGGTCGCGCGCCGCCGGCGCCGGGTGCACGGGGGGAGGCAGGGATGAGCGAGCAGGCGACGCGCGAGCTCGGCGAGGAGGACGTCCTCCCGCGCCCCGCTCCGCCGGACCGGACCGGCCGGCGCCTCCGGTGGGCCGGGGAGATCCTCGTGACCCTCGGCGTGGTCCTGGTGCTGTTCGTGGTCTACGAGGTGTGGGTCACGAACTGGATGACCGAGGACCGCCAGCAGGCGGCGTCCGAGGAGCTCGCGCGCTCGTGGATCGGCGCCCCGCCCGCCGCGGCGCCGGTCGCGACGCCGGGCACGCCGACGGCGCGGCTGACGATCCCGTCCCTGGGCGCGGGGCACTCGTGGGTGGTGGTCGAGGGCACCGCCCAGGACGACCTGCGCACGGGCCCCGGCCACTACGCGGGGTCGGCGCAGCCCGGGATGCCCGGCAACTTCGCGGTCGCCGGGCATCGGGTGGGCCGGGGCGCGCCGTTCCACGACCTGGGCGAGCTGGAGTCCTGTGCGCCGCTGGTCGTGGAGACGGCCCGGGGCTGGGCGGTGTACCGGGTGCTCCCGCACGCCGACGAGGCCGCGGCGTGGGCCGCGGGTCGCGGGCGGGCGCCGCAGTGCCGGGGGCTCGCGCCGATCGACGGGGTGCCGGGCGAGGAGATCGTCACCCCGCGCGACGTGGGCGTCATCGCCCCGGTGCCGCACCGGCCCGGGGCGGCACCGGCCGCCTCGCTGATCACGCTCACGACCTGCCACCCGAAGTTCTCGGCGCGCGAGCGGCTGATCGTGCACGGGGCGCTCGACCGGTTCGTGCCGCGCGTGCCCGGCGGCGCACCGCCCGCGGAACTGACCGGGTGAGGGAGACCACCGTGTACGAGAAGCTCTGGACGCTGCTGCCCGGCCCGCCGGCGCTGCGGGTCACCCTCGCGGTGCTCGTGGCCGTCGCGGTGGTCCTGCTGCTGATGACCGTCGTGTTCCCGGCCGTGGAGACCCTCCTCGTGCCGGGCGACGTCGCCTTCGGCTGACGCCGTGCCGACGACCCGCTGGCGGCCCCTCCCGCAGGACCTCGACCGTCCGCCCGAGGAGCTCGACCTCACCGACCCGCCGGTGCCCGAACGGCGCCGCCGAGCGTTGCTCGCGGCGAGCGTGCTCGTGGTGCCGCTGCTGGCCGCCGTCGCGTCCCTCGGCGTGCCGGACACCGAGGCGGTGCCGCGGCCGTCCGCGCAGGTGGCGCCGGTGCCGGTCGACGTCGGCGCGCTCGGGGCCACCGGGGTCGCGCCGGGCGCCTGGACCCCGCCGCCGGCCCCGCCCGCGGTGACGGGTCCCGTCGACGCGACCGGCATCCCCGTGCGCGTGCTGCGGGCCTACCGGGGCGCCGAGGCCGCGCTCGGCACCTCCGAGCCCGGCTGTCGCCTGCCCTGGACGCTGGTCGCGGCGATCGGGCGCGTCGAGTCCGACCACGCCGGCGCGGGGGCGGTGGGCGAGGACGGCCGGACGCTCGCGCCGATCCGGGGCCCGCGCCTCGACGGCACCGCCGGCCACCCGTTCCTCGTCGACACCGACGCCGGGCGCCTCGACGGCGACCCGGGCGTCGACCTCGCCGCGGGCCCGATGCAGTTCCTCCCGTCGAGCTGGGCGATCTACGGCGCCGACGGCGACGGGGACGGTGCGGCGGACGTCGACGACGTCGACGACGCGGCCGTCGGGAGCGGGCGCCACCTCTGCGCCGGCGGGGCCGACCTCTCCGACCCCGGGCAGCGCACGGCGGCCGTGTTCGCCTACAACCGCTCCGACGCCTACGTGGCCCAGGTGCTCGCGATCGAGGCCGCCTACGCGGCGGGCGCCCCGGCGCCGGCGCTGCCCGCGGCGCCTGCCCCGTCGGCGCTCGCGCTGCCGGGCGCCCCGGCGTTGCCGACGGCTCCCGCTCCGTCGGTGCCGACCACCCCGGACGCGCTGCCGGTCGCGCCGACCCCTGTGCGCCCCGCCGAGCCGCCGACGGCCACCGGGGCCACGGAGACACCGGTGCCCACGACGACCCCGGCGCCGCCCGCCACGTCCACGGCGCCCCCGACGACGTCGACGACGCCGGCGCCGGCGGTCACCGGCCCGGCCCCGGAGGACGCGACCCCGTCACCCCTGTTCGGCGCGCCCTGATCCCGGTGATCGACGGGGACTTCGCGCGCGTAGAAGCAGCGAGATACCCGTTCGCTCGGTAGGCCCGCGCCCTCAGAGCACGAAGGTCGTGGGGATGGCGGGTTCGCCGCGCGAGAGCTTGAGCCCTTCCCACGGCACGGCGACCAGGCCCCGGCGCAGGTGCTCGCGGGACTCGTCGAGCGTCGGCAGGTCGCCGGCCGGCTCGCCCTTGACCAGCAGCGGGACGGGGACGACGCGGTCGTGCTCGCCGATCTCGACGTCGGCGTCGAGCCGGTGCACGACCTCCTCGACGGCGGTGCCGGTCGGCTTGTGCCGGCGCACCGCCGACTTCGCGCCGCCCCGCGACTCCTTCGACGAGCTGCGCTTGGCCACCGGGCGCCCGTCGACCTCGACGAGCTTGTAGACCATCCCGGCCGTCGGGGCGCCGGAGCCCGTGACGACCGAGGTGCCCACCCCGTAGGCGTCGACCGGCTCGGCGCGCAGCGAGGCGATCGAGTGCTCGTCGAGGTCGCCCGAGATCACCACGCGGGTCTTCGTGGCCCCCAGCGCGTCGAGCTGGGCGCGGGCGCTCTGCGCGAGGACGCCGAGGTCGCCGGAGTCGATGCGCACGGCGCCGAGCTCGGGGCCCGCGACCTCGACGGCGGTGGCGATGCCCTGGGTGATGTCGTAGGTGTCGACGAGCAGCGTCGTCCCCACCCCGAGCGCGTCGACCTGGGCGCGGAACGCGTCGGCCTCGCTGTCGTGCAGCAGGGTGAAGGCGTGGGCGCTGGTGCCCGTGGTCGGCACCCCGAAGCGGCGGTGCGCCTCGAGGTTCGACGTCGCGTGGAACCCGGCGAGGTAGGCCGCCCGCGCGGAGGCGACCGCGGCCTCCTCGTGGGTGCGCCGCGAGCCCATCTCGATGAGCGGGCGGCTGTTCGCCGCCGTCGTCATGCGCGCGGCGGCCGAGGCGATCGCGCAGTCGTGGTTGAGCACCGAGAGCGCGAGCGTCTCGAGCAGCACGCACTCGGCGAACGTGCCGGTCACCGACAGCACCGGCGAGCCCGGGAAGTACAGCTCGCCCTCGGGGTAGCCGCTGACGTCACCGGAGAAGCGGTGCCCGTGCAGGAACTCCGCGGCGCGGTCGCTCACCGCGCCGGCGTCGCGCAGCACGGCCACCTCGGCCTCGTCGAACGTGAACCGGGTGATCGCGTCGAGCAGGCGCGGCACGCCCGCGACCACCCCGTACCGGCGGCCGTGGGGCAGGCTGCGCGCGAAGACCTCGAAGGTGCAGCGGCGCTGCGCCGTGCCGTCGGCGAGGGCGGCGTCGAGCATCGTGAGCTCGTACTGGTCGGTGAGGAGCGCTGTGCTCGGCCCCGGGAAGGTCACACCGACCACCCTAGGTGGCACCATGGACCCCATGGAGGTCGTTCTGTCCGCTCCGGCCGAGCCTGAGGTCGACGAACGGACCGAGGCGGAGGTCGACGAGGCGACGCTCGCCGACACCCCGTGGCAGACCATCGTCTGGAACGACCCGGTCAACCTCATGTCGTACGTGACCTACGTGTTCCAGAAGCTCTTCGGCTACGACAAGGCCAAGGCCACCGCGCTGATGATGGACGTCCACCACAAGGGGCGGGCGACGGTCTCCTCGGGCAGCCGCGAGAAGGTCGAGGGCGACGTCTCGCGCCTGCACGCGGCGGGGCTGTGGGCGACCATGCAGCGGGCGAGCTAGCGCGGGTGAAGGCTCCCCGTTGAAGGCATGGAAACGGCAGGGGCGCGGCGACCGCGTCCGGTACGTCGCGGTGCTCGAACGCCCCGAGGCCTCGGTGCTGCGCGGGCTGATGGGGCAGGTCGAGCAGATGCTCACCGGCCGCAACGAGGCGGCGCCCGAGGACGAGCTCGCGGCCATCACCGGCATCCGCACCGGCCCGTCCACGCCGCCCGACGACCCGGTGCTGGCGCGCCTGCTGCCCGACTTCGCCTCGTCGGGCGAGGAGGACGCCGGCGAGCTGTCCGCGGCCATGCGCTCGGTGAACGAGCCCGAGCTCATCGAGGCGAAGCTGGACGCGATCGCCACCGTGCTCGCCACCTGCCCGGCCGGCGGCGGCCGGGTCGAGCTCGCGCCGGCGCAGGCCGAGGAGTGGCTGGCCGCGGTCAACGACGTGCGCCTGGCCCTGGGTGTCGCGCTCGAGGTGACCGAGGACATGCCCGAGCAGCTCCCCGCCGACGACCCCCGCGCCGACCACCTGCCCGTCTACCACTGGTTGACGTGGCTGCAGGACTCGCTGGTCGCCACCCTGATGCAGTGACCGTGGCGTGACCAGGCTGACGGGCTGCGGCGGTCCGCTCCACGTAAGCTGACGGGGTGCTGGTGATCCGGGCCGACCTCGTCGAGCAGATGGTCGCGCACGCCCGTCGGGACCACCCCGACGAGGCCTGCGGCATCCTCGCCGGCCCCGACGACGGCTCCGACCGCGCGGAGCGCTTCGTCCCGATGGAGAACGCCGAGCGCTCGCCGACCTTCTACCGCTTCGACTCGATGGAGCAGCTGAAGGTCTACAAGGAGATGGACGCGAACGACGAGATCCCCGTCGTCGTCTACCACTCCCACACCGCGACCGAGCCGTACCCGTCGCGCACCGACATCTCGCTCGCGCAGGAGCCGTTCGCGCACTACGTGCTCGTCGGCACCAGCGACCCCGAGCAGCACGTGCTGCGCTCGTACCGCATCGTCGACGGCGAGGTCACCGAGGAGGAGGTGCAGGTCGTGGAGAACTACATGTTCGCCCACACCGGCACCGACGACGTCCCGGACCACGCCGGCTCCTAGCGGCCCCGGGCCGGCCCGCGCCCGTCGCCGACGGGTCACGGAATGCCGCGCCCCCGTGGCACGCTGTTCGTCGCAGAACGTCCGTCCACCACGTCCCGGAGGGGAATCCGTGTCCGCCACCGTCTCGATCCCGACCATCCTGCGCACCCACACCGGTGGGGAGAAGCAGGTCAAGGCCGAGGGCTCGACGCTGCAGGAGGTCATCACCGACCTCGAGGCCAACCACCCCGGCATCAAGGACCGGCTGGTCACCGACGGCGCGCTGCACCGGTTCGTCAACGTGTACGTCAACGACGAGGACGTGCGCTTCAGCGGCGGCCTCGACGCGCAGGTGCCCGACGGCGGCACCGTCACCATCCTCCCGGCCGTGGCCGGCGGCTGAGAGAGACCCTCATGGCCCGGTACGACTCCCTGATCCACGCCCTCGGCGACACGCCGATGGTGGGGTTGCCCTCCTTCTCGCCGGCGCCGCACGTGCGGCTGTGGGCGAAGCTCGAGGACCGCAACCCGACCGGGTCGATCAAGGACCGGCCGGCGCTGCGGATGATCCAGGCCGCCGAGGCCGACGGCCGGCTCACCCCCGGCTGCACCATCCTCGAGCCGACCTCGGGCAACACCGGCATCTCGCTGGCGATGGCGGCCAAGCTCAAGGGCTACGAGCTGGTGTGCGTCATGCCCGAGAACACCTCGGCCGAGCGGCGCCAGCTGCTCGAGATGTACGGCGCCCGGATCATCTTCTCGCCGGCCGCCGGGGGGTCGAACCAGGCCGTGGCGACGGCCAAGGAGATCGCCGCCCAGCACGAGGACTGGGTGATGCTCTACCAGTACGGCAACCCGGCCAACGCGCTCGCGCACTACGAGGGCACCGGGCCGGAGATCCTGCGGGACATGCCGACGATCACCCACTTCGTCGCGGGCCTGGGCACCACCGGCACGCTCGTCGGCACCGGGCGCTACCTGCGCGAGCACAAGCCCGACGTCCAGATCATCGCCGCCGAGCCCCGCTACGGCGAGCTGGTCTACGGGCTGCGCAACATCGCCGAGGGGTTCGTGCCCGAGCTCTACGACCCCGACGTGCTCACCGGCCGGTACTCCGTCGGGGCGTACGACGCGCTGCGCCGCACCCGCCAGCTCGTCGAGCAGGAGGGCATCTTCGCGGGCATCTCCACCGGCGGCATCCTGCACGCCGCCCTGGCCCAGGCCGAGAAGGCCGCGGGCGCCGACGACGAGGCCGACATCGTCATGGTGGTGTGCGACGGCGGGTGGAAGTACCTGTCCACCGGCGCCTACTCGGGCACGCTCGAGGAGGCCGCCGAGGCGCTGGAGGGCCAGCTCTGGGCCTAGTGTCGTCGCAAGCCGGTTCCGCACCTCGACGTGCGGCCTGCCGGCGCAACGTCCAGGGGCTGAGTCCCGGAGAAACGTCGGGGTCGACCCCACAGGGATCCGGCGCGCGCGGCCGTAGTGTCGACAGCGTGACCAGCCCGGTGCGACCGTCACCCCGCGTCCTGCCCGAGCGTCCCCTGCGTGCGGCGATCCTCATGGTCGGGATCGTGGCGCTGCTCTGGCTCCTCGAGCTGGCCGACCGCACGGTGTTCGTCGCGCTCGACCCGCCGCAGGGCCTCGACGACGACGGCATCGTGCCGCGCACCCTCGACGGGCTCGGCGGCATCCTCTGGGCGCCGCTGCTGCACGGCGGCTTCGACCACCTGGCGAGCAACACCGTGCCCCTGCTGGTGTTCGGGTTCCTCGTGCTCGCGGGCGGGCTGGGCCAGTTCATCGCGGTCACGGCGGTCATCTGGATCGTCAGCGGCGTCGGCACCTGGCTCATCGGCAGCCCCGGCTCCACCATCGGCGCGTCCGGCATCATCTTCGGCTGGTTCGCGTTCCTGCTGGTCCGTGGCTTCTTCGCGCGGTCGGCAGCGCAGATCGTCGTGGCCGTCGTCCTGTTCCTGATCTACGGCGGGCTCCTGCTCGGCGTGCTCCCGAGCAACCCCGGCATCTCCTGGCAGGCCCACCTCTGCGGTGCGATCGGCGGCGTGCTCGCCGCCCGGATCACCGTCGCGGCCGACCGCCGGCGGGCCGGGCCGTCGGGGACGCCGGCGATCCCCTGAGGACTGGACACCGTGTTCGTTCTGTGACCTGTGAGGTCCTCGTGGCCCTGTGCGTTCGGACAGGTCGGGCCCGTAGGGTGCGCGCGTGGAACTGATCGTCCTGGGATGCTCCGGCAGCGGTGCCGGCCCGCACTCCCCGGCCTCGGGCTATCTCGTGCGCGCGGACGACACGTCCCTGGTGCTCGACCTCGGCAACGGCGCGTTCGGTGCCCTCCAGCGCCACATGGACCCGTTCGACCTGGACGCTCTGGTCCTCTCGCACCTGCATCCCGACCACTGCGCGGACGTCTCGGGGCTGATCGTCCACCGGCGCTACCACCCCGACGGGCCCGGCAAGGTCGTGCCGCTGCACGGGCCGACCGAGTCCGAGGTGCGCCTGGCCGTCGCCTACGCGCCGTCGTCCGACGAGCGCGTGGCCACCGACCTCACCGACGTCTTCTCCCATCGGCCCTTCGCCCAGGGCCCCGCCGCCGTCGGTCCCGTGGCACTCACCAGCGCTCCCGTCGACCACCCCTGCGAGGCCTACGGCATCCGTCTGGAGCACGAGGGCCGCTCGCTCGTCTACTCCGGGGACACCGGGCCGTGCCGCGAGCTGGTCGACCTCGCCCGCGACGCGGACGTCCTGCTCTGCGAGTCGACGTGGAGCGACGGGCCGGAGCGTCCGCCCGGCGTCCACCTCTCGGGGCGCCAGGCCGGCCGCACCGCCCGCGAGGCGGGGGTGCGGCGGCTGCTGCTCACGCACGTGCCCGCGTGGGCGGACGGCGAGGCGCTGCTCGCCGAGGCCCGCGAGGAGTTCTCCGGGCCCACCGAGCTCGTGGTCCCCGACGGGCACTACACGATCTAGACCGGCGCGGGCTCCTGCTCCTCGGCGCGCCGCGGGGCCGGGACGAACAGGGCGACGACGACCGCCGCCGCGACCACCACCGCCGAGACCGCGAACGCGCGCGTCGTGCCCGCCGTCTGCGCCACCGGCGTCGCCGCACCCGCCGCCACCAGCGAGGCGGTGTGGGCGGCGGCGAGCGTCGAGAGCACCGAGAGCCCGACCGCGCCGCCGATCTGGCGCGAGGTGGTGACGAGCCCACTGACCAGGCCCGCGAGCCCGCCGTCGACCCCGCTGGTCGCCGCCGTCGTGACCGCCGGGAAGACGAGGCCGATCCCGAGGGTCACCGCGATGCCGGGGCCGAGGATGCCGGCCGCCCAGCTCGTCGTCGGGGTGAGGAAGGCGAACCACACGTACCCCGCCGTGGTCAGGATCCCGCCGCCGACGAGCACCGCCCGGGGTCCGTAGCGGGGCAGCAGCCGGGACGAGATCTGCGAGCCGAGCACCACCGACGCCGACTGCGGCAGGAACGCCAGCCCCGCGGTGAGCGGGTCGAAGCCCAGCACGTCCTGCATGTGCAGCGAGACGAAGAACCACATCGAGAACATGGCCGACGTGATGAGCAGGATGACGACGTTGGCGGTCGACACCGAGCGCAGGCGGAACACCGACAGCGGCACCAGCGGGTTCCGCCCGCGCAGCTGGGTGAGCACGAACGCGGTGAGCAGGACCACCGCGACGGCCAGCGCGCCGAGCACCGGCAGCGAGGTCCAGGGCTCCGACTCGAGCGACACCACCCCGTAGACCAGCGCGACCAGGCCCGTCGTCACCAGCACGGCGCCCGTGACGTCGAGGCCGGGGCGCGCCTCGTCGCGGGTCTCGCGGACGACGGCGACGGTGAGCACGGCCGTCAGCACCACCACCGGCACGTTGACCAGGAAGATCCAGCGCCAGCTCAGCAGCCCGACGAGCAGCCCGCCCGCGAGCCCGCCCGCGGCGCCGCCGATGCCGCCCATCGCCGCCCACCACCCGAACGCCCGCGAGCGCGCCGCACCCTCGGGGTAGGTCGTCTGCAGGATCGCCAGCGAGGCGGGGGAGAGGACCGCCCCGCCCAGCCCCTGCACCGCGCGGGCGGCCAGCAGCAGCGCGGGGTGGTTCGCGAGGCCGCCGATGAGGCTGGCGAGCCCGAAGAGCCCCAGGCCCACGAGGAACACGCGGCGGCGCCCGAAGAGATCCGCCGCGCGGCCCCCGAGCAGCAGGAACCCCGCGAAGGCGAGCGTGTAGGCGTTCACCACCCAGGCCAGGCCCTCGGCGTCGAACCCGAGCGCGGTGCGCATCGAGGGCAGCGCCACGTTCACGATCGAGACGTCGAGCACGACCATGAACTGCGCGAGGCAGCTCGCGAACAGCACGAGCCCGGTCCGGCCCTCGGTGCGCACGACGGTCCAAGCTAGCCCGACGGGAAGTCGCGCGCCGGGTGGCTCCTAGGGTGGTCGCCCGTGGCACGCAGCGACGGCAGGGCGGACGACGAGCTCCGCGAGATCACCATCCAGCGGGGGTTCCAGCAGCACCCGGCCGGCTCGGTGCTCGTCTCCTTCGGGCAGACGACGGTGCTCTGCGCGGCGAGCGTCACCGAGGGCGTGCCGCGCTGGCGCCAGGGCAGCGGCCTGGGCTGGCTCACCGCGGAGTACGCGATGCTCCCGTCGGCGACGCACACCCGCAGCGACCGCGAGTCGGTCAAGGGGCGCGTCGGCGGGCGCACCCACGAGATCAGCCGCCTCGTCGGCCGCGCGCTGCGGGCCGCGATCGACCTGCGCGCGCTCGGGGAGAACACCATCCAGCTCGACTGCGACGTGCTCCAGGCCGACGGCGGCACCCGCACCGCGGCCATCACCGGTGCCTACGTCGCCCTCGCCGACGCCGTCACCTGGCTGCGCGCCCACAAGCGCCTCGCCGACCCCCAGCCGCTGTCGTGCTCGATCGCCGCGGTCTCCGTCGGCGTCGTCGACGGCCGGGTGCGCCTCGACCTGCCCTACGAGGAGGACTCGCGCGCCGAGGTCGACATGAACGTCGTCGCCACCGACACCGGTACCCTCGTCGAGGTCCAGGGCACCGGCGAGGGCGCCACCTACACCCGCGCCACCCTCGACGCGATGCTCGACAGCGCGCTCGCCGGCTGCGCCCGCCTCACCGAGCTGCAGACCGCCGCGCTCGCCGAGCCGTACCCCGGGGAGCTGCCGTGAAGGTCCTCCTCGCGACGAGGAGCGACGCCAAGCTCGCCGAGCTGCGCCGCCTGACCGGCGGCCTCGACGTGGTGGGGCTCGACGACGTCCCGGCGTTCCCCGAGGCCCCGGAGACCGGCGCGACGTTCGAGGAGAACGCCCGCGCCAAGGCCCGCGACGCGGCGTCGGCCACTGGACTGCTCGCCGTCGCCGACGACTCCGGGCTCGCCGTCGACGCGCTGAACGGGATGCCGGGCGTGCTCTCGGCGCGCTGGTCGGGACGCGGGGGCTCACGCGTCGAGCGGGACGCCGCGAACCTCGCGCTCGTGCTCGACCAGATGGCCGACGTCCCCGAGGAGCGCCGCGGCGCCGCGTTCGTGTGTGCCGCCGCCGCCGCGCACCCCGACGGCCGCGAGATCGTCGTGGTCGAGCGCTGGCCCGGGCGTCTCATCCGCCTCCCGCGGGGCACCCACGGCTTCGGCTACGACCCGGCGTTCGTGCCCGAGGGCGAGTCCCGCACGGCGGCCGAGATGGAGCCCGACGAGAAGGACGCGGTGTCCCACCGCTCGCGGGCGCTCCGGGCGCTGATCCCCCGCCTGTCCGAGGTGTCGTGACCGACCAGTACTTCTCCGAGCAGCCGACCTCGCCGTCCGACCCGCTCGGTTTCCGGCTCGAGATCGGCGGGGTCGCGCTGGACCTCACCACCGACTCCGGGGTGTTCTCCCGCGGGCGGCTCGACAAGGGCACGCGGGTGCTGCTCGAGAACGCCCCCGACCCGGTCGAGCGCGGCGACGTGCTCGACCTCGGCTGCGGCTACGGCCCCATCGCGCTCTGGATCGCCGCCCAGCGCCCCGCGGTGACGGTGTGGGCGGTGGACGTCAACGACCGCGCGCTGGACCTCGTGCGGGCCAACGCGGCGGCCGCCGGCCTGACGAACGTGCGGGCCTGCCGGCCCGACGAGGTGCCCGGGGACCTCCGTTTCGCCGAGCTGTGGTCCAACCCGCCGATCCGCTCGGGCAAGGCCGCGCTGCACGAGCTGCTGCTGCGCTGGCTGCCGCGCGTGGACGGGTCGTCCTACCTGGTCGTGAGCAAGAACCTGGGCTCGGACTCGCTGGCCCGCTGGCTCGGGGAGCAGGGCCACCCGGCGACCCGGCTGTCGTCGCACGCGGGATTCCGGGTACTCGGCGTCACGTGATCGCGTACGCGCACGAGGGCAACGGCGTCCCGGTGGTCTGCCTGCACGGCTGGCCCGGCGCCGCGTCCGACTACCGCGCCCTGCTGCCGCTGCTCGAGCGCGACGCCCAGGTCGTCGTCCCGGACCTCCTCGGGTTCGGCGCGTCCTTCCGCCCCGACGACGTCGAGCGCCCCGCCACCGACTTCGGCCGCGACGCCCAGGGCGCCGCGGTGCTCGAGCTGATGGACCACCTCGGGTTCGACGACGCCGTCCTCGTCGGCTACGACGTGGGATCCACGACGGCCACCCACCTCGCCCGGACCTCGCCGGAGCGGGTGCGGGCCCTGGTGCTCGGCAACGCGATCCACCCCGGGGCGGCCGCGGCGTCGCTCGACGACGACCACCGCGCCGAGTTCTGGTACCAGGACTTCCACCAGCTCGAGCTCGTCGAGAACCTGGTGGACGGGTCGGCGGCGAACGTGCGGGCGTACCTGGGGCACTTCTGGTCGCACTGGGGCCACCGGGGCATCGCCTCGGTCACCGACGAGCTCGTGGACGCCTACGCGCGGCCGGGCGCGTTCACCGTGTCGGTGAACTGGTACCGCTCCGGCTCGGCGACCCTGCGCACCGCGCTGGCCCTGCGCGGCCAGGACCCGCCGGCCCCGGTCACCGTGCCGACCACCGTCCTCTGGGGCGACCTGGACCCGCTCTTCCCGCCGCGGCTGGCGGAGGGCCTGGAGCGCGCGTTCACCGACCTGCGCGGGGTGCACCACCTCGAGGACGTCGGCCACTTCGTGCCCCTGGAAGCGGCGAACGAGGTCGCGGCGGCGGTCCGGGCGTTCCTGTAGCAGTTCTGCGAAACGACCCCTGTTCGAACACGCGTTCGACGACGATGGGGTCATGCCCCGAGCGCGATCCTGGACCGACGATCAACTCCGCGAGGCGGTCGCCGCCAGCACCACCCTCGCCGAGGTGCATCAGCGCCTCGGCCTCAAGCCCGGCAGGTACGCCGCGATGCTGAAGCACATCCAGCGCCTCGACCTGCCGCACGACCACCTCATGGCCACGGTGAACGGCAAGACGCTCCCTCGTCGCTCGAGGACGTGGTCGGATGAGGAACTCCTCGACCTCGTCGCCCGCTCCGACAGCCTGGCCTCGGTCATCCGTGCCGTCGGCCGCGAACCCAACGGGGGGTTCCACCGCTGGATGTCCGGTCGATTGAAGGCGATCGGCGCCGACACCTCGCACTTCACCGGCCGGGGGTGGGCGAAGGGCCGACGTTTCGGGGGTCGTGGCCTGCCCCTCGCCGAGGTCCTCGTCGTCGGATCGACGATCTCGTCGGGCAAGCTGCGCGCCCGGTTGATCAAGGAAGGGTTCAAGGAGGCTCGCTGCGAGGTGTGCGGCCTCGACGAGTGGCGAGGCAAGCCGCTGCCGCTCCAGCTCGACCACGTCAACGGCGACCACACGGACAACCGTCTCGAGAATCTCCGTATCCTCTGCGCCAACTGTCACTCGCAGACCGACACCTGGTGTCGGTCACGGTCGTAGAACGAGGCAGAGCCGGCGTAGCCCAAAGGCAGAGGCACACCTCTTAGGAGGGTGGCAGTGCGGGTTCGAATCCCGTCGCCGGTACAGCTCAGAGCTTCAGATCGCGCAGCAGCCGGCCCACGTGGCCGGTGGCCTTCACGCCGTACTGCGCCTCTTCGATCTTCCCGTCGGCGTCGACGAGGAAGGTCGACCGGATCACACCGGTCGTGGTCTTCCCGTACATCGTCTTCTCGCCGAAGGCGCCCCACGCCTGCATGACGGACTTGTCGGGGTCGGAGAGCAGCGGGAAGGTCAGCCCCTCCTTGTCGCGGAACTTCGCGAGCTTCTCCGGCTTGTCCGGCGAGATCCCCAGGACAGCGACGTCGGCGTCGTTGAACGTCGCCAGGTTGTCGCGGAAGTCGCAGGCCTCCTTCGTGCACCCCGGGGTCATCGCGGCGGGGTAGAAGTACACCAGGACGCGGTGCCCGCGGTGGTCGGCGAGCGACACCGTCTCCCCCTGATCGGAGGTCAGCGAGAAGTCCGGCGCGGGTTGACCGGGGGCCAGGCGGGTATCGGCGGTCACGGGCGGGCAGGATAGCCGCCGACCACCGGCCGGTCGCGAACAGAGCGACGGTCAGCGCGACCGACGACCACACGGGGAGGTGCCGTGGCACGGGACACGGACGCCATCGAGAAGGAGATCCAGCAGGCGCGCGAGGCGCTGGCCGGAGCGCTCGACGAGCTGTCGGAGCGGGCGAACCCGCAGCGGCTCTCGGAGCAGGGCAAGGAGATGGCGGCGCAGAAGTGGGCCGACCCCCGCGTCAAGTACGCCGTCTACGCCGCCGGCGCGCTCGTCGGGCTGATCATTCTGCGGAAGCTGTTCAGGTAGCGGGGGCCGACGCCGGTGGCGAGGTGGTAGAACCGCCTCGCCATCGGCGTCACGGAGGAGGTCACCGCAGTGCCCGAGCTCAGCAAGGCCGCGACGGAGTTCCGACGGGCGCGCGACGAGCTGCTCGAACGGCGCACCGACTACGACGCGGCGCTGCGTGACTTCCGCTGGCCGCAGCTCGACGAGTTCAACTGGGCGCTCGAGCACTTCGACGCCATCGGGGCCGACCCGGGCTCCGCGCAGCGGCCCGCGCTGTGGATCGTCGAGGAGGACGGTCGCGAGGCGAAGTACTCCTTCGCCGACATGAGCGAGCGGTCCAACCGCGTCGCCAACTGGCTGCGAGCGCAGGGCGTGCAGCGGGGCGACCGGATCATCCTCATGCTCGCCAACCAGGTGGAGCTCTGGGAGACGATCCTCGCCGCGATGAAGCTCGGCGCGGTCCTCATCCCCTCGACGCCGATGCTCGGCCCCGCCGACCTGCGCGACCGCATCGACCGCGGCAACGCGCGCCACGTCGTGGTGCGCGATGCCGACGTCGACAAGTTCGACGACGTGCCCGGCGACTACACCAGGATCGCCGTGGGTGACCGCCTCACCGAGCCCTGGCTCGACTTCGCCGCCGCCTACGACGCCCCCGCCGAGTTCACCGCGGACGGGCCCACCAAGGGCAGCGACACCCTGCTCCTGTACTTCACCTCGGGCACCACGGCCAAGCCGAAGCTCGTCGAGCACACGCACACGAGCTACCCGGTCGGGCACCTCTCGACGATGTACTGGATCGGCCTGCAGCCCGGGGACGTGCACCTCAACGTCGCCTCGCCGGGCTGGGCCAAGCACGCGTGGTCGAACGTCTTCGCGCCGTGGATCGCCGAGGCGACGATCTTCATCTACAACTACACGAAGTTCGACGCCGACAAGCTGCTCGACGTCATGGTCGAGAAGGGCGTCAGCACCTTCTGCGCGCCGCCCACGGTGTGGCGCATGCTCATCCAGGCCGACCTCACGCGCGTGCAGGTGCCGGTGCGCGAGCTCGTCGGCGCCGGCGAGCCGCTGAACCCCGAGGTGATCGAGCAGGTCCGCGAGTCCTGGGGCATGACGATCCGGGACGGCTTCGGCCAGACCGAGTCGACGCTGCAGATCGGCAACCCGCCCGGGCAGCCGGTGAAGGACGGCTCGATGGGCCGCCCGCTGCCCGGCTACCCGATCGTGCTGGTCGATCCGGTCACCGGCGAGCGCGGCGACGAGGGCGAGATCTGCATCGACCTCACCGACCGCCCGCTGGGCCTCATGATCGGTTACAAGGACGACCCGGAGCGCAACGACGAGGTCATGACCGGCGGGGTGTACCACACCGGCGACGTCGGCTCGCGCGACGAGGACGGCTACATCACCTACATCGGCCGCTCCGACGACGTGTTCAAGGCGTCCGACTACCGGATCAGCCCGTTCGAGCTCGAGAGCGTGCTGATCGAGCACGAGGCGGTCGCCGAGGCCGCGGTCGTCCCGTCGCCGGACCCGCTCCGGCTGGCCGTGCCGAAGGCGTACGTCGTGCTGTCGTCGCGCTACGAGCCCTCCCGCGACACGGCGCTGGCCATCCTGCGCCACGCGCGCGAGCACCTGCCGGCCTACAAGCGGGTGCGCCGCCTGGAGTTCGCCGACCTGCCCAAGACGATCTCCGGGAAGATCCGCCGGGTCGAGCTGCGGGGCCGCGAGGAGGAGCTGCGTCCCGGGACGGGCTCCGACGTCGCGCCCGAGGGTGAGTTCCGCGACGAGGACTTCCCGGAGCTGCGGCAGTGACCTACTCGTTCCCGGTCGTGCCGCGCTATGCGGAGGTCGACCAGCAGGGCGTGGTGTTCAACGGCCACTACCTGACGTGGTTCGACGAGGCCTTCACCGGCTTCCTCGACCACGTCGGGCTGACCTACCCCGACCTCATCGCCTCCGGGGTCGACGTGATGGTCGTGCACTCCGAGCTCGACTACGGCGGCTCGGTCCGGTGGCGCGACGACGCGCGCGTCGAGGTCGCGTGCGAGCGGCAGGGGACGACGAGCTTCACGCTCGGGTTCACCGTCTACCGCTCGGCGGAGGAGGTCGCGGTCACCGGCCGCAACGTCTACGTCGTGGTGGTCCAGGACCCGGAGACGAAGGCGTGGTCGAAGGCGCCGGGCATCCCGGAGAAGCTGTCGGCGGCGCTGTCCGCGGCGTAGGGAGCCGGTGGTCCCGGCGACCCGTGTCCCGAGGACACGGGTCGACGGCCGCGTCAGGGCGCCCGGAGCGCGAACGGCAGGATCGCGCCGCGGCGCAGGGCGTCGGCGTCGATCGAGGTCAGCGCCGGGAAGCGGCCGAGGCGCGAGATCTCGAGCTCGACCGGGTCGTCGACCGGGTCGACGCGGCCGGTGAGGTACGCCCACTCGTGCTCGTCGGAGCAGTACGGCAGGACGGTGGCGAAGACGTCGCCGAAGCGCCGGGTCATGCGGGCGAGCGTGTCGTTGCGCCACAGCGTCGGACAGCCCGCCTGCGAGCAGACGACGCCGCCGGGGGCCAGGACCTCCGCGCACCGCCGCAGGAACTCCTCGCCGTACAGGCGGGCGTGCTGGGCGGGGTCGGTGATCTCGACGGGCTCGTCGGGGAGGTCGACGATCACGACGTCCCACCGGTCGCCGCGGGCGGCGGCGTCGACGAGGAACTGCCAGCCGTCGGCGTAGTGCATGCGCACGGGGCCGCGGCCGGCCTCGGCGTCGGCGAGCTCGTCGGGGGTGTAGCCGTAGGGGAGCAGCTCGGCGCAGCGGCGGACGCACTCGGTGTCGATGTCGACGTGGTCGACGCGCGTGGCGCCCGCGGCGACCGCGATCTGGGAGACGACACCCTCCGACGAGCCGACGACCAGCACCGAGTCCAGGCGGTCGGCCAGCAGCATCGGGGGCACGGCGAGCGCCTCGTGGTAGACGAGCTGGCTCGCCTCGGTGGACTGCCGCTCGCCGTCGCAGAACAGCGAGATCCCCTGGGCCGTGCGGGCGACCATCATGTCCTGCCACTCCGTGCGGCCCCGCCAGAGCACCTCGTCGAGCCGCCAGCGCCGGCGCATGCCCGCGGCGAGGGGCTCGTCGACCTCGCGCCCGCCGGCGGCCGGGGCGAGCCCGGCGCCGCGCGCCACCACCTGCGCGCGCACCTCGTCCGCGCCGAGCTCGCGGCCGAGGGCGTCGACCACCAGCTCGGGGTCGGCGTGGACGCCGCAGGTGAAGACGTCGACGAACGCCGCCGAGGCCTCGGGGTAGGCGTGCACCGACGCGTGCGACTCGGCGAGCAGCGCCAGGACCGTGGTGCCCTGGGGCTCGAACCGGTGTGCCACGACGTCGAGGACGGTGGCGCCGCCGGCGTCGAGCGCGCGGCGCAGGGCGTCGCCGACCTGCTGCTCGTCGCCGAGCACGGCGGGGTCCACGCCGCGCAGTTCGGCGAGGACGTGGCGTCCGGCGAACGTCACGGGGTCAGTGCTGGGGGGTGTGGTGGTCAATTCCACCTTCCTCCGGGGTCTCGTGGGGGACGTGCTGGACCTGCCGGACGTGCGTCGGCAGGGGCGGCAGGCCGTTGAAGCCCACCGAGGCGTAGCTCGAGGTGTAGGCGCCGGCACCGAGGAACTCGACGACGTCGCCCGGCGCGAGGTCGAGCGGGAGACGGACGTCGGCGTCGCGGTAGAGGACGTCGTCGCCGTCGCAGGTCGGCCCGGCGAGCACGACCGGCCCGGTTTCCCCGTCGCGGCCGGGCGTACGCAGGCGGTACACGATCATCTCGCCCTCGGTCTCGGCGAGGCCCTGGTAGCGGCCCACGTCGAGGTAGACCCAGCGGCGCCCGGCGCGCTGCGCCACGAGGACGACCTCGGCGCGCAGCACCCCGGCGTCCGCGACGAGGGCCCGGCCGGGCTCGGCGAACGGGCGCGGGCGCCAGTGCGCTGCGTGGGCGGCGAGGGCGTGCCGGATCGCGGCGGCGCAGGCGTCGACGTCGGGGGTGGGGCCACCGGCGTGGGTGGTGGGGAAGCCGCCGCCGAGGTTCAGCTCGCGCGGGGCGTGTGCGCCGAGCCGGGCGGCCACCCGCGCCGCGGCGTCGACCGCGCGGGCCCAGGCGCGCGGGTCGCGCTGCTGGGAGCCGACGTGGAACCCGATGCCCGCGGCGTCGAGGCCCCCGGCCCGCGCCCGCTCGAGGAGCGCGACGGCCTCGTCCTCGCTCGCGCCGAACTTGCCGGCGAAGGGCGTCGCGGAGCCGTCGTCGCCGACGGCGAGCCGGACCCCGACGGTGGCGCCCGGGACCTCGCGCGCGAGGAGGTCGACGTCGGCCGGGGCGTCGGTGGTGAAGCGGGTGACGCCGGCGGCCCGGGCCGCGCGGACGTCGGTGACCTTCTTCACCGGATTCCCCCAGGACAGGCCCGCGGGACGCGCGCCGGCGAGCAGGCAGAGGTCGAGCTCGCCGACGCTCGCGAGGTCGAACGAGGCGCCCTCGGCGACGAGGAGGGCGAGGACGTCGGGGTGCGGGTTGGCCTTCACCGCGTAGCAGAGCTCGATCCCGGGCAGGACGTTGCGCATCGTGCGATAGGCGCGGCGCACGGTGGCCAGGTCGAGGTCGAGGTGAGGGGACGGCCGGTCCGCGGTCACGGGACGCGCGCCCTCACGACACCCACAGGCTCCATGGTGCCCGCCGATTTCTTCGCGGACACCACGAAACGGCTGACCCGGGACAGGGCGGCGGCGTACCGTACGGATCTCCGGGGCCGCCGGCGCCCGGGACCGCTGTCGGGGGCGGGCATGTTTCGAAGGGGGTTGCATGCCGTCCACCTCGTCCCGAGGCTGGAACCCGGCACCGCGTCCGCGACCGTGGCCGTTCCGCACACCGCGCAACATCGTGATCACGAGCCTGTTCACGGTGGCGCTGGTGGCGGCGCTGTTCGGCGTCGGGACCGCGGTGGTGCCGGGTGGCCCGCGGGACGACGCGACGGGGCTCACGGGCAACGCCAGCGACGTGCCGACCACCTCCGAGGAGGTCCCCTCGTCCGGGTCCTCGGAGCCCTCGGGCGACGACGACGAGGCGCCCCGGGTGCTGCCCCCGACCGACGCGGCAGCACCGGAGAGCTCCCTGCCCGACGACGTCGCGCCGCCGCTGACCCCGATCCCGCTGCCCGGGTCGCGGGCGCTGGGGCCCTCGCCGGCGGCGCCGGCCGCGCCCGGCGAGCCGGCGTACCCGGGCGCCGAGCAGCCGGCGACGCCGCCCCCGGGCTTCGACGAGCTGGTGCCCGGCCTCGACCCGGTGCCGCTGCCCGGCGCCGACAGCTCGCCCGGTCCGGCCCCGGCGCCCGAGCCGGCGCCCGAGCCGGTCACCCCGCCTGCCGTCCCGGAGTCCTCGGACCCGCCCCGCACGGCGACGACCGACGACGACCCGGGTCCGGTGCTCGACCTCCCGCTGCTGCCCGACCCCACGCGCGACGAGCCGACCGGGTCGCCCGGGGGCCGGGGCGGCAACGGCGGCAACGGGGGCGGGAACGCCGCGCGCGACGACGACGGGCCGGGACGCGGCGGGGGCGGGGGCCTGCTGCCCGACCTCCTGCCCGGGAACGGCGGCAACGGCGGCGCCGGGGGCGGGAACGCCGGCGGCGGGAACGCCGGTGGCGGAGCCGGACGTGGCGGCGACGCCGACCGGGGCGGCGAGGCCGGCCGCGGCGGCGGCAACGGCGGCGGCACGGATGGCGACCGTGGCGGCAACGGCAACGGCAACGGCAACGGCAACGGCAACGGCAACGGTGGCGGGGGCTACGGCGGCGCCGGCGGTGGCGGTCGTGACGGTGGTCGCGACACCGGCCGCGGCGACGAGGGCCGCGGCGGCGGCCTGGTCCCGGACCTCGTGCCCGACGCGGCCGGCGACGAGACCGCCGCGCGACGCACCGGCGAGGCGACGACGAGCGCCGCCCCGTCCGCTGGCGAGCCGACGCTGGAGCTGCCCACCGACGCCGCGACCCCGGAGGGGACGCCGGAGGGCTGGCCCACGTACGGCGCCCCCGGCGGCCCCGGCGATCTCGCCGAGGACACGACCCCCGGCAGCACCGCGCGCCGCACCGAGCCCGGCGCGCGGCCGAGCACCACGCCCGAGGGCTGGCCGCTGCCGACCGACGCCACGGAGGTCTCGGAGGAGGACCGCTCGGCGCCGGTGACCACCACCGACCCGTCGACCGGGGTCACCACCACCGTCGACCGCGAGGCGGGCACGACCACCACGGTCGACCCCACCACCGGGGCGTCGCTGACCACCCGCAACCGGACCACCACGGCGCCCGACGGGTCCGCGGAGCGGACCGCCGACCGGCGCTCCGGCGACGACGGGGACGACGGGGACGCCACCGCGGAGTCCACCCGCGCCCGGACGACCACCGGGTCGCCCGACGACGGCGACGAGACGTCGACCGCCCGCTCGCGGACCCGGTCGGCCACCGCGACCCCGACCAGGTCCTCGGAGTCGTCGTCGGAGTCGTCGTCGGACTCCTCGTCGGACTCCTCGTCGGACCCGAGCACCCGCCCGAGCGCGCGGTCCAGCTCGTCCACGGCGTCGGACGGCGACGACGGGACCTCCGATCCGACGACGCGGCGGTCGACCTCCCGGTCCACCGCGAGCAGCGACTCCGACTCGTCCGACTCGTCGTCCAGCTCCGGCCCGACCTCGCGGCGGAGCACCTCCTCCGGTGGGTCCGGCGGGTCGAACGTCGTCAACGAGTCGATCGACAACGGCGAGTCGTCCGGCGCCGCCGCGGTGGAGCCGCAGATGGCGATCCCGACGACGTCGCCGATGGACCCCCGCTTCTGGGCGTGGATCGCCACCGCCGTGACGCGCACCCCCGCCCCGGGCGGGTGATCACGGCGCGGGGCACCATCGCCGTATGTCCCCGACGCCGACCGTCACGCCGTCCGATCTGCGCGCCCGCGGCGAGGAGTTCGCGCAGTTCTGGCGCGACCACCGCGTCAGCACGATCACCACGCTGCGCCGCGACGGGTCGCCGCACGTCGTGCCCGTGAACTGCACCCTGGACCTCGACACGGCCATCGCCCGGGTCCTCACCTCGGGGCACAGCGCCAAGGCCCGTCACGTGCGTCTGGGCGGCGAGGAGGGCGCACGGGTGGCGCTCAGCCAGGTCGATCGCGGGCGGTGGTCGACGATCGAGGGGCTCGCGGTGGTGCGCGACGACCCCGAGTCGGTCGCGGACGGCGAGCGCCGCTACACCGAGCGCTACCACCCGCCGCGGGTCAACCCCGCCCGCGTGGTGCTCGAGATCGCGCTGACGCGGGTGCTCGCGAGCCGGGGCCTCTGACCCCTAGCCGACGATGCCCTGGGTCTCGAGCGGGACCAGGTGCTCGGCGAACTCGTCGAGGAACCCCGGCCACGAGGCCGGCGCCACGGCCGGGCGCACGACGAACTTGGTGATGCCCTCGTCCACGAAGCGGCCCACCCGGGCGCGGGCGTCGTCCCACCCGTCGGCGACGAGGTCGTGCGGGTCGAGCTCGGGGCGCCGGACGACCGAGGAGGCGCGGGCGCGGTCGGCGTCCTGCTCCGAGGTGCCGGGCGGCAGCACGAGGAGGTTGGTGCCGTAGTGGTCCTCCTCGACCTCGCGCCCGGTCTCGGCGGCGGCCGCGGCGATCTTCGCGCGGGCGGCGCCCGCCTCGGCCGGGGTCACGAACGAGGCGAGCCACCCGTCACCCAGGCGTCCGACGCGGTCCAGCGCCGCCGGCACCAGCCCGCCCAGCCACAGGTCGAGCGGGCGCGCCGGGCGGGGCTCGACCGTCGCCTCGTCGAGGGTGAAGAACTCCCCGTGGAACGTCACCGACTCCTCGGTGAGCAGCCGCCGCACGACGGTCAGGGCCTCCTCGAACACCAGGGCGCGCGGACCGGGCACGGGATAGGCGGTGCGCTCGCCGGCCGTGGCGGGCCGCAGGCCGAACACCGGCAGGATCCGCTTGGGCGCGAGGGCCGCCAGCGACGCGAGCTGGGCGGCGACGACCGCGGGGTTGCGGCCCGGCAGCACGATCACGCCGCTGCCGACCTTGAGCGACGTCGTGCGCCCGGCGGCCCAGCCCATGGCGACGACCGGCTCGACGGCCGGGGCCGCCATCCGGTCGGGGAACCACACCGAGTCGATGCCCCGCGCCTCGCAGCCGTCGACGAGCTCGAGCGTCGCCGCGGCGGGGTCGTGGCGCGACGGGCCGGCACCGATGCCGATGCGGACCTTCATGTCCGGGGCGGCCGTCATCGCACCGCGGGGTCGGGCAGGAGGCCGGCGCGCTCGGCGAACGCGTCGAAGAGCACCCAGCTCGCGGCGCGCGACTCCTCCGCGCGGGCGGCGGTCTCGGCGCGCAGCGCGTCCTGGTCGACGCCCACCTCGGGCAGGCGGGCCTCCAGCGGCGTCCCGCTCCATCGCGCGATCCACGTCTCGAGCTCGGCGGGGGTGACCTCGGGGTGGAACTGGACGCCCAGGTGCGCACCGAGGCGGAACGCCTGCGTGCAGCGCTCCGAGGTCGCGAGCACCTCGGCCTGCGGCGGCGGGGTGAACGTGTCGAAGTGGAACTCCATCCACGGGCCGGGCGACACGATCTCCGGCGCGGACGTGGTGATCTCCCGCCAGCCGTTCTCGTGGCGGCCGTCGGCAGCGTGCGCGGTGCCGCCGAGGACGCGCGCGAGCAGCTGCCCACCGAAGCAGAACCCGAGCAGCGGGACGCCGACGTCGACCGCCGCGTGCAGGTAGGCGATCTCGTCGGCGAGCCACGGGACGTCGTCGTCCCACGCGCCCTCCGCCGACCCGAGCACGGCGATCGCGTCGAGGGTCTCGGGAGCGGGCAGCGGCCCGCCGGCGACGCCCGGCACGATCTCCACCCCGTGCTCGGCCGCCCAGCCCACCAGCGTCCCGGCCTGCACGAGCGCCGTCTCGGGGGAGACCTCGTGGCCGATCACCAGCAACCTCGGTGCACCCATGTCCCCTCCAACGTCCGGGCCTCGCGGATACGTCCCGACGGTCGTGACAGGCTCGGCCCGTGCCTCCGCGCAAGACCAAGCCCTGCGCCTTCTGCGCGGTCGTCGCCGGCGACGGCCCGGCCGACATCGTGCACGACGGCCCGTCGACGATGGCGTTCCTCGACACCTCGCCGGTGTTCCACGGCCACGTCCTGCTCGTCCCGCGCACCCACGTCACCACGCTGGCCGACCTGCCGCCCGACGAGCTGCCGGGGTTCTTCGCGCTCGCCCAGCGCCTCGAGCGCGCGGTCGAGACCGCGATGGAGGCGCCGGGCTCCCTGATCATGATCAACAACGTGATCAGTCAGTCGGTGCCGCACCTGCACCTCCACGTCATCCCGCGGCGTCCGAAGGACGGCCTGCGCTTCTTCCTCGGTCCCCGCCATCCGTACGGCTCCCCGGACGAGTCGGCTGCGATCGCCGGCCGTATCGCCGCTGCCCTGGACGCCACCTGAGAACGCGTTCAGTCGAGCACCCGGAATCGCGGCGAACGGAGTATGACCGGCGACGAACGGCGGTGCCACGGCCGTCGACGGTCGTTCTGGCGCGGTGAGTGGTCGAAGTCGTGACGTCCGATCGAGTGAGAGCGGCCCCGCCGCCGCGTCCGGGATGTCATCCTCAGGGCAACGCACGCGGTGGGCTGCCGGGCACGCTCGGTCACCGCGGTCCGCCCCCCACCCCTCGGAGGTGCTCGTGCCGGTCCTCATGTGGGTCGCTGTGCTGGTGGTCGGCTGGTGCCTCGCCTCGGTCGCCACGGCGCTGGTGCTCGGCACCTGGCTGCGACGTCGCACCGAGGCCACCGACCCCGAGGGCGCGCTGCGTCCCCTCGACACCGGGCCGCTGCGCCTCTGGCTGGGCGAGCTGCCCGAGGTGCCGGCGACGCCCGGCGAGCTGGGCCGTCGCGCCGGGTGGGACGAGCTGGTCGACGAGCTCCCCGCGCCGCGCGGCCACGCCGAGGCGGACCGCGCCACGACGTCGCGCTAGGACGCCTCAGACCTCCACGCCGACGGCGCGCCGCACGCCCCGCAGCGTCCGCGCGGCCTGCTCGCGGGCGATCTCGCCGCCGCGGGCGAGGATCGCGTCCAGCTCGCTGCCGGGCGCGACGAGCTCCTCGTAGCGGGCGCGCAGCGGCCCGAGCTGCGCCTCGAGCACGTCGGCGAGCTGGTTCTTCAGATCACCCCAGCCCACTCCGCCGGCCTCGAGCCGCTTGCGGGTGTCCGCCACGACGTCGGGCTCGGCGAACTGCGCCAGGATCTGGAAGACCGCCGACGAGTCCGGGTCCTTCGGCGCGTCGACCGGCGTGGAGTCGGTCGGGATGCGGCGCACCAGCTTCTTGAGCTTCGGCGCGGGCAGGAAGAGCGGGATGTAGTTGTCGTACGACTTGCTCATCTTGCGGCCGTCGAGCCCCGGCAGCGTGTGGCCGGTCGTCTCGGGCGGCACGACGGCCTCGGGAATGCGCAGCCGGAAGCCCGCGCCGTAGCGGTGGTTGAAGCTGCCCGCGACGTCCGCGGCGATCTCCACGTGCTGGAGCTGGTCGCGGCCCACCGGCACGAGGTCCGACTCCATGATCAGGATGTCGGCGGCCATGAGCACCGGGTACTCGTAGAGACCCATGGTGACGCCCGCGTCCGGGTCCTCGCCGGCGGCGACGTTGCGGTCGCGGGCCGCCTTGTAGGCGTGGGCCCGGTTCATCAGGCCCTTGCCGGTGACGCAGGACAGGATCCACGTCAGCTCGAACGTCTCGGGGACGTCGGACTGCTTGTAGAAGACGGTGCGCTCCGGGTCGAGGCCGGCGGCGATCCAGGTCGCGGCGACCGAGCGGGTCCACGCGGCGATGTCGCCGGCCGCGGGCGTGCCGGTGAGCGCGTGGTGGTCGGCGATGAAGTACCGCGACTCGAAGTCCGACGTCCGCGCCAGCTCGAGCGCGGGCCGGATCGCGCCCACGAAGTTGCCCAGGTGCGGCTCGCCGCTGGGCTTGATCCCGGTCAGGGCGATCTTGCGCCGTTCCGTCTCCGCCACACGCCGAGCCTATCCGCCGCCGTCCAGCGCCTTCGGGGCCAGCGCCGGGCGGGTCCGGCTCGATGGTCGAGCTCCGCTGCGCTGCGTCTCCGGCACACTGCCCGGTGTGTCGAGCTTTCCGCGCCGCCAGGCCGCCACCCGCCGGTTCACCCTCGGCGCGCCGCGACGTCCGACGGTCTCGCCGGACGGCGCGCGGGTCGTGCTGCTGCGCAGCCGCGGCGGCGACGACCCGCTGACCTGCCTGTGGCTGCTCGACGTCGCGACCGGCGAGGAGCACCTGCTCGTCGACCCGCGCGACCTCGACGTCCCCGGCGAGGAGGACCTCCCGCCCGAGGAGCGCGCGCGTCGGGAGCGCGTGCGCGAGCAGTCCGGCGGCGTCGTGGAGTACGCCCTCGACGCGGCCGCCCGCCTGGCCGTGTTCGTGCTCTCCGGGCGGGCGTTCACGGTCGAGCTCGTCCCCGGCGCGCAGGCCGCGCCCCTGCCCGTCGAGGGCCCGGTCGTCGACCCGCGCCCCGACCCGACGGGCGCCCGCGTCGCCTTCGTCCGCGCGGGCACGCTGCACGTGCACGAGCTCTCGACGGGCACCACGCACGTCGTCGCCGGCCCGGCCGACGACGACGGGCCGGGGGTGAGCTGGGGGCTCGCCGAGTTCGTCGCGGCCGAGGAGATGAACCGCTACCGCGGGTACTGGTGGTCGCCCGACGGCTCGCAGCTCGCCGTCGCCCGCGTCGACGACGACCCGGTGACGCGCTGGTGGATCGCCGACCCGGCGCACCCCGACCGCGCCCCCGTCGAGAACGCCTACCCGGCCGCCGGCACCGCGAACGCCGACGTGACGCTCGCGCTGGTCGACCTCGACGGCACGCGGGTCCCCGTCGACCTGGGGGAGGGCGCCGAGTACCTCGCCGCCGTCACCTGGGACACCCACGACCTGCTGGTCACCGTCTCGACCCGCGACCAGCGCCGCGTCGACCACCGCCGCGTCGACCCCGACACCGGCGAGTCCACGGTGCTGGTCACCGACACCGACGACGTCTGGGTCGACCTCGTGCCCGGCGTCCCCGCCCACCTCGGCGACGGCGCGCTCGTGCGCTGCGTCGACAGCGACGACACGCGACGGCTGGTGGTCGGGGACGAGGTCGTGACCCCGCTCGGCCTGCAGGTGCGCGCGGTGGCCGACGTCGACGGCGACACGGTCCTGTTCACCGCCTCCGAGCGCGCCGAGGACGTGACCCTGTGGGCCTGGTCGCGGCACGGGGGAGCGGCGCGCGTCGGCCCGCAGTACGGGGTCTGGGCGGGTCGCCGCGCGGGCGGGGTGACGGTGCTCGCGGGCGGCGACCTCGACAACGACGGCGTCCGCACGTGGGTGCTCCGCGGTGACGGGCGCACGGTCGGCGTCACGTCGCACGCGGAGTCACCGGGTCTCCAGCCCGCGGTCCGCCGCATCGCGACCGACCGGGGCGGCCCGTCGGTCGCCGTCCTGCTGCCCACCGGGCACGTGCCGGGCTCGCGCAGGCTCCCGGTGCTGCTCGACCCCTACGGCGGGCCGCACGCCCAGCGGGTCCTCGCGACGCGGGCGATGTTCCTGACCTCGCAGTGGTTCGCCGACCAGGGCTTCGCGGTCGTGGTCGCCGACGGCCGCGGCACCCCGGGGAAGGGGCCGGCCTACGAGCGGGCGGTGTGGGGCGACCTGGCCGGGCCGGTGCTCGACGACCAGGTGGCGGCCCTGCACACGGCGGCGGAGCAGGTCGGCGACCTCGACCTCGACCGCGTCGGCATCCGCGGCTGGTCGTTCGGCGGGTACCTCGCGGCGCTCGCGGTGATGCGCCGCCCCGACGTCTTCCACGCCGCGGTGGCCGGCGCGCCGGTGACCGACTGGCGCCTCTACGACACGCACTACACCGAGCGCTACCTCGGCCACCCCGACGCGTACCCGGAGGCGTACGCCCGCTCCTCGATCACCGAGGACCCGGGTGCCGCATCGCCCGCGCGCCCGCTGATGCTCGTGCACGGGCTCGCCGACGACAACGTCGTCGCCGCCCACACCCTGCGGCTCTCGTCGTCCCTGCTCGCGACCGGGCACCCGCACACGGTGCTGCCGCTCTCGGGCGTCACGCACATGACGCCGCAGGAGGTCGTCGCCGAGAACCTGCTCCTGCTGCAGGTCGCGTTCCTGCGCGACGCCCTGGGCTAGCGGGGGGTGTGTCAGCGGGGCGGCCACGCTGACGTCCAACGTCAGGATCGCCACCAGCTCGCGGGCGCGACACGCCGGGCCGACGTTTGCGATCGGGAACAGTTCGCCGACTTCTCGCGAACCGCACCCACGCCCCGCGGTGCTCGCCTTAGCTGACCGGGCGAGGGCGACCCGGCCGTGTTCCCGAGACCGGCCGGGCCCGCCCCGCCCCGGTCACGGCCGGGCCGCGGCGGTGGAGGGCGAGGCATGGGGCGCTCGGTGCGGGGCGGTGGCGTGTGAGTGCCACGGAGCGGGTCGTCGACCGGTTCGGCCGGCCGGTGCCCCCGACGCCCGTGGTGCACCTGCGGGTCGACCGCGCGGCCGGGCGCGTGCCCCTGCACGTCGACGGTGCCGCGGTGGCGCTCCCGCGCGGCGCCGACCCCCACCGTGAGGGTCTGGCCTTCGCCGCGAGCCGGGCCGCGCGCCTCGGACGGCCGGTCCGGGTGGAGCTGGCGAGCCCCTGGAGCTCCTGGCCGCTCGTCGTCCACCCCGACGGCGAGGTCGACGACGGGCGTGCCCCGCGGCCGGGCGGCGGCTGGGAGCAGCGCGGACGCCGTCGGCCGCTCCGGGCGTCGCGACGGCGGGCCCCGGTGCTGGCCGGTGTCGCCGAGCGCCCCCGGCGCCGCCCGGTCGGCGTCCTCGCCGTCGCGGCGGCGCTGGCCGCCACACTGATGGTGGGCGCCGTGGGCACGGGCGTCGTGACGGTGGCGGCGCCGGGTGATCCGGCGCCCGCGGAGTGCCGCGACGTCACGCTGTTCTCGGTCAACGGCAGCGGGGCGGGCGGGGGCGAGACCCTCGCGGCCCTCACCGACCCCCTCGTCCAGCGGGTCGGGCCGCGGCTGGCCGTCGTGGCGGTGCCCGGACCCGAGGACGGCGCCGGCGAGCAGCAGGCCGTCTCGGCGCTCACCGGGCAGGTGTCCGCGCAGCTCGCCGGGTGCCCCGACAGCCGCGTCATGCTGTTCGGCTACTCCCAGGGCGCCCAGGTGGCGGGCGACGTCGCCGCGCGCATCGGGACCGGTCAGGAGCCGGGGGTCGCCGCCGACCGGATCGTCGCCGTCGGCCTCTTCGGCGACCCCGCCCGCGACCCGGACGCCCGCACGGTGCCCGCCGGGGTCACCGGCCAGGGCGTGCTGCCGGCCCGCGAGGGCGGCTTCGGCTCGCTCGCGTCGCGCACCATCCAGGTCTGCGCCCCCGAGGACCCGGTGTGCGCCTCCCCGCCGGGCACCACCCCGCCCTCGCTGGAGCAGGCCGTCGCGTCGCCGGCGCACGCCGGGTACGACCAGCTCGAGGTCGCCCCCGACACGCCGGCCACGCGCTGGGCGTCCGACTCGCTGGGGCGCCTCATCACCTCGCTCCCGGCGTCCGGCGGTGCCACGGCGGATCCGGCCGGCGCACCCGCGTCGTCCGGCGCTCCGGCGACCTCGTCGCGCGCGCCGGGCGGCGGGTACGACACCGGCGCGCCCGGCGGTGGCGCGCCGGGTGGGTCGACATCGGCGACGACATCGACGACGACGCCGGGGACCGCGGCGCCGGGCGGTCCGGCGTACGAGACGACCGCGCCGGGCGGTGCGGCGCCGGACGGGACGGCAGCCGGTGGTTCGGAGTACGAGACGACCGCGCCGGGCGGTTCGACGTCGGGTAGCTCGGCGTACGAGACGGCGGAGCCCGACGCCGCGGATCCCGGCGCCGCTCCGGGTGGCGCCGCGCCCGACGGGAGGGCGCCGGGCGGCACGGCCCCGCGCACGACGGCGCCGGAGACAGCCGCACCGGGCGCGTCGGAGCTGCCGGGCAGCACGGAGCTCCCCGGGTCCGGGTCGACGACCGGTGGGACCCCGCCCGGCGGCGAGGACTATCCGGCCGGCACCGGCGGCGCGGCGGGCACCGGCGACGACGCCCGGGTACCCGCGACCACCACCGCACCCGGAGCGGGGACCGCAGCCCCGACGACGGTGCCGCCGACGGGCTCCGGTGGGTCGACCAGAACCGTGGACCCGGGCGCCGGGTACGAGCCACGGTCGACCGCGGCGCCGGGTGGGAGCACCGGCACGGGCTCGCAGCCACGCTCCACCACGCCTCCCGACGGGTCGGGCACGGGCACCGGCTCGGGCTCGGGCTCGCAGCCGCGCTCCACCACGGCACCCGGCGGCGGCGCGGGGACCAGCAGCGACAGCACCTGCGCACCCGGCCGGACCGGCGGCTCGACCGGCGGCTCGACCGGCGGCTCGACCGGCGGCTCGACCGGCTCCACGCCGCGGTCCACGACGCCGCCCGACGAGGCCGCCGGCATCGGCGGTGCGGGCACCCCGGACACCGGCGACCGCGACTGCGCCGACACCACGGGCGACGACGGCGCCACCGGCACCGGCAGCACCGACACCGGCAGCACCGACACCGGCAGCACCGACAACGGCACCGGCTCCGCCGGCGCGAACACCGGCGCGTTGTGGGCCCTGACGTCCGGGCTCGCGGGCTTCCAGGACTCGAACGGTGGCAACGTCGAGGGCGGCGGGCTGGCCCCCGAGGAGGTCGAGAGCCCGAACGTGCCCGGGCGCCGGGTGGTGAAGCTCGAGGTGCCCGGCGGCGCCAAGCGCTCGGAGGTGCGCCCGGAGGAGGCGCAGAACATCCGCGAGGGTCAGCGCCTCTTCTTCGGCTACAGCGCCTTCCTGCCGGCCGACTTCCCCGTCGACACGCAGGACTGGCAGGTCATCTGGCAGCTGCACGACGGCGGCAGCAACACCTCGCCGCCGGTGGCGCTCGAGGTCGTCGACGGCCGCCTCTGGCTCGCCAACGTCGGCGACCGCGTGCGCGACCTCGGCCCGGTGCAGGCCGGTCAGAACCTGGCCGTGCAGATGGACATCCGCTTCGAGATCGGCGGCGGGTCCGTGTCGGTCCACCGCGACGGGCAGCAGGTCCTGCAGGACTTCCGTCCGCCGCGCGGCACCATGATCGACTCGTTCGACTACCTCAAGACCGGCATCTACCGCCACACCGGCGGCCCGGCCGAGCCCGCGACGCTCTTCCTCAACGACCTCAAGATCGGCGACACGCTCGAGTCCGTCTCCGACCTGGCCGGCTCCGAGCAGGGCGGCGCGGGCACCCTCGAGCTGGCCGGCGCGCCCCGGGGCGGCGGCACCGACGCGTCCAACACCGGCGCCGGCACGGGCACCAGCACGCGCGCCCGGCCACGCTGAACCGCCGGATGAGCAGTCCGGGGTGTGCCCAGCCGTCCTCATGGGCATCAGTCCCTGGTCCGACGGCGCACCGATCTCCGGGGAGTGGGACCGACACATGAGGGCGAGCGACCTGTTCCTGCGGTGTCTCGAGGCAGAAGGCGTCGAGTACGTCTTCGGGGTTCCCGGTGAGGAGAACGCCGATCTCCTCATGTCCATGCGCGAGTCCTCGGTGCGCTTCGTGCCCACCCACCACGAGGCCGGCGCGGCGTTCATGGCCGACGTCTACGGGCGGCTCACCGGCCGGCCCGGCGTCTGCCTCTCCACGCTCGGGCCGGGCGCGTCCAACCTCGTCACCGGCGTGGCCAACGCCAACATGGACAACTCGCCGGTCGTCGCGATCACCGGGCAGGGCGCGACGACGCGCCTGCACAAGGAGTCGCACCAGGCGATGAACGTGGTCAACATGTTCTCGCCGATCACCAAGTGGACGACCTCGCTGCGCGACGAGTCGACGATCCCCGAGGTGCTGCGCAAGGCGTTCAAGCTGGCCGTGGCCGAGAAGCCGGGCGCGACGCACGTCGAGCTGCCCGAGGACATCGCGAAGCACGAGGTCGAGGCCGCGCCGATCGTGCCGCCGGAGAAGGTCCGCCGCCCGGTACCGGACGAGAAGTCGGTCGAGGCCGCGCTCGACCTCATCGCGCGCGCCGAGCGCCCGGTGCTGCTGGTCGGGCAGGGCTGCGTGCGCACGCGCGTCAGCCGCCAGCTGCAGCGCTTCGTCGAGGCCACCGGCATCTACGCCGGCATGACGTTCATGGGCAAGGGCGCCCTGTCCGACCGCCACGAGCGCAGCCTCTATGCCGTCGGCCTGGGATCGCGCGACTACGTCACCGAGGTCTTCGAGGCCGCCGACCTCGTCATCGCCGTCGGCTACGACATGGTCGAGTGGCCGCCCGCGCGCTGGAACATCGGCCGCACCAAGCGCCTGCTGCACATCGACTTCGACCCCGCCGAGGTCGACGACGCCTACCGGCCCACCGTCGAGATCGTCGGGGACGTCGCCGCGACCCTGTGGGCGATCAACGAGGGCCTCACCGCCGAGCACCACTACGAGGACGTCCACCTGCACCACCGGGTGCGCGAGTCGCTCACCGAGGAGATCACCGAGGCGGGGGCGGCGGCCGAGGCCGAGACCGGCGACTTCCCGATGAAGCCGCAGCGCATCCTCGCCGAGCTGCGCGCCGAGATGGACGACGAGGACATCCTCATCAGCGACGTCGGGGCCCACAAGATGTGGATCGCGCGCCACTACCCGACCTACGCGCCGAACTCCTGCATCATCTCCAACGGCTTCTGCTCGATGGGGATCGCCGTGCCCGGCGGCGTCTCCGCCGCGCTGGTGGAGCCCGAGCGCCGCGTGGTGGCCCTCTCCGGCGACGGCGGCTTCATGATGAACATGGCGGAGCTGGCCACGGCCACGCGCCTGGGCGTCGCGCCGGTGAACGTGGTCTGGGAGGACAACGACTACGGGCTGATCTCCTGGAAGCAGGAGGTGGAGTTCGGGCACCACTTCGGCACCGAGTTCACGACGCCCGACCTGGTCGCCGTCTCGCAGGGCCTCGGCTGCCACGCGCGTCGCATCGAGTCGGCCGACGAGTTCCGCCCCGCCCTCAAGGAGGCGTTCGACCGGCGCGACAAGCCGTCGGTGATCGTCGTGCCGGTCGACTACCGCGAGAACGTGAAGCTCACCAAGCGCCTGGGGCAGCTGATCGCCCGGTAGCCCGGCGTGTGACCCGCGGCCCACGGCGGGGCCTGCGCGTAACGGGACCGACACGGTCACGGATATCCTCCGGAGCCGTCCTGTCCCTGCGCGACCGAAGGTGCACCAGCCATGACCGTCGACAGCACGTCGGAGCCCGGCGCCATCGACGGGGGCCTCGTCGATGCGTTCGTGTCCCTCGCCGACTCGCTGTTCGCCGTGCCCGCCGAGAGCGGGGTCGTCGGCGTGGTCGAGCGGGTCGTCGAGGCCGCCCACGCGATCGTGCCCGGCGCCGACGTCGTCTCCGTCGTGCTGCGCAACCCCGACGGCCGCCTCGACACCGTGGTCGCGAGCCACCCCGTCGCGCAGAAGGCCGACGCCCTGCAGGACGAGGTCGGCGAGGGCCCGAGCCACACCGCGATGCACAGCACCGGCGTCGGCGCGGCCCTCGACCGGCTGGTCGGACCGGACGTCACCTGGCCGACGTTCGGTCCCCGCGCCGCCGGGGACCTCGAGCTCGGCGCCGTCCTCGCCACCGGCATGTTCCCCGGCGGCGCGCCGCCGCGCTTCGGGGCCCTGAACTTCTACTCGTGGTCGCCCGACGGGCTCGACGCCGTCGACCGCGACCTCGCCCTCGTCCTCGCCGCCCACGCGGCGACGGCGATCAACGCGGTCCAGGGCCGGACGGCCTCCGAGCTGCGCGAGGCCCAGCTGCTCGAGGCGCTGCGCAGCCGCGACGTCATCGGCCAGGCCAAGGGCGTGCTCATGGAGCGCCGTGGACTGACCGCCGACGAGGCGTTCGACGTGCTGCGGCGAACCTCGCAGGACCTCAACGTCAAGCTCCGCGACGTCGCCGAGACCCTCGTGACGCGCCGCGAGGAGCTCTAGGCGAGCCGCACCGGCAGCGTGTCCAGCCCGCCGGTGAGGCGCTCGGTGTGCAGGGTCAGCGACTCGGGGTCGACCGCCAGCGCCAGCCCGGGCAGGCGCCGGAACAGCGTCGTCAGACCGACCCGCAGCTCGGTGCGCGCGAGGCTCGCGCCGATGCAGAAGTGCGGCCCGTGCCCGAACGACAGGTGCGGGTTGGGGCTGCGGTCGGGGTCGAACGCGGCGGCGTCGTCGAAGGCGCCCTCGTCGCGGTTGGCGGCGCTGGTGACGATGACGACGCCGTCGCCGCGGGCGATCGTGACCTCCTGCTCGCCGTCCGACACCACCACGTCCTCGTGCGCGTAGCGCAGCAGCCCCATGCCGCCGGGCTCGGCGAGGCGCAGGACCTCCTCGACGACCGCGTCGACCGAGCCCTCCGGGTCGGCGACGACCCGGTCGCGCACCTCGGGGTTGACCAGCAGCAGCACGACACCCAGCGAGAGCCGGTTGACCGTCGTCTCGTGGCCGGCGAACAGCAGCCCCACGACGAGCTCGGCCAGCCGGGCGTCGGTCAGGCGCGGGTCGTGCTCCTGCGCGGCGACGAGGTCGGAGATGACGTCCTCGCCGGGCTCGTCCCGCTTGGCCTGCGCGAGCCCCGCCGTGTAGCGCTCGAACTCGGCGCGGGCCACCGCCGGGTCGTCCCCGGTGAGGGTCGCCATGCGCTCGGAGAGGCCCTTGAAGTAGACGCGGTCCGCCACCGGCACGCCGAGCAGCTCGCAGATCACGAAGATGGGCAGCGGCACGGAGAACCCGGTGTGCAGGTCGACCACGCCGTCGTCGTCCGGCACGAGGCCGTCGACCAGGCCCTCGGCGAGCTCGGCGACCCGGTCGTGCAGGCGGCGCATCCGCTTCGCCGAGAACGCGGGGGTGAGCAGGCGCCGCATGCTCGTGTGGTCCTCGTCCTCGTGCTCGTGCTCCCCGGACGGGCCGGCCATCACCCCGGCGTCGGAGACGCGCGCGGCCTCCTCGGGCTTCGGGTGGGAGCGCCCGAGGCGGCGGTCGGCGAAGAGGGCCTTGGCCTCCTCGTAGCGCGTCACCAGCCACACGACGTCGCCGGCGGGCGTCCGGACGCGCGTGATCGGGCCGGCCGCCCGGAGGCGCTCGTAGAGCGGGGAGATCGCCAGCACGCCCTCGCGCGGGAAGGGCAGCTGCGGCAGGTCCGGAGCGTCGTCGTGCGCGGTCGAGCTGGTGATGGTGGTGGTCACGTCGTCTCCTCGCTCGGGTGGTCGCTGGGGTCGTGTGTCGGGTCGTCGGTGCGCAGGACGAGCCGGTCGAGCCACGCCTGCTCCTCGCGCAGGCGGCGCAGGACCTCGTCGAGCACGAGGCCGGCCCAGGGGTCGTCGGCCGCCTCGGCGAGCCCGGCGAGCCGCGTGCGGCGCTCGGCCAGCACCCGGGCCCGCGCCGCGAGCACGCCGCGCCGCTCGTCGGGGGTGAGCCGCCCGAAGCCGGCGAGGCGGGCCAGGAACTCGGCCTCGTCGCCCGCGAGCTCCTCGGGCAGGTCGGCCAGCTGGTCGTGGAGCAGCTCGCGGCCGACGTCGGTGAGCGTGTAGACGTGCCGCGGCGGGCGGCCCTCCTGTGGCTCGAGGGTGCGGGTGACCGCGCCCGCCTCCCCGAAGCGCCGCAGCGCCGGGTAGAGCGAGTTGTTGTGCAGCTTGATCCCCGTGGCCCCCTCGACGCGCCGGCGCAGCTCGTAGCCGTGCGACGGGCGCCGGGCCAGCTGGCTCAGCAGCAGTACGTCCACGTACACATAGGTCAGCGTGACCTAGGTGCCGCCGTCCCGCCACCTGAGGTGACCTTCTCGACACGACGGGTGACGCGCCGGGCCGCGGGTAGCCAGCCGGACCAACCACCTGAGGAGGCTTCGTGGCCGAGGGCCGCTCCACCGGGAAAGTCGTGGTCGTGACCGGCGGCGGGTCGGGCATCGGCGCCGCCACCGCCCACCGCTTCGGCGCCGAGGGCGCCACGGTCGTGATCACCGGGCGCACGCAGGAGAAGCTCGACAAGGTCGTCGCCGACGCCCCGTCCGGCACCACGCTGATCGCGCGGGTCGCCGACACGTCCGACGAGCAGGCGGTGTCGCAGCTGATCGGCGACGTGGTCGCCGAGCACGGCCGGCTCGACACGCTGGTCAACAACGCCGCGGTCGCCGAGCCGGGCACGGTCGAGGACGTGGACGCCGACGCCTGGCGCCGCGTCATGGCCACCGACCTCGACGGCGTCTTCTACGCCTCGCGCGCCGCGCTGCCCGCCCTGCGCGAGACCGGCGGCAGCATCGTCAACGTCGGCTCGGTGTCCGGGCTCGGCGGCGACTGGTCGATGGCCGCCTACAACGCCGCGAAGGGCGCGGTCACCAACCTGACCAACGCGATGGCCCTCGACCACGGCGGCCAGGGCGTGCGCGTCAACGCCGTGCACCCGAGCCTCACGGCGACCGAGATGTCGGAGGGCGCCCGCTCGGACGACGACACCATGGCCGCGTTCCGGCAGCGCATCCCGATGGGGCGCGCGGCCGAGCCGGCGGAGGTCGCCGACGTCATCGCCTTCCTGGCGAGCCACGACGCGCGCTTCGTCAACGGCGCGCACGTCCCCGTCGACGGGGGACTGGGGGCCTCGAACGGTCAGCCGAACATGGGCTGAGCCGCTACACGTCCAGGAGCGTGCGCCACACGCGCCCGGCGCCCCGGCCCTGCAGCACGGTGTGCACGGTGACGCCGTTGCTGCGCTCGACGCCGGGCTCCGAGCGCGAGGCGTCCAGCAGGCGCGTCGCCGGGAACGCGGACCCCTTGGGGCGGGTCAGCGTGACCCGGTGGCGCCGCCCGCCCACGGTGATCCGCAGCCCGCTCGAGCCGTGGTACCAGGGGAAGGCCAGCCGCTCGACCGCGCCGAGCGGCGCGTCGAACACCACGCCCGTGCTGGTCGTCAGCCGCAGCCGCCCCGCGTAGAGGCTCAGCACCCCCGGCTCGTTGGTGAGCCCGCGCAGGAGCCAGGCCGGCGTCGCGTACGAGGGCGCGAGATGGGTGGGGCTGGCGGGCGTCAGGCGGGTGGTCACGGCGACCTCGGGGGCACGGCGGGAGTAGTGACCCGGTTCACTGTAGGTGAAGCGACCGGACCTCCGCTGGTACGGACGGGTGATAGTCACGGGACGACCGTGACCGGCCACTTCCCGGCGCGCACGAGCCGTCCGGCGAGCGAGCCGACGATGCGGTGCCCGGCGCTGGTCGAGGCGCCGACGACGACGAGGTCGACCCGCCGCTCGTCGGCCAGCCGGACGATCTCGTGGTAAGGGTCGCCCGCGACCCGCACGAGCTCGCCGGTCAGCGCGAGGTCCTCGAGGTAGCGCCTGGCCTCGCCCTGCACCTCCGCGGCGAGCTGCTCGGCGGTGTCGCTGAGCACCGCGAGCGCGCCGGGGGCCATGGCGGCCAGCGACGACGTCGTCGCGACCGTGACCACCAGCAGGTGCGCGTGCTGCCGGCGCGCCACACCGGCCGCGTACGCGCCGGCGCGCAGCGAGGTGATCGACCCGTCGACCCCGACCAGGATGGTGCCGGGGCCGTCGGTCCCGAGCTCGAAGCCCGTCATGGCCCCGATCGTGCGCCTGCGGCGATCAGCCCGCGAACTGCACGGCCGTGCGCTGTCCCACACGGTGCGCGATCTGCTCGTCGATGATCCGCCGGTGCTCGGGGTCGTCGCGGTAGACGGCGTAGGAGTCGACGTCGTCGAACACGGCCACCACCGCGAAGTCGGCGTTGTTCCCGGCGAGACCGGCGTCGCGCCCGCACGTCCAGGACCGCAGCCCCGGGAGGTCGGTGTCCGCGATCCACCGGCGCAGGCTCTCGGCGATCCCGTCGACCACGGCGGGGTCGTCCGCCGCGTCGCCGGTCCAGGTGAACGTGACGACGTGCGTGAAGCTCATGGCCCCATCCTGATCGGGTTCGGCAGGTCGAGGTACACCGGGTCCTCGCCGCGTCCGGCCGCCCAGCTGCGCAGATGGGCCTTGGCGGGCAGCGTCGGGCTGGTCAGCAGGTCCTCGGCCCACGGGCCGCCGAGCTCCGCCAGCACCCCCGCGACCGTCGCCCAGAGCGCCTCCTCGCCGGCGGTGTGCCGGCCGAGGACGGCGACGAGCAGGGCGAGGTGGTTGACCACCGCGTGGTAGCGCAGGCGCCGCCACGCCTCCTCGGGCGGGTAGACGAGCGCGGAGTCGGCGGCCAGGCCGTCCGGGAGGTGGTCGCGGCGCACGTGGGCGCCCTCGAGGTCGCGCACCCAGCAGGCCGCCGGCCACCCGTCGGCGTCGGTGGCCACCAGCGTGTTCTGCGGGTGGGCCTCGAACCCCAGGCCCGCCGACCCGAAGAGCTCCAGCAGCGGCACCAGCGACACCGCCAGCCAGCGCCGCAGCCACGCGTGCACGTCGCCGGCGGCGCGCACCTCGCCCACCAGCGGCGGCTCCTCGCCGTGCGGCCCGTCCTCGAGCAGCGCGGCGAGCACCCGGGGCCGGCCGGGCGGGAACGGCGCGCGGGTGACGACGGTCAGGTCGGCGGCCAGGCGCTCACCCCCGACCGCCGGGTCCAGCGTCGCGAAGCCGCGGTCGGCGATCACGCCGAAGCCCGGCGGCAGCGGCCCGATCCCGGCCACCACCGCGGCGGCGTCGACCGCGCGGCGGGCCTGCTCGAGCGGGGTGGTGCGCACGAAGTGGGTGAGGCGCGCGCGCAGCGGGAGCTTCCACGACGCCCCGGTGACCCCGTCGACGACCGTGCGCACCGACGACGTCGGCCACACCGCGTCGCCGAGCGGGCCGAGCCACCGCACGGCGCCCTCGGCCCCGAGCAGCGCGAGCGTGGGGTCGCGGGCCAGCAGGCCGGCCTGGAACGGGTGCATCGGCAGCGCGGTCCACCCCGGGGGCAGGCGCGCCGCCACCGCGGGCGGCGGGTCGCCCGGCGTCCCGCCGGTGCGGACGAGGTCCGAGCGCACCGCGAGGTGGTGCAGGACGAACGACGCGCCGAGCTCGGGCATCCACGCGGGCAGGTCCCCGTCGTCGAGCCCCTCGGCGCTCTTCGGGGTGGGGTGGAACGGGTGGCCGAGGCGCAGCGACTGCTCGGCGTCGCGGGTCGGGTCGCCGCCCGGACACGCCGGGGCCCCGTCCGCGTGCGCCAGGTAGCGGGCCGTGCGGTCGACGCTGTTCGCGACCAGCCCGGCGAGGTGGTCCACCGGCTCGCCCCCGCCGACGGTGTCGAGGACCGCGGCGACGACCTCGTCGTGGGTCGCCGGCCGGCCGTCGAGGGTGACCTCGCCGGTCAGGCGGTGGTGCCCCGTCGGCGACCAGGTCGCCACGCCCACCGCGAGCGCGCCCGCGGGCAGCGCCAGCAGGAGGGTGTCCCCGTCCAGCACCGCGGGCGGGTCGAGCTCGCGCAGCAGCGAGGCGACCAGCCGCTCGCGCGCGGCGCGCTCGGCCCGGACGCGCGGGCCCACCTCCCGGCCGGTGGTCACCGGCGCCAGTCTGCCCGTCACCCCGCGCCGGTGACGGCTCCCTCGGCCGGCGAGCTGGTGTCGCGGCGGAAGCGGCGCTTGTACCGGCGCCAGTCGAAGTGCTCGAGGAACTCGGCGGCCTGCGCGTACCCGCTCTCGTAGAGCGCGCGGGCGCGCTCCGGGCTGATCCCGAAGTCGAGCAGGCCGACCGCGCCGGCGTCGACGTGGATCGTGCGCGCGGCGACCCACGGCTGGTTGAGGACGGCCTGGTCGCGCCCGAGGATCATCGTGGTGATCAGCTGCTCGAGCAGGCGCAGCGGCGCCGGCTGGGGGATGTCGAACCAGCGCGAGTGGAACAGCGCGACGCGGTCGCCGATCCCGGGCTTCGGCGCGGTGGTGATCGTGACCCCGAACGTCGGCCATCCCGGCTCGCGGCCGTCGGTGCGGTCGAGCGAGTCGATCGGGAAGTTCGACAGCAGCCCGCCGTCGACCAGCGTGGACGTCAGGCCCGTCCGCGGGTTCGTCAGCGTGGTCGGCTTGAACAGGAACGGGATGGCCATCGAGGCGCGGACCGCGTCGGCCACCGGCTGGGTGTCGGGGTCGAGGCCGTACACCGTCCGGTAGTCCCAGGGCAGCCGCACCAGCTGGCCGAGCGTGAGGTCCGAGCACGTCACGACCAGTCGGTAGCGCTGGTCGCGCGGCAGCGACTCGTCCCCGATGCGCAGGTCGCCGAACGTGCGCACGCCGAGCGCGGCGAGCTCGTCGGCCACCCACGAGTGCAGCCGTTCGCCCTGGTAGAGCCCCTGGCCGCCGAGGAACGCGAGCGCGGGCCCGGCGAGCGGGAGGCGCCCGATGCCGCTGCGGTCGGCGACCTCGCGGAAGTTCAGCCGCGCGGTGATCTCGCCGAGCTGCTCGCCCGCGGCGCCCGCGGCGGCCATGGCCCCGACGAGCGCGCCCGCCGACGTGCCCGAGATGCGGTGCGGCGTCCAGCCCCGGTCGGTCATCGCCGCGACCGCGCCGGCGAGCCCGATCCCCTTGACCCCGCCGCCCTCGAGCACGAGGTCGGCCGGGCGGGGGCGAGCGCGCCGGCGGGGGGTGGTGGCGCCGGAGGTGGCCGTGGTGGCGGTGGCCATGGAGGTCATGTTCCCCCCGACGTGCCCGGCCACCGGGCACGTGGTGGGGTGAATCCGTGAGCGCGCCCACCGACGTGACGGCCCTCGGCGACGAGGAGTTCGTGTCCCTGACGACGTTCCGCCGCTCGGGCGAACCGGTGCCGACCGCGGTGTGGGCGGCGCGCGACGGCGACTCGCTCGTCGTCATCACGTCCGCGACCAGCGGGAAGGTCAAGCGCATCCGCCGCGACCCCCGCATCGTCCTGCGCCCGTGCGATCAGCGCGGCACCGTCACGCCCGGGGCACCCACGGCGGAGGGGCGGGCGGAGATCGTCGCGGACGCGGCCGCGCAGGAGGGTCCGCGGCGCGCGCTCGCCGCCAAGTACGGCGTCCGGTTCCGGGTCGTCGACCTGATGGCGCTGGCCGGGAAGGTCGCGAGGCTGCTGGGCCGCGCGCCGGGCGAGCGGATCATCCTGCGGTTGCGCGACTGACACCGGTCAGCCCTCGCCGCGCAGGCGGTCCAGGTCGTCGTGGGCCCGCTCGAGGTCCGCGCGGGCCTCGTCGCGCTCGCTGCGGGCCTCGTCGCGCTCGGCGCGGGCGGTCTCGAGGTCACGCCGGGCGTCGGCGAGGTCGCCGCGCAGGGTGAGGATCGACGCCGCGCCCGCGATGGTGTGCCCCTCGTCGGAGAGCTCGCGCACCCGCGCGGCGAAGTCGACCTGGCGCCGCGAGTACCGGCGCTGGCCCCCGGCCGAGCGCTCGGGATGCAGCAGGTCGGCGGTGTCGAGGCTGCGCAGGAAGGCCGGCGCGACGCCGATGAGCTCGGCGGCCTGGCCGATGGTCAGCGACGGGTAGTCGTGGTCGTCGAGGCGTTCGACGCCCATGGGCCCTCCTCTCGCGGGGTCGGTGCGGGGTCGATCGGGTGTCGGTGCGGGAGCATGCGTGAGCACCCGCCGGGCCTCGCCCGGCGGGTGCTCACGTCTCGGAGATGGTCGGTGTGTCAGGCGTGCTGGATGTCAGGACGTCGGCGCCTCCTTCTCCTCGTGCCGGGTGCCCTCGATGCTGGTCGGGGAGCTGCCGTGCTCGATCTCGATGCGCCGGGGCTTCGCCTTCTCGACCACCGGGATCGTCAACGTCAGCACGCCGTCGGTGTACGACGCGTGCAACCGGTCGGAGTCGAGATCGCGTCCGAGCACGAGCTGGCGGCTGTAGCGTCCGCGGGGCCGCTCGGCGACCAGGTAGTCGCCGTCCCCGCTCGGCGCGGTGCGGGCCGCGGTGACCGTCAGGGCGTTCCCCTCCACCGAGACGTCGATCGACCCCGGGTCGACCCCCGGCAGGTCGAACGAGGCGACGAAGTGGTCGCCCGCCCGGTACGCGTCCATCGGCATGCCGCTCGCCGCCTGCTGGCGCGCCGCGCCGGTGAGGCGCTCGAGGGCGCGGAAGGTGTCGAAGGGGTCGTGGTTCAGCAGCACGATCGGTCATCTCCTCTCGTCGACGTACTGCATTCCTGCTGACTGCTGTGCACATAGTTATAGCTGGAGCTGTAGCTTCCTGCAAGTGCTCGTCGGAGGAATTCCCCGGCGTCGGTCCGGCGTGCGAACGTGTGTTCGTGTCCGGCGAGCCGACGATCCTGCACGCGGATCTCGACGCCTTCTACGCCTCGGTCGAGCAGCGTGACGACCCCGCGCTGCGCGGGCGGCCGGTGATCGTCGGCGGCGGCGTGGTGCTCGCCTGCAGCTACGAGGCCAAGGCCCGCGGGGTGCGCACCGCGATGGGCGGGCGGATGGCGCGGGCCCTGTGCCCGGACGCGATCGTGGTCCCGCCGCGCATGGAGGCCTACAGCGGCGCCAGCCGGGCGGTGTTCTCGGTGTTCGATTCGGTGACACCGCTGGTGGAGCCGATCTCGATCGACGAGGCGTTCCTCGACGTCGGCGGTCTGCGGCGGATCGCGGGCCCGCCCAGTGGGATCGCGGCGCGGCTGCGGCGCGAGGTCGCCGACGACGTCGGGCTGCCGATCACGGTCGGGGTGGCCACCACGAAGTTCCTGGCCAAGGTCGCGAGCCGCGTCGCCAAGCCCGACGGCCTGCTCGTCGTCGAGCCCGGCGGCGAGCTGGAGTTCCTGCACCCGCTGCCCATCGAGGTGCTCTGGGGCGTCGGCGAGGTGACCTCGCGCAAGCTGCACGGGCAGGGCATCCGGACCGTCGGTGACCTCGCGGCCGTGGGCGGGTCGGGCCTGACGTCGCTGCTCGGGCCGGCCGCCGGCCGCCACCTCGACGCCCTCGCCCACGGCCGCGACCCGCGCCGGGTGCAGGTGGGGCGGCGCCGGCGCTCGATCGGCGCCCAGCGGGCGCTCGGCAACCGGCCGATCCCGCCCGAACGTATCGACGCCGTGCTCATGGGCCTGGTCGACCGGGTCACGCGCCGCATGCGCCGCGCGGGGCGCACCGGGCGGACGGTGACGCTGCGGCTGCGCTTCGGCGACTTCGGCCGGGCGACCCGCTCGCACACCCTCGCGGCCGCCACCGCCGAGACCGACGCGATCCTCGCGGCGATCCGCCTGCTCGCCGAGGCGGCCGCACCGCTGATCCGCGAGCGCGGGCTCACCATGCTCGGCGTGAACGTCGGCAACCTCGACGACGCGGGCGGCGCCCAGCTCGAGCTGCCCTTCGCCGGCGAGGCGCACCCGATCCAGCTCGACACCGCCGTCGACGAGGTCCGCGAGCGCTACGGGCTCTCCGCGGTCACCCGCGCGACCCTGCTCGGGCGCGACCAGGGCCTGGAGATGCCGATGTTGCCGGATTGAGGACCGGACCTGTCCGCCCCACCGCGCAGGCTGCGGTCATGGACGTCCTCTCCGGCCCCGCCCTCCCGCCCGGCTACGGCACCGTCAACCCGTTCGTCGCCGTGCGCGGCGCCGCCGCGTTCCTGCGGTTCGTGGCCGACGTCCTCGGCGGGCGGGAGACCCGCGCGGCCCACACCGTCGACGCCGACGGGCTGCTGATCCACGCCGAGGTGCGCGTCGGCTCCTCGACGATCATGGTGTGCGACGCCAAGCCGCACTGGGCGTCCACCCCGGCGCTGCTGCAGGTCTACGTCGGCGACGTCGACGCGGTCGTCGCGCGCGCCCGGGCGGCGGGCGCCGAGATCGTCACCGCCCCGACCCCGTTCCACGGCGGCCAGCGCCTGGCCCGCGTCCGCGACCCGTGGTCGACGCTGTGGTGGTTCTTCGAGTACGGGCCGGCGAGCACCGCCCCGTCCGAGGCGCCGGACGAGCTCCCCTCGTGGCGCCCCGACCCCGCCGCGCCGCCGAGCTACGTGCACCGGACGATCGACGGGGCGATGACCCGCCGGTGAGCAGGCCCTACTTCTTCTCCCGCCAGGCACGCTCGAACGGCAGGCGCCAGGCGTTGGGCGCGATGAGCTGGTGGATCGCGTTCGGGCCCCACGAGCCCACCGGGTAGGGCTTGACCGGCGGCGGGTCGGCGAGCAGGGGGATCGAGCGCTCCCACAGCGACTCGATGCCCTCCGAGGTGGTGAACAGCGTGTGGTCGCCGCGCATCGCGTCGAGGATCAGGCGCTCGTAGGCCTCGAGGACGTCGGAGGCCTCGCCGGTCTCCTGGGTGGAGAACTGCATCGAGAGCTTCTGCAGCCGCATCCCGGGGCCGGGGCGCTTGCCGTAGAACGACAGCGAGACCCGCGACGAGTCGGCGAGGTCGAACGTCAGGTGGTCCGGGCCCTGGGTGCCGACGCCCGAGCCCTGCGGGAACATCGTGCGCGGCGCCTCCTTGAACGCGATCGAGATGATCCGCTGGCCCTCCGCGAGGCGCTTGCCGGTGCGCAGGTAGAACGGGACGCCCGCCCAGCGCCAGTTGTCGAGACCGACCCGCAGGGCGATGAACGTCTCGGTGTCCGAGTCGTTCGCGACGTCCGGGTGGTCGCGGTAGCCGCCGAACTGGCCGCGCACCACGTCGTGGGGGTGGATCGGCAGCAGCGAGCGGAAGACCTTGTTCTTCTCCTCGCTGATCGACCGCGGCTCGAGGGCCGTGGGCGGCTCCATCGCCACGAACGCCATCACCTGCATGAGGTGGGTGACGACCATGTCCTTGTACGCGCCCGTCGCCTCGTAGAACGAGGCGCGCGTGTCCAGCCCCAGCTCCTCGGGGATGTCGATCTGGATGTGGTCGATGAAGTTCCGGTTCCAGATCGGCTCGAAGAGGCCGTTCGCGAAGCGGAACGCGAGGATGTTCTGCGCGGCCTCCTTGCCCAGGAAGTGGTCGATGCGGAAGACCTGCGACTCGTCGAAGACCTTGTGGACGAAGTCGTTCAGCTTCACCGCGCTCTCGAAGTCGTGGCCGAACGGCTTCTCCATGATCACGCGGGCGCCCGTGGTGAGGTCGGCGTCGCGCAGCATCTCCACCACCGCCTGCGCGGCCCTCGGGGGCACCGACAGGTAGTGCAGCAGGCGCGCGTCGTCGCCGAGCTGCGACTGCGCCTCCTTCACCGCCGAGGTCAGTCCTTCGGGACCGGCGCCCTGCGGGACGTAGGAGAGGCGGTTCGCGAAGTCCTCCCAGTCGTCCTCCGCGAGCCGGTGCATCCCGTAGTTCTGCACCGCGTCGTGGGCCAGGTCGCGGAAGGCCTCGGTGTCGAGGTCCTCCATCGCGGTGCCGACGATGCGGATCTGGGGGGCGAGCTCCGACTCGGCGAGGTAGGCCAGCCCCGGCAGGAGCTTGCGCTTGGCGAGGTCGCCCGTGCAGCCGAACAGCACGATGACGTGCGGGGCGATCGGGTCGAGATCGCGCCGGAAGGGGCGCGACCCGGGGCCGGGGTAGGCGACGGACTCCACCTCGCGCTCGGTCATGTGAAGTGACCGTAGTCCCCGGACGTGACGATGGCGGGTCGGCGATCAGGCGTCCTCGAGGATGCGGCGCAGCGTCTCGAGGTCCGTCGCGACGGCCTCGGCGTCGGCGGCGAACTCGTCGTCGCTCATCCCGTCGCGGCGCCGGACGTGGAACACCACCTCCGCGCCGTCGTCGAGGGGGACCACCCGCAGCGGGTTGGGGACCTCGGTGCCGTCGGGCAGGAGCACGAGGTGGTCGAGGACGCCGAACTCGTTCTCCGGGGCGAAGGTGACCTCGACGCGCCCCATCGGCGAGCTGGCGATCCACGTGCCGGGACGGTCGGGGGCCGGCTCGACCTGGGCGCGTGCCAGCCCGGCGGCCCAGTCGGCGAGGTGGCGCGGGTCGGCGGCGTAGGCGTAGACGTCCCGCCACGGCCGGTCGATCACGGTGCTCACCAGTCGGGTCTGCGTCGTCATGGTGGTGATCCTGGTGTGCGGCGCCGACGTGGTCGTGGACGGATCGGACACGGCGCTACCGTGCCGGCGTGGAGCTCCGGACCACCGCCGGCACCGCGCGGGGTCTCGACCGCGACGGGCTCGGGCTGTTCCTCGGCCTGCCCTACGCCCACGCGCCGGCTGGGGAGCGGCGGTTCGCCGCGCCCGACCCGGTGCGCCGCTGGGACGGCGTCCGCGACGCGACCCGCTTCGGCCCCGCGGTCCCGCAGGGCCCGCCCGCGCCGGGAGCGCCGTCGCCGTGGGACCCGCAGGACGGGCTCGGCGAGCTGACGCTCAACGTGTTCACGCCCGACCCGGGCGGGGCGGGGCTGCCCGTGATCGTGTGGCTGCACGGCGGCGCGTGGGTCCGGGGCTCGCCGCGCATGCCGCTGCACGACGGCGGGGCGCTGGCGGCGGCGGGCGCGGTGGTCGTCACCGTCGGGTTCCGGATCGGCGCCGAGGGCTTCCTGTCCCTGCCCGGCGCTCCGGACGACCGGGGCCTGCGCGACCAGGTCGCCGCGCTGACCTGGGTGCACGACCACATCGCCTCCTTCGGCGGCGACCCCGGCCGCGTCACCGTCGCCGGCCAGTCCGGGGGCGCGGCGTCGGTCGCGGTGCTGCTCGCGGCGCCCGCCACCGAGGGCCTGCTGCACCGCGCGATCGCCCAGAGCGTCCACGGCGGCTTCCGCTCGCCCGGCGAGGCGGCCGGGGTGACCGCGCGCCTCGCCGCGGCACTGGGCGTGGAGCCCACGCCGGACGGCGTCGCGGGGGTGGACCCGGAGCGGCTCGTCGCTGCGCAGGACGCCCCGCTGCGCGGACCGGCCGACGGGGTCAGCGCGTTCGGGCCGGTGATCGACGGCGATGTCGTCGTCGGGCAGCCGTGGGAGGGGCTCGCGCGGCGACCGCGCCCCGGGGTGCCGCTGCTCGCGACGTGGACGGCGCAGGAGGCCCGCGCGTTCCCGCTCCCGCCCGCCGGCAGCGACCCCGCCGACGTCGCCGCGGCGTTCGGGCTGGACCGCGCGGCGGGTGCGGCCTACGCGGCGCTCGCGGACGACCCTGTCGAGCTCCTGGTGTCCGACGCCCTGCACCGGCTCCCGACGCGGTGGACGGCGCGGGCGCACGGCGGTCCCACCTGGACCGCCGAGCTCGCCTGGCGCAGCCCGCTGCTCGGTGCGTGCCACGGGCTCGACGTGCCGCTGCTGCTCGGCACGCTCGGCACCCGGCCGGCGGCCCGGATGCTCGGCGCGCCGCCCCCGGAGGAGGCCGCCGTGGTCGGCGCGCAGCTGCGGCGCGCCTGGGTCGCCTTCGCCGCGACCGGCGACCCGGGGTGGCCGCGCCACGACCTCGCCGGCACGACGCGGCGGTTCGACGTCACCCCGTCCGACGTCGACGACCCGCTCGCCGCCTCTGACGCGATCTGGGCTCAGGCCAGGGACCGCGGTGTGTCGTAGGTGCCGACGAACGCCCCGTCGCGCATCTCCATGCCGGTGAACCCGGACGTCGGCCCCGTGTAGTGATAGAGGCGCAGCACGGTGCCGTCGGGGTCGGGGATGTCGAGGTGGGCGCCGTCGGGCGTGCCCTGGATGCCCGAGTGCTCCACGCCGAGATCGGCGCACCGGGCGGCCAGCACCTCGAGCGCGGCGTAGGACGTCGGGCGGAGCGCGACGACGTCGAAGCCGCGCAGGTGCGGCGCGCTGACGGTGGCCCGGCGGTCCCGCAGGGCCAGGCCGAAGCCGGCCTCGTCGTCGATGAGGCCCGCCCCGCACAGCTCGCCGTCCTCGACGAACTCGATCCACAGCCGCAGGCCGAGCACCGCGCAGTACCAGGGCACCGAGCGGGCGAGGTCGGTGACGGGCAGCTTGACCTGCAGGATCCCGTCGATCTGAGCGGACATCGGCCGGCCCCCTCCCGCCGCACCCGGTGCGGTGGGGACCACCCTGGCCAGGGGGTGACGGCAGGTCAATCGACGGGAGCATGATCTCCGGGAGGAGCGGGGAGGCGATGTGGCGCGGTGGCCGGGGTTCGCGGCGGGCGCGGCGGTGGCGGCGGCGCTGCTGGTCCCGGAGCTGCGGGGGCGCGAGCGCCGGGCGCCGTGGCCGATCCTGCTCGCCGCCCGGCCCGCGCTCGCCGGCGGCGTCGGCGCGCTCGCCGCGCTGGCGGCCCTGGCCCCGCCCCTGCGTCCGGTCGCGCTGGGCGCCGCGGGCGTCGCCGGCGCGGTGGTCGCCGTCCCGCGACGCCGCCGGCGGACCACGCCGGGCCCCACGACCCTCACCGTGCTCGTCGCCAACGTCTGGCAGGGCCGCGCCGACCCGGCCGCGCTCGCCGCGGTCCTGCGCGCCGAGCGCCCCGACCTCGTCGTGCTCCCCGAGGCCGGGACGCGGTTCCTCGCGCGGCTGGAGGAGCACGTCACCGACCTCGACCACCGCGCCTGGTCCGCGCCGCCGCCGCGCCCGCACCGCCGGGTGCCCGACGATCCCGACGGCCCGTGGACGACGGTGCTCGCGGTGCCGCGGCTCGGCGACGTGCGCGTCGTGCCCGTCCTGGCCGGCGGGCTCTACGGCTGGCTCGAGGTCTCCGGCGGCGCGCTCGACGGCGTGCGGGTGCTGGCCGCGCACCCCCGTGGCGCCGACCCCCGGCTTCGTCGAGCGCTGGTCCGACGAGCTCGACGCCCTCGCCACGTGGCGCGCCGCGGCCGGCGGCCCGACGGTGATCGCGGGCGACCTCAACACCACCACCGAGCACCGTGCGCTCGCGCCGCTGGGCGACGCCCGGGCCCCCGGCTCGCCGCCGACCTGGCCGACCCGCTGGCCGCGATGGCTCGGCTTCCGGATCGACCACGTGCTGGCCGGCGGCGGGATCGCCGTGCGGGCCACGCGCGTGCTCGACCTGCCCGGCAGCGACCACCGGGCGGTCCTGGCCCACCTGGGGTGACCGTCAGGCGACCTCGAAGGTCGCCCCGCTGCCCATGCCCGTGATCCACTCCGGCACCGGGTCGTAGCTCGTCCACCGCAGCGGGGCGCCCACCGCGGCCAGGCCGACGAGCCACGTGCGGATCTCGTGCCCGCCGGTGCCCGCCTCCTTCTCGAGCCCCTCGTGGCCGAGCTCGGTGATCGCGTCGAGGTCGCCGGCGGTGAGGCGCCCGAGGAACCACCGGTCCCAGGCGTCGTTGACCCGCGCCGCCGGGTCGCCGCCCATCGCCCGCACCTTCGGCTCCCGGGCGGCGGCGAACGCCTGCGCGTCCCGGCGCCCGTGGATCAGCGCGTCGCGCTTCTCGCCCACCACCGCCGGGTCCCGCGGGTCGTTCGACGGCAGCCAGTGCGACAGCCCGCCGCTCGCGACGAGCAGCACGCGACCGGGCGGGCCCGCGGCCAGCGCCGCGCCGAGCGCCCGGCCGAGCGCGACGCAGCGCCCGAGCGTGGGCAGGGGCGGCGCGGCGGTGTTCACCACGAGCGGGACCAGCGGGATCGTCGTGCCGCCGGTGACCATCTCGTAGCCCTGCACGATGCCGTGGTCGACGGTCAGCGAGTACGACAGCGCGAGGTCGAAGCCGGCGTCGGTGAGCCCGTCGTACACCGACCAGGCCAGCTCGCCCGCCAGCGGCAGCGGTCCGGACGTGCTGCCGAAGTCGCCGAAGCCGACCGCTTCCTCGACGCCGAGCACGAACGGGGGCATGACGTCGTAGAAGTTGCCGTGGAAGTGGTCGGGGCCCACCACGACGACGGCGTCGGGCGCCAGGCGCGTCACGGCGTCGCGCACGCGGGCGGCGTCGGCGAGGAACGGCGCGCCGGGGTCCCGCGGGCCCGCGGGCGGCAGGAGCGTCGCGAACGGCGAGTGGGACATGCCCACGAAACCGACGATGTCGCTCACGCGCGCACCGCCGTGACCGGCGTGTGCACCGGCAGCAGGAACGTCTCGTGCTGCTCGACGAACTCGTCCGGCTTCTCCCACTGCGGCCAGTGCCCGGCGCCGGTGATCACGTGCAGGCGCGCGTCGGGGAGCCAGTCGAGCAGCATCTGCGCCTCGTCGAGCCCGCCGGTGGGGTCGTGGTCGGTCCAGAGCAGCAGCGTCGGCGCGGTGATCCGCCCGACCCAGGACGGGTCCCAGCTGAAGCGCGCGCGGGTGACCGGGTCCTGCAGCACGAGGATGTTGTCGACGGCGCGCCGGAAGCCGTCGCGGGTGTAGACGCGCCGACGCAGGTCCACCAGCTCGTCGGTGACCATCTCCTTGTCGTGGAACAGCCAGGCGACGCGGGCGCGCACGTTCGCGTCGCTCGGGTCGGACACCGCGGTCGTCGTGCTCGCGACCAGCCGGGCCATGACCTCGGGCTTGTTGGCGATGTTGCCCGGGGTGTTGAGCACGATCCGCCGGACGCGCCCCGGGTGGTGCGCCGCGGTCCAGGCGACCACCCAGCCGCCCAGCGACTCGCCGGACAGGTGCGCCGAGGCGATGCCGAGCGCGTTCATGAGCCCGAGCAGGTGGTCGGAGAGGACGTCGACGGTGAAGGGCACGTCGGGCAGGTCGCTCCAGCCGTGGCCGACCATGTCGTAGGCGGTGACGCGGAAGTTCCGCGCGAGCCCGGCGATGTCGCGCGCGTAGGCCTCGAGGTGCCCGCCCGTGCCGTGCAGCAGGACGAGGTCGGGTCCCGTGCCGGCGCGCAGCACGCGCGTACGGACACCCGCCACGTCGAGGTGGCGCAGCTCGTGGTCGACGTCGCCGAGCTCGCCCCAGATGCTGATGTGGTCGCTCATGCCGGTTCTCCCTTGAACATCGCCCGCGCCTCCGCGACCGTCACCAGCCCCGCGCTCTGGCGGCGGTTGACGCCCAGCGCGCCGAGCAGCCGCGAGTTCTCGATGGTCAGGAACTCGACCGGGTGCTCGGTCGAGGCGTTGTAGTGGCGGTGCCAGGTCCACGGCGGCGTGTAGACGAAGCTGCCTCGCGCCCACTCGACCGTCTCGTCCTCGATCTCGCTGTATCCCTCGCCGCTGATGACGAAGTGCACGGTCTCGTGGTGGTGGCGCTGCATGTCCGAGCTCCGCGCCGCCGGGATCGTCTGGCGGAACAGCTCGAACGTCGCGGTCGGGAGGTTCCCGACCACCGACAGCGCGGTCGGGTTGTGCACCTCGCCCGCGGGCAGGGGCGTCAGCTCGTCGGCGTGCACGACCAGGGGGCGCGCCCCGCCCGGCGGCACCTCGGGGGTGAGGCCGGCGAGGAAGGCCGCCATGTCGAATCCGCTCACCAGGTCGTCTCCGTTCGTCCGCCGTCCACGGTCAGCACGGTCCCGGTCACGTAGGCCGCACCGGCCGACGCGAGGAAGGAGATCGCCGCGGCGATCTCCGCGGGCTCGGCGCTGCGGCCCGCCGGCACGAGCGCGAGGTCGTCGGCGTCCACCTGCTCGGCGCTCGCCCCGGTCGCGGCGGCCCGGTTCGCCAGGATCTGCGCGCGCCGCCCGGTCGCCACCGGTCCGGGCGCCACGCAGTTGACGGTGACGCCGTCGGCCGCGACCTCGCCCGCGAGCAGCTTCGCCGCGGCGGTCATCGCCGAGCGCAGCACGGTCGACAGGGCCAGGTCGGGCATCGGCTGGCGGACCGCGGTCGAGGTGACGACCACGACGCGCCCGGATCCCCGCTCCTGCATGCCGGCGACGACGTTGCGGGCCACGGCCATCGGGCCGATCAGCAGGAGGTCGGCGGCGTCGCGCCAGTCGTCCGCGTCCACGTCGAGGATGCGCGCCGGAGGCGGCCCGCCGGTGTTGAGGACCAGGACGGCGATCTCGCCGAACCGGTCCTCGACGTCGGCGACCAGGTCGTCGGCGCCGTCCGGGTCGCCGAGGTCCGCGACGGCCCACCGGACCTCGCGCCCCGTCGCCGGGGTCAGCTCGGACGCGGTGGCCCGCAGGGTCTCCTCGGTGCGCCCGGCCAGGACGACGTCCCACCCGTCGTGGGCGAGCCGCTCGGCGGTCGCGCGCCCGATCCCGCTCGCGCCGCCGCCGACCAGCGCCGTGGTTGCCCCGATGACGTCCTCCCTGGATGCTCCCGACGAGACCCGAGCGTCGCTGCCGGAGGGAGGGGACGGCGATGGCCGGTCCCACTGATTGGGACAGGAGGGCGCGGGACGGCACGGAGCCGGCCGGCGGCCTCGACCGGGCCGCCGCGATCCTCGACGCCTTCGACGCCACCCACCGCGAGCTGACACTGGCGTCGCTGGTGCACCGCTGCGGGCTCCCGCGCTCGACGACCCACCGCACCGCCGACCGGATGCTGCGCCTGGGCTGGCTGGACAAGCCCGACGACCGCTACCGCATCGGCCAGCGTCTCTTCGAGCTCTCCGGCCTGGTGCCGATCCGCCACGAACTGCGCGAGGCGGTGCTGCCGTTCCTGCACGACCTGCACGCGGCGGTGAAGGTCGCCGTGCAGCTCGGGGTGCTGCACGGCACCGAGGTCCTCGTGGTCGAGAAGATCACCGGGCACCGTCCGATGCCGATGCTCTCGCAGGTGGGCGGCACGATCCCGGCGTACTGCTCGGCGCTCGGGCGGGCGATCATGGCCTGGTCGCCCGGGGAGGCGGTCGAGGCCGCCCTCGCCGGGCCGATGCCGGCGCGGACGCCGCGCACGCTGACCGACGCCGACGCGGTGCGCCGCGAGCTCGCCGCGATCCCCGACCGCGGCTGGGCGGTGGAGCGCGAGGAGGGCAACATCGGCGTCTCCTGTGTCGCCGCGCCGATCTTCGGCCCGCTGGGCGAGGTGGTGGCGGCGCTGTCGGTGACCGGCCCGTCGGCGGCGGTGCGCTCCGAGCGCGCGGGCCCGCCGGTGCAGCTCGCGGCCGCCGCCGCGTCGCGGGCGTACTCGCGGCGGTAGTCGTCCGACCCCGCTGCGTGACCGGTCCCACTGACCGGGACCGGGAGTGGCCGCACCGCTGTCCGTTTCCGACGCTGTGACCCCACCCACAGCGAGGAGGCACGGATGTCACTGGGCGGCGGGTACATGCTCTCGTCCCGGGAGGGCCGGCAGATCCCGGCGATCGGGATCGGCATCACGGCGAAGGCCACCGGCGAGAACACCCGGGACGCGTACTCGCTGTTCGAGTACGCGGTCCCCGGCGGGGTCGACGGGCCGCCGCCGCACGTGCACACCCGCGAGGACGAGTCGTTCATCTGCCTCGCCGGCAAGCTCGACGTGATGCTGGGCGGCGAGGACTTCACGCTCGGCGCGGGCGACTACCTGCTGCTGCCCCGCGACGTCGTGCACACCTTCCGCAACCCGTACGACGACGAGGCCCGCGTGATCTCCGTGGTGTCGCCGGCGGGGCTCGAGGCCTACTACCAGGCCCTCGCCGACCTGCCGCCGGGCAAGAAGGACATCGCGGTGATGCAGGCGATCATGGCCGACTTCGGCATCGAGCTGCGCCTGCCCGCGGGGAGCCCCTCGTGAGGATCGGCATCGTCGGCGCCGGCGTCGCCGGGCTCGTCACCGCGAAGGTCCTCACCGAGGTCGGCCACGACGTCGTCGTCTACGACCGCACCCCCGACGTGGGCGGCGTCTGGAGCGCGACCCGCCGCTACCCGGGCCTGTGCACGCAGAGCCCGCGCGACACCTACGCGTTCTCCGACTTCCCGATGCCCCGCGACCTGCCCGAGTGGCCGTCCGGGGAGCAGGTGCAGGCCTACCTCGAGGCCTACGCCGCGCACACGGGCGTCGACCGGCTGCTGCGCCTGGACACCGAGGTGACCGCCGCCGTGCCGCACGACGCCGGCTGGACGCTGACGATTTCTGGTCCGCACGGGGCCGGCACCGACACCGTCGACCACCTCGTCGTCGCCAACGGCGTGTTCTGCGAGCCGTCGGTGCCGACGTTCCCGGGCGTCGACGAGTTCACCGCCGCCGGCGGGCGGGTGCTGCCCGCGACCGAGCTGCACGACGCCGAGCAGGTCCGCGACCGCCATGTCGTCGTCCTCGGCTACGGCAAGACCGCGTGCGACGTCGCGGTCGCGGTCGGCGGCACGGCCGCGGCGACGACGGTGGTGGCGCGCCAGCTCGTGTGGAAGGTGCCGCGCTTCGTCGGCGGCTTCCTCAACTTCAAGCACCTGCTGCTCACCCGGCTCGGGGAGTCGCTGTTCCGCTACCGCTCCCTGCGGGGGATCGAGAAGTTCCTGCACGGCCCCGCGAACGGGCTGCGCAGCCGGATCCTCGACTCGCTGGGCCCGGTCTCGGCGCGCCAGTTCGGGCTGCGCGAGCTCGACCTCGTGCCCACCGGGTGCTTCGAGGACATCGTGCGCGGCGCGATCGGCCTGACCACCGACGGCTTCTACGAGGCCGTGCGTGCCGGCGAGGTCGCGGTGCGCCGCGACCGGACGATCGTGCGGCTGCTCGAGAAGGACGGCGCCCCGCACGTCGAGCTCGACGACGGCGCGGTGGTGCGCGCCGACACCCTCGTCTGCGCCACCGGCTTCCGGCAGGGCGTGCCGTTCCTGCCCGACGACGTCGTCGCGCGCCTGCACGACGAGCGCGGCAACTTCCTGCTGTACCGCCAGATCCTGCCCACCGACGTCGACCGGCTGACCTTCGCGGGCTACAACTCCTCGTTCTTCAGCCCGCTGAACGCCGAGATGGCGGCGGCCTGGATCGCCGCGCACCTCGCCGGCCGGGTCGACCTGCCCGCAGCGGCGGCGATGCGGCGCCACGTCGACGAGCAGATCGCGTTCATGGACGCCGCCACCGACGGCCACCACGCCCGCGGCACGAAGATCATCCCGTTCTCGCTGCACAACGTCGACGAGGTGCTCGGCGACCTCGACCTCGACATCTCCCGCGGCGCGCGGGTCAAGCAGTACCTCAACCCCGTCGACCCCGCGGCCTACGCGGGCGTGGCGCCGCGACTGCGGGCGCGGCTGGCGGCCGAGGCGCCGAGCCAGGAGCCCGTGGCCCAGACCTGAAGATCGCCGTCTCGGTGACGCCCGCTGTCAGATGTGCGAGCGATCGTCACCAGGACGGCGATCACGGAGAAGTGCCCGCCCGGTGACGGCGAGCCCGCCGAGGTAGGCCACCGCGCACGCCGCGAGCACCGCCAGCGCCGGGGCGCCGAGGGCGTCGAGCGGCAGCATCCGGAAGGCGTGGGCGAGCAGCACCGCGAGCGCGACGACGACCGCGCCGACCATCGTCGCCACCGGGGCGAGGCGGTCGCGCCGCGCGGTGCCGGCGAGCAGGACCGCGGGCACCGCGAGCAGGAGCAGGCCGTGCACGCCGATGGCGTGGGGGAGCACGAGGTCGCCGCCGGCGGTGGCCGGGCGGAACCCGGCGAGGTCGGGGCCGACGGTGGCGGCGTCGGGGCCGAGGTACGCGCCGGTGCGACCGAACCCGCTGCCGATGCCGCCGCGGTAGACGCCGCTGTTCGTGGAGATCATCACCATGCCGACCGCGCAGCCGGCGAGCAGCACCCCGATCCCGCCGGCGACGCCCAGCCGGAGCGCCGGGGTCGCGGGCGACCGCAGCGCCGCCACCAGCAGCACCGCCATCCCGGCCACGAACACCGCCGCCGTCCCGGCCGCGCCGCCGCGCATGAGGACGGTGTCGAGCGGGGTCGTGACGTTGTAGTGGCTGGGCACCCCGCGCCAGGCCTGGAACCCGATGATCGCGGTCTCGCCCAGCGCGAACGCGAGCACCGTCGCCCCGACGACGCGGCGCTGCCGGGCGCGGGTGCGCAGCGCGGGCAGGACGACCGCGACCGACCAGCACAGCAGCCAGCCGGTCTCGGCGAACGTCGCCGGCTTGCGCAGCGACACCGGGCCGCCGACCGGACCGCCGAGCAGCACCAGGGCGACGACGTGCACGACCATCGCGACCAGCAGCACGGCGCCGGCGCCCCACAGCACGCGCGGCCAGCTGAGCTCCCGGGGCCGCGCCGCCGGCACGGTCACGGCGCGGTCCCCGGCAGCGGGCCGCTGAGGTGCGCGCTGCGCAGCCGCCAGCCCGCGTCCTCGCGGCCGGCCACGAAGGTCACCCGGAAGCGCCCGGCCATCGTGTGCCCCTGGTACGACGCCGACTGGGTCTGGGTCGCGATCGCCACCGCCTGGTCGCCGTGCTCGCGCACGTCGACGTCGTCGATCGCGAGCTCGGCGTAGGACAGGCCGTCGGCGAACCGGCGCAGCCACGCCTCCCGGTCGAGGACGAAGCCGAGCGGGCCGACGAGCCGGAGGTCCTCGGTGGCGAGGTCGGCGAGCGTCGCCGCGTCCTGCGCCGCCTCGGCGGCGGTGTAGCGCTCGACGAGCTCGTGGACCGTGGAGGGGAGGGTGGTGGGCATGGCGGTTCTTCCTCGCGGTAAACGATGACAACTTGTAACGGTCATCGTGACGACACCGTTTGTCAAGAGCTATCGTTCTCGCCGTGCCGTCGCGTGATCCTGATCGGTCCGAGCTCCCACCCGCGGGCGGTGCGTTCCTGCTCACCCAGCTCGGGACGCACGCCGCGCAGGCGTTCGCGCAGCGCATCGGCGAGCTCGACCTGACCCCGCCGCAGACCGGGCTGCTGCGCGCGATCGCGGGCGCGCCCGGCAGCAGCCAGCAGGCGCTCGCCGAGCTGCTCGGCACCCCGGCGACCCGGCTCGTCGCGCTCGTCGACGGTCTGGAGGAGCGCGGGCTCGTCGAGCGCCGCCGCAATCCGTCGGACCGGCGGCTGCACGCGGTGCACCTCACCGACGCCGGCACGGCGCTGCTCGCCGAGATCGGGCGGGTCGCCCGCGAGCACGACGACGCCGTGCTCGCCGCCCTGGACCCCGACGAGCGGGCCCGCCTGCGCGAGCTGCTCGCGAAGGTCGCCGCCGACCGGGGCCTCACCCCCGGCGTCCACCCCGGGTACCGGAACCTGCGCTGAGACGGGTTGCGCCCCGCCCGCCGCCGGGCACCACGCCGCATGGCCACGACAGCGACCGGGCGCTCCGTCCTCGCCGGCGTCCTCATCGGGGTGGGCGTCGCGGCCTTCCTCGACGAGACGGTGTTCCACCAGCTGCTGCACTGGCACCACTTCTACGACGGCGCGGGACTCGAGGCCGGGCTGGTCTCGGACGGCCTGTTCCACGCCGGCGGCTGGATCGCGATCGTCGTCGGGCTCTTCCTGTTCGCCGACCTGCAGCGCCGCCGCGTCACCGTCCCGAAGCGCGTGTGGGCCGGCGGCCTGCTGGGCTGGGGCGTGTTCCAGCTCTACGACGGGCTGTTCCAGCACAAGGTGCTGGGGCTGCACCAGATCCGCTACGAGGTCGACCTCCTGCCCTACGACCTGGCCTGGAACATCAGCGGGGCGATCGGCGCCGTGGCCGGCGCAGTGCTGCTGACGGGGCGGGCGCGTCAGGTGGCCGACCGGTGACGATGCACCACGACACCGGGGCCACCGGGTGGCCCGCCCTCGCGGTGCTGGTGGTCGCCGTGGGATACCTCGCCGGCGGCCTGCGCCTGCACCGGCGCGGCGACCGCTGGCCGGCGGCGCGCTGGGCCGCCGCCGCGGGCGGGGTCGCCGCGCTGGCCACGGCCCTCGCGCTGCCCGGCGCCCCGTTCGCCGTGCACGTCGTCGCGCACCTGCTGCTGGCGATGCTCGCGCCGCTGCTCCTCGCGCTCGCCGCCCCCGTCACGCTGGCGCTGCGGGCCCTGCCCACGACCGGTCGCCGGCGCCTGCTGCGCGTCCTGCACAGCCGGGCCGCGCGGGTGCTCGTCGCGCCGCCCGTGGTGCTCGTCCTCGAGCTCGGCGGCATGGTCGCCTTCTACCTCACCGACCTCTTCACCCTCGCCCACGAGCACCCGCTGCTCATGGCCCTGGTCGACCTGCACATGGTGCTCGCGGGCCTGCTGCTCGCCGTCGTGCTCGTCGGCGCCGACCCGCTGCCGCGCCGGCCCGGGCTGGTCGGGTCCCTGCTCACGCTCCTGGTCGCCGCGGCGGGCCACGACGTGCTCGCCAAGCTGATGTACGCACGCACCCTGCCCGCGCGCGGCGGCACCCCCGCGGAGATCCGGCTCGGCGCGCAGGTCATGTACTACGGCGGCACCGCGGTCGAGGTCGCGGTCGCCGTCGCGCTCATGGCCGGCTGGTACGCCCGCGGCGGGCGGGAGCTGCGGCGCGGCCTCAGGAGGTCGGCGCGGGCTCCGGAGCCGGCCGCGAGCCCAGCACGCGGGTGAGGGCGGCGAGCAGGTCCGGGACGTCGTCGCGCGGGACGACGGCCTGCACGAGGGTCACCCGCGCGGGGTCGGCGTCTGCGTCCGCGAAGGCCCGGCGCAGCTCGCCGACGGTCGTGGCGCGCGTGGCCAGGAGGTGCTCGCCGCCGCCGAGGGCGCGGGCCAGCGCCGGCCAGTCCCACGGCGTGATGTCGTTGTACGGCTCGTCGGGCCCGTGGATGGCGCGCTCGACGGTGTAGCCGTCGTTGTCGACCACGACGATCACGGCGGGGATCCGCTCGCGCAGCACGGTGGCGAGCTCGGTCGCGGTCATCTGCGCGGCACCGTCGCCGATGAGCAGCACGCCGCGCTGCCCGGGCAGCGCCGTGCACGTGCCGAGCAGGGCGGGCAGCGTGTAGCCGATCGAGGCCCACAACGGTTGGCCGACGAACGTGACACCCGCGGGCAGGCGGTGCGGCGCCATCCCGTAGAAGCTCGTGCCCTGGTCGGCGAGCACGATGTCGCCGCCGCGCAGGAAGCCGCTCACCTCGGCCCACAGCGTGTCCTGGCGCAGCGCCTCGTCCTCGGGGGCGGCGCCCGCGGCGGGCGTGGGGGCGGCGAGCGGCTCCGAGGGCGCGGGCCCTGCGCGGCGCGCGGCGACCTCGGCGACCAGCGGTTCGAGCGCCGCGAGCGCGGTCGGCAGCTCCACCGGGGCGAACGTGGCCGCCCCGACCGCCGCGGTCCGCGGGCCGACGTCGATGGTGCGGTTCCGCGTGATCCGCTGGGTGAACATGCCGCTGTCGAGGTCGGTGAACACGACCCCGGCGACGACCAGCACCGCGGCGTCCTCGACCGCCGTGCGCGTGGCGGGCGGGCTGGCGGCGCCGGTGTAGGTGCCGGCGAACCGGGGGCCGGACTCGTCGACCAGGCTCTTCGCCCACGGCGTCACCGCGTGCGGCAGCGGCCCGGCGGCCAGCAGCCGGGCGAGGGTCGCGCTCGCGCCGAGCCGGTGGACGGTCAGCCCGGCGAGCAGCGCGACGTCGTCGGGCGTCGACGCCGACTCCAGCAGGCGCCGCGCGGCGTCGACGAACCCCGCGAGCGCCTCCGGGTCGGTGGTGTCGACCGGCGCGGGCAGCGCCGCGCGCGTGCTCGCGGCGGGCCCGGCGGCCACGTCGGCCGGGACCACGAGGTAGCCGGGCAGGCGCCGGTCGCGGACCTCGCGCAGCACCCGGTCGATCTCGGCCACCGCGTTCTCGTGGGTCAGCGACGCCCGCGCGCACGTGATGTCGGCGTGCATCGCGGTGAAGTGCCCGAACACCCCGTCGCCGAGGGTGTGGTGCACCGGCCGGTGCTGCGCCTGCGCGGTCAGCGCCGGCGCGCCGACGATGTGCACGACGGGGACGTGCTCGGCGTAGGCCCCGGCGATCGCGTTGATCGCGCTGAGCTCGCCGACGCCGAACGTCGTGCACAGCGCGGCGATGCCGCGCAGGCGCCCGTAGCCGTCGGCGGCGTAGCCGGCGTTGAGCTCGTTGGTGCAGCCGGTCCAGCGCACCGTCGGGTGGTGGGTGACGTGGTCGAGCATGGCGAGGCTGTAGTCGCCGGGGACCCCGAAGACGCGGTCCACCCCCAGCTCCGCCAGCCGGTCGACGAGGTGGTCGGCGACGGTGTATCCGGTCACGGGGGCAGACGCTGCCATCACGACGGGGCCCGGGCCAGGATCGCGGCGCGATCGGGTTTGCCCTGCTCGGTGAGCGGGACGTCGTCGAGCCCGACGACCACGAGCGTCGCCGCCACGTCCTCCCCGTGCTCGCCGGCCACCGCGGCCCGGCAGGTCTGCGGGTCGACGCGGGCGTCCCAGGGCACCACCGCCGCCACCCGGCGCTCGCCGTCGGCCACCACCACCGCGTAGCGCACGCCGGGCACGCGCATCAGCGTGTCCTCGACGCCGGTCGGCGTGACCAGCCGACCGTCGACGACCGCGCAGTCGGCGGCGCGCCCGAGGATGTGCAGGTGGCCGTCGGCGCCGAGCCGGCCGAGGTCGCCGGTGCGGTACCAGCCGTCGACGAAGTGCTCGGCCTGCTCGACGGGCCGGTTCCGGTAGCCGTGGGCCATGGCGGCGGAGCGCACCTCGATGCTGCCGAACTCCGGGTCGAGCGCACCGTCGGCGCCGCGGAACCGCACCTCGACGCCGGGCAGGATGCGGCCCGCGCTGGTGGCGCGCCCGGGGTCGTCGGGGTCGTACTCGGCGGGGCGCAGCGCGCTGACGATGCCCATCTCGCTGGCGCCGTAGGTGTGCTGGAGGACCGGGCCGAGCCGCTCGCGGGCGCGGCGGCGCAGCGCCGGCGGCGCGGAGGCCCCGATGTGCGTGAGCGTCCGCAGCGTCGAGAGGTCGCGGCGCGCGACGTCGGGGTGGTCCATGAGGGCGACCAGCTGGGGCTCGACGAGGAACAGGTCGGTGATGCGCTCGCTCTCGATCGCGGCGAGCAGCGCGGCGGGCTCGGAGTCGTCGCGCAGCACCACGGTGCCGCCGCCGATGATCGTCTGGGCGACGAGGATCTGCGTCAGGTAGGCCTCGGCGCCCGACGCGAGCTGGCGGCGCTCCGGACGGTGCGGCGTCGCGACCGCCGCGGCCCAGGCGGCGACGTCGCGAACGCTCGCCTTGGGGATGCCGGTGGTCCCGCCCGAGGACAGCACCGTGCCCAGGTCACCGAGCCGCGACCGGGACGCGAACGGCTCCGGCGACTGGGCGGCGGCCAGCTCGTCGAGACGCCGCGGGACACCCTCGACCGGCCCGACGGCGACCACCGGGGCGGTCGTGACGGGCAGCAGGTGGGCGGTCTCCGGGAACACGACGACCAGCGCCGGGTCGATCTGCTCGAGCTGGCGGGCCCGCCGGTCGGCCCCGGGCGGCGCCGACAGGTACACCGCACCGGCGTCGGCGAGGTGCGTCGCGTAGCGCACCGCGAGCGCGTCGGGGCGGTTCGGCGCGTACTGGGCGACGAGGTCGCCGGGGCCGATGCCGAGGCTCGCCAGCGCCCACGCGTAGCGGTGGACGAGCGCCAGGAGCTCCGCGCCGGTGGTCTCGCCGTCGGGGTGGCGCAGCACCACGCGCTCGCCGGCGGCGTGCAGGGCACCCACGATCTGGTCGACCGAGGGGTGGACACCGGTGTCGGGTGCCGCCGTGTTCGTCACCCTCCGTACCGTTCCGTCCGAGCCGGTCATGATCCAGCGGCCGTTCGAGTGAGGAGAGACCATGTCCGCGGTGGTGCGCGTGGCCGACGAGGTGCGCGCGGCGGTCGACGCCGGCCGGCCCGTCGTCGCGCTCGAGACGACGATCCTCACCCACGGCCTGCCGCGGCCCCGCAACCTCGAGGTCGCGCGGGAGGCCGAGGCGTTGCTGCGGGCGGCGGGCGTCGTGCCCGCGACGGTGGGCGTGGTCGCGGGCCGGCCCGTCGTCGGGCTGACCGACGCCGAGATGGCGGCGCTCGCCACCGGCGACGGGGTCGAGAAGGTCAGCGTCCGCGATCTCCCGGTGGCCGTGGCCCGTGGCGCCGACGGGGGCACGACGGTGGCGGCGACCGCGCTGCTCGCCCACCGCGCGGGCGTCCCGGTGTTCGCGACCGGGGGCCTCGGCGGCGTGCACCGCGGGGCGTCGACGACGTTCGACGAGTCGGCGGACCTCGTCGCGCTCGCCGCCGTGCCGATCCTCGTGGTGTCGGCGGGGGTCAAGTCGATCCTCGACGTGCCGGCGACGCTCGAGCGCCTCGAGACGCTGAACGTCACGGTGCTGGGGTACCGGACCGACGCGTTCCCGGGCTTCTACGTCCACGACGCCGGGGTCCCGGTGCCGGCGCGGGTCGACGCGCCGGGGGAGGCGGCCGCCGTCGTCCGCGCCCGCGACGCCCTGGGCCTGTCCGGCGCGGTGCTGCTGGCCAACCCGGTCGCGGCGGCGGCGCAGCTCGACGTCGCCGAGCACCGCGCGGTGCTCGACGCGGCGCTCGCGGAGGCCGCCGAGCGCGGGATCACCGGCCACGACACCACGCCGTTCCTGCTCGACCACGTCCACCGCGCGACCGCGGGACGCAGCCTCGACGTCAACGTCGCGGTGTACCGCGGCAACGTCGCCCTCGCCGGGGAGGTCGCGGCCGCGCTCACCGCGGGGTAGGGGGTGGTGTAGTCGACGGTGCCCACGGGTACGCGCCGGGCGCCCGATCCGGGCACGATGGGCAGCGACGACCGCGACGAGGCGAGGGGAGACGCGGTGACCAGGCAGGGCAGCGAGGTCGACTGGGACGCCGAGCGCTCGGCCTTCGTGGCCGAGGACGCCGCCGAGCGCGCCCGGGGCCGGGACGGCTACCCGCAGAACGGGTCGGGGCCCGCCGGCGGCCCGCAGATCGGCCTGCTGGCGAGCGCCGTCGGCGACCTCACCCGCGAGCTGCTCGCCGCCCCCGGCACCGGCGGGATGGACGCGGTCCTCGACCGTGTCGTCACCGTCGGCCGCCGCGTCGTCCCCGGGGCCGACGTCGTCAGCGTGACCCTGCGCCGCGGCGGCCACGAGGGCTACGCGACGCCGGCCTTCTCCGACGAGCTCGCGGTGCGGCTCGACGCGGTGCAGTACGAGCACGACGAGGGGCCCTGCGTGCGCGCGCTCGAGGCCGGCGGGCTCGGGGTGGCCGGCAGCGAGGACCTCGCCCGCGACGGCACCTTCCCGCGCTTCGGCCCGGCCGCCGCGGAGATCGGGGCCGGCAGCGTGTTCGCGGTCGGGCTCTTCCCGGTCGGCGAGAAGCGCCCGTTGCGGGGCGCGCTGAACTTCTACCGCCGCGCCACCGGGGGCTTCGGGCGCTCCGAGCGGGAGGCCGCGCTGCTGCTCGCCGCGCACGTGTCCACGGCGCTCGCCTACGTCACGGTCACCGAGGCCGCCGAGCTGCACGACGTGCAGTTTCAGACCGCGCTCGACTCCCGCGACGTCATCGGCCAGGCCAAGGGCATCCTCATGGAGCGCCGTGGCCTGGACGCCGGCGCCGCGTTCGACGTGCTGCGCCGGGCGTCGCAGGACCTGAACGTCAAGCTGCGCGACGTCGCGGCCACGCTCGCGGAGCGCCGCGCTGAACTCTGACGGGAGCGCGGATCCTCGCGTGCAGGAGGATCACCGCATGGCCGACGAGGACGGGACCGGGACGCGCGCGCAGCGGGCCCGCGAGGCGCTGGGGCGCGCGGGGCGCCGGGCGCGCGACCTCGACCGCTCGGAGGGGCTGCGGACGGCGGTGCAGCGGGTGCGCCGCGCGCTGCCCGGCGACGCGCACTTCGGCGACCCGCTCTCGCTCGGCGGCGCCCGGCACGCCGAGTTCGCGGGGCGGGCGGTGGTCGGGCTCACCGGCGACCGGCCCGGCGTGACGCGCGAGGTCGGGCTCGGCGGGCTGCAGCTGTGGCAGGCGGTGCTCGAGCGCTTCGGCGGCGGCGTCGGCGAGCGCGAGGTCGTGCTGGTGTTCACCGACCTCGTCGAGTTCTCGCGCTGGGCCCTGGCGGCCGGCGACGACGAGGTGCAGCGCGTGCTGCGGGCGGTCAGCGAGGCGTGGGAGAAGCCGGTGACCGACCGGGCGGGCACGGTGGTCAAGCGCCTCGGCGACGGCATGATGGCCGCGCTCGCCGACCCCACCTCGGCCGTCGAGGCCGTGTTCGAGGCCCGCGACCGGCTGGCGGACGTCCACGCGGACGGCTGGACACCGCGGATGCGTGCGGGGCTGCACCTCGGGCGGCCGCGGCGCGTGGGCGGGGACTACCTCGGCGTCGCCGTCAACACCGCGGCGCGCCTCGGCGACCGGGCGGGGACCGGCGAGGTGCTCGTCAGCGGCGACCTGCTGGCCTGACTCGACACCTCGAGGCTGTCGGTGCGCCGCAAGCGCTGGCACACCAGGCTCAAGGGCACCCCCGACGACTTGCAGATCTTCGCCGTCGACCGGGCCTAGACATGCCGATGTGAGCGAACTTCGGGGCTATGGCCCCGAAGTTCGCTCACATGGGGGTCAGGGTCAGGCGAAGCCGTCGGCGTCGGTGCGGACGGTCTCGTAGGTGCCGTCGGCGTCGGTGTCGATGGCGGCGGTGTCGAAGTCGCCGTCGTCGTCGGTGTCCATCATGATCGTCTCGCCGTAGCCGTCG
>NZ_JBHSKG010000025.1:0-83811 GCF_042657905.1 Actinomycetospora rhizophila | reverse complement strand
AAAGGTCAGACCCACTCAAAGAAACCCCACGACACCACAACCACTCACAAAAAGCAGACATGATGCCGACGAGGACAAACACACCAAACATTCAGCACACTGTTGAGTTCTCAAAGGACAACCACACCACCGTACCAACCCACTCACCGAGCGGACCTTCCGGAGGGCGAAGCTCCTAACTTAGTTGTCCGCAGGGCCCGGGGGCAACCCCTTGCCTTGCGATGGGGAGAACTCTACACACGCCCGAAACCTGCCCTGCAGCGGGGGGGTCGATCGTCGTGCCGGCGCCGATGCCCCGCCGCTGAGCAGCCGAAACGCCCCGGACCCGATCAGGTACCGGCGAGCTCGACGCCGGCGGCGTTGCGCTTGCCCCGGCGCAGCACGAGCCAGCGGCCGTGCAGCAGGTCCCCGTCCGCCGGCTCCCACTCCTCCGACTCGACCTTCGCGTTGTTCACGTACGCCCCGCCCTCGGCGATCGTCCGCCGCGCAGCACCCCGGCCCGTCGACAGACCGCTGCCCACCAGGAGGTCGACGATCGTCGGCCGCTCCGAGCGCAGGGCGGTGTACGACGGGATCTCGGCGATCGCGGCCGCCAGGGTGTCCGCGTCGAGCTCCGCGAGCTCCCCGCGGCCGAACAGCGCGCGGCTCGCCGCCTCCGCCCGGGCGACCTCGTCCTCGCCGTGCACCAGGCCGGTCACCGCCCGTGCGAGCGCCCGCTGGGCCTCCCGTGCCTGCGGCTTCTCCTCGGTGAGGCGCTCGAGCTCGGTGATCTCCTCGTGGGAGAGCCAGGTGAAGGCGCGCAGGTAGGTGCCCACCATCGCGTCCTCGGCCTGGATCCAGAACTGGTAGAAGGCGTACGGGCTGGTCAGCTCGCGGTCGAGCCACACCGTGCCGCTCTCGGTCTTGCCGAACTTGGTGCCGTCGGCCTTGGTGATGAGCGGCGTGCCGAGCGCGTGCAGCGACCGTCCTTCGACGCGGTGGACGAGGTCGGTGCCGGCCGTCAGGTTGCCCCACTGGTCGCTGCCGCCGGTCTGCAGCGTGCAGCCGTAGCGGCGGTAGAGCTCGAGGAAGTCGAAGGACTGCAGCAGCTGGTAGGAGAACTCGGCGTAGCTGATGCCCTCGTCGGACTCCATCCGCCGGCTCACGGCCTCCTTCGCCAGCATCCGGCCGACCCGGAAGTGCTTGCCGACGTCGCGGAGGAAGTCCAGCGCCGACAGCCCCTCGGTCCAGTCGAGGTTGTTGACCAGCAGCGCGGCGTTCGGCCGCTCGGACGAGAAGTCGAGGAACGGCCGCAGCTGCGCGCCGAGCTTGTCGACCCACCCGGCGACCACGTCACGGTCGTTGAGCGTGCGCTCCGAGGTCGGCTTCGGGTCGCCGATGAGCCCGGTGGCGCCGCCCACCAGCGCGACCGGCCGGTGCCCGGCCTGCTGGAAGCGGGCGAGCGTGAGCCACTGGAGCAGGTGCCCGATGTGCGCGCTCGGCGCGGTCGGGTCGATGCCGGAATAGAGGGTGACCATCCCCGCGTCGAGGTCCCGGCGCAGCGCGTCGAGGTCGGTGCTCTGCGCGACGAGGCCGCGCCAGGCGAGGTCGTCGAGGATGTGCGGTGCGGTCACGCGTCCAGTCTGCCGACCCGGTCACCAGTCCGGACCGTCGGCCCGGGCGCGTCCGGCCTTGTAGGGCGTCACCGCCCGCGACCCCGCGGTCCAGAAGCGCCACGGCCGTTCCTGGCCGGCGGCCACCCCGACGCGCGGCCCCGTGCGGATGTCGGCGTCGGGCACCGGGGTCCCGGCGTGGAGACGCACCGGAGACGACGGGGAGAGCACGTCGACACCGTTGTGCCCGCGGTCGAGCCCGAGCAGGGCGCACAGCCGCGCCGGACCCTTCGCGAGCTCGGCGTCGCGTCCCCGGGCGGTGGGGCGGCGGGCGTGCGCGGCGCCGAGGTCGGAGAGCACCTCGCCGGCGCGCACGAGGACCGCGCCGGCGACCCCGTCCCGCAGGCACACGATGTTCGCGCAGAAGTGCATGCCGTAGACGAAGTAGACGTACAGGTGGCCCGCGGGCCCCCACATGACCGCGTTGCGCGGCGTCTGTCCGCGGTAGCAGTGCGACCCGGGGTCGTCGGCCCCGCGGTAGGCCTCCACCTCCACGAGGCGGACCCGCACCTCGCCCTGCGGGGTGTCGGCCGCGAGCTCGCACCCGAGCAGGCGGCGGGCGGCCGGGAGCACGTCGTCGGCGAGTGCCGAGCGGTCGAGCAGCATCGGCCGTGATCCTGCCCCGCGGGGCCCGGCACTCAGCGCGGCGCCCCCGTGCGGGCCAGGTAGGCGACGGCGGTCACGGGCTCCGCCTCGTCGTACCCGACGGGCAGGTGCACGCGCCCGGCCGTCGTGCGGAAGTAGACCTCCCAGGCGTGGAAGCCCAGGTAGGCGCGCTCGTCGGCCTGCATCACCGTGGCGTAGGCGCGCACGGCACGGACGTAGCGGTCGTCGTTGTTGTAGCGCTCCAGAGCCCGGTCGAGGCCGGCGTCGGTGGCGCCGCCGTTGGCCGCCAGGTAGTTGGCGGCGCCCAGGATCGCGTCGTGGGGATCGGTGACGTCCCCGCCCAGGCCGTAGGACGCCCAGGTGCTCGGCATGAACTGCATCGGCCCCCGCGCCCCGGCCTCCGAGTGCGACACGATGCGGCCCATGCGGCTCTCGACGAGGTTCACCGCGGCCAGCACCGTCCACGGCACCCCGAACCGGTCCTGGGCCTCGGCGTAGATCGCGCGGAGCTCGCCGGGCGGCCGCGGGGCGGCGATCCGCCAGGCCGGGAGCATGTCCCCGGGCCCCCGCTTCGCCATGGACAGCAGCGAGCGGCCGGCCCCGACGATGCGGTCGGTGCTCTCCCGCACGCGCGGCGAGAGGGCGGCGAGGACGGCGGGCAGGCGCTCCGGACGGAACGCGAGCTCCTCGTAGGCGACCTGGGCGGTGCGTGCCGCGGCCGCGACGTCCGCGGGGGCGCGGGCGGGGTCGGCGATCGTGGCCTGCGTGTCTTCGAGCACGCGGGCGAGCGCCACCGGCTCCTCGGGGACCGAGGGTCCGTGGGGACCGATGGCGTCGGACGCCGCGGCCGGCGGCGCCGGCGGTGTGGGTGACCCGACGGGCGCCGGCGTCGCGGGGACGGCGGGGGCGGCGGGCGCCTCGGCGCACCCGGCCAGGACGGCGAGCAGCACGACGACGACCGGGAACCACCGTCGCCACCGCGCGCTCACGAGATCCACGCTAACGCTCAGTGCTCGCTCCCGGCGGCGAGCACTCCGCGCCCGATCGAGCGTGTGCCGATACGGACACTCAACGTCTGCGGTGGCCCACCGCTGACACGGAGACCGGTCACACGCGGTCAGCGGCGCTCGATCGGGCGGCCGGCCCAGGCGTGCGCCTCGATCGTCGCGCCGAAGATGCGGTCGAGCTGCTCGGACACGCGTTTCGGGGCGGTGCCGCCGTGGGCGTCGCGCGAGGCGAGCGACCCCGCGACGGTGAGCACGGCGCGCACGTCCGGGGTCAGCGCCGGGTCGCAGGCGGCGAGCTCGTCGTCGGTGAGCTCGTCGAGCCCGACGCCGCGTTCCTCGGCCGCCCGCACGCACGCGCCGGCCGCCGCGTGCGCCCGGCGGAACGGGACGCCCTCGCGCACCAGCCACTCGGCGAGGTCGGTCGCGAGGGTGAAGCCGGCCGGGGCGAGCTCGGCGAGGCGGTCGGTGTGGAACGTCAGCGTCCTGATCATGCCGGCCATCGCCGGGAGCACCATCGCCAGCTGGGCCGCCGAGTCGAACAGCGGCTCCTTGTCCTCCTGCAGGTCGCGGTTGTAGGCCAGCGGGAGCGCCTTGAGCGTGGTCATCAGACCCGACAGGTTGCCGACGAGGCGCCCCGCCTTGCCGCGCGCGAGCTCGGCGACGTCGGGGTTCTTCTTCTGCGGCATGATCGACGAGCCGGTCGACCAGGCGTCGGCGAGCGTCACGTAGCCGAACTCCGCGGTGGCCCAGAGGATGACCTCCTCGGCGATCCGGGACAGGTCGACCGCCACCATCGCCAGCACGAACGCACCCTCGGCGGCGAGGTCCCGCGACGCGGTGCCGTCGATCGAGTTGTCGACGGCGTCGGTGAACCCCAGGTCGTGCGCCACCGCAGCCGGGTCGAGGCCCAGCGAGGTGCCCGCGAGCGCCCCCGACCCGTACGGCGAGTACGCCAGGCGGCGGTCGAGGTCGCGGCACCGCCCGACGTCGCGCAGCAGGGCCTGGGCGTGGGCGCCCAGGTGGTGGGCCAGCAGCACCGGCTGGGCGTGCTGCAGGTGCGTGCGCCCCGGCATCGCGGCGTCCGGGTGCGCGCGGGCCTGGATGAGCAGCGCGTCGACCACGCCGGCCACGCCCCGCACCACCGACCGCAGCTCGTCGCGCAGCCACATCCGCAGCTGGGTGGCGATCTGGTCGTTGCGCGAGCGCCCGGCACGCAGCCGCCCGCCGACGTCCTCCCCCGCCCGCTCGATCAGCCCGCGCTCGAGGGCGGTGTGCACGTCCTCGTCGTCCTCGGCGGGCAGGAACGCTCCGGACGCGACGTCGTCGGCGAGACGGCCCAGGGCGTCGAGCATCGCCTCGAGCTGGGAATCGGTGAGCAGCCCGGCGCTGTGCAGCACTCGCGCGTGGGCGCGGGAGCCGGCGATGTCGTAGGGCGCGAGCACCCAGTCGAACTGCGTCGACTTCGACAGCGCCGCCATCACCGCGTCCGGGCCGGAGGCGAACCGTCCGCCCCACAGGGCGGAACCCTCTGGAGGCGTCACTGCTGGTCGCGCTTGGCAGCGATCTTCGACGGGAGACCCCAGAGCTGCACGAAGCCCTTGGCCAGCGACTGGTCGAACAGGTCGCCCTCGTCGTAGGTCGCGAGGTTGAAGTCGTAGAGCGACTGGGCGCTGCGCCGGCCCGTCGGCACCGCGCGGCCGCCCTGCAGGGTCATCCGGACCTCGCCGGTGACGTGCTCCTGGGTGGAGTCGACGAAGGCGTCGAGGCTGCGCCGCAGCGGCGAGAACCAGAGGCCGTCGTAGACCAGCTCGCCCCAGCGCTGCTCGACCTGGCGCTTGAACCGCGACTGCTCGCGCTCGAGCGTGACGTTCTCCAGCTCCTGGTGCGCGGTGATCAGCGCGATCGCGCCCGGGGCCTCGTAGACCTCGCGGCTCTTGATGCCGACCAGGCGGTCCTCGACCATGTCGAGCCGGCCGATGCCCTGGGCGCCGGCACGCCGGTTGAGCTGCTCGATGGCCTGCAGCACCGAGACCTTCTCGCCGTCGATCGTCACCGGGACGCCGGCCTCGAAGCCCACGACGACCTCGTCGGCGTCGCGGGGCTCGGCGGGGTTCGCGGTGTAGGAGTAGACGTCCTCGATGGGCCCGTTCCAGATGTCCTCGAGGAAGCCGGTCTCGACCGCGCGGCCCCACACGTTCTGGTCGATCGAGTACGGCGAGCGCTTGTTGACGTCGATCGGCAGGGAGCGCTCCTCGGCCCACGCGATCGCCTTCTCGCGGGTCCACGCGAAGTCGCGGACCGGGGCGATGACGTCGAGGTCGGGGGCGAGGGCGCCCACGCCGACCTCGAAGCGGACCTGGTCGTTGCCCTTGCCGGTGCACCCGTGCGCGACCGTCGACGCGCCGTGGGCACGGGCGGCCGCGGCGAGGTGCTTGACGATCAGCGGGCGCGACAGGGCCGAGACCAGCGGGTAGCGGTCCATGTAGAGCGCGTTGGCGCGCAGCGCCGGCAGGCAGAAGCCCTCGGCGAACTCGTCGCGCGCGTCGGCGACGGCGGCCTCGACCGCGCCGCAGTCCAGGGCCCGCTTGCGGATGACCTCGAGGTCCTCCCCGCCCTGCCCGACGTCGACGGCGACCGCGACGACCTCGCGCCCGGTCTCCTCGGCGATCCAGCCGATGGCGACCGAGGTGTCGAGACCCCCGGAGTACGCCAGCACGATCCGCTCGCTCACTGCTCTCCCTCTTCCTGCTCGTTCATGTCTCGGGTGGACGACCGCGCCGTCGTCCTGGTGCTCAGGGTCCGCAACCGTGCTGCGAGGTCCGCCCCGTCGAGGGGCTCGCGGGCGACGACGAACACCGTGTCGTCCCCGGCGATGCACCCGACCACCTCGGCCAGCGCCGCACGGTCCAGCGCGCTGGCCAGGTAGTGCGCGGCCCCGGGCGGGGTGCGCAGCACCGCGAGGTTGCCGGAGTGGTCGGTGGAGACCAGCAGCTCGCCGAGCAGCCTGGTCAGTCTGTCGGTGCCCCCGACGACCCCGCGCACGGGGCTCCCGTCGTCGGGCACCACGTAGCGTCCGACGCCGCCGTCGACGCCGCGCAACTTCACGGCGCCCAGCTCGTCGAGGTCGCGCGACAGCGTCGCCTGGGTGACCTCGACGCCCTCGGACGCGAGCAGCCCGGCCAGCTCGGCCTGGCTGTGCACGTCGCGGTCGGTGAGCAGGGCGACGATGCGCGCCTGGCGCGCCGCCCGGGAGGTCACGTTCCTGGTCTCGGTCACCGGGACCGCTCCACCAGCCACGTCAGCACGGCCTTCTGGGCGTGCAGGCGGTTCTCGGCCTCGTCCCACACCGCCGACGCGGGGCCGTCGATGACCTCGGCGGTGATCTCGTCGCCGCGGTGGGCGGGCAGGCAGTGCAGGACCGTGACGTCCGGGCGCGCCCGGGCGACCGCGGCCCCGTCCAGCCGGAACGGGGCGAGCACCGCGCGGTCGCGACCGTCGGACTCCTGGCCCATCGAGGTCCAGGTGTCGGTGACGAGGACGTCGGCGCCCTCGGCGGCGGCCGGGTCGTCGGTGACGGTGACCGACCCGCCGGACTCGGCGGCCCGCGCCCGGGCGGCGTCGACGACCGCGGCGTCCGGCGTGAACCCCGCCGGCGCCGCGACCCGCACGTGCATGCCGGCGGTGGCCCCGCCGAGCAGCAGCGACTGCGCCATGTTGTTGGCCCCGTCGCCGAGGTAGGTCAGCGTCCGGCCCGCGGTGCCGCCCTGGCGCTCGGCGATGGTCTGCAGGTCGGCGAGGACCTGGCAGGGGTGGAAGCCGTCGGTCAGCGCGTTGATGACCGGGACGGTGGCGTGCGCGGCCATCTCCTGGATGCGGTCCTCGCTGCTCGTGCGCCATACGATCGCGTCGACGTAGCGCGAGAGCACCCGCGCCGTGTCGCCGATGGTCTCGCCGCGCCCGAGCTGGGCGTCCCGCCCGTCGATCATGACCGGGGTGCCGCCGAGCGCGGCGATGCCGACCTCGAAGGACACCCGGGTGCGGGTGGAGCTCTTGTCGAAGATCACCGCGATGGCGCGCGGCCCCGCGAGCGGGCGCTGCCCGAACGGGTCGGCCTTCATCGTCGCGGCGAGCTCCAGCACCTCGGCCTGCTCGGCCGGGGTGAGGTCGTCGTCGCGCAGGAGGTGCCGGACCTTCGTGCCCACCGAGACCGTCACGATCCCGCCGCCTCGGCCGCCGCGGCGCCCTGGTCGAGCAGCGCGGGCAGCGCGGCCACGAAGCCCTCGACCTGCTCGTCGGTGACGACGACCGGGGGCGCCAGCCGCACCCGCTCCGGCACGGCGTTGTTGATCAGGTAGCCGGCCTCGCGGCCCGCGGCGGCGACCTGGGTGGAGATCGGCTCCCGCAGCGCGATGCCGATGAGGATGCCCACGGCGTCGACGTGGTCGACCGTCCCGTGAGCCAGCCCCTCGACGCGCGCCGCGACGTCGCGGCCCAGCGCGGTGGCGCGCTCGAGGTAGCCCTCGGCGGCGATCGTGTCGAGCACGGCGAGCGCGGCCGCGCAGCACACGGGGTTGCCGCCGAAGGTCGTGCCGTGCTGACCGGGGCCGAGGAGGTCACCGGCCGCGCCGACCCCGATGCAGGCCCCGATGGGCAGCCCGCCGCCGAGGCCCTTGGCCAGCGTCACGACGTCCGGGACGACGTCCGTGCGCTGGTGGGCGAACCACAGCCCGGTGCGCCCGACCCCGGTCTGGACCTCGTCGAGCACCAGCAGCGCGCCCCGCTCGGTGGTGATGTCGCGGGCGGCGCGCAGGTAGCCGTCGGCCGGGACGATGACGCCGGCCTCGCCCTGCATCGGCTCGAGGAACACCGCCGCGGTGTCGTCGTCGACGGCCGCGCGCAGCGCCTCGACGTCGCCGTAGGGCACGAACTCCACGCCGGGCACCAGCGGCTCGAACGGCGTGCGCTTCGCCGGTTGCCCCGTGAGCGAGAGCGCGCCCATGGTCCGCCCGTGGAACGCGTTCTCCGCGGCCACGACCTTGCGGCGCCCGGTCCGCCGGGTGATCTTGAAGGCTGTCTCGTTGGCCTCGGCGCCGGAGTTGCAGAACAGCACCCGCCCGGGGTGGCCGAGCAGGTCGAGCAGGCGCTCGGCGAGCTCGACGGTCAGCGGGTTGATGACGAGGTTGCTCGTGTGGCCGAGGGTCGCGACCTGCCGGGAGACCGCCTCCACGACGGCCGGGTGCGCGTGACCGAGCAGGTTGACCGCGATGCCGCCGAGCAGGTCGAGGTACTCGCGTCCGTCGGCGTCCCACACCCGGGCGCCCTCACCGCGCACGAGGCTGATCGGCGGGGTGCCGTAGTTGTCCATGAGCGAGGCGCTCCAGCGGCGGCGGAGATCCTCACCCGAGAGTGTTGCCGTCATCCCTCACGCCTCCTTCCCGTCGGCGGGGACGACCATCGTCCCCACCCCCGCACTGGTGAACACCTCGAGCAGCACGGAGTGCGCGACCCGCCCGTCGATGACGTGTGCCCGGGGCACGCCGCCCTGCACCGCCCGCAGGCAGGCCTCCATCTTCGGGATCATCCCGCTGCTCAGGGACGGCAGGAGCGCCGCGAGCTCGACGTCGTCGATCTGCGAGCGGAGGCTCGAGCGGTCCGGCCAGTCGGTGTAGAGCCCCTCGACGTCGGTGAGCACGACGAGCTTGCGCGCGCCCAGCGCCTCGGCGAGCGCGGCGGCGGCGGTGTCGGCGTTGACGTTGTGCACGACGCCGTCGACGTCGGGCGCGACCGTCGAGACCACCGGGATGCGCCCGCCGGCGACGAGGTCGAGCACCGCGGCCGGGTCCACCTCGACGACGTCGCCGACCAGGCCGACGTCGACCTGCTCGCCGTCGACGGTCGCGGTGCGCCGGGCCGCGGTGAACAGCCGCGCGTCCTCGCCGGAGAGCCCGACGGCGTAGGGGCCGTGGGCGTTGATCAGCCCGACGAGCTCGCGGCCGACCTGGCCGACGAGCACCATCCGGACCACGTCCATCGTCTCCGGGGTGGTGACGCGCAGGCCGCCGCGGAACTCGCCCTCCATTCCGAGCCTGCTGAGCATGCTGGTGATCTGGGGTCCGCCGCCGTGCACGACGACCGGGCGGATGCCGGCGAGGCGCAGGAAGACCATGTCCTCGGCGAACGCGCGCCGCAGGGCGTCGTCGGTCATGGCGTTGCCGCCGTACTTGACGACGACGACCGCGTCCTGGAAGCGCTGCAGCCAGGGCAGGGCCTCGGCGAGGACGCCGGCCTTCGCGGCCGCGGACTGGTAGCGGTCGGGGACGTCGGCCGGGACCGGAATGCTCGTCTCGGTGGTCACGACGAATACGCGCTGTTCTCGTCGACGTAGGCGTGCGACAGGTCCGTCGTCAGCACCGTGGCCAGTCCCCCGCCGAGCCCGAGGTCGACCTCGACGGCGATCTCGGGGCCCGACAGGTCGGCCTTGTGCCGGTCGCCCACCGCCGCCGCGGCCTCGCAGAGCAGCACGCCGTTGACGGTGACCGACAGGGTCTCGGGCTCGACCGTCGCCTCGCTCGCCCCGACCGCGGCGGCGATCCGGCCCCAGTTCGGGTCGGAGCCGAACAGCGCGGTCTTCACCAGGCTGTCGCGGGCGATGGTGCGGGCGGCGACGAGGGCGTCGCGATCGTCGCGGGCCCCGGTGACCGTGACCGCGATCCGCTTGGTGACGCCCTCGGCGTCGGCCTGCAGGCCCCGCGCGAGGTCCGCGCAGACCTCGGTGAGGACCTCGGTGAACGCGTCGGCCTCGGCCTCGACGCCCGAGGCACCGGACGCGAGGAGCAGCACGGTGTCGTTGGTGCTCGTGGAGCCGTCGATGTCGAGGCGGTCGAAGGTCATCGCCGTGGCGGCGCGGAGGGCGCCGTCGGCCTGCTCGGGGGTGACGATCGCGTCCGTGGTGAGCACGACCAGCATCGTCGCGAGGCTCGGCGCCATCATCCCGGCGCCCTTGGCGAAGCCGCCGACGGTCCACCCGTGGCGTCCGACCGCGGCCTGCTTGTCGACGGTGTCGGTGGTCAGCACGGCGGTCGCGGCGCGCGTGCCGGCGTCCTCGCCGTCGGCGAGCTCCACGGCCGCGGCCTCGACGCCCTTCAGCAGCCGCTCGATCGGCAGGCGCTCCCCGATGAGGCCGGTGGAGCAGACGCCCACCTCGATCGCGCCGCATCCCAGGACGTCGGCGACCTTCTCGGCCGTGCGGTGCGTGTCGCCGAACCCGTCGGGGCCGGTGCACGCGTTGGCGCCGCCGGCGTTGAGCACGACCGCGCGCAGGTTCTGCTCGCGCAGCACCTGCTGCGACCACAGCACCGGGGCGGCCTTGACCTGGTTGCGGGTGAACACGCCCGCCGCGACCTGCTGCGGACCGTCGTTGACGACGAGGGCGACGTCGGGGCGGCTCGCCGTGGCGCCCAGAGATTGATTGCGGATCCCGGCGCGGACGCCGGCGGCCCGGAAGCCCTGCGGGGCGGTGACGCTCACGGGCTGACTCCCGTGGTGGGGAGACCGAGGGTCTCGTCGAGGCCGAGGGCCAGGTTGACCGACTGGAACGCGCCGCCGGCCGTCCCCTTGGTGAGGTTGTCGATGACGGCGGTGACGACGAGGCGGCCGGCGTCGGGATCGACGGTGACCTGCACCTGCACGCTGTTCGAGCCGACGACCGACTTGGTCGCGGGCTGGACGCCGGCGGGCAGCAGGTGCACGAACGGCTCGGGGTCGAAGGCCTTGGCGTAGACCTCGCGGGCCTGGTCGTCGGTGACGCCGTCGTCGGCGAGCGGGGCGCTCGCGACCGCGAGGATGCCGCGCGGCATCGGGGCGAGGACCGGGGTGAACGAAACCCGGACCGGCTCGGGGCTGACGCTCGCGAGGTTCTGGACGATCTCGGGGGTGTGCCGGTGGCCGCCGCCGACGCCGTACGCGGTGGCCGAGCCCATGACCTCGGAGCCCAGCAGGTGCGCCTTGGCGGCCCTGCCCGCCCCGGACGTGCCGGAGAAGGCGACGACGCCGACGTCGGGCTTCGTGAGGCCGGCGGCCACGGCGGGGAAAGCCGCGAGGGTGCTGGCCGTCGGGTAGCAGCCGGGGACGGCGATGCGCGTGCTGTTCCTCAGCTGCTCACGGGCGCCGGGCAGCTCGGGCAGCCCGTAGGGCCACGCGCCGGCGTGCTCGCCGCCGTACCAGCGCTGCCAGGCGGCGGGGTCGGTGAGCCGGTGGTCGGCGCCGCAGTCGACGACGAGCGTCTCGGCCGGCAACTGCGCGGCGAGCTCCGCCGAGCGCCCGTGCGGCAGGGCGAGGAACACGACGTCGTGCCCCGCGAGCTGCTCGGGCGTCGTCTCGGCGATCGTCCGGTCGGCGAGGGTGGGCAGGTGGGGCTGGTGGACCCCGAGGGCGGTGCCCGCGGACTCGCCCGCCGTCACCGCCCCGATCTCGACCTCGGGGTGGCCGAGGGCGAGGCGCAGGACCTCACCCCCGACGTACCCACTGGCTCCGGCGACCGCGACGCGCATACGTATGAGTATGCGCGTCCTCGGAAATCCATGCAACCGAGGTGATCAACGCCGCCACGTGTACGGGATGGTCTCCCCCGGGCCGAGCCGTCGCCAGCGCTCCCGGAGCTCCCGGAGCTGCTCGACCGCCGCCGTGGCCTGCGCGACCGTGAACGGGCTGGGTCCGGTCTCCGTGATGCTCCAGGCCGCGTCGAGCGCCGCCCGGGTCGCCGCGCCGTCCCGGTCGACGCTCTGCTGGAGTACGCCGACGACGGTCTCGGCGAGCCCCAGCGCCTTGGCGTTGGCCTTCCGAATGGCGTCGGAGCGCCGGCGGCGGTCGTGGCGCAGCTTGCCGGCGACGACCTCGATGCTCTCGAACAGCGCGCCCGCGGCGATCGAGCCCCAGAGCCCGCCGGTGAGGCCCAGCGCGCGCTCGCCCACGAGGTGGACGGCATCGTGCGGGACGTCGCCGGTGCGCTCGTAGGAACGCAGGCGCAACTGCACGCCGTCGTCGCGGTCGATCAGCGCGAGCGACCCGTGGTCGGGGCGTCGGGAGAACTCGACGTGCACGTGGCCATGCGACCACGGGGGTCCAGCGATTACCGGCCGGCGGGCGACCCGGACCACCGCCCAGCTCGACCCGCACGCCCGCCCCCCGAGGCCTACTGGCTGGTATCTCTCGCTCAGCGAGAGATACCAGCCAGTAACCCCTAGTTCGGGTTGCCCAGTGAGTGGCGTGGGCGGCTCGTCGACGGGTACGGCGCGCGGGGGCCGTCGTCGGTGCGCTCGCCGTCGCGCGGGGTGGACGGGAACGACGGGTGCGGCTCGCGGAAGGAGCCGGTGTCGCTCGGCGCGCCGAACGACAGCGACGGCGTGAGGTCGCGGAACGTCGATTCCGAGGACGGGGCCGGCGAGAAGGACCCGGCCGGGAAGGGCTCGGCGAACGGCGGGTACGACGGGTGCGGGTCGCGCACCGCCGGGAACCCGCCGGACTGCGCCGCGGCGATCTGCATCGCGGGGATGCCCTGGGAGTCGGTGGCGCTCGCCCGGGCCGGCTCGGGGGTCGGCGTGGCGGGCCGGGGCCCGGTCAGGGCCGGGTCGGCACCCCAGGTCGGGACCGGGCCCGAGATCGGCGTGGCCCCGGTCGGCGGGTCGGCGGGCGTCTGCGGACCGGCGACCTTCTCCTCCACCTCGGCCGGCGGCACGACCGTCGGCGGGGCGTCGGTGTCGGGCAGCGGGGCGGCGTCGCGACGTCCGACGGCGACGAGGTCCCGCCCGAGGAGCCCGGACACCAGCCAGTCGAGGGCGATGCGCACGGTGCGGTCGGCGGTGGGCATCGCCCAGAGGTGGTAGGCGCGGTGCAGCAGGAACGCCGGCCAGCCCGTCATGCGCAGCGGGCCGATCTGGGCCGCACCGCGCCGGCGGCCCAGACCGGCCACGGCTCCCGAGTTCTTGTGGCGGTACCCGCGCAGCAGGCGCCCGGCCAGGAACGCGTCGACGTTGCGGGCGAGCAGGCGCGCCTGGCGCACCGCGTGCTGGGCCGTCGGCGCGGTGGTGGACGGTTCCCCGTCCCGCGGGACGGGCACGGTGACGTCGGGGACCGCCGCGCAGTCGCCGGCGGTGAACACGTGCGCCCGGTCGCGGACCTGCAGGGTCGTCGCGCACCGCACGCGCCCGCGCGGGTCGAGCGGCAGGTCGGTGCGCTCGAGCAGGGGGTTCGGCACGGAGCCGGCGGCGACGACGATCGTGTCGGTGGTGAAGGTCGGCCCGCCGGCGAGCACGACGGTGCCGCCGTGCGCCGAGGTGATCTTGGCGCCGACCCGGACCTCGATGCCGCGACGCAGCAGCTGGGCGTGCACGCGCGCGGCGAGGGCCGGGCTGACCTCGGGCATGATCCGCCCGGCCGCCTCGAGGAGCACCCACCGGATCTCCTCGGCGACATAGCCGGGCTGGTGCTTGGCGGCCCGGCGCGTCATGTCCTCGAGCTCGCCGAGCACCTCGAGGCCCGCGAACCCGCCGCCGATCACGGTGAAGGTCAGCAGGCGGCGGCGCTCGCTCGGGTCGGTCGTCGACGCCGCCGCGTCCAGCCGGGACAGGACGTGCTCGCGCAGGGCGAGGGCGTCGGTGACCGAGCGGAACGGGAGCGCGCGGTCCTCGAGGCCGGGGATCGGGAGGCGCCGGGGCGCGGTGCCGGGGGCCACGACGAGGACGTCGTAACCGATCTCGCGGGTGCCGCCGTCGGGCAGGCTGACCACCGCGCGGCGCGAGGCGTCGTCCACCGCGGCGACCGAGCCCGTGATCACGTCGCAGCGGCGCAGCGCCTTGCGCAACGGCACGGTGAGGTGGCGCGGCTCGATCGCGCCGGCCGCGGCCTCGGGCAGGAACGGCTGGTAGGTCATGTGCGCCTGGGGGTCGACCACCGTGATGCCGGCGATGCCCGTCGTCGCCGTGCCGGGGCCGAGGTGCCGCCCACCGCGCGTGCCGCCGGGCAGGCGGGCCTGCAGCGCTCGCGCCGCGACGAGCCCGGCGTAACCGCCGCCGACGACGAGCACGCGGGCGCCCTCGGCGCCCCCGGCGGCGCCGCGGGACCGGAGCCGGGCGAGGAAGACCACCGCGACGACGGACAGGAAGCCGCCGAGCGCCGCGGCGCCCCAGGCGGGCAGCGCCCCGAACACCCAGAACAGCGCGATGATGATCGGGCCGATCACCAGCAGCACGCCGCGGCCGACCACGAAGTCCGCGGTCGCCCACGCGCCGCCGGAACCCTCGGAGCCGTCGTCGGCGGCCTCGGGGACGGCCGCATCGTCGGGCGCGCTGGACATGCAGGTGCTCCTCGCTGATCGGGGTCGAGGCGGCCGGCCCGGGCGGAGGGGGAGCCCCCGGGTCACGGCCAGGTCACGCTACGGAGGCGGATCATGGCGCGGGGCGCACCTGAGAACGCGACGCGCCACCCGCCGGTCACGACGCCCCGCGGCGCGGTCACCGGTCGGGTGATCGCCCGAACGGGGGAGGAACGGACCGCCGGGCTCTCAGGAACGGCGACGAACGGTCCTCAGGGGAGCCGGGCGTGCGCCCGCGCGACCGCGGCCCCGGTGCGCTCGTCGAGGGTGCCGAACGGCGTGACCTCCAGGCGACGCCGGGGCGCCGCCCACGTCCCCACGATCCGGCCGCGGTGGACGACGGTCGCCCGGAACACGCCGTTGCCGCCGGGGACGATCCGCTCGACGTGGGCGGGGTCGACGACGTCGTCGCGCCGGCCGTAGCCGAGGACGAACTCGTCGAAGCCGGGCAGCAGGTGCACGCCCAGGGCCTGCCGGCGCCGCGCCGCGAGCAGGTCGGGCACCGCCGGGTCCAGGAGGTACTCGGTGCCGTCGACGTCCAGGCTCGCGAGCTCCGGCCGCGCGATGGCGATGCCCGCGTCGACGTCGGCGGCGGGGATGTTCGTCCAGCGCAGGAAGTCGTGGCGCGTGGCGGGGCCGTGCGAGCGGAAGTACCGGCGCGCCCACTCCCCCAGCGCCTCCTCGCGCTCCAGCCGGCGCGGGGCCGGGATCCACCGGGCGACGTCGACGATGACCGGCTCACCCTGCTGGAACGGCCCGAAGCACAGCACGCCCTCGGCCGCCAGCGCACCGAGCAGGTGGTAGCCCCGCCCCTTGACCGGCTCGAGGCCCGCCTGCTCCCACACCGCGAACAGCGCCTCGCGGGTGGCCGGCACCGCGCCGAGGGCCAGCTCGCCGGCACGCCCGACGTCGGCGTCGGTGAGCCCCAGCTCGACGCGCCGGCGCGCCGCCTGCACCCGCGGCCGGGCCGTGCCGAGCGGGAGCATCCAGCCGAGGTCCTCGGCCGGGACGAGGTGCAGCGTCCCGCGCATCGGCCAGCTGCGGACCACCGCGCCGGCGTCGCAGGCAGCCACCACGGCCTCGCGCGAGCGGCCCCTGGTCCGCAGGGCCAGCGACGTCAGCGCGCCGGGGAGGTCCTGGGCCTGGACGGCGCCGAGGTGGCGGACCACGCCGGCGACGTCGTCGGTCTCCGGGCCGACGAGCCCGAGGGCGACCAGCCGCAGCAGGCCGACCTCCGAGACCCGCCGCGCGCTCATGCGCCCAGATGCTGCCGGAACCACGCGACGGCGTGGGCGTCGACCTCCGCGGCGTGCGGCGTCTGCGGGGCCGGCTCGAGCCCCGGCTCCTCGGCCAGCGCGTGGCCCATGCCCTCGACGACGACGAGGTCCGCCGGCCCGCGCGCGCCCGCCACGAGATCGCGGGTGGGCTCGAGGAACGCGGTGGGCTCGTCCTCGGAGCCCACGACGAAGCGCGCGGGCGTGGCCCCGAGCTCGGCGACCCGGGCGACGTAGTCCATGCGGTCGGCGATCGCGTCGGACTCCGGACCCCACCGGTAGTCGACGCCGAAGAGCTTGCCGAGCGTCGCCACCACCGGCCGGAGCTGCACCAAGGGGCTGACGGCCACGAGCGCGGTGACGTCGTCGCGCCGCGTGGTGACCTCGAGCGCGACCCCGGCGCCCGCCGAGCCGCCGAACAGGCCCAGCGGCCCGCCGATCCCGAAGCGCTCGCGCAGCGCGGTGAGCGCGGCGTCGAACTCGCCGGCCGCCTCCGCGTTGACCGGCCCGTGCATGAGCGCGACGGCGTCCTCGTAGCCGAGGGCGATCAGCTCGTCCATGCCGCCCGCGGGCAGCCGGGCGCCCATCTTCGGCAGGCCGAGGTAGATCCGCCACGCGTCGAGGCCCGCCAGCGGCAGGGCCGCCGCGAACGCCGCCTCGCTGCGCGGCGCGTCCATGAGGTGCCACCCGACGACGACGGGCGCTTCGGCCCGGGGCCCGCCGTCGGGCGGCACGGCGAGGAACGGCACTCCGGCGGCGGTCCCGGACTCGGTCACGGCGATCTCCTCACTGGCGAACTGTACGGTGTCCAGCATACTGGACGGTGTACAGTTCGTCCATGCCCAGGACCCCGGGTCAGCGTGCCGGACTCAGCCACGAGGCCGTCCTCACCGCGGCGAGGACCGTGTTCGCCGAGCGCGGACTGCCGGGGTTGTCGATGCGGTCGGTCGCCGGCGAGCTGGGCGTCGCGCCCAACGCGCTCTACAGCCACGTCGCCGACAAGGACGCCCTGCTCGACGCCCTGCTCGACGACGTCCTCGGCGCGCTCACACCCCCGCCCCCGGACGCCGACCCGGTCGCCGGGCTCCGCGAGATCATGCTGGCGACGTTCGACCTGCTCGGCCGGCACGCGGACCTCGTGCCGCTCTATCTCGCGCGCCAGGGCGCCCGCGGGCCGCACGCGCGGGCCCTGGGCGAGGCGATGGTCGTGCTGCTCGCGCGCCTGGGCGTCGACGAGGCGGCGGGCCGGGTCGTGCGCGCGCTCATCGTCAGCACCCTGGGCTACGCCGCGCTCGCCACCGCCGACGCGCCGCTGGGCGACGCCGAGCTGCGCGCCGACCTCGACGTCACCCTGGGCTGGCTGATCCGCGGCGCCGTGGGTTAGCGCAGCCGGGCCCCGAACCGCTCGGAGGCCGTCTCGACGGCCGCGTCGCGACGGGCGGCCGCCTCCTCGAGGGTCAGCGTCCGGTCGGGGGCGCGCAGGCGCAGGGCGAAGGCGAGCGAGCGCTTGCCCTCGCCGACCTGCGGGCCGGCGTAGACGTCGAACAGCCGCACGTCCTCGACGAGGTCGCCGCCGCCGTCGCGCAGCGCGGCGACCACCGAGGCGGCCGGCACACCCTCGTCGAGCACGAGGGCCACGTCGAGCAGCACCGGCGGGAACGACGACACCGCGGGCACCGGGCGGTCCTCGGCGAGCGGGAGCCGGTCGAGCTCGACCTCCATCGCGCAGGTCCGCGCCGGCAGGCCGAGCGCCTCGAGGACCTTCGGGTGCAGCTCGCCGGCGTGCCCGACGAGCGTCTCCCCGAAGTGCAGCGCCGCGCAGCGACCCGGGTGCCAGGGCGCGTGCACGTCGGCGGACACGGTGAGCTCCGCGCCGTACACCCGGCCCACGAGGCGGGCGGCCTCGATCGCGTCGGACCAGTCGGCGGGGCGGCCCCGGCCCCACCAGCCCGCGCGCTCCCACGCGCCGGCGAGCACCGCGCCGACCCGCAGCGGCTGGGACGGCAGGCCCGCGAGCACCGCGGCGATCGCGTCCTCGTCCGGGCGGGCGTCCACCGGCAGCACCGGCGCCGCGGGCGGGTCGCCCGGACCGGGCCGCACCACCTGGCCGACCTGGTAGAGCGCGAGGTCGCGCAGGCCGCGGGACACGTTCCGCACCACCGCGTCGAGCAGGCCGGGCAGCAGCGTCGTCGCCATCAACGAGCGGTCGGCGTCGAGCGGGTTGGCCAGGCGCAGGGCGTGGCGACGGTCGTCGTCGGCGTCGAGACCGAAGGCGTCGAACACCGCCGGCGCGACGAACGGCGAGGGCAGCACCTCGTCGTAGCCGGCGTCGGCGAGGGCCCGTGACACCTGGCGGCGCCGGCGCTGGGCCAGCGTCAGGCCGGTGCCGGGCCGTGCGGCGGGCAGCTCGGAGGGGATGCCGGCATAGCCCTCGAGGCGCAGGACCTCCTCGACGAGGTCGGCCGGGCGCGTGAGGTCGGGGCGCCACGTCGGCGGCACGGCGCGCAGACCGGCGCCGCCGCCGTCGCCCGGGTCGGCGCCGGCGACCTCGACCGCGCAGCCGATCTGGGAGAGGCGGCGCACCACCGCGCCCCGCTCGTAGCGCCGGCCGGCGACGCGGTCGGGCAGGTCGAGCGCCATGACGACGGGCGCGGGGGTGGGCACGCCGCCCTCGTCGGTGACGCCGGGCGCGACGGTCGCCCCGCCGTAGTTCGCGAGCAGCCACGCCGCCCGGTCGGCGGCGGCGCGGGCCACGGCCGGGTCGACCTCGCGCTCGTAGCGCCGGGCCGCCTCGCTGGGCAGGCGGTGACGCCGGGCGGTGCGGGCCACCGACGGCGGGTCCCACACGCCGGCCTCGAGCAGGACGTCGCCGGTGCCCGCGCCGACCTCGGTGGGCCCGCCGCCCATGACGCCGGCCAGGCCGATCGGCCCGGATTCGTCGGCGACCACCACGTCGTCGGGGTCGAGCGCGCGCTGCGCGTCGTCCAGGGTCGTGATCTTCTCGTCGGCCCCGGCCCGCCGGACGACGATGTCGCCGCGCACGGTCGCGGCGTCGTAGGCGTGCATCGGCTGGCCCAGCTCGAGCATCACGTAGTTGGTGACGTCGACGGCCAGCGAGATCGGACGCACGCCGCACAGCAGCAGGCGCCGGCGCAGCCACCACGGTGACGGGGCGGTCGGGTCGAGGTCGGTGACGCGGCGGGCGACGAAGCGCCGGCACTGCGACGACGGGTCGAGCCGGACCGGCCAGGCCTCCCCCTCGACGTCCGGCAGGTCACGGCGCACCAGCGCCGGGTCGCCGTACGGCGCGTCGAGGGCGCAGGCCAGCTCGCGGGCCAGGCCGCGCACCGAGAGGCAGTAGCCGCGGTCGGGCGTGACGGCGATGTCGAGCACCGCGTCGCCCAGCCCCAGCAGCGCCGCGGCGTCGTCACCGGGGTCGGCCGTGCCGGGCGGCAGCACGAGGATGCCGCTGTGGTCGTCGCCGAGCCCGAGCTCGTCGAGCGCGCAGATCATGCCGTCGGAGACGTGGCCGTAGGTCGTGCGCGCGGCGATCGCGAAGTCGCCGGGCAGCACGGCGCCGGGCAGGGCCACCACGACGAGGTCGCCCTCGGCGAAGTTGGTGGCGCCGCAGACGATGCCGCGGGTACCGGCACCCTCCCCCTCGGCGTCGTTGTGCTCCGGCCCCACGTCGACCCGGCAGTACCGGATCGGCTTCTTGAACTCGGTGAGCTCCTCGACCGACGCGACCCGTCCGACCACGAGGGGGCCCGTGATGGTCGGGACCGGCAGGACGTCCTCGACCTCGAGCCCGACCCGGATCAGCGCCTCGGCGACGGCGTCGGCGCTCGGCGCGGGGCCGTCGTCCTGCGAGGACAGGTCGACGTGCTCGAGGAGCCACGAGACGGGGACGCGCACGGCGGGGCCTTTCTGGTGCTGAGAGGGAGGTGTCGGGTGCCGGGACTACGGCTCAGCCAAGATCACGGCTCGACGGCGAACGCGGAGGTGAACCGCACGTCGCCCTCGACCATGTCGCGCATGTCGGGCAGCCCGTTGCGGAACATCAGCGTGCGCTCCAGGCCCATGCCGAAGGCGAAGCCGGAGTAGACGTCGGGGTCGACGCCGCAGGCGCGCAGGACGTTCGGGTCGACCATGCCGCAGCCGCCCCACTCGACCCAGCCCGCGCCGCCCTTCTTCTGCGGGAACCACACGTCGGGCTCGGCCGAGGGCTCGGTGAACGGGAAGTACGACGGCCGCAGGCGGATCGTCGACTCCTCGCCGAACATGGCCCGCGCGAACGCGTCGAGCGTGCCCTTGAGGTGGGCCATGGTCAGGCCCTTGTCGATGGCCAGGCCCTCGATCTGGTGGAACACCGGGGTGTGGGTCGCGTCGAGCTCGTCGGTGCGGAACGTCCGCCCCGGGCACACGACGTAGACGGGCAGGTCGCGCTCGAGCAGGGCGCGGATCTGCACCGGCGAGGTGTGGGTGCGCAGCACCTGGCGCGCCTCGGCGGGCTCGACGTGGAAGGTGTCCTGCATCGTGCGCGCCGGGTGGTCGGGCAGGAAGTTCAGGGCGTCGAAGTTGAACCACTCCGACTCGACCTCGGGTCCCTCGGCGACCTCGTAGCCCATCGCGACGAAGATGTCGGCGATCCGCTCGGAGAGCTGCGTGAGCGGGTGGCGGCTGCCGCGCGGGTGCCGGTCGCCGGGCAGCGTGACGTCGACGGCCTCCTCGGCCAGCATCCGCTCGTCGCGCTCGGCGGAGAGCACCGCGTGGCGCTCGTCGTAGGCGGCCTGGATGGCCACGCGGACCTCGTTGACCCGCTTCCCGGACTCGGAGCGCGCCTGCGGTGGCAGCGCCCCGATCTCGCGCCGCGCGGTGAGCACCGGTGACCGGTCGCCGAGATGGGCGGGCTTCAGCGCGGTGAGCGCCTCCAGCGTGGTCGCCCCGCCGAAGGCCGCGCTCGCGTCGGCGCGGGCGGCGTCGAGCGTCTCGGGGTCGAGCGCCGCGACCTGCTTGGGGTCGTAGAGGTCGTTGGTGCCGGACATCGAGGTCGTCTCGCTCCTGCGCTGCTGGGGGCGTCTCGGGTGCGCCCCGATGGTATCGGAGCAGGTCGAACGCCTTCGGTCAGTGGTGCGCGCGCGCCGACGCGTAGAGGCACACAGCGGCGGCCGTCGCCAGGTTGAGGCTCTCGGCGCGGCCGTGGATCGGCACGCGGACGCGGTGGTCGGCGAGGGCGGCCGTGCGCTCGTCGAGCCCGTGGGCCTCGCTGCCGAACAGCCAGGCGGTCGGGGCGGCGAGCAGCGCGTCGGCGGCCGCGTCGAGCACCGTCTCGCCGTCGCCGGCGGCCGCGAGCAGGGTCAGGCCCCGGTCGCGCAGGGCCGTGACGACCGCGTCGACGTCCCGGGACACCGCCAGCGGGACGTGGAACAGGCTGCCCATCGTCGAGCGCACGCACTTGCCGTTGTGCGGGTCGACGGGCTGGTTGCGGCTGTCCCCGGCCAGCACGACGGCGTCGGCGCCGGCCGCGTCGCCGGTGCGGATGACGGTGCCGGCGTTGCCCGGGTCGGCGACGCCGACGAGCACGGCCACCAGGCGCGGCGAGCCGGCCAGCGCCGTCTCGAGCGCGACCGTGACGGTCGAGCAGACGGCGGCGACGCCCTGCGGGGTGACCGTGTCCGACAGCCCGGCGGCGGCCTTCTCGGTGACACGGGCGACGCGCACCCCGAGCGCCCGCGCCCGCTCCTCGAGCGTGGGGTCGCGGTCGGCGACGGCGTCGGTGAGGAAGAGGTCGTGGACCCGGCCCGGGCTCTCCCCGGCCCACGTCAGCGCCTCGTGCACCGGCCGAACACCCTCGACGAGGAAGCGCCCGGCGTCGAAACGCGACGCGCGCCGCAGCAGCTTGCGGGCTGCTGCGACGCGCGGCGTGCGTTCGGTGAGGAGCTCGCGCCCATCGTCCGGGTCGAGCTCCGCTCCGCTCCGTCTCAGGCGGCGTCCTCGTTCTTCGCGTTCGGGTCGGCCGGGACCGCCGCGCGGGCGACCTCGACGAGCGCGGTGAACGCCGCCGGGTCGGACACGGCGATCTCCGCGAGGTTCTTGCGGTCGACCTCGACGCCGGCGAGCTTGAGGCCCTGCATGAACCGGTTGTAGGTCATGTCGTTGGAGCGCGCCGCGGCGTTGATGCGGGTGATCCAGAGCTGCCGGAAGTCGCCCTTGCGCTGCTTGCGGTCGCGGTAGGCGTAGGTCAGCGAGTGGAGCGTCTGCTCCTTGGCCTTGCGGTAGAGCCGGGAGCGCTGACCGCGGTAGCCGCTGGCCATCTCCAGGGTGGTGCGACGCTTCTTCTGCGCGTTGACCGCGCGCTTCACGCGTGCCACGTGGTCCTGCCTTCGATCGGGAGGGCGGGGGTGGGTCCGCCCGCGGTGGTTCGGCGGGGGTCGGGGAGCTCTACAGCCCGCCGAGCAGGCGCTTGACGCGCCCGGCGTCCTGCGGCGCGACCTCGGTGTTGCCGGAGAGCTGGCGGGTCTTGTGGCTGGACTTCTTCTCCAGCAGGTGGCGCTTGCCCGCCTTCTCACGCAGCAGCTTGCCGCTGCCGGTCACCTTGATGCGCTTCTTGGTGCCGCTGTGCGACTTGTGCTTCGGCATGTCTCGTCCTTGCTCCTCGTGCGGATCGGGCGTGCGGCGCGCCGACGCTCACGCGACGGTACGGGCGCCCGGGAACCCGGCCGCACACACCCTGGGGTGGGTGCGGCCGGCGGTGCGTGCTCGGCTCAGCCGGCCGGCTCGGGGGCCGGTTCCTGCTGCTCCTGCTGGGCACGCGGGGCCTTCTGCGGCTTCTTGTTCGGCGCCAGGACCATGGTCATGTTGCGGCCGTCCTGCTTCGGCGTCGCCTCGACGTAGCCGAGGTCACCGACGTCCTCGGCGAGGCGCTGCAGGAGGCGGAAGCCCAGCTCCGGGCGCGACTGCTCGCGGCCACGGAACATGATGGTGACCTTGACCTTGTGACCCTGCCCGAGGAAGCGGGTCACGTGACCCTTCTTCGTCTCGTAGTCGTGAGGGTCGATCTTCGGCCGGAGCTTCTGCTCCTTGATCACCGTCTGCTGCTGGTTGCGCCGCGACTCGCGGGCCTTCTGCGCGCTCTCGTACTTGAACTTGCCGTAGTCCATGAGCTTGCAGACCGGCGGGCGGGCCTGGGCGGCCACCTCGACCAGGTCGAGGTCGGCCTCGCGGGCCAGGCGCAGGGCGTCCTCGATGCGGACGATCCCGACCTGCTCCCCGTTGGGGCCGACCAGTCGCACCTCGGGAACGCGGATGCGCTCGTTGATGCGGGTCTCTGTGCTGATGAGCTCTCCTCGGGTCCGTGACAGTCCGTGCGACCCGGCGTGAGGAGCCCCGATGAACGTCGGGCCCCGCGCCACGCGAGGTGGCGGCAGGGCCCACGGTCGACCGATCCACGTCTCCCGTCGGGAGACGCTGCAGCCGCGGCACTCGCGTGCCACGACCACCGGACCGGGACCCGCTCACCTGTGCGGTGGACGGGTGGGAGCCGGGGCTCCACTTGCCGCTCGATGGACGCAGAACACCCACCGAGCTGGTCGCTCAGTGGACAACGTACCACTGCGCTGCGGTGTTCCCGGCGGGCGGGTCAGCCCGCCTTCTTGGCGCGGCTCTTGCGGACGGGCCCCGCGTCGGGCTCGACGAGCTTGCTCAGGAACTGGCCGGTGTAGCTCTCGGGCACCGCCGCGACCTGCTCCGGCGTGCCCTGCGCCACCACGGTGCCGCCGTTGTTGCCGCCCTCGGGACCCATGTCCACGACCCAGTCGGACATCTTGATGACGTCGAGGTTGTGCTCGATGACGAGGACCGTGTTGCCCTTGTCGACCAGCCCGTTGATGACGCCGAGCAGCTTGCGGATGTCCTCGAAGTGCAGGCCCGTGGTGGGCTCGTCGAGGATGTAGATCGTCCGGCCCATCGAGCGCTTCTGCAGCTCGGCGGCGAGCTTGACGCGCTGCGCCTCGCCGCCCGACAGCGTCGGCGCGGGCTGGCCGAGGCGCACGTAGCCCAGGCCGACCTCGGTGAGCGTCTGCAGGTGGCGGTGGATCGCGCCGATCGGCTTGAAGAACTCGGCGGCCTCCTCGATCGGCATGTCGAGGACCTCGGCCACGTTCTTGCCCTTGTAGTGCACCTCGAGGGTCTCGCGGTTGTACCGCGCGCCCTTGCAGACCTCGCACGGCACGTACACGTCGGGCAGGAAGTTCATCTCGATCTTGATCGTGCCGTCGCCTGCGCACGCCTCGCAGCGCCCGCCCTTGACGTTGAACGAGAACCGGCCCGGCCCGTACCCGCGCACCTTGGCCTCGTTGGTGGCGGCGAAGAGCTTGCGCATGTGGTCCCACACGCCGGTGTAGGTCGCCGGGTTGGAGCGCGGCGTGCGCCCGATCGGCGACTGGTCGACCCGCACGAGCTTGTCGAGGTGCTCGATGCCGGTGACCCGGGTGTGCCGGCCCGGGACCTGGCGGGCCTTGTTGAGCTTGTTGGCCAGCACCGTCGCCAGGATGTCGTTGACCAGCGTCGACTTGCCCGACCCGGACACCCCGGTGATCGAGACGAGGCAGCCCAGCGGGAACGCGACGTCGACGTCGTGCAGGTTGTGCTCGCGGGCGCCGACGACGCCGACCATGCGCTTCTTGTCGACCGGCCGGCGGATCGCGGGCACGGGGATCTGCTGGCGGCCCGAGAGGTAGGCCCCGGTGAGCGACTCCGCGCTCTGCTCCAGGCCCTCGACCGGACCCGAGTAGACGACGCGCCCGCCGTGCTCGCCCGCGCCCGGGCCGATGTCGACCACCCAGTCGGACGCGCGGACGGTGTCCTCGTCGTGCTCGACGACGATCAGCGTGTTGCCGAGGTCGCGCAGCCGCGACAGCGTGTCGATCAGCCGGCGGTTGTCGCGCTGGTGCAGCCCGATGGACGGCTCGTCGAGCACGTAGAGCACGCCGACCAGCCCGGACCCGATCTGGGTCGCGAGCCGGATGCGCTGGGCCTCGCCGCCGGACAGCGTCGCCGCGGCGCGGGCCAGCGACAGGTAGTCGAGCCCGACGTCGAGCAGGAAGCCCAGGCGGGCGTCGATCTCCTTGAGCACCGCGCCGGCGATGACCTGCTCGCGCGGGCCGAGGACCAGGCCCTTCATGAACTCGGCGCAGTCGGCCACCGAGAGCGCCGTGAGGTCGGCGATCGAGCGGTCGCCCAGCGACTCGTGCCGCAGCGTGACCGCGAGGATCTCGGGCTTGAGCCGCGTGCCGCCGCAGGCCGGGCAGGGCACGTCGCGCATGTAGCCCTCGTAGCGCTCGCGGGCGCTGTCGGACTCGGCCTGGTCGAGCCGGCGCTCGAGGAACGGCACGACGCCCTCGAACGACGCGTAGTACGAGCGCTCGCGGCCGTAGCGGTTGCGGTAGCGCACGTGCACCTGGTCGTCCGAGCCGTGCAGCACCGCCTTCTGCACCCGCGCCGGCAGCTTGCGCCAGGGCGCGTCCATGCGGAACCCGATCTGCTCGGACAGGGCCGTGAGCAGGCGGGTGAAGTACTCGGCGGACTGGCCGATCGCCCAGGGGGCGATGGCGCCGTCGGCGAGCGAGAGCTCGTCGTCGGGCACCAGGAGCTCCGGGTCGACCTCCTTCTTGATGCCCAGGCCGTGGCACGTGGGGCAGGCGCCGTAGGGCGAGTTGAACGAGAAGGCGCGCGGCTCGAGGTCGTCGACCTGGAGCTGGTGGCCGTTGGGGCAGGCCATGCGCTCGGAGAAGCGGCGCTCGCGGTCCGGGTCGTCGTCGGGGAGGTCGACGAAGTCGAGCACGAGGATGCCCTCGGCGAGGCGCAGCGCGGTCTCGACCGAGTCGGTGAGGCGCTGCTTGGCGCTCGACTTCACCGACAGGCGGTCGACGACCACCGCGATGTCGTGCTTCTCCTGCTTCTTCAGCGTCGGGGGCTCGGCGAGCGGATACACCGTGCCGTCGACCAGCACGCGGGAGTAGCCCTGGCCCTGGAGCTGGCTGAACAGGTCGACGTACTCGCCCTTGCGCCCGCGGATGACCGGCGCAAGGACCTGGAACCGGCGGCCCGGCTCCATCTCGAGCACCTGGTCGACGATCTGCTGCGGCGTCTGCTTCGAGATGATCTCGCCGCACGTCGGGCAGTGGGGCGTGCCGGCCCGCGCGTAGAGCAGACGCAGGTAGTCGTAGACCTCGGTGATGGTGCCGACCGTCGAGCGCGGGTTGCGGCTGGTCGACTTCTGGTCGATCGACACCGCGGGCGAGAGGCCCTCGATGAAGTCGACGTCGGGCTTGTCCATCTGTCCGAGGAACTGGCGCGCGTAGGCCGACAGCGACTCCACGTACCGGCGCTGGCCCTCGGCGAAGATCGTGTCGAACGCCAGGCTCGACTTGCCCGAGCCCGACAGTCCGGTGAAGACGACCAGGCTGTCGCGGGGCAGGTCGAGATCGACGCCCGTGAGGTTGTGCTCACGGGCGCCCTGGACGACGAGACGATCGACCACGTGCGGGGCCTCCAGGCTCGGGGCAGAACGCGCCGGGGTGTCAACACGCCACACTGGATGTCTCTTCCCCCGGTCCTCCCCATGCTAGGAGCGACCCCCGACAACGGCCGTGCCACCTCGGTCCCGCGCGACCGGGGTGGGCGTGCGGGCGACGACCGGTTGGTCCGCCCGGGTGGTCACTCCGGCGGGTAGCGCCGGGCGTACCAGGTGGGCGGTTCACCGAACAGGTCCGCGAAGTCCCGCGAGAGGTGCGCCTGGTCGGCGTAGCCGAGCGTCGCGGCCAGGTCCGCCCAGTCGACCCGCCCGCCGGCCTCGAGCCGCTCGACCACCTCCTGCAGCCGGTGGCGCCGGATGACCCACTTGGGGCCGAGGCCGACGTGCTCGGCGAAGAGCCGCTGGACCGTGCGCATGCCCAGGCCCGCCGAGGCGGCGAGCCGGTCGACGCGCGCGATCGCCGGGTCGGCCGCGATCCGCGCGACGAGCTCGGCGGCCTGCCGCGCGGCGGGGGACGGCTCGCCGGCCGGCAGGCGGGCGCGCAGCCAGGCGCCCATGTCGCCGTCCCACGGCGGCCCGTCCCCGAGGACGTCGGCGGCGTCGAGCTCGCGGTCCACGAGCGCCCGGACCGGCCCTCCGGCCAGCGCCCGGAAGACCCCGGGCCGGAACGCGGCCCCGACGACGGAGCTGCGCCCCTCGAGCACCCGGACCATGTGCCGGCTCCGGGGACCGACGACGCGGGGTGCGCCCTCCCCGATGACGGAGACGTGCACCTGCGGCAACGGCACGATCTTCTGCCGGTAGGGCTCGGCGTAGTCCCAGGACGCGGTCCAGATCCGCTCGACCCACGGCGCGAGGTCGGCGTCCGGCGCGTGCACCCCGATCCGCTGGGCGGTGCGCCAGTGCCCGCCGAGCTCGCGCGGATCGCGCATGTGTCGCGTTCCTCCATGACCGGTGCTGCGCGGCGTCGCTAGCGTCCCGTCCCGTGTTCCCCGACTTCACGCCCCGGCCCCACCTCGTCGCCGCCGCCGCGGTCCCGCACGAGAAGCTCGTCGCCCGCGCCGCCGAGCACCTGGACGCCCCCGTGCCCTGCGCGGACTGGACGGTCCGCGACCTCGCCGAGCACATGATGACCTGGACGCCCGTGCTCGCGGGCGCCGGCCGCGGCGCGCCACCGGAGCCCGGCACCCCCTCGCTCGCCGGCGACTGGCCCGCCGACCTCGGCGCCGCCCGGGACGACCTCGTCGCGGTGTGGAGCGACCCGGCGAGCTGGCGGGGCACGACGACCATGACGAGCACGGAGCTCCCCGCCACGGTCGTCGGCACGATGACGCTGTGCGAGCTCGTGCTGCACGCGTGGGACCTCGCGCGCGGGCTCGGCGAGACGGTGAGCTGGGACGACGCCCTGCTCGAGGAGGCGCTCGAGGCGTTGGGGCAGCTCACGCCGCTGGGGCGGCAGATGGGCGCGTTCGGCCCGGCCGTCGAGGTCGCCGACGGCGCGCCGCTGCTCGACCGCGTCGTCGGGATCGCCGGCCGGGACCCGTCCTGGCGCCCCTCGGGCAGCATGGGGTCATGAGCGAGGTCGACCCGGCGGACCTGGCGCGGCTGCGCGCGCGGAAGGGCTGGAGCGCCGGCACGGGCGCCGCGTGCCGGCACCGTGCCGTGGTGATGGGCGAGGACGAGGTGCCGCACTGCGAGGACTGCGGCGCGACGCTCAGCCCCGACGCCCTGCGGAAGGCGGGCCACAAGCCCGTCCGGCGCTAGGCTCCGGTCCGTGGACCTCCTCGACCAGTACACCGGCCATGTCGAGCCCGGCGGCCCCGCCGCGCGGCGCGACCTGCAGGACGTCTCGATCACCAAGGTGTCGGTCGGGCCGATGGACAACAACGCCTACCTGCTCGTCGACCGCGCGTCCGGCGAGGCGCTGCTCATCGACGCCGCCAACGAGATCGACCGCCTGCTCGACACCGTCGACACCGTCGCCGAGCGCGGCCGGGTGAAGCAGCTGGCGACCACCCACAAGCACTGGGACCACGTGCAGTCCCTCGAGGACGCCGTGAAGGCCCTCTCCCCCACCACCTACGCCGGCGAGGCCGACGCCCCCGAGCTGCCGGTGGCGCCCGACCGGACCGTGGGCGACGGCGACTCCGTGCCGTTCGGCGGCTCGCGGGTGGAGATCATCCACCTCGACGGCCACACCCCCGGCTCGATCGCCCTGCTCTACCGCGACCCCGCGGGCCACGGCCACCTCTTCACCGGCGACTCGCTGTTCCCCGGCGGCCCGGGCAAGACGGCGGGCCCGACGGAGTTCGCCTCGCTGATGGACGACCTCGAGGCCAAGGTCTTCGGACAGCTCGACGACGACACGCACGTCTACCCCGGCCACGGCGACGACACGACCCTCGGTGCCGAGCGCCCCTCCCTTCCGGAGTGGCGCGAACGGGGCTGGTGAGCGCCACCAGCCGCGGCCGCTAGGCGGCCGGGACGACCAGGGCGGCCAACGCGGTGGGCGGCGGGACGGGGTCGCCGTCCTCGCGGAGGCCCTCGACGTGCATCTGCACGGCGTCGGTCATCAGGCGCAGGCACTCGTCGTAGTCGGTCGCGGCGGCGACGCATCCCGGCAGGTCAGGACTCCACGTGCTGTAGCCGCCGCTCTCGTCGCGCTCGACCACGACGACATAACCAGTCACGACGTCCTCCGCTCCAGGCCGGCCTGGTCGAGGATGCTCCGCTCGGTGCGCGGGTGCAACGTGTCGCTCGGCTTCCCCGCGACGGTGGTGCGGCCGGCCTTCGTCGGGTGCTTGTACTGACGATGGCTGCCGCGTGTGACGACGAGGTACCAACCGTCGGCTTCGATCATCTTGATGATCTCGGAGACCTTGCGGGGCACATCGTTCTCCTCCCTCGGACGACGCCCGCACGGTAGGACGGGGCACCGACACCCCGGCCACGAGCGTGGGCTCGAGAGCGAGACGGCGGCCGAGGGCGCCCGCGTGACGACGCTTCGAGGTCGAGAACTCCTCGTGGGGCAGCGCGTGAGTGCTCGGCGGAGGGTCGGTGGCCGAGCGCCGTGCCCGGACCGTCGTTCCCGGACCGTTACCCCGCGGATGCGGGAGCTCCGCCAGGCTCGGGCGTCGTCGGTATCGACGACGACGGGAGCGCACCGATGCGCGAGGACATCTCTTTCGACGCCGAGGGCGCGACACTGCGCGGGTGGTTCTACGCACCCGACGGTGACGCGAACGGCGGGCACCCCTGTGTGGTCATGGCCCACGGCTTCTCGGCGGTCAAGGAGCAGCACCTCGACGACTACGCCGAGGTCTTCGCCGCCGCGGGGCTGGCGTGCGTGGTCTACGACAACCGCGGGTTCGGCGCCTCCGACGCCGCCCCGGGCAAGCCGCGCCAGGAGATCGACCCCTGGGAGCAGATCCGCGACTACCAGCACGCGGTCACCTACGCGCAGAGCCGCCCCGATGTCGACGCCGACCGGATCGGCGCCTGGGGCTCGAGCTACTCGGGCGGCCACGTCTACGTGCTCGGCGCGATCGACCGCCGCGTGAAGGCGGTGTCCGGGCAGGCCCCGCTGGTGTCGGGACGCCGGGGCTTCGAGTCCCTCGTCCGGATCGACGCCTGGGGGCCGACGTGGGAGGCCTTCGCCGCCGACCGCCTCGAGCGGGCCCGCGGGGGTGAGCCGGCGATGATGCCGGTGGTCACCGACGACCCGGCGGCCCCGGCCGCGCTGCCGACCGCCGACTCCTACGAGTGGTTCACCCGCACCCAGCGCGACCGCGCGCCGGCGTGGCGCAACGAGGTGACGCTGCGGTCGGTCGAGCTGCTCCAGGGCTACGAGCCGCGCGCGTTCCTGCCGCTGATCTCCCCGACGCCGGTGCAGATGGTCGTGACCCCGAACGACCGGCTCATCGCCGGCGAGCTCGCGGCCGCCGCCTACGAGACGGCCGTGCACCCGAAGAAGATCGTGATCGCGCCGGGCGGCCACTTCGACGCCTACACCGGCCCCGGGTTCGAGATCACCTCGGCGGCCGCGCGCGACTGGTTCGTCGAGCACCTGCGGGCCGGCAAGCACTAGCCCGCCGACCACCCCGTCCAGCGGGACACCTCGACGGTGAACGCCGGGCCCTCCGGAGGCTCCGCGCGGTGCTGGGGGTAGCGCTCCCCCAGCGCCGCGCGGGCCCGGACGAGGTCGGGCTCGGCGTCGGAGACGGTCGCGACGCCGTCGGCGCGCACCCACCACAGGGTGCTCCAGTCCTCGTCGTAGCGGTCGACGAGCAGCGAGACGGCGGGGTTGTCGTCGATGTTGCGCAGGCGCTTGAGCGCGCGGTGGCGCTTGGGCTTCTGGTCGACGGCCATGAGGACCCGGTCGCCGTCCACCGCGAACACGACCGGCACGAGGTGCGGCTGCCCGTCGGCCGAGACCGTGGCGAGACGCGCGACGCGCGACGCGGCGAACCGGCGGCGCGCGTCGTCCTCGTCGAGCGTCGGCATCGTCAGCCGATGACCTTGGCCAGCTCGTCGAGCTCCTTGAGCACGGTGTCGCGGTCGGACGAGCTCACGCCGTAGATGGCGCGCTCCAGGCCGATGCGCCGGTAGCCGTCGAGGGCCTCGGACGAGGTCTCGGCGCCGAACAGGGACATCGGGATGCGGCCCCGGCCGGCGTCGGCGGCGCGCTGCTGCAGGGCGTCCGCGCGCTGCTCGAACTCGCCGATGTTGTCCGGCCCCACGCGCTGCGGCAGCCAGGCGTCGCCGTACTCGAGGATCCGGTCCTCGACGCCCGGCCCCATGCCGCCGACGTAGACCGGCGGGTGCGGCTGCTGGGTCGGCTTGGGCCAGGCCCAGCTCGGCGCGAAGTCGACGAACTCGCCGTGGAACTCCGCCTCGTCCTTCGTCCACAGCTCCTTCATGGCCTTGACCTGCTCGCCCATGAGGCGCATGCGCGTCTTGGGGTTCGCCCCGTGGTGCGCCATCTCCTCGCGGTTCCAGCCGGCGCCGATGCCGAAGAGGAAGCGCCCGCCCGAGAGGCGGTCGAGGCTCGCGACCTGCTTGGCGGTGTGGATCGGGTCGCGCTGGATGACCAGGCAGATGCCCGTCGCCACCTTCAGCGTCGTCGTCGCGGCGGCCGCCGCGGTGAGGGCGACGAACGGGTCGTAAGTGTGGATGTACATCCGCGGCAGGTCACCGCCGCCGGGGTACGGCGACGCGCGCTCGGTGGGGATGTGGCTGTGCTCGGGGAACCAGAGCGAGTCGAACCCCCGGGCCTCCACCTCCCGGGCCAGCTCGGCCGGGTCGATGGCGTAGTCGGTCGGGAACATCATGATGCCGTGGTCCACGCAGCAGTCTTATCCCGTCGCGAGGGGCGGCACACTGGTCGGCGATGGACTCCACGCGTGTCGACCGCTGGCTCTGGGCGGTGCGGCTGACGAAGACCCGCGCCGACGCCGCCGACGCCTGCCGCGGCGGTCACGTGCGAGTCAACGACACCCCGGCCAAGCCCGCGACACCGGTGAAGCCGGGCGACACCGTGCGCACGCGGGTCTACGAGATCGCGAGGACCGTCGAGGTCACGAAGGTCATCGAGAAGCGGGTCGGCGCCCCCGTCGCCGTCACCTGCTACGTCGACCACACCCCGCCGCCCCCGCCGCCGGAGGAGCGCCCGGCCCCGGTCGCGGTGCGCGACCGGGGCGCGGGTCGTCCGACCAAGCGGGACCGCCGGATGATCGACGCCCTGCGGGAGCACCCCGCCGAGGACTGATCAGGGCAGCGATCAGGCCAGCGATCAGGGCAGGGTCGCGGAGAACGACCGCGTCGTCAGGCCCCGGCCGCCGATCCACGGCTCGAAGCCGGCCTGCACGCTCGTCATGTACCACTCGGGCTTCGCGACGCCGCGGCGCTGCGCGTCGGCGACGAACTGGTCGAGCGGCAGGTCGGTGACCTGCAGCGTCGGCTCCTGGCGCACGTAGCTGATGGTCGGCAGGTCGATGGCGCCCAGCCACACGTCCCATCGGGTGCCGCCGATCTCCACCTCGGCCTTCTTCTCGCCGATCGGCTGGACGCGCGGGGTGTTCTTGAGCCAGATCATCAGCTCGAGGCCGGTCGGGCGGCCGGTGCGGCGCGGCGTCGGGTCCATCCAGAGGTCGTAGGAGACGTTGTAGTCGCCGGTGGGCGGCACCTCGACCGTCCACGACGACTTCAGCCCGGCGAGCTGGGAGACCGGCCGCGGGAACGGGGTGTCCTTGGTGCAGTTGCCGTAGTTGCAGCCCCACACCATCGACGGGTAGGAGGCCGGCCCGTCCTCGTTGCGGTGGTCGGCGGGGTCGACGACGAAGCCCGTGTCGAAGGCCGTGATGCACTGCGGCGTGTCCGCACCCCAGAGGTTGTTCTGGGCCTCGTAGCGCCCGCCCGCCACCGGCGTCGACTCGGTCTTGCCGCACACCCGCTTGCCCTCGACCCGCGGCGACTCCGGTGCCGGCGGCGCGGTGGCCAGCGCTGGGCTCACCCCCACCAGCATCGCGAGCACGGCGAGGATCGCCACCATGAGCCCGCTCGTCGCTCGCTTCCGACCGTTCATCCGCCGCCGCCCTCGTCGCTCGACCGTTCGTCGCGCTGAAACGTACGGTGGGCGTGTGGGTGACGGGAGGTCATCTCCCTCGTTCGGGACGCTCAGACCCCGTTCCGGGTGAGGGAGAAGGCGTCGGTGGACAGGCCCCCGCCGCCGATCCAGGGCTCGAAGCCGGCCTGGATGTTGGTGAGGAACCAGTCCGGCTCGACGACGCCGCGGCGGGTGGCCTCGGTGACGAACTCGCTGATCGGGAGGTCGACGACGGTGTCGGTGGGCTCCTCGCGGACGTAGGAGATGACCGGCGTGCCGTGGTTCTCGCCCGTCCACACCGCCCACCGGGCGCCGGCGATCTCGACGGTCGCGCGCTCCGAGCCGATGGGCTGCACGCGGTCGGTGCGGTCGAGCCAGATCATCAGCTCGGCGCCGGTGTTGGCGCCCTCGCGGCGCGGGGTCGGGTCGAGCCAGACGTCGTAGGCGACGTTGAAGTCGCCGCGGCGGGGCACGGTCACCGCCCAGCTGGAGCGGATGTCGCCCATCTCCGCCAGGGGTAGCGGGTACGGCGAGTCGCGGGTGCACGTGCCGTAGTTGCAGCCGACCACGATCGAGGGGTAGGCGGCGGGCCCCGAGTCCTTGGCGTGGCGGGCCTCGACGGTGAAGCCGGTGTCGAAGGCGGTGGTGCACTGCGGGGTGTCCGCGCCCCAGGCGTTGTTCTGGACCTCGTAGCGCCCGCCCGCGACCGGCACCGACTCGGTCTTCCCGCAGATGCGGGGCCCCTCCCGCGAGCCCTGCGGGGGCAGGGGCGCGAGGACGCCGAGGGCGGGGTCGCCGGTGCCCGCGGGCGGGGCCGGGGCGGCGGTCGCCGCCGGGGGCGCCGGGTCACCGTCGGTCGAGCCCGTCGAGCACCCGGCGCCGGCGAGCGCGAGCACGGTCAGCAGCACGGCGAGCACGCGCCGCATGTCCCCCATACGGGCGAGGCTAGCGGGGGCTCCCCGCGGCCCCGAGGCGGGTGGCGAGCACCGCGTCGAGGGTCGTGCCCTGGTCTTCCAGGGCGGCCAGGACGTCGGCCGGCGGGGTGTCGCCGCGGATCACGGCGGCGGCGAGGGCGGCCGCGGCGGGCGCGGTCTCGATGCCCGAGCCGCCCTGACCGGCGAAGAGGTGCAGGCCGGGATGCCCGGGGCGGTCGCCGATGACCAGCGAGCGGTCCGGGGCGAAGGTGCGCAGACCCGTCCAGCTCGTCGCCACCGAGCGCAGGCCCAGGGTGGTGACGGCGTTGACGTGCTCGAGGGCGCGGGCGACGTCCAGCTCGTCGGGGCGCGGGTCGCCGGGCTCGGCCGGGGTCTCCTCCGACGGGGAGACCAGCAGGTGCTCGCCCTCGGGCTTGGCGTACCAGCGCTCGCCGGCGGAGACGACGAACGGGTCGTCGCGGCGCACCGGCGCGCCCGCGGGGACGCGCGCGATCGCGATGGTGCGGCGCAGCGGGCGCAGGCCGACCGGGTCGACGCCGGCGAGGGTGAGCAGGCGGTCGGTCCAGGCCCCCGCGGCGAGGACGACGGTGTCGGTGTCGAGGTGGTCGTGGCCGGTCCCGACGCGCCAGCCGGTGGTCCGGCGCTCGAGCGACGTGACCGGGGTGCCCGTCCGAATCTCGCCGCCCCGGGCGCGCAGGGCGCGGCGGTAGTGCTGGTGCAGCCCGAGCGGGTCGGCGTCCTGGGCGGTCTCGACGACGGCGGCGGCGCGCAGGAGGTCGCGGCGCAGGGCGGGCCAGCGGGCGACGGCGTCGTCGGGGGCGAGCTCGTCGACGGCGTCGAGGGGCAGGATCTCGGTCCGGAGCACCAGCTCCTCGTGCTCGTCGTGGGCGACGTGCAGGACGGGGCGCGGGCGCAGGAACGAGTGGCCGGCCTCGTCGGCGAGGGCGTCGAACCGGGCGCGCGAGGCGGTGACGAGCGCGCGGGCAGGCGGCGGGCCGTGGCCGGGGATGTAGCTCGCCGCCGAGCGGCCCGTGGTGTGCCGGGCGAGCTCGTGCTCGCCCTCGAGCAGCACCACGGGACCGTCCCGCGCGAGCTCCGCGGCCACCGAGACCCCGGCGATCCCGCCGCCGACGACGACCACTCCCATGTGAGCGATCTTCCCGGCTACGGCCGGGAATTTCACTCACGTGGCGAGGTCGAGCCCGAGGTCGAGGACGGGGGCGGAGTGGGTGAGAGCGCCGACGGCGAGGAAGTCGACGCCGGCCGCGGCGTGGGCGGCGGCGGTGTCGAGCGTCAGGCCGCCGGAGACCTCGAGGCCGGTGCCCGGCGCGCGGGCGTCGCGGCGCACCACGGCCTCGGCCGCGTGGTCGGGGGTGAAGTTGTCGAGCAGGACCAGCTCGACGCCGAGCTCGAGCACCTCGTCGAGCTGGGCCAGCGAGTCGACCTCGAGCTCGCAGGGCAGGTCGGGGGCGTACGCCCGGGCGGCGGCGAGCGCCGCGGTGACCGAGCCGGCCGCCGCGACGTGGTTGTCCTTGATCAGGATCGCGTCGCCGAGCGACATCCGGTGGTTCACCCCGCCCCCGCAGCGCACCGCGTACTTCTGCAGCGCGCGCAGCCCCGGCACGGTCTTGCGGGTGTCGCGGATGCGGGCGCGGGTGCCGGCGACGGCGTCGACCCACGCGGACGTGGCCGTCGCGACCCCGGAGAGCTGGCCGAGCAGGTTGAGCGCGGTCCGCTCGGCGGTCAGCAGGGTGCGCAGGGGCGCGCGGACGGCGAGGGCGACGTCGCCGGGGTCGAGCCGATCGCCGTCGGTCCTCGCGGCCAGCACCTCGAGGTCCGGCCCGCACACCCGCTCGAGCACGCGGACCGCGACGCCGAGCCCGGCGAGCGTCCCGGCGGGGCGGGTGCGGAACTCGCCGACGGCCACGGTGCCCTCCGGCACGCACGCGGCGGTGGTGGCGTCGGGGCCGTCGCGCAGGTCCTCGTCGAGCGCGCGGGTGACGACGGCGTCGACCTCGGCCGGGTCGAGCCCCGCGGGCAGGGTGAGCGAGGCGGTCATGCGACACCTCCGTGACGGGCGTCGGTGGTCCCGACGTGCAGGCGGTCCCCGGACAGGACGACGGTGGACGAGGCGCGCTGCCAGTGGTCGTCGGTGCGCGGGTGGTCGGTGCGGACGTGGCAGCCGCGGCTCTCGGTGCGCGAGCCCGCGGCCGCGAGCAGGGCGTGCGCGGCGAGGGTCAAGGCGGCGTCCTCGACCTCGGCGCGGGTGGTCGCGACGCGCTCGGTGCTCGCGGCCTCGACGGCGTCCGAGGCGGCGGCGAGCCCGGCGGCGTCGCGCCCGATCGCCGCGCCGCGGGTCATGGCGGCCTGCAGGAGGGCGCGGGCGGCGACGTGCGCCGGCCGCGGCTCGGGGTCGGCCGGATCGGCCAGGCGCCGCGGCCCGGCCAGCGTGGCGGCGACGTCCTCGGCGGCCCGCCGGCCCATGACCAAGCCCTCGAGCAGGCTGTTCGAGGCGAGGCGGTTGGCGCCGTGCAGCCCCGTGCGGGCGACCTCGCCGGCGGCCCAGAGCCCGGGGACCCCGGTGCGCCCGCGGTCGTCGGTGACCACACCGCCGCACGAGTAGTGCGCGGCCGGCCGGACCGGGACGGGGTCGCGCGCGAGGTCGACGCCGATGGCGGCGCACGAGGCGGCGACCGTCGGGAAGCGGGCGGCGACGTCGGGGATGCCGGTGGCGTCGAGCCAGACGTGCTCGGCGCCGAGGGCCCCGATGCGCCGGGTGATGGCCGCGGCGACGACGTCGCGGGGAGCCAGGTCGCCGAGCGGGTGCACCCCGGCGGTCACCGACCCCCCGCTCGTGTCCCGCAGCACCGCCCCCTCGCCGCGCAGGGCCTCGGTGACCAGCGGCGCGCGGCCCCTCAGCGCGGCCCCGGTGTACAGCGCGGTGGGGTGGAACTGGACGAACTCGACGTCGGCGAGCGCCGCCCCGGCGCGCAGGGCGAGCGCCCAGCCGTCGGCGGTCGCGACCTCCGGGTTGGTCGTCGTCTCGTAGAGCCCGCCGACGCCGCCGGTCGCGAGTAGCACGGCGGGCGCGGCGAGGACCCCGGCGCGGCCCTCGTCGTCGCGGACCTCCAGGCCCTCGACGGCGCCGTCCGGCCCGGTGAGCACCGACGACGCGGCGTGGCCCGCGAGCACCGTCAGCTCCTCGCGCCGCGAGGCCGCGAGCAGGGCGCGCTCGACCTCGGCGCCGGTGGCGTCGCCGCCGGCGTGCACGACGCGCAGCGCGGTGTGCCCGCCCTCGCGGGTGCGGGCCAGGCGGTCGGGGTGGCCGTCGAACACCGCGCCCTCGCCGCGCAGCGCCGCGACCGCCGCGGGCCCGGCGGCGAGGATCGTGCGGGCGGCGAGCGGGTCGACGAGGCCGCCGCCGGCGGCGACGGTGTCGGCGAGGTGGGTCGCGACGGAGTCGCCGGGCACGTCACCGAGCACCACGGCGATGCCGCCCTGGGCCCAGCGGGTGCTCCCGGCGTCGGGGGTGTCCTTGGTGACGACGACGACGCGCAGGCCGGCGCGCTGCCCGGTGAGCGCCGCGGTCAGGCCGGCGACCCCGGAGCCGACGACCACCAGGTCGGCGGCCGTCCCCCAGTCCGGCCGGCTCACTCCCCGCCCCCGGGCTGCCCGATCTCGATCATGCGCTGGACGGCGCCGCGGGCCTTCTGTGCCGTCGCCGCGTCCACGTGGACCTCGTCCCGGCCGTCGCGCAGCGCCCGGGTCAGCGCGCCCGGCGTGATCATCTTCATGTAGGAGCAGGCGGCGCGGTCGTTGACCGCCCGGAAGTCGACGTCGGGGTTGGCGCGGCGCAGCTGGTGGAGCATCCCGACCTCGGTGGCCACCAGCACGCTGCGCTTCGTCGTGTTCTTCGCGGCGTCGAGCATCCCGCCGGTCGAGAGGATGTGGACCTGGTCGGCGGGTACCGCGCCCGCACCGGCGAGGTAGAGCGCGCTCGTCGCGCACCCGCACTCGGGGTGGACGAACAGGTCGGCCTCGGGGTCGGCCTGCGCCTGGGCGGTGAGCTCGGCGCCGTTGATGCCGGCGTGGACGTGGCACTCGCCCGCCCAGATGTGCAGGTTGCTCCGCCCCGTGACGCGCCGGACGTGTGCGCCGAGGAACTGGTCGGGCAGGAAGAGCACGTCGCGGTCGGCGTCGATGCTCTCGACCACCTCGACGGCGTTCGACGACGTGCAGCAGACGTCGGTCTCGGCCTTCACCGCGGCCGTGGTGTTGACGTAGCTGACGACGACCGCACCCGGGTGCTCCGCCTTCCAGGCGCGCAGCTCGTCGGCGGTGATCGAGTCGGCGAGGCTGCAGCCGGCGCGCGCGTCCGGGATGAGGACCGTCTTCTCCGAGGCGAGGATCTTCGCGGTCTCGGCCATGAAGTGGACGCCGCAGAAGACGATCGTGCTCGCGTCGCTGGCGGCGGCGATGCGGGAGAGCGCCAGCGAGTCGCCGGTGTGGTCGGCGACGTCCTGGATCTCGGGGCGCTGATAGTTGTGCGCGAGAACCACGGCGTCGCGCTCGCGCGCGAGCCGGCGCACCTCGTCCGCCCAGTCCGGGCCGGCGACGAGCGGCTCGACGAGGTCCGTGGCAGCGGTGACGGTCATCGCCGTCTCCTCCCCCGGCAGCCCCTCGGCGTCGAGGGCGACCGGTCTCGGTGGTTTTCGCCTGATGGTCGAAAACGTGGCCGACCGTACCCGCCCGCTCCGCCCCCGCGCCAGGGCCCGGTCACGCGGCGTGGTGCGCGCCACCTCGCCCGCCGTCGAGCGCGTGGCGATACGGACGTTGGGCGTCAGCGGAGTGCCGCCGCTGACACGGCCTACGATCACGCTCCGTGGAGGGCGGTGAGGTCGCTGAGGCGGGGACGTACGCGCACGACGTGCTCGCCGTCGTCCTGCGCATCACCGGGGCCGTGCCGAGCGTGCTGCTCTGGCAGCGGGCGCGGGAGCCGCACGCCGGGCGCTGGGCGCTGCCGGGCGGGCGGCTCGGGCCCGACGAGGACGTCGAGGCCTCCGTGCGCCGCCACCTCGCCGAGAAGGTCGACCTCGGCGAGGTCGCGCACGTCGAGCAGCTCGGCGTCTTCTCCGACCCCCACCGCGGCCCGCCCCCGCGCCGGATCGCGACGGCGTTCCTCGGCCTCGTCCCCACCGACGCCGATCCGGCCGTTCCCGACGACACCGCCTGGCACCGGGTCGACCGCCTCCCCGGGACGGCCTTCGACCACGGCGCCATCACCCGCGACGGCCTCGACCGGCTGCGCGCGAAACTGTCGTACACCAACATCGGCTTCGCGCTCGCGCCGGCCGCGTTCACCGTCTCCGAGCTGCGCGATCTCTACGCCGCCGCGCTCGGGCACCGGGTGTCGGCGACCAACCTGCAGCGCGTGCTGACCCGCCGCGGCGTGCTCGTGCCCACCGGCGAGACGGCGGCTCCGGGGCCCGCCGGGGGTCGCCCGGCCGCGGTCTTCCGGTTCTCCGACCGCGGACTGCGCGTGACCGATCCGTTCGCCGCGCTGCGACCACCCGGTGAGCCCACCGGCGAAACCCACCCGGCGGCGACGCGCCCGGGGTCGTAGCGTGGGCGCCGTGGTCGAGACGCTGCCCCTGTTCCCGCTGGGGACCGTGCTGCTCCCGGGCGCCTCACTGCCACTGCACATCTTCGAGCCGCGCTACCGCCAGCTGACGATCGACCTGGTCACCGGCACGCTGCCGGGCAAGCAGTTCGGGGTGGTCGCGGTCCGCGAGGGCTGGAGCCCCGACGACGGCCGGAACGGCCTGCACGACGTCGGCTGCACCGCGACGCTGCGCGAGGTCCGCCGGCTGCCCGACGGGCGCTTCGACATCCAGACCACCGGCGACCGGCGCTTCCGCCTCGTCGACGTCGACGACGCGAGCGCGCCCTACCTCGTCGGGACCGTCGAGTGGCTGCCCGACGACGAGGACGGCGGGACGCAGGACCTCGCGCCGCTGGCGATGGCCGCCCGCGCCGCGCACCGCCGCTACTGCACCACGGCCTGGCGCCAGCAGGGCGGCGGCGACGGGGAGCTGCCCGCCGAGCTCGCGGAGGAGCCGGCCCCCGACGTCGCCGACCCCGAGCTCGCCCACCTCCTCGCCGGCGACTGCCTGTTGCCCCTCGCCGATCGCCAGGAGCTGCTCGAGCAGACCTGCCCGATCAAGCGCCTGCAGCTCGTGCGCCAGTCGATGACCCGCGAGGCGGTGCTGCTCGACGAGCTGCGGGCCGTGTGGGCGCCGAGCGCGAAGTTCGCGGTCGAGCACAGCCTCAACTAGGCGCACGGCCCCGCCGCCGAGACCAGACCTCCGCCCGCCCGGCACCCAGGAGTGATGCCGCGCGCCGATCCTGCAGCCCTCGACGCCGGCTCCCGGCGTCCGGAGGCGAGAGCGGGAGGTCACGTGAACGCGGGCGAACTGATGCAGCTGAGCATCGAGAGGTGGAACGCCAAGGACCAGGCGGGGTGGTCCGCCCTCTTCACCGAGGACGCGACACTGTCGGCGCCGGGTGGGGTCGGCGGCGCGGGGCCGGAGATCGTGGCGATGTTCTACCGCCTGTGGCAGGAGGCCTTCCCCGACAACCGGTGCCGCGTCCTGCGGATCGTCGACGGAGGTGGCAGCGGCGTCGTCGAGGCGGTGTTCGAGGGGACCCACACCGAGACGCTCCACGCGCCGAGTGGCGATCTGCCGTCCACGGGTCGCCGGGTCAGCGTCCCCTTCATCAACATCGGCAACGTCTCCGGGGATCGCTTCACCGACTTCGGGCTGTACTTCGACCAGGTCGATCTCCTGACCCAGCTCGGGCTGGTCGGGGCCCCCGTCGGTTGACGCCGTGGTGAGGTCTGGACCGTGAGCGGTCAGGTGAGCTCGGCCAGCACCCGGCGGTAGGCCTCGGCGGCGGGGTCGACCAGGTCGGCCGGCGCCCACTCGTCGGTGACGTGGCACTGCTCGGGCTCGCCGGGGCCGCAGACGATCGTGTCGGCGCCCCCGAGGGCGCCGGCGAGCACGCTCGCGTCGGTGAAGTACGTGGCGTAGCTCGGCGTGCCCCCGCCGAGCAGCTCGACGGCCCGGGCGACGCGCTGCGGGTCGGTGTCGATCAGCGGCAGCTCGACGAGGCGCTCGGTCGCCACCGCGACGCCGGCCAGGTCGACGACCGTCGCCTCGGCCGCGTCGGCGGTGTCGCCGGGGACCAGGCGCAGGTCGACGGTCAGCGCGGCGCGGTCGGGCACGACGTTGGGCTGGATGCCCGCGCGCATCATCCCGACGTTCGCGGTGGTCGCGCCGTGGGTGGGGCTGGTCGGCCAGGCGTCGTGCTCGTGGATGCGCACCGCGGCGCGGGCCAGGTCGACCAGCGCGTTGTGGCCGAGGTCGGGCCGCGACCCGTGCGCGGGGATCCCCGTCGCGTGCAGGACCAGCCACAGCACGCCCTTGTGGCCCAGCACGACGCGGTTGTTCGTCGGCTCGGCCACCAGCAGCGTCCCGGACGGCCGCAGCGCGCCGGCCGGGATCTCGCGGGCGCCCTCGCAGCCGGTCTCCTCGCCGAACGTCAGCACGACCTGCACGCCGGTGCCGCCGCCGCGGACGTGCTCGGCGGCCGCGACGACGGCGGCGGCGACGCCCGCCTTCATGTCGCTCGCGCCCCGCCCGCGCAGCCGCCCGTCGACGACGTCGCCGGCGAGCGGGTCGAACGACCACACCGTCTCGTCGGCGGGCACGGTGTCGAGGTGCCCGGTGAGCGTCACCGGCGTCGCGTCACCGTGGCGCGCCACGAGGTTCGCCCGCCCGGGCCGCGTCTCGTGGACGTCGACGACCAGCCCGGCGTCCTCGAGGCGGTTCGCGAGCAGGTCGGCGGCGACGCGTTCCCCGCCGCCGCGGGTGTCGAGGCGGACCAGCTCGCCCGCGAGGTCGAGAGCGGTCATGCGGTGTCCCTCCCCATGTCCTCGTGCCCGTCGACGATCGCGGCGAGCACGTACGTCAGCGCCGCCCCGAGCCCGGCGACCAGCGCGATCCACCAGGGTCCCGGCGACGCGGGCACGCTCGTCAGCACCGCGGGCACGGGCGCGCCCGGCGCCCCCGCGGTCCCGATGGCGGCCGGGTCGACGAGCACCGGCACCGGGGACGCCGACCAGGCGAACAGCGCCCCGACCCGCCCCGCCAGCACGGCCCCGACCAGCGACCCGAGCACCACCGCGACCAGCACCACCGGCCCGCGCCGGTGTCGGCGGCGCCACGCGACGGCGCCGGCGACCACGCCGAACGCGGTCATCATCAGCAGGAAGATCGCCACCGCGTCGAACGCGTGGTCGGCCTCCCCCGCCGGGGTGCCGGTGCCGGCACCGGGCAGGGCGACGACGTTCGTGTCGGGCGCCAGCAACGCCCACAGCGCGCCGAGCGGGAGCCCGACCACGGCCAGGATCGCCGCGAGGCGCAGCGCCGCGGGCACGTCGCCGCGCAGCTCGCCGCGGGTCAGCCGGCCCTCCGGCTCGGTCGGCAGGAAGTCCTCGTCGAGCGCCGTCACGAGAACCCGTTCGCCCCCGCCGACTCGCCGTGCCGGCTGCACCGCGCCGTCCAGCCCACCGGGTCGACCTGCACGACCATCCGCCGCGCGCAGAGCGGGCAGTGGCGCGGCGGGTCGACGGTGGCGAGCCGGCGGTCGCAGCCGGCGTGGTCGCCGACGGTGCGCGCGGCGCCGCACCAGGCGCAGAACGGCCGCTCGACGGCGAGGTCGGCGTCGGCGGGCGGCTCCACGACGGCGCTCACAACGTGTCGTTCAGGGCCTTGATCGGCATCTTGAGGGTCTCGAGCATGTCGAGGTCCTGCTCGGCCGGGCGCCCGAGGTTGGTCAGGTAGTTGCCGACGATGATCGCGTTGACGCCGCCGAGCATGCCCTGCTCGGCACCGAGGTCGCCGAGGGTGAGCTCGCGGCCGCCCGCGAAGCGCAGCACGGTGCGCGGCAGCGCGAGACGGAACGCCGCCACCGTCATCAGCGCGTCGGCGCCCTGGGGCACCTCGAGGTGCGCGAACGGGGTGCCGGGGTTCGGGATGAGGAAGTTCAGCGGCACCTCGTCGGGCTCGAGCTCCGCGAGCTGCACGGCGAACTCCGCGCGCTGCTCGAGGGTCTCCCCCATGCCGACGATGCCGCCGCAGCAGACCTCCATGCCCGCCGCGCGCACCATCTGCAGGGTCTCCCAGCGCTCCTCCCAGGAGTGCGTGGTGACGACCTCGGGGAAGTGCGATCGGGCGGTCTCGAGGTTGTGGTTGTAGCGGTGCACGCCCATCGCGGCGAGCTCGTCGACCTGCTCCTGGGTCAGCATCCCCAGCGAGCAGGCGACGTTGATGTCGACCTCGGCGCGGATCGCGGCGATCCCGGCGCGCACCTGCTCCATGAGCTTGGCGTCCGGCCCGCGCACGGCGGCGACGATGCAGAACTCCGTCGCCCCGGTCTTCGCGGTCTGCTTCGCCGCCTCCACCAGGCGGTCGACGTCGAGCCACGCCGCGCGCACCGGCGACTCGAACAGCCCCGACTGCGAGCAGAAGTGGCAGTCCTCGGGGCAGCCGCCGGTCTTGAGCGACACGATGCCCTCGACCTCGACCTCCGGCCCGCAGTGGCGCATCCGCACCTCGTGGGCCAGCGCGAGCGCCTCGTGCAGGCGGTCGGTGGGCAGCTGCAGGACGGCCAGGACCTGCTCCTGCGACAGGCCCTCCCCGCGCTCGAGCACCTGCTCGCGGGCCACGGCGAGGATGTCCCCGCCGGTGTCCTCGGCGGTGGTGCCGGTATCGACGGCCGTCACGCACGGCTCCCTTCGTCGGGCGCTCTTCTGTCGGGCACTGTCGCGCCCTGTTCGGGCTCGCCGCAGTGTGCCTCACGTGTCGTGCCCGGGGGACCACCCACCGCCGAGGAGGGGACCCAGGCCACACCGCGCGGCCTCGAGGAAACGCGCCGGTGTCGCGGTGCCGAGCCCGGCGGGCAGCACGCCGAGCAGCGGCGCCCCGGTGACCACGGGCAGGTCGGCCAGGTTGGTCCGCTCGGCGAGGTCGGGGTGCTCCGGGTAGGCGCCGACGACCGTGCCGGCCAGCGGCACCGCGCGGCGGGCGAGGGCCTCGGCGGTCAGCGCGGCGGTGTTGAGCACGCCGAGCCCGGCGCTCGCGACCAGCAGCACCGGCGCCCCGAGGCCGGCCGCGACGTCGGCGAGCGTCTCGGGCGGGTAGGTCCCGGCGCCGTCGTTGAGGCGCACCAGCAGCCCGCCGGCACCCTCGACGATCATGAGGTCGGCGTCGAGCGCCCGCACCGCGTCCACCACCTGCGCGGCCGTCACCGGCGTCGCCCCGGCGCGGCGGGCCGCCGTCGCGGGCGCCAGCGGCTCGGGGAACCGGGCGAGCTCGAGGGTGTCGACGTCCCCGGCCAGGCGCGCGACGGTGGCGAGGTCGCCGTCCTCGCCGGGCCCGACGCCGGTCTGGGCCGGCTTGACCACGGTGACGCGCTCGCCCGCCGCCCGCGCCAGGGCGGCGACGGCGGCGACCACCACCGTCTTGCCGACGTCGGTACCGGTGCCGGTGACGATCAGGGTCCGCACGGTGCGGGACCGTAGCCGCGGCTCAGACGGTCGACAGGACCCGGACCGCCCGGCGCTCGTCCTCGTCGTGGACCGCCGCGCGGGCGCAGAACGGGCGCAGGTGCGCGAGCGGGTCGCCGTGCGGGCCCGGCTGGACCGGGATGCCGTGCGGCCCGGTCAGCTCGGAGAACAGCGTCTGCCCGGGCCGCGCGCGGACCTCGAGGGTGAGGTGCGCGTGGTCCGGCTCGCCGCGGCGGACCGCGAGCACCGCCGCCTCGTGCACCGCGAGCACGGCGGCGCGCACGGCGTCGCCCTCCAGCCCCGCGCGGGCGGCGACCTCGGCGACACAGCGGCGCAGGGCGGCGAGGTCGCCGAGCCCCTCGACCCCGACGCGGCCCGCGACCGCGCCCCACAGCGCCGCGGGCGTCGGGCTCGCCGTCGCGGGGGCGCGGTGGTCAGGGTTGTCGACGACGCCGATGGCCGTGGCGAGCTGCGGGTGGGTGCGGCGCAGGACGGCGAGCAGGTCCGGGTCGAGGTCGCGGCGGGCGCAGCAGATCAGGGTCAGCGGCAGGTCGCCGCGGACCACGCCCACCGCGTCCTCGCCGAACGCGCAGTCGCGCACGGACATCCACGGCGGGTACTGGCCGAGCACCGTCGTGCGCCGTCCGGGGCGGACCCAGTCGAGGACGCCGGCGAGGAAGTCGGGCTCCGACGCCCGGATCAGGGTGGCCGGCGGCGGGAACGCGACGCGCCCGGCGTCGGCGCCCAGGGCCTCGCGCAGGCGCCGCACGGTGGCGCGGTCGGCGGCCACCACGACCTCGTCGCCGCCGTCGATCGCGCGCCGCAGCGTCGGCAGGGCGCTCGCGGTGAGGTCGTCGGGGCCGTCGAACTCGAGCCCCAGGTGGACGAGGCCGGACGGGACGGGGTCGAGGGGCCCGGGGGTCACGGGGTGTCCCCGCTCTCCCGGACCGACCCCGGGCGCCCGACGGCGTCGAACAGCCGCCGCAGGAACCGCGGCCCGCCGTGGAGCACCACGTGCTGGCCGGCGGGCGCGGACCGGGCCGCGAGCATGAGGATCTCCGCGCAGGCGACGTCCATGAAGTCGATGCCGGAGAGGTCGAGGTGCAGGTCGGGGCCGTGCTCGCCCTCGCGCGCCGTGCGCAGCGCGCCGTGCACCGCGGCCCCGAAGCGGCGGGCGACGCGGGCGTCGAGGTCGCCGCGCGGCTGCCAGTGCCCGTCGTCGGCGGTGGCCGACCAGAAGCCGTCGACGACGTCGCGGTGGTGCACGGCGACGGTCTCCCAGACCGAGCGCTCGCTCTCGGTCGCCGCGCAGAGCTGGCAGAGCATCCGGACCGGCCACCGGTGGGTGAGGTCGTCGAAGCCCGACTCCCAGCGGGCGTACTCCGAGACGAGCCCGGCGTCGTCGGCCATGGGGAGCTCGGGGCTCTCCTGGGTCATGGCCACGGTGGGCCACAGGTCGTCGAGGGCGCGCTCGACCTCGCCGCGGTACACCGCGAGCACGCCGTCGGCCGTGGCCCCGGAGCGCTCGACGAGGGTCGGGAAGTCGAGGAACTCGAGCTGCCCGGTGGACAGGGCGTCCCGGGCGCCGCGCGGGCCGGCCGGGCCGGTCAGCCAGTGCTGGTCGGCGCGCCCGCCGCTCGGCGGCCAGCCCTTGTAGAAGACCTTCGACCCGAGGGAGAGCTCCCGCTCGACCCAGGACGCCGCGCCCCGCCGGCCCTGGACGACCGCGTCGGAGACGAGCAGCGTGTGCCGGGAGGGGGCCTCGTCACGCCCGGGGCCCAGCACCGTCGTCATGCCGTCCTCCCCGGTCGCACCGTCGTGAGCACCGAGTCCAGTACCCGAACGGTACCGCGGTGACACGTTGCGTGACCACCTGTGCCACGCTGGGTGATTCGGGCTAGTCGCGCCGCGCCAGGCGGGGGTACGCGATGTCCGTCAGCAGGGCGGCGGCCGCCCGTGTCGTGCGGCCCCGCGCCGAGGCCAGCGTGTCGTAGGCGTCGAAGCTCGTCACCAGCCAGAGCACGTCCAGGGCCTCGTCGGCCCCGACCCCGAGCAGACCGGCCGCCGCGAGCCGGTCGACGACCGTGCGCAGCAGCGCGAGCCGGCCCTCGTCGTGGCGGGCGACGAGCGCGGCGGCGCCGGGGTCGGCGGCCGCGAGACCCAGGATGCGCCGCGCGAGCACCGGGTCGGTGGCCCAGTAGCGGCAGCCGTCGGCGATCACCGCGCCGACGAGCTGCGCGGGCGGGGTGTCGGTGACGACCCGGGTGAGCCCGGCGAGGTCGGCGCGCTCCTCGAGGTCGGCGAGCACCCCCTCGACGAGCCCCAGCTTCGAGCCGAAGTGCTGGTAGACGGTGGCCCGGGCGACGTCGGCGCGCCGGGCGACCTCGTCGAGCGACGCCTGGGGACCTCCCGCACAGAGCAGGTCGCGCGCGGCGCCGACGATGCGCCGCCGGGTGTCGGCCACCGCGACGGCCCGCTCACCGAGGCGGTACGGGCGGGGGCTCACCGCGTTGAGGTTACCGACATTCCGACATACAGTCGGTCTGACGAAAAGGAGCGTCGCGATGGTCACCCCCCCCCGAGGCCGTGCAGCCTTCCTCCGCCGCTCCCGCCGTCGCCCGGACGGGCCTCTGGCTGCTGCCGCTGCACGCCCTGCTCCTGGCGCTGGGCACGCTCACCCACCAGCCCGATCCCGCGACGCGGTTCGACGCCTACGCGCGCTACGTCACCACCGCGCCGTTCCTGGCCGGCCACCTCGGCGCGAGCATCGCGGGCGCCGCCCTGGGCGCGCTCGGGGCGGTCGCGCTGGCCGTCGTCGTGCGCGGCGCGCGCCCGGCGGTGCTCGCCGTGGCGACGCTCGTGGCCGGCAACGTGGTGACCGCGGCGGTGTTCGGTGCCGCCGCGTTCGCCCAGCCCGCGATCGGGCGGGCCCACCTGCGCGGCGTCGCCGAGGCGCCCGCGATCGACGCCGACGTCTACGGGCCCGCGCTGGTGTCGACCGCGCTGGTCGGGGTGCTGCTGCTCCTGGTCGGCAGCGTGGCGCTGGGGGTCGCGGTGGCGCGCGCCGGGCTCCGGGCCGCCGGCGTCGTCTACGCCGTCGCGATGGTCGGGTTCCTCGCGGTCGGGTTCGTCGTGCACCCCGTGCAGCCGGTGTCGGCGGTGGTCGCCGCCGGCGCGGCCGTGGTCATCGCGCTACGGCTGGCCCGCCCCCGATAGCACCTTGTGCAGCACCTGGTCGACGAGCGCGAGGTCGTCGGCGGTCAGGTCGGCGCGGGCCGTGAGCCGCAGGCGCGACGTGCCCGGCGGCACCGAGGGCGGGCGGAAGCAGCCGGCGCGCAGGCCGTGCTCGGCGCACGCCGCGGCGGCGGCCACGGCGACCTCGGGGTCGCCGAGCACCACCGGCACCATCGCCGCGGTGGGCACCGGCACGTCCAGGGCCGGCGCGGCGGCGCGCGCCGAGGCCGCCACGGTCGCCGCCGCCGTGTGCAGCGCGGCGACCCGCTCGGGCTCGGCGCGCACGATCTCCAGCGCGGCCAGCGCCGCGCCCGCCGCGGCCGGGGCGAGCCCGGTGTCGAAGATGAAGGGCCGGGCGGTGTCGACGAGGTGCTCCACGACGGCGCGGTCGCCCAGCACCACGCCGCCCTGGGCGCCGAGCGACTTCGACAGTGTCGCGGTGAGCACGACGTCGGGCGCCCCGGCGAGCCCGGCCTCGGCGAGCGTCCCGCTCCCGCCGGGACCGCGGACGCCGAGGCCGTGCGCGTCGTCGACGAGCAGGACGGCGTCGCGGGCCCGGCAGACGGCGTGCAGCTCGGCGAGCGGCGCGAGGCCCCCGTCGACGCTGTCCACGCCGTCGACGACGACCAGGGCGCGGGGCTCCGCGCGCGCGGCCAGTACCCGGTCGACGGCGGCGGGGTCGGTGCAGCGGGCCACCTCGACGCGGGCGCGCGAGAGCCGGGCGGCGTCGACGAGCGAGGCGTGCGCGGCGACGTCGGAGACCACCAGCGCGCCGCGCCCGGTGAGCGCGGTGACCGCGCCGAGGTTCGCGGTGTAGCCCGACGAGAACACCAGCGCCGCCGGGCTGCCGGTGAAGTCGGCGAGCGCGTCCTCGAGCTCGCCGTGCAGTCGCGTCGAGCCCGTGACCAGCCGCGATCCGGTCGACCCGGCGCCCCACGTGCGGACGGCGGCCGCGCCCGCCTCGACGACGCGCGGGTCGCGGGCGAGGCCGAGGTAGTCGTTGGAGGCGAGGTCGACGACGGGGTCGACGGCCTCCCGAGGCCGCAGCGTCCGGCGCAGCCCCGCCTGCGCGCGCACCGCCGCCGTCTCCTCCAGCCACGCACCCAGCCAGCTCACGGCGGCCACCCTACGTGCGTACTTTCCGGCGCTATAGCGCCGGAAACCACGCACATGGTGGTGTGGGTCATGCGCCTCGAGACGCTCCTGCCGCTGGGCAAGGTCGACCCGGGTCTGCGGACCCCGGACACCCCGCTGGACATCCACGCGGTCGGCGCGAGCGCGGCGCTGCTCGAGGAGATCGGCTACGGCGGCCTGGCCGTCGAGGAGACCAAGGACGACCCGTTCGCCGTCCTCACCCTCGCCGCGGCCGCCACCCGCACCCTGTGCCTCGGGACCGCGGTGGCGATCGCGTTCCCGCGCAGTCCCACGGTGATGGCGCTGCAGGCCTGGACGCTCCAGAAGCTCTCCGGCGGTCGGTTCACGCTCGGGATGGGCACGCAGGTGCGCGGGCACATCCGGCGCCGCTACGGGATGGCGTGGTCGCCGCCGGCGCCGTGGATGCGCGAGTACGTGCAGGCGATGCGGGCGGTGTGGGCCACCTGGCAGACCGGCGCGCCGCTGGAGCACCACGGCGAGCACTACGACCTCGACCTCATGGTCCCGCTGTTCGACGCCGGCCCCATCGAGCACCCGGACATCCCGGTGCACCTCGCCGCGGTCAACACGAACATGTGCGCGGTGGCCGGTGAGGTCGCCGACGGCGTGCGCCCGCACCCGGTGTGCACGCCGTCGTACATCCGCGAGGTGATGCTCCCCGCGGTCCGGCGCGGCGCCGCCCGCAGCGGGCGCCCGCTCGACGACTTCCGGGTCGCGATGAAGCCGCTGGTGGCCTCGGCGCGCACGGACTCCGAGCTGGCGGTCAAGGTCCGCGACGCCCGCGCCCGCATCGCCTTCTACGCCTCGACGCCGGGGTATCGCGCCGCGTTCGACCACCTGGGCCTGTCCGACCTCGCGAGCGAGGCGAAGGAGCTCTCGAAGGCCCAGCGCTGGGAGGAGCTGCCGGAGATGATCGACGACGAGACCCTCGACCGGTTCGCGGTGATCGGGACGTACGACGTCATCGGCGAGCGGCTGCTGGAGCGCTTCGGCGACGTGGTGACCGACGTCGAGTTCTCGATCGCCGTCCGCGAGGACGCCGACCGCGAGACGCTGCGCGGGCTCGCCGCGACGATCCAGGGCGCCGACGACACCCCGGCCCGCGCCACCATCCGGGGTATGTGAGCGAACTTCGGGGCTATAGCCCCGAAGTTCGCTCACATGGTCCGGTCGGCCTACGGGATCGGGATCGCCGAGGTCGCGGGGTCGCCGGGGGTGCCGGCGGCGCCGGCCCCGAGCCGGTCGCGCGAGGCGGGGGCGAAGCGCTCGCCCTCGAGCACCGACATGCGCGCGGTGGCGATGTCGAAGTACAGCCCGACCAGGCGCACCCGGGCCTCGTCGAGCGCCCGGGCGACGGCGGGGTGGCGCGCCAGCCGCTCGAGCTGCACCGCGACGTTGACCATCGCCAGCTGGTCGACGTCCGACGCGCCGCGCGCCGCGGCCTCGGCCGCCACGGGATGTCCGGCCCGCCACCGCGCGACGCTGTCGCCGGCCCCGTCGAGCCAGCGCCCGAGGACGCCGTCGCCGCCGGTGCCCCGCAGCGCCGCGGTCATCGCGCCGCACCCGGAGTGCCCGCAGACCACGAGCGTCGGGACCTCGAGCGCGTCGAGCGCGTACTCCACCGACGCGCCGACCGAGTCGTCGGCGCCCTCCACCGGCGCGAGGTTGCCGACGTTGCGGACGGTGAACAGGTCGCCCGGCCCGCTCGAGGTCAGCACGTTCGGGACGACCCGCGAGTCCGAGCACGTCAGGAAGAACGCGTACGGCGACTGCCCGTCGGCGAGGTCGGACAGGTACGGCGCGACCAGCCCGGCGGCCCGCCGGTGGTACTCGCGCAGCCCGGTGAGGATGGGGTCGCCCGCCTCGTCCTGCGGGTGCCCGTGTCCCGCGCCGACGCCGTAGCGCTCGTCGTGCCCCGCCTGCCACACCGACCACGGCGACAGGAACCGCGGCACCGGCCCGGGGCGGCGGTCGCCGGGACCGCCGTTCGCGGCCGCGCGCCGGTCGAGCAGGCCCATCGTGCCGACCTCGTCGACGCGCACGTCCCCGCCGCCCTGCTCGTGGCGCTCGACCCACTCCGAGAGGTGGTCGTAGGCGGCGTGATCGAGGTAGTCGGTGACCAGGTCGATCACCACCGGCGCCCCGGCGGGCACCTGGCCGAGGCGGCGGGCCAGGCGCGGGATCGACGGGAAGCACAGCGCGCCCTCGACGACGACATGCCAGGGCCCGTCGGTGACCGGCGCCTGCACGTCGATCGACGCCCACACCACCCGCCGCAGCACCAGCAGCAGGGCGAGCACCAGGCCCGCGATCACGCCGGTGAGCAGGTCGGTGAACACCACGCCGAGGATCGTCACGGCGTACACCGGCAGCTCGCCGTGGCGGTGCAGCTCGCGCATGTGGGCGAGCTTCACCAGCCGCGCGCCGATCACCACGAGCAGGCCCGCGAGCACGGCCATGGGGATCTGCTCCACGAGCCCCAGCAGGGCGACGGAGAACACGACGATCCAGAGGCCGTGCAGGATCGCCGAGGCGCGGCTCCTCGCACCCGCGGCCACGTTGGTCGAGCTGCGCACGATGACGCCGGTGATCGGCAGGCCGCCGAGCAGGCCCGACAGCGTGTTGCCCGCGCCCTGGCCGATGAGCTCGCGGTCGAGGTCCGACTTGGCGCCGGAGTGCATGCGGTCGACGGCCACCGCCGACAGCAGGCTCTCGACGCTGGCGATGATCGCGATCGTCAGCACGCCGACGGCGAACGCCCCCCACTGCCCGTCGGGCAGCACGGGCGGCGTCAGCGCCTCGAGGACCGACCCGCCGATCTCGACCCGCTCGACGGGCAGCGCGGACGCCGACGCGACGACGGTGACGAGCGCGACGACGAGCAGCGGCGCCGGGATGCCGCGCACCCAGCCAGGCAGGCTCGCGGGCAGGCGCGGCCAGGCCAGCAGGATCGCGATGACGGCGAGACCGAGCGCCGTCGCCGGGCCGTGCAGGGAGAGCAGCTGCTCGGGCAGGGCGAGGACGTTCGCGATCGCGTCGTCCTGCTGCTCGCCGCCCAGCACCACGTGCAGCTGGCCGAGCACGATCGTCACGCCGATGCCGGCGAGCATCCCGTGCACGACGGCCGGCGAGATCGCCAGCGCCGCGCGCCCGGTCCTCGTGAGGCCGAACAGCACCTGCAGCACACCGGCGGCCACGGTGATCGCGCAGGTCACGCCCCAGCCGAAGCGCCCGACGAGGTCGGCGACGACGACGGTGAGGCCGGCGGCGGGCCCGCTGACCTGCAGCGGGGAGCCGCCGAGGGCCCCGGCGACGAGGCCACCGACCGCCGCGGCGATCAGCCCCGCGGTCAGCGGCGCGTCGGAGGCCACCGCGATCCCGAGCGAGAGGGGGACGGCGACGAGGAAGACGACGAGTGAGGCGGGGAGATCGGCGCGCAGCTTCTCGCGCCAGGTCGGGGAGTCCCGGTCGGTGCCCGGGACAGCGGTCGCTCCGGTGGTCATGGGTCCTCCGTCGAGGGCCGTGCGACGGCCCGGCGGGGGGTGATCGGCGACGATCACCGGCGGCTGGGGGCGCCCCGGACGCCGGTCACCCGGCGTCATCGGCCGGACGACGTCGCCGCGTGCCGGAGGCGCAGTGATCACTGTGCACCACCGCCCGGACGCCGTCCGGACCTCGCGGAGTTGATCGTGACGCTGCGTTCCGATCAACCGGGGTCACGCGGTACCCGCGGTCCCACATCCGAGTGTGATCCGGCCCGGAGCAGGGCATCGGCGACGCGACCACCACGCTCGGTCCGTTCCGATCCGGACGGGTCGTTGGTCCGGCCGAGTGAAAAGGAACGAATCGGGCGATACGGGCGTCCACGTCACATCGCCTCATGACGGTCTCACGTCCGCCTCATGCGCTCGTTACGGAGTGTTCACCCGGCCGAGGCCGCGGCGACCATCGCCTCCCCGATCCGCAGGACGTCCTCGGCCGGGGTCACGTAGGGCGGCATCGCGTAGACGAGGTCCCGGAACGGGCGCAGCCAGACCCCGTGCGCCTCGGCGGCGGCCTGGGCGGCGGGCACGTCGACGGGGTGGTCGAGCTGGATCACCCCGATGCCGCCGAGCACCCGGACGTCCGCCACCCCGGGCGCCGTCCGGGCCGGCGCCAGCCCCTCCCGCAGGCCCGCCCCGAGCGCGGCGACCTCGCCGGCCCAGTCGCGGCGCAGCAGCTCGTCGATGCTCGCGGCCGCCACGGTCGCCGCCAGCGGGTTGGCCATGAACGTCGGCCCGTGCATGAGCCCGCCGGCCTCGCCCTCGCTGATCGCCGTCGCCACCGCCGGCGTGCACAGCGCGGCGGCCGCGGTGAGGTAGCCACCGGTCAGCGCCTTGCCGAGGCACATCACGTCCGGGGACACCCCCGCCTGCTCGGCGGCGAACAGCGTCCCGGTGCGCCCGAACCCGGTGGCGATCTCGTCGAACACCAGCACGAGGTCGTGCGCATCGGCGATCTCGCGGAGGATGCGCAGGTGGCGCGGGTCGTGGAAGCGCATCCCGCCCGCGCCCTGCACCACCGGCTCGACGACGATCCCGGCGATCCCGTCGACGTGCGCCGCCGCCACCGCGCGCAGGTGGTCGTCGTAGGCGGGGTCGAAGGCAGACGGCGGCCGGTCGGCGAACACCTGCTGCGGCAGGAACCCGGTCCACGCGCTGTGCATGCCGCCGTCGGGGTCGCACACGCTCATCGCGCCGAAGGTGTCGCCGTGGTAGCCGCCGCGCCAGGTCATCATCCGCGTCCGGCCCGGGCGGCCCCGGGCCCGCTGGTACTGCAGGCACATCTTGAGCGCGACCTCGATCGACACCGACCCGGAGTCGGCGAGGAAGACGTGCTGCAGCGGCTCCGGGGTCAGCGCCACGAGCCGCTCGGCGAGCGCCACCGCCGGGTCGTGGGTGAGCCCGCCGAACATCACGTGGCTCATCGCGCCGGTGGCCCGCACGACGGCGTCGTCGAGCGCGGGGTGCCGGTAACCGTGCACGGCCGCCCACCACGACGACATGCCGTCGACGAGCTCGCGGCCGTCGTCGAGGGTGAGCCGGACCCCCCGGGCCGAGCGCACGACGAGCGGGTCGGTCCGCCCGGGCATCGGCCCGTAGGGGTGCCAGACGTGCGCCCGGTCGACGTCCCGCAGCGGCCGGCTCCCTGTCGCTCGCGCAGTCACCCGCGCACCGTAACGGCGCAGGTCGGGGCGGGCCCTAGGATCACCGGTGATGTCCACCGCCGACGAGAGCGCCCCCGACGCGAGGCCCGACCCGTTCTCGCGGCGGCGCGAGGTCGCGGCCACCAGCGCGCGCTCGCTGCTCGTCACCGTGCTCGGCGAGGTCGTGCTGCCCGGCGGCGAGCCGGTGTGGACGCAGACCGTCGTCGACGTGCTCGGCCTCGTGGGCGTCGAGGAGAAGTCGGCGCGCCAGGCGCTGGCGCGCACCGCGGCCGACGGCATGCTCGTCTCCGAGCGGGTCGGGCGGCGCGTGCGCTGGGACCTGACGCCGTGGGGCCGCGGCCTGCTCACCGAGGGCGCAGCGCGCATCTACGCGCACGGCCGGGCGCGGGCGGCGTGGGACGGGCAGTGGCTCGTCGTCGTCGCCAGCGTCCCCGAGCAGCAGCGGGCGCGGCGCCACCGGCTACGCACCCGCCTCGCCTGGGCCGGGCTCGGCTCCCCCGCCGCCGGCATGTGGGTCTCCCCCGACACCGGGCGCCTCGACGAGGTGCGCGAGGTCCTCGCCGAGAACGGGCCCACCGACGCCCACGTGGTCACCGGCGAGTACCACGGCGGGCTCACCGCGGCCGAGCTCGCCGCCCGCGCGTGGGACCTCGGCGACCTCGAGGCGCGGTACGAGGAGTTCGTCGGGGCCTTCGCCGACCTCGAGCCCGCCGACGACGCCGCCGTGCTCGCCGCGCAGATCCGCCTGGTCGACGCGTGGCGCCGCTTCCCGTTCCTCGACCCGGGGCTGCCCGACGCGCTGCTGCCGTCGCCGTGGGTCGGGCACCGGGCCGCGGAGGTGTTCCACGGCCGGCACACGGCCTGGACGGAGGCCGCGCGCCGGGCCGCCGCCGGGCTGGGTCTCTAGCTCACTGGATCCAGATCGTCTTCGCGTTGACGAACGACTGGGGTCCGAAGCTCGCGAGCTCGCGGCCGTAGCCGGAGTTCTTCGCTCCGCCGAACGGCACCTCGGGCGTCGACTCGGTGATCTTGTTGATGTAGACCATCCCGGACTCGACCTGGGTCGCGAACTTGATCTTCTCGTCCTCGTCCTCGGTCCAGGCGCTGCCGCCCAGCCCGAAGTCGGAGTCGTTGGCGATGCGGATGGCGTCGTCGGCGTCCTGCGCGCGGAACACCAGCGCCACGGGCCCGAACAGCTCCTCGCGGTACGCGCGGGCCTCCTTGGGGATGTCGGCCAGCACCGTCGCCGGGTAGTAGTTGCCCGGCCCGTCCGCGGGCTTGCCGCCGGTGAGCAGCTTCGCGCCCGCCTTGATCGAGTCCTGGACCTGCTCGTCGAGGTCGGTCACGCCGTTGCCCTGGCTCATCGGGCCGAGGTCGGTGTTCTCGTCCATGGGGTCGCCCATCGTCAGCGACTCCATCTTCTCGACCAGCTTCTGCGTGAACTCGTCGGCGATCTGCTCGTGGACGATGAACCGCTTGGCGTTGATGCACGACTGGCCGTTGTTCAGCATGCGGCTCGCCACCGCCGCCTCGACGGTGGCATCGACGTCGGCCGACGGCATGACGATGAACGGGTCGCTGCCACCGAGCTCGAGCACGCTGGTCTTGACGTTCTGGCCGGCGCGGGCGCCGACCTCGCGGCCCGCGGGCTCGCTGCCGGTGAGCGTCACGGCGCGGACGCGGTCGTCGTCGATGATCCCCTCGATCACCGAGGAGCCCACGAGCAGCGTCTGGAACGCGCCCTCGGGGAAGCCGGCGCGCGTGAGGACGTCCTCGATGGCCAGGGCCACCTGGGGCACGTTCGACGCGTGCTTGAGCAGGCCGACGTTGCCGGCCATGAGCGCGGGCGCGGCGAAGCGCAGCACCTGCCAGTAGGGGAAGTTCCACGGCATGATCGCCAGCACCGGCCCGAGCGGCTGGTAGCGGGTGAAGATCCGCGCGTGCTCGGGCGCCGACTTCGGCTTGGGCCACTCGACGTCGGCGAGGTCCTCCTCGGCGTGGTCGGCGTACCAGCGGCAGCCCAGCGCGCACTTGGTGACCTCGGCCTTCGCCGCGGCGAAGGTCTTGCCCATCTCGAGGGTGGCGAGCTCGGCCAGGCGCTCGTTCTCGGCGTCGAAGATGTCCGCCGCCGCCCGCAGCCAGCCGGCACGCTGCTCGAACGTGGTGTCGCGATAGCTCTGGAACGCGTCCCAGGCGCGCTGGAGCTTCTCCTCCAGCTGCGCCTCGGTGAGGGCGTCGAACTCCTTGACGGTCTCCCCCGTGGCGGGGTTCGTCGTTGCGATGGCCATGAGAGGTGTCTACCCCGCTCGCCCGGCCGGGCAATCCGCCGTGAGGACGGGCTCCGGGCGCGCAGTCGTCTGCGCGCGGGTCTCCGCGCGCGCGAGGGCCACCGCGAACGCCGACGCCACGACCCCGGCGAGCGCCAGCACCACCCATCCCGCCCGCAGCAGCCCGAGCTCCTCGGGCCGGCCGGTCGTGTGAGTGCCGATCACCGACACGAGCACCGCCACCCCGAGCACCGAGCCGACCTGGCGCGCCGTGGTGATCAGCGACGAGCCGGTGCCCCACCGGTGCGCCGGCAGCGCCACCCCGACCACCGACGACAGTGCCGGCAGGATCAGGCCGACCCCGAGGCCGGTCGCGATCTGGCCGGGCAGCATGCCGGCCGCGTAGTGGGCCCCGGACGACACCGGGCCCAGCCACAGCGCCCACCAGGCCGGTCCCGCGGCGAACACCAGCCCGCCCACGGCGACGACCCGCCCGATCCCGAACCGGCCCGTGAGGTGGCCCGACAGCCGCGACACCCCCACGACCACGGCGGGTCCCACCGCCAGCGCGAGCCCGGCGACCGGCGCCGACCAGCCCCACGTCCCGGTCAGGAACAGCACGTTGGCGACGAGCATGCCGGCGAAGCCGGTGGTGAAGGCGATCATCGCCAGGGCGGCGAACCCGACCACCGGGGTGCGCACCACGGCGAGGTCCAGCGCCGGCACGGCGTGGCGCCGCGAGCGCAGGACCACCCCGGCGAGCCCGAGCAGCGCGACGGCGAGGGCCACGAGCACCGGGACCGACGACCACCCGAGGTCGGGGGCGCGGACCAGCGCGTAGGCGAGCGCGCCGACGCCGACCACCAGCCCCACCGCGCCCAGGACGTCGGGCAGGCCGGTGTCGCGCTGGGTCGTCCCCGCCGGCAGCGCCCGGAGGCCGGCGAGGAGGGCGACGACGCCGACGGGGACGTTGACGAGGAAGACCCAGTGCCACGACGCCTCGACGAGCAGCCCGCCCAGCGGCGGCCCGAGCGCCGCGGCGACGGCGCCGATCGACGCCCAGGCGCCGACCGCGTGGGCGCGGCGCTCGGCGGGGAACGCCGCGAGCAGCAGCGACAGCGATGTCGGGGTCACCAGCGCCGCCCCGAGCGCCTGCACGGCCCGCCCGGCGACGAGCAGGCCCACCGACGGGGCCGCGGCGCAGGCGGCGGACGCGAGCGTGAACACCGCGAGCCCGACGAGGAAGACCCGCCGGTGGCCCAGGCGGTCGGCCAGGCGTCCGGCGAGGGCCAGGAACGCCGCGAAGACCACCGTGTAGCCGTTGAGCACCCACGAGAGCGCCCCGAGGTCGCTGCCCGGGAAGTCGGCGCGGATGGCGGGGAAGGCCAGGTTGACGATGAACAGGTCGAGGCTCGACAGGAACGCCGCGGCCGAGGTGATCAGCAGGACGGTGCGCGGGCTCGCGCTCACGACGTGCGCTCGTCGACGAGCCGGCGGGCCAGGTCCACGGCGGTCTCGGCGGCGACCGCCGCGTCGAGGCGATCGCGGTAGGCGGCCTGCAGGTAGAGGCCGTCGATGAGGAGCCAGAGCTCCTCGGTGAGGCGCTCGGGGTCGGCGACGCCGAGGGCCGCGACGAGCCCGGCGAGCCGGCGGTGGCCCTCGGCCAGGACGTCGCGGGCCACGGCGGCGGGCGTGGGCCGGTCCCCGTCGCCGAGGTCGGCGTCGTCGGGGAACTCCGCGAGGTAGTTGCGGAAGGCGCAGCCGCGGAACGCCGGTCGGGCGGTGAAGGCCGCCACCTCCTCGACGACCGCGAGCACCTGCGCGCGAGGGTCGTCCGCGGCGGCCTCGCGGGCGCGGCGGCCCTGCGCGGCCCGGAGGTCGCGGGCGCGCTTCAGGTAGGCCGCGACGAGGTCGGCCTTCGCCGGGAAGTGGGTGTAGAGCAGGTTCTTGCCGGTGCCCGCCTCGGCGATCACCTGGTTCATGCCCACCGCGCGCACCCCGTGCTCGTAGAACAGGCGCGATGCGGTCGCGAGGATGCGGTCGCGGGTGTCGGGCGCGGGCGTGCGGGCCACGGCGGCTCCCTCCGAAGCGGACCATACGGTCCCGGACCGATCGGTCCGCCTCGGCACGGTACCCCGCCGCGGGGGCATGACGGAAGGTCAGACGCGCGAGGGCGGGTCGACCAGACCCGGGTAGACCCGCAGGGCGTGCCCCCCGAGCACGCCGTCGGTGAGCTCGTCGCCGAGCCCGAGCGCCCGCACCGCGGCGATGTTGCGGGCGGGGTCGGCGGACGGCGCGTCGGTGCCGAACACCGACTTGGCCGCGACGCGCTCGAAGCCGAACCGCTCGTAGTACACGGGCAGCTTGTGCGGCGGGAGGCCGGCGAGGTCGAGCCAGACGTTCTCGCGGGTCAGCGCCAGCGAGGCCGCCGCCTCGTAGCTCCAGCCGCGCCCGCCGTGCGCGAGCACGAGCGTCAGGCCCGGGAAGTCGCGCAGGACGTCGTCGAGCAGGACGGGGTCGCCGTGGCGGCCGGTGGCGCCCGGGAACACCGACGGCCCGGTGTGCACGATCACCGGCACCCCGCGCTCGAGGCAGCGGGCGTAGGCCGGGTAGAGCTCGCGGTCGTTGGGCGCGATGCCGGCGTGCACCGGGTGCACCTTCAGCGCCACGGCACCGAGGTCGAGCTGGCGGTCGACCTCGGCGGCCACCGGGTGGTGCACGTGCGGGTTGACGTTGGCGACGATCCGGAACCGGTCGGCGTCCGCGTCCACCAGCGGCAGCATGTCCTCGATCGTCTGCCACCCGGTGGCCTTCGGGCTGTACTCGCAGAACAGCAGGACGCGGTCGACCCCCGCGCCGGCGAAGAGCGCCGACACCTTCTCGGGGATCGCCGCGCCGTCGCTGTCGTAGCAGGCCGACCAGGCCTCACCCGTCCCGGCCGGCCCGATCCACTGGTCCCACGGCACCTTGAGACGGGCGAGGTGGGCGACGTGGACGTGGGCGTCGACGATCACGGCGCCATCTTCGCCGGTGGGCGCTAGTCGAACAGATCGGGGTCGGTGCGCACGACCTCGTCCCACAGCGGCTGGTAGGAGAACCAGCCGGCGTAGGGCGTGCCGGTCTGCTCGGCGGTGAACTTGGCGTTCACGTGGTCGATCTGCGTCGGCGTGCCGGCCGCCTCGGCGAGCAGCGCGGCCTGGCAGTTCCGCTCGGTGTTGATGAACCACCACGCGGCCTCGGCCACCGTGTCGCCGACGGTGAAGATGCCGTGGTTCTGGTGGAACACCATCCGCCGGCCGGTGAGCCCGGTGGCCAGCGCGCGCCCGACCTCGGGGTCGAGCACGACCGCGCCGCGGCCCTCGGTGACCACGCCGTGGTTCTCGTAGAGGGTGCAGGCGTCCTGGGTGATCGGGTCGAGCGGGCGGGCCAGCGACGACCACGCCTTGCCGTACACCGAGTGGGCGTGCGCGGCGGCGACGACCTCGGGGTGGGCGTGGTGCACCGCGGAGTGGATGACGAACCCGGCCTGGTTCACGGGCTTGCTGCCGTGCACGACGTCGCCCTCGTGGTTGACCGCGATGAGGTCCGAGACCCGGATGTGGCGGAAGCTCATCCCGAACGGGTTGACCCAGAACATGTGCGGGTCCTCGGGGTCGCGCACCGTGATGTGGCCGGCGATCCCCTCGCCGAACCCGAAGCGCCCGAAGATGCGGAAGGCGCCCGCGAGCTGCTGCTTGCGGTGCAGCCGCTCCTCCGCGCTCGTCGCGAACGTCGGCGGCTGGGGCATCCGGATGCCCTCCTGCGACGGTCGGAAGGCGGACATCTCGTCGTCGGAGCTGCGGTCCTGCGTGGGGGCGGCCATGTCCCGACCGTGCGCCGCACCCGGGGCCCGGGTCAAGACCCCGGGTCACGGGCGGGTTCCCTCGCCGCGTCGAGCAGGCCAGTCTCGGGTGCCGTGACGTCGACCGGACCACCCTCCGTCCACGAGGCCGTGGGCGGGGACGAGGCGTTCCTCGCCCTCGCCCGGGCGCACCACCGGCGCTGCCTCGCGGACGCCGAGCTCGAGCACCCCTTCTCGAAGCTCGACCAGCACCCGCGGCACGTCGAGCGCCTCGGCGCGTACTGGGCGGAGGTGATGGGCGGGCCGCCGCGCTACTCGCGGGAGTGCGCCGACCAGTCGTACGTCCTGTGGCTGCACAGCGGCAACGGCGACATCGACGATCTCGGCCGCCGCTTCCTCGCGTGCTTCGTGGCCGCGCTCGACGACGCCGGCATCCCCGCCGATCCACGGCTGCGCGCCTGCCTGCGGGCGTACATGGAGTGGGCCGTCGCCGACGTGCTCGCCTGGTCGCCGACCGACGCGGTGGTGCCGGACGGGGTGCCCATGCCCCGATGGAGCTGGGACGGTCTCGTTCGCTGACGTCAGAGGCCGTCGGACCGGAGCCGCTTCGCGACCAGGTCGGCGACCGCCGCCATCCCGGCCGCGGTGGGGTGGAACGGGCGCGGGCCGCCGAACCCGGGGACACCCATCGCCAGGCCCCCGACCCACGGGTCCGGCGCGCCCACCCCGTGGTCCTCGCTCGCCGCGGAGACGACAACGAGGTCGGCGCCGGCGTCGGTCGCGGCCGCCGCGAAGCTCGCGGCGAGCCCGGCGGCGACCCGCCGGCCCTCGCCGATCTGCTCGGCGGTGAGCGGCACCGTCTCCGGCGTCGCGTGCTCGCCGAGCACGGTGAGGTAGTCGACGAGGACGACCCGGGCGCCCGGCGCGCGGCGACGCACGTCGTCCACCAGCGCGGTCAGCGACGCCCGGACCCCGGCGAACGCCACGGGCGGCGGCACCTCGACGGTGTAGCCGAGACGTCGGCGCACCGGCGCCGGCAACCACGGCAGCCGGGCCGTGAGCGTCCCGCGCAGACCGGCCGAGACGAGCATGCCGAGGTAGCCGACGTCGTTGCCGCCCGCGGTCACCGTGACGAGCGCGGTCCGCGCGGTGACCGCCTCGACCTGCGGCGGGACCGGTCCGCGCAGCGTGGGCTGGCGGTCGTGGCGCAGGTGGGCGGTCGTCGCGCCGGAGCACGAGACGTCGACCAGCGGCAGCCCGAGCTCCTCGGCGAGCAGGCTCGGGTAGTTGCGCCCGGAGCGCAGCGCCCCGCGGTCGACCTGGGGCGGGATGCCGGGCCCCGCGGCGAACGAGCTCCCGAGGGCGACGTAGACCCCGTCGGCCCCGCGATCAGCCACCCGCGGTCTGCCACAGCCCGATGACGTTGCCCTCCGGGTCGTGGAAGTAAGCGGCGAACCCCATCTCGCCGACGGGCATCGTCGGGGCGGCGACCTTGCCGCCGTGCTCGGTGACCTGGGCGAGGGCGGCGTCGATGTCGTCGACGTCGACCACGAGCACCGGACTGCGGGGCTCGTCGCTCCCCCGCTGGAACATGCCGCCGTTGATGTAGGCGTTCTCGGTGGGCATGCCGTCGTCGCCGACCGGGCCCGTGACGGCGATCGTGTAGTCCATCCCGGGCATCTCCTGCAGGTGCCACCCGAACACCCGGGAGTAGAACGCCCGCGCGCGCTCGCCGTCGTCGAACGGGACCTCGAAGTGCACCACCCGGCCGGTCATGTTCGGCTCCTCCCGCCGCGGACCGTGTTCAGCCCAGACAGCGTGGACCCAGGAGAGCCTTGAGGTCACCCATCAGCGCGCCCGAGTTGGTGACCTTGAGCCCGTCGTCGAGCCGCAGCACGTGGCTCGCGCCGTTGGCCGCGAGCAGCGTCAGGTGGACCTCGCTGGGGCCCGGGTGGGCGACGAGGACCTCCTTGAGCTTGCCGACCCGCTCGGGCGTGCAGCGCGCGCTCTCGATGACGACCTTGACGGGCGCCCCGCCGACGCCCCCGGACAGGTCGGGCACCGCGAGGTCCTCGACGAACAGGCTCACCCGGTCGTCGCGCTTGTTGACCTTGCCCTTGACCAGCACGATCGCGTCCTCGGCGACGTCGATCGACACCGCGGCGTAGGTGCGAGGGAAGAACAGCACCTCGATGCCGCCGGCGAGGTCCTCGATCTGCGCCGACGCCCAGGGCTCGCCCTTCTTGTTCACGCGGCGCGTGACGCTGGCGAGGATGCCGCCGACGGTGACCTGGGCGCCCTCGGCGACGTCGCCCTCGAGGATCTTCGTGATCTGGGTGTCGGCGCGGCTGGCGAGGACCTGCTCGATGCCGTTGAGCGGGTGGCCCGAGACGTAGAGCCCGAGCATCTCCCGCTCCAGGGCGAGGCGGTGCTTGGACTCCCACTCGCCCTCGGGCACCTTGACGTCGAACATGCCCGTGGTGTCGGCGGACTCCTCGTCCGGCCCGTCGAAGCTCCCGAACAGGTCGAACTGCCCGTCGGCCTCGGCCTTCTTCGTGGTCATCACCGCGTCGACGGCCTCGGCGTGCACCAGCGCGAGGCCCTTGCGGGGGTGGCCCAGCGAGTCGAAGGCGCCGGCCTTGATCAGCGACTCGACCGTCTTCTTGTTGCAGACCTGCTGGGGCACCTTGCGCAGGAAGTCGGAGAAGTCGGTGAAGTTCCCCTTCTCGCGCCGGGTCGCGACGATGGCGTCGACGACGTTGGTGCCGACGTTGCGGATGGCGCCGAGGCCGAAGCGGATGTCGGCGCCGACCGGGGCGAAGTTGAGCACCGACTCGTTGACGTCCGGCGGCAGCACCGTGATCCCCATCCGCCGGCACTCGGCGAGGTAGATCGCGGCCTTGTCCTTGTCGTCGCGGACGCTGGTGAGCACCGCGGCCATGTACTCGGCGGGGTAGTTCGCCTTGAGGTAGGCCGTCCAGTAGGAGACGACGCCGTAGGCCGCGGAGTGCGCGCGGTTGAACGCGTAGTCGGAGAACGGCAGCAGGATGTCCCAGAGCGTCTTGATCGCCGCGGCCGAGTAGCCGTTGTCCTTCATGCCCTGGGCGAAACCCTCGTACTCCTTGTCGAGGATCTCCTTCTTCTTCTTGCCCATGGCGCGACGGAGCAGGTCGGCCTTGCCCAGCGAGTAGCCCGCGAGCACCTGGGCGATCGCCATGACCTGTTCCTGGTAGACGATCAGGCCGTAGGTCTCGCCGAGGACCTCCTTGAGGGGTTCCTCGAGCTCCGGGTGGATCGGCGTGACCTCTTGCCGCCCGTTCTTGCGGTCGGCGTAGTCGTTGTGCGCGTTGGCGCCCATCGGGCCCGGCCGGTAGAGCGCGCCGACCGCGGAGATGTCGTCGAACTCGGTGGGCGCCATGCGCCGCAGCAGGTCGCGCATCGGGCCGCCGTCGAGCTGGAACACCCCGAGGGTCTCGCCGCGGGACAGCAGTTCGTAGGTCGCCTTGTCGTCGAGCCCGAGCTGGTCGAGGTCGAGCGGCTCCTTGCCGTTGAGCGGGATGTTGTTGAGCGCGTCGTCGATGATCGTGAGGTTGCGCAGGCCCAGGAAGTCCATCTTCAGCAGGCCGAGGGTCTCGCACACCCCCATGTCGAACTGCGTGATGATGGCGCCGTCGGCCTCGCGCCGCTGGATCGGGATGACGTCGATCAGCGGTTCCTTGGACATGATCACGCCGGCGGCGTGCACGCCCCACTGCCGCTTGAGGCCCTCGAGGTCCTTGGCGGTGTCGACGATCTCCTTGACCTGCGCGTCGGACTCGTAGAGCGCCCGCATCTCGGCGGCCTCGGAGTAGCGCTTGTGGCTGGGGTCGAAGACGCCCGAGAGCGGGATGTCCTTGCCCATGACCGCCGGCGGCATCGACTTGGTGATGCGGTCGGCCACCGCGTAGCCCGGCTGCCCGTAGAGGACGCGCGCGGAGTCCTTGATCGCGGCCTTCGCCTTGATCGTGGAGTAGGTGATGATCTGCGCGATCTTCTCTTCGCCGTACTTCTCGGTGACGTAGCGGATCATCTCGCCGCGCCGGCGCTCGTCGAAGTCCATGTCGATGTCGGGCATGGAGACGCGCTCGGGGTTGAGGAACCGCTCGAAGATCAGCTTGTGGTGGATCGGGTCGAGGTCGGTGATGCCCAGGACGTAGGCCACGAGGCTGCCCGCCGCGGACCCGCGGCCCGGGCCGACGCGCAGGTTGACCGAGCGCGCGTAGTTGAGCAGGTCGGCCGTCACCAGGAAGTAGCCCGGGTAGCCCATCTGCATGATGACCGACACCTCGTAGTCGGCCTGTTTGCGGTACTTCTCGGAGAAGCCGTTCGGGAACCGCCAGTGCAGCCCCCGCTCGACCTCCTTCACCAGCCAGCTGCCCTCGGTCTCGCCCTCGGGCACCGGGGCCACCGGCTGCAGGTCGCGCCCCTCGGTGAACTCGACGTTCACCCGCTCGGCGATCGCGAGGGTGTTGTCGCAGGCCTCCGGGAACACGCCGTCCCACTGGGCGCGCATCTCCTGCGCGCTCTTGAGGTAGAAGTCCTGCGCGTCGAACCGGAAACGGTTCGGGTCGTTCATCGTCTTGCCGGTCTGCACGCACAGCAGGACCTCGTGCGGCTTCGCGTCCTTCGCGTACGTGTAGTGCAGGTCGTTGGTGGCGAGCCCCGGCAGGTCGAGCTTCTTCTTGAGGTCGTAGAGGTCGTCGCGGACCCGGCGCTCGATCTCGATGCCGTGGTCCATCAGCTCGCAGAAGAAGTTGTCCGCGCCGAAGATGTCGCGGTAGTCGCTCGCGGCCTGGCAGGCACCGTCGAAGTCGTCCTGCTGCAGGTAGCGCGCGACCTCGCCCGACGGGCACCCGGTGGTCGCGATGATGCCCTTGCCGTAGGTCTCGAGCAGCTCGCGGTCCATGCGCGGCTTGTAGTAGTAGCCCTCGAGGCTGGCCAGGCTCGAGAGCCGGAAGAGGTTGTGCATCCCCTCCGTGTTCTCGGCCAGCAGCGTCATGTGGGTGTACATCTGGCCCGGGTTGTCATCGCTGATGACCTGGCCGCCGAGCGTCGCGCGCTTGCGCTCGTGGCGGCTGCCGGGCGCGAGGTAGCCCTCCATGCCGATGATCGGCTTGACCCCGTGCGCCTTGGACTTCTTCCAGAACTCGTAGGCGCCGAACGTGTTGCCGTGGTCGGTCATCGCCAGGGCCGGCATGCCCATCCGCGCGGCCTCGGCGAACAGATCGTCCAGCCGCGCGGCACCGTCGAGCATCGAGAACTCGGTGTGCGTGTGCAGGTGGACGAACGAGTCGCCGGTCACGTCGCGGGACATCCCTTCCAGGGCCGGGATCGGGGTGCCGTCGACCGGCCCCGGGGGTGCGGGACGTGGTCGGCGTGCAGGTACACGGTAACCGCGCCCCCCGACAGCGCCGCCCCTCCCCGAGAGCCTCGCCCGTCGTCGCTGCTCACCTCCGCCGACCCGGCGTGTCGCCCGGATCCGGGCTCGTCACAGCCGTCACGGGTGTCCCTTCCGTTGCGTGACGAGGGGAAGTCGTCGCAGGAAGATCACCGATTCGGTGACGATCGAGCGGCGGCGAGACGAGGGGCGCGTTCTGCGGGCGCCGGGCGCCGTTGCGCATCAGGAATGTGCCTCTCGCGAGCCGGGCCGGTCACGCCGAGGCCCACGGCGTCTCCCACCGCCTGCGGACCCGCTCGGCATCCGCCTCGCTGCCGAAGTCGTCGATGTCGAGCCGACGGACGTCCGCGTCGTCGAGGAGCGCGACGACCGCCGCGGTCAGCCACACCAGCACGGCGAGGAACTCCGCGCCCAGCTCGCGCTCGATCTCGTCGACTGCTGCGTCGGACGTGTCCGGCGTGGCGAGCAGCACGGCGGCCGCCCGGTCGATGCCGTCGCCGGACGGTCCGAGGCGAGACGCGATCCAGGACGCGGCCTCCTCGCCGAGCCGGCCGTCGGGTCGTCGTTGCTGCGCCCGGGACAGCCAGCCCCCCAGCATCATGGCCGACAGCCCCCGGTACGGCCGCTGCGCGACCGCTCGGTCGTCGGCGGCGTCGACGTCGGCGCCACAGACGCGTCCGGCGAAGCTGGACCCGCTGTCGAGCGTGTCGGAGACGGCCGCACGGACACGTTGGCGGGCGATCCACAGCGGTTCGATGGTGTAGCGGTCGTACTCGCTGGGCGGCCTCGTCGCACCGGGGTCGCCGTGTGCCGACCGAGCCGGTGTGTCCACGTCGGCGTCAGGCGCCACGGACCCGGTTCCGGTGTCCGCACGCGACGCGCGGGTGAGCTGTGGACCCGTGTGCTGCCTCCGCCGCGCCTCGACCTTCGCCGCTCGCCGCCGCCCGTCGTGCCTGCGCCTGCCCATCGCTCCTCCTCGGGGTCGCCGTGCGAGGAGGATGCGCCGGACCCCCGACAGCGCCGGGCCCCACGAAGATCAGGAGTGCGCGACGCACCTCGACCCGGGCGAGAACGGTGCTTCTCGCTCTCTTGATCTTCCTGCTGGGCTCCGGCGACGGGGGAGCCTCACTCGCCGGGATCGAGCGCGTCCAGCCAGCGGATGTCGCCCTCACCGGCCACGGCCACCGCTCCGGCGAGCAGCCAGGCCATCGCCGGCAGGTAATCCTCGCCGAGCTGCTCGGCGCACGGCTCGACGACCTCCACGTCCTGTGGCTTGTCGAGCAGGGCGACGGCCAGGGGCTCGAGCGCGGGTGCGGACTCGCCGAGCTCGGCCACCCAGGCGACCACGCGCCCCGCGAGACCGTCGCTCTCGTTGATCAGCCCGACGCGCAGGAGCCGAGCCGTCAGGGCGAGGTCCGCGAACCACTGCCCTGGCGAACGGTCGTCCTCGTCGCTGACGTGCTCGTCGGCAGCCGCGAGCCGCGCGTACCAGGCACGGGCGACATCTGGATCCAGCTGCTCGAGCGTGGCCACCAGGACTGCTCGCACCTGGTCGCTGATGTGGTCGAGCATCTCGGGTACCCGAGCTCACCTGCGGCGGCGAGCTCGGGTGTGACGCCGAGGCGGGACGAGCACCGTCAGGACGCGCCCCTCACCGTCACCGGTGGTCGTCGGCGAGCAGCAGGTCGACGACGGCGTCGTCGGTGCTCGGCGCGATCACCGCGGCGAGCAGCCAGATCCGGGCGACCGAGACGTCGTCGGGCACCCGGAGGAAGTGCTCGCGCAGCGCCACCGGCGCTTCCGGGCCGAGCAGGCGCGCCGCGTCGTCGACGGCGGGCCCGGTCTCGCCGAGGTTCGCGGCGACCCACGCGACGGCCTGGCTCGGCGAGGCGCGCTCGCGGAAGCGTCGCCGCGCCTTCGACAGCCAGGCGCCGACGAAGACGTCGACGAGGACGCGCTCGCGCCAGCCGACGGCCGCCCGGGCGATCCCCGGGTCCCGCTGCTCGACCGTGGCGACGACGATCTCGCGGATTCTGTCCCGGAGCTCGTCGAGGGCGGCGTCGTCCTCCTCGTCCTCGACGTCCTCCTCGTCCTCCTCGTCCCAGAGGTCGAGCTCGTCGTCCCAGGCGTCGTCGAACGCGTGCGGGAACTGCTCGATGAGCTCGCAGTCGCTCAGCAACGGGGCCGTGACCCGGGGCTCGACACCCCGCGTCGCCCGGGTGTGCGGCGGGCGTGTCCGCCGCAGCCGCCGTGCCTCGACCTTCGCCGCCCGCCGCTGCCCGTCGCGCCTGCGCCTGCCCATGGCTCCTCCTCGGGTCGTCCCGTCGGGGAGCATGCAACGGACCCCCGACAACGCCGGGGCGCGCGGAGATCAGGAGCGCGTCAGACACCCCGACCGGCGCCACGAGGTGCACACCGCTCTCCTGATCACCCGACGTGCGCCGGCGACCGCCGTCAGAGCAGCCCGACACCCGCGAGCGCGGCGCGCACGACGTCGCGCTCGTGCTCGTCCGCCTCGACGAGCGGGAGGCGCAGGCCGCCGACGGGGTGGCCGAGCAGGTCGAGGGCCGCCTTGATCGGGATCGGGTTGGTGGTGACCCCGAGGGCGTCGAAGACCGGCTTGAGCGACGCCTCGATCTCGGCGCGCTGGTCGGGCTCGTCGACCATGCGGCGCATCTCGGTGCCCACGACGTGGCTCGCGACGAGGATGCCGCCGCAGCCGCCCATCTCGAGGACCGAGCCGAACAGGTCGTCGTTGCCCGCGTAGATGCCGAGCCCGTCGACGGGCGCGAGGTTGGCGTTGTTCGCCTGCTTGACGTAGTCGATCCGCTCGATCTGGGCGAGCTCGGCGAGGAGGTCGTTGGGGATGTCGACCACGCAGCGCGAGGGGATGTTGTAGAGCACGACGGGCTTGTCGGTGGCCCGCGCGACCTCGCCGTAGTGCGCGAGCATCCCCCGCCGGTTCGGCTTGTTGTAGTACGGGGTGACCGACAGGATCGCGTCGGCGCCCAGCTCGGTGGCCCGCTCGGTCATCTCGCAGGCGTGGCGGGTGTCGTTCGAGCCGGTGGAGGCGACGACGGACGCGCCCGCCGGCCGGTGCTCGACGGCCAGCTCGACGAGGCGCAGGTGCTCCTCGGTCGACAGCGTCGAGGCCTCGCCGGTGGTCCCGCACACCACGAGCCCGTCGGAGCCGTTCGCGTACACGTGGCCCATGAGGTCGACGAAGGCCTTCTCGTCGACCGCGCCGTCGGGGGCGAACGGGGTCACGATGGCGGTCAGCACGGCTCCGAGGGTCATGACCTCCAGATTGCCCGACGGCCCCCGGAACGGTCTACGCCGGGTCCGGGCCCTCGACGTTGATCGTGGGCGGGCCGTCACCGGCGCGCCCGATGACGGCGGTGGACTGCTCGCCGGTGGGGTTCGACTCGCGGTGCACGGTGTGCGGCGGGACCCGCAGGAAGTCGCCGGGTCCGGCCTCGACGACGTCCTCGCCGCCGGGGCCGAACTCCAGCCGCATCGCCCCGCGCACCACGTACAGGCTGGTCTCGTGGTCGCCGTGGTGGTGCCAGCCGGACGCGGCGCCGGGCTCGGTGTGGACGAGTCCCGCCCACAACGAGTCCGACGAGAACGCCACCTGGCGCCGCATCCCCGGGGTCGGGTCGCCCTCGGCCAGCTCGTCGCCGTGGAAGACCTCGACGGGTTCGCTGCTCACGGCGGACAGAATCTCAGACGAGGCCCAGCTTCTGCACCGCGTCGCGCTCCTCGGCGAGCTCGTTCACCGAGGCGTCGATCCGCTCGCGGGAGAAGTCGCTGATCTCCAGGCCCTGGACGATCTCGAACTTCCCGTTCGACGCCGTCACCGGGAAGGACGAGACCAGGCCCTCGGGCACGCCGTAGGAGCCGTCGGAGACGATCGCCGCCGAGGTCCAGTCGTTCGGCTTGGTGCCGTTGACCCAGGTGTAGACGTGGTCGATCGCCGCGGCCGCCGCCGACGCCGCCGACGAGGCGCCGCGCGCCTCGATGATCTCGGCACCGCGCTTGGCCACGCGCGGGATGAACTCGTCGGTCAGCCAGCTCTGGTCGACCTGGTCGGCGATGCGCTTGCCGTCGACCTCGGCGTAGGTGACGTCGGGGTACTGGGTGGCCGAGTGGTTGCCCCAGATCGTGAGCTTGGAGACCGAGCCGACCCGCACGCCGAACTTGGCGGCCAGCTGGCCGACGGCGCGGTTGTGGTCCAGGCGGGTCATCGCGGTGAACCGGTCGGCGGGGACGTCGGAGTTCGACCGCGCGATGAGCGCGTTGGTGTTGGCCGGGTTGCCGACGACCAGCACCTTGACGTCGTCCGCGGCGCCGTTGAGGGCCTCGCCCTGCGGCTTGAAGATCCCGCCGTTGGCCTCGAGCAGGTCGCCGCGCTCCATGCCCTTGGTACGGGGCCGGGCGCCGACGAGCAGGCCGACGTTGGTGCCCTCGAACGCCTTGGTGGCGTCGTCGTAGACGTCGATGCCGTCGAGCAGCTCGAACGCGCCGTCGTTGAGCTCCAGGGCGGTGCCCTCCGCGGCCTTCACGGCCTGCGGGATCTCCAGCAGCCGCAGCCGGACCGGCACGCCCTCCCCCAGCAGGTCGCCGGCGGCGATGCGGAAGAGCAGCGCGTAGCCGATCTGTCCGGCCGCTCCGGTGACGGTGACGTTGACGGGGGTGGGCGCCATGCCTTCGCTCCTGCAGTCGTCGAGGGAGATGTCGGTCGGGGAGCCTTGCACGTCGTGACAGGGCACGCGTAGCCAGGCCGCCCGGTCGCGGGTGTGACGTCAGTCGTCGCCGACGACCATGACCCCGCGCCGCTGCGCGAGGTACCGGAACGCCAGCCCGAGCGACACCATCACCCGGTTGCGGTTGCCCAGCAGCGCGAAGATGTGCACGAGCATCCAGGCCAGCCAGGCGAGCACCCCGGTGAGCTTGGGCCCGTGGGCGATGTCCGCGACGGCCGAGAGCCGCCCGATCGTCGCCATCGTGCCCTTGTCCTTGTAGTGGAACCGCTCGGTGGGCTCGCCCGCGACGAGCCGCGCGATCGTCCGGCCGGCGTGCCGCCCGGTCTGCAGCGCGGGCTGGGCGAGCTGCGGCAGCGCGTCGTCCTCGATGACCCCGATGTCGCCCGCGACGAGGATCTCGGGGTGCTCGGCCACGCGCAGGTCGCCGCCGACGACGATGCGCCCGCCCTTGCCCTGCGGCAGGCCCCAGCCCTTCACCCGGTCGTGGGCGGCGACGCCGGTCGCCCAGACGGTCATCTGCGCCGCGAGCTCGGTGCCGTCGGCGAGCAGCACCGAGTCGGGCCGCACCTCCTTGACCGCGGCCTCCAGGCGCAGCTCGACACCGCGGGCCCGCAGCTGCTCGGCGGCGTACTCGCGCAGCCGGGGCGCGAACGGCGGGAGGACCTTGTCGGTCATCTCCACGAGCACCACGTGGACCCCGCTCGGGTCCAGCTCCGGGTAGCGGTCGGGCAGGACGGTGTTGCGCAGCTCGGCGAGCGTGCCCGCCATCTCGACGCCGGTGGCGCCGCCGCCGACCACGACGACCGAGGCGCCGCGCGCCTCGCCGGTGGCGGCGATGCGGTCGAGGTAGCCGGTCATGCGGTCGCGCACGGCCAGCGCCTCGCCGCGGGTGTAGATCGGGAACGCGTGCTCCGCGGCGCCCGGGACACCGAAGTAGTTGGTGGTCACGCCGTTGGCGATGACCAGGTAGTCGTAGTGCAGGTCGGGGCCGACGTCGAGGGAGACCGTGCGGGTCGCGGGGTCGACCGTGGTGACCTCGCCCTTGCGGAAGAACGCGCCGGTGTGGGCGGCGAACCCGCGGGCGCCGTAGGTGATGTCGCCGGGGTTCAGCGCGCCCGTCGCCACCTGGTAGAGCAGCGGCTGGAACGTGCTGTAGCTGTGCCGGTCGACGAGCGTGACCCGCACCGGGGCCTTGCGCAGCGCGCGCACGGTGGAGAGGCCGGCGAACCCGGCACCGAGGACCACCACGTGCGGCCGCGGGTCGGCGTCCGTGATCGACGTGCCCGCGGGCTCGTCGCGGGACGACGGGTCGGCGGTCATGGTGTCCGCACTCCTCTCGCGTCGGACTCGTCGGTGCTGGCCGTGACGATTCAGGGCCGGCCCGGCGGGCGGTTCCTCACCGTCCTACCCGCCATCGTCCTCCCCCACGCCGCGCCCGGGGAGCCGACCCCGCTGCGTGACCTGTCGGGTCGGTCACGGCGGGGGGACGGGCCCGTCGTCGGGGACGGGACCGACGGTCCCCGTCTGCTCGGGCAGCAGCGGCGACACCGCGAGCGCGGCGAACCGGGCGCCGGCGGGCGCCACCTCGACGGCCCGCACCCCGGGCCGCGCGGCGAGCGCGGGTGCCGTCGCCGGGTCGGTCTCCACCACCACCGCGAGCACGCACGCGCAGCCCGCCGCGAGCCGCGCCGACTCGGTGGCCGCGATGGCCGCGGGCCGTCCCGCCGTGGTCCGGGCCTGCTCACCGGCCCGGTTGGCCGCCTGCGCCTCGGCCAGGCGCAGGGCTTCGGCCGGGGCGACCGGTCCCAGGGTCACCGTGCGCAGCGCGGTCTGCACCCGCGGCAGCGGCACCCGGAACACCGCCTCGCGCGGGGTCGCGCCCGCCACCAGCGCGGCGGCCCCGGCGACGTCCTGCTCCGCGGCGAAGGTGACCAGCACCGGCCGCGGACCCGGCCCGGGGGGCACGTCCCGCGTACGCGCCAGGTAGCCGGCCACCGACTCCCCCGGCGCCGGCCCGAGGCGCGTCGCGTCGGTGCTCCCGGGGACGCCGTCCGACGGCCCCGACGAGCCGGACCCGGCCACCCAGGCCGTCACGAGCGCGACGACGAGGACGACCGCGAGGACGATCGCGACGGTCGGCCAGCGCAGGCGCGGCTCTTCGTCGGGCGTGCTCAGCTCGCCGCCCGCAGCGTCTCGAGCGCCTGTGCGAGGTCGGCCGGCGGCTCGCTGACGAACTCCACCCAACGGCCGTCGGCGGGGTGGTGGAAGCCGAGCCGGTGGGCGTGCAGCCACTGCCGGGTCAGCCCGAGGCTGCGGGCGAGCACCGGGTCGGCGCCGTAGGTGACGTCGCCGACGCAGGGGTGGCGCACGGCCGAGAAGTGCACGCGGATCTGGTGGGTCCGCCCGGTCTCGAGCTCCACCTCGAGCAGCGACGCGGCCCGGAACGCCTCGAGCGTGCGGTAGTGGGTGACGCTGGGCCGGCCGTCGCGCATCACCGCGAAGCGCCAGTCGTGCTTGGGGTGACGGTCGATCGGGGCGTCGATCGTGCCCTCGCTGGGGTCCGGGTGGCCCTGCACGGTCGCGAGGTAGACCTTCGACACCGTGCGCGCGCGGAAGGCGTCCTTGAGCACCGAGTAGGCGCGCTCGGACTTGGCGACCACCATGACGCCGGTGGTGCCCGCGTCGAGGCGGTGCACGATGCCCTGGCGCTCGGCGGCGCCGCTGGTGGCGATGCGGATGCCCAGCGCGGCCAGGCCGGCGACGACCGTCGGGCCCGACCAGCCGGGGCTCGGGTGCACGGCGACGCCGACCGGCTTGTCGACGACGACGATCTCCTCGTCCTCGTGCAGCACCACCAGGCCCTCGACGGCCTCGGCGGTGACGATCGGCGTCGCGTCGGCGGGCTCGGGCAGCTCGACCTCGAGCCAGGCGCCGGCCACGAGCCGGTCCGACTTGCCCGCCGTCGAGCCGTCGACGCGCACCGCGCCGCCGGCGGCGAGCTCGGCCACCACCGTGCGCGAGAGGCCCAGCATCCGCGACAGGCCGGCGTCGAGGCGCATCCCGTCGAGCCCGTCGGGCACGGGCAGCGTGCGCAGGCTCATGCGGCGTCCTCCTCCTCGGTCCGGGCGCCGGCACGGGTGCCGTCGAGGTCACGACCGAGCAGGGCCAGGAGCACGAGCAGCACGCCGCCGACCGTGATCGCCGAGTCGGCCACGTTGAACACCGGGAACCAGCCGACCGAGACGAAGTCGACGACGTGGCCCTGCAGCGGGCCGGGACCGCGGAAGAACCGGTCGACGAGGTTGCCGAGCGCCCCGCCGAGCACGAGCCCGAGCGCGAGCGCCCAGCCCTTCGAGCGCAGGCGGCGGGCGAAGCGGGCGATCCCGATGACCACGGCCAGCGCCACCAGCGTCAGCACCCACGTCATGCCGGTGGCGAAGGAGAAGGCCGCCCCGGGGTTGCGGATCAGCGTGAACGACACCAGGTCGCCGATCAGCGGCACCCGCTCGCCGTCGGCCAGCCACGAGACCATGATGATCTTGGTGACGAGGTCGAGGAGCACGATCGTCACCGCGATCGCCACCAGCATCCCGATGCGCTTGGGCGGGGGGCCCCCCGGCGCCTCGGGGGCGCTCTCGGGCTCGGTGGGTGCGCTGCTCACCGTCCCATCGTCCCAGGGCCGCCGCCGTCCCTCGGCGGGGTGCCGCGCTCGCCGGTCCGCCCGTCGCCGGAACGCAGCGGCGGGGTGCCGCCGGTGTCGCCGCGCCACCGGGCCAGGCGCCCGGAGCGGTCGACCGAGCGCAGACGTTCCTCGGCGGCGTCGCGGGCGGTCTCGGTGGTGACGACGAGCAGCTGGTCGCCCTCCTGGATCCGGCTCTCGCCCTGCGGGGTGAAGCTCGTCCCGTCGCGGACGACGAGGCTGAGCCCAGAGCCCTCGGGCAGGCGCAGCTCGCGGACGTAGACGCCGTGCATCCGCGAGCCGATGGGGACTGTCATCTGCAGGAGGTCGGCGCGCAGCGTGTCCAGCGGCGCGGCGTCGACCTCGATCTGCTCGACCTTCGAGTCCCCGGCGAGCCCGAGCCGGCGCGCCACGAACGGCAGGGTCGTGCCCTGGATCAGCACCAGCACCACGACCAGCACGAACACGGCGTCGACGAGCGCCTGCGCACCCGGCAGCCCCGAGGTGAGCGGGACGAGGGCGAGCACGATGGGCACCGCGCCGCGCAGGCCCGCCCACGACAGGAACACCTGCTCGCGCCAGGGCACCCGGAACCCGATCGCGGCCGCGGCCACCGACAGCGGCCGGGCGGCGAAGAGCAGGACGGCGCCGGCGATGAGGGCGGGGACCGCGGCGTCGGTGAGGCGCTCGGGCGACACGTAGAGCCCGAGGAGCACGAAGAGCCCGATCTGGGCGAGCCACCCGAGACCCTCGGCGAACGACCGGGAGCCCTCGCGGTGGGGCAGCGTGGAGTTGCCGAGCACGAGGGCGGCGACGTAGGTCGCGAGCAGCCCCGAGGCGTGCAGCAGCTGCGCCGAGGCGAAGGAGAGGATGCAGACGGCGAGCGTGGCCAGCGGGTAGAGCCCGGTCGCGGGCAGGGCCGCGCGGCGCAGCCCGAGCGCGCCGACCCGGCCCAGCGCGGCGCCCAGCAGGCCGCCGACGAGCAGCTCGTAGACCACGAGCAGCGGGTCCAGCCAGCTCAGGGCGGCGGTCGAGGACAGGATCACGACGGCGAGGAACACCGGCGCGTCGTTGAGCCCGGACTCCAGCTCGAGCGAGCCGACCAGCCGCCCGCTGAGCCCCAGGTTGCGCAGCACGCTGAACACCGCGGCCGCGTCGGTGGACGACAGGACGGCGCCCCAGAGGAACGCGACACGCAGGTCGAGGTCCAGCAGTGCCCAGAGCGCGAGGCCGGTGACGCCGATGCTCACCGCGACCGCGATCGTCGACAGCGCGATGCCCAGGCCCAGCGCGGGCCGCACGGTGGTCCACCGGGTGGAGAGACCGCCGTCGGCGAGGATGAGCACCAGCGCGGCCACGCCGAGGGCCTGGGTGAGCCCCGCGTCGTCGAAGCGGATGCCGAGCCCCGACTCCCCCAGCGCCACGCCGATCCCGAGGTAGATCAGCAGCGAGGGCAGCCCGACCCGCGTCGACACCCGGACGGCGAGGACGGAGACGAGCACGACGGCCGCGCCGATCCCGAGCAGGAAGGGCAGTTGGTCCATGCGTCGTCCCCCCTCCCCTGGTGGAGGGGACGACCCTAGCGAGCGGACGCGCCCGGAACGGCCCGGGATCTCCGGTCCATGATCCTGCTCACCGCTCGCCCGGCGTGGACGGGCGGGACGTCAGCGGCGGCTGTCGGCGCCCTGCGCGCCGGTGAGCGCCCCGACCGGTGTGCACCAGGAGCACCCCGTGAACCCGAGATCGACGGCTTCGCCGACGGGCAGCGGGATCACCTCGCGGCCGTAGAGGTAGCTGCAGCGCCCGAGGTGGAACAGCGGCTCCTCGTCGATGACGAGGACCTCGTCGTCGAGGCCGGCCACCGCCTGGCGGGTGGCGTCGTCGACGACCTCCTCCTCCGGCTGGGCCGCGGGAGGCGGGGGCGGCGGGGCGCCGGGCGGCGGCCCGCCGGGGGGACGGCCGCCGGGAGGCTGTCCCGGTGGGGGTCCACCCGGGACCTGCCCCATCGCCGGTCCGCCGGGCGGCGGCTGCCCGGGCCCGCCGTGCGGGGGCCGACCGGGCGCCCCGTTGGCGGCGGCGTCGGCGGGGGCCTGCTGCGCGGACCCACCCTGGTGACGCATCCGGGAGATGTCGTTCATGTCGATGCGGGTGGTGGCCGCGTCGTCGCCGCCCTCGCCGCCGGGGCGTCCCGCGGGCGGGGCGCCGGTCGGTGCGGACGCTGCCGCCGCTGCCGGCCCTGCCGCGGCCGCGCCGCCGAGGCGGGCCTCCGCGGGCGTGCCCGGCATCGGCAGCATCCCGAGCAGACGCGAGCCCTGGGGCGCGCCCGCCACGCGGGAGGGGTCGGCCCCGGGACGGGCGGTGGTGGTGGCCCAGCGGGAGCCGGCAGGGGACGAACCGGCCGGTGCTCCGGACGCGGGCGGTCCGGACGGGCGTGAGGCCGCACCGGCGGCGAGGCCCGCGGCCCCGAGAGCGGCGGCACCGCCGACGGCTGCCGCGGCGCCGCCCGAGCGGTCACCGTTGCGGTCGCCGGAGCCGGACTGCCCGGGCGGCGGTCCCTGGCCGTCGGGACCGGCGTGTGCGTCGGGGCGCTGGCCGTCCGTGCCGGCCCGGGAGGCGGCGGCACCCGCCGTCTCGGTGGGTGCGCCCGGCCCCTGCCCCGGCGGCGGGCCACCGGGACCCTGCGCCCCGGGGGGCGGGGAGCCCGGCTGGCCCGGCTGACCCGTCTGACCCTGCGCGCCCGGACCGCCCGGAGGCGGTCCGGACCCCGCGGTGACCGACGTCGGCGCCGCCTCCGGGGAGCCCTGTCCCGGACCCGAGGAGTGCGGACCCGGGGCGAACCCGGAGGGCGACGAGCTCGACGCGATCGGTCCCGAGGAGCCGGACGCCGCCGGTGCGGCGGCGGCCTGGCTGCGGCCCTCGCGCTCGCGCCGGCGCCGTCGGACGACGTCGGCGACGAGGAGCGCGGCGGCCAGCAGGCTGGCGACCACGGACCCCCAGGCCCACGTCGCCACCGAGGTGACCACCGCGACGGCCAGGAGCCCGAAGGCGATCAGGACGCAGAGCAGGACGAGGAGCAGCAACGGTCGGACCCCCGATCAGGGCCACGAGCCCGCCCCGCCACAGGGCGGGACGGGCTGCGCGGCGTCCGTCAGCTGCCGGCTTCGGCGCGGGAGCCGTAGCCGCTGGTGGCGTACCCGCCGGAGCCGTTGCGGCCGTTGTCGGGCGCGGCCGAGCCGCGTCCGTCCAGGTCGCGGAGCTGCGACTCCAGGTAGGTCTTCAGCCGGGTGCGGTACTCCCGCTCGAAGGTGCGCAGCTCGTCGATCTTCTTCTCGAGCCCGCCCTTCTGCTGCTCGATGAGGCTGATCGTCTCGTTGTGCTTGCGCTGCGCGTCGCGCTCGAGGGTCGAGGCCTTGTCGCGGGCCTGGCGCTCGAGGGTCTCCGCGCGGGTGCGCGCGTCGTTCAGCATCGTCTCGGCGCGGGTGCGCGCCTCGTTGACCATGCTGTCCGACTTGGTGCGCGCCTCGGAGAGGAGCTGCTCGGACTTGGTGCGCGCGTCGGCGAGCATCCCGTCGGCCTCGGACTTGGCCTCGGCGGTGAGCCGGTCGGCCATCTCCTGGGCGAGCCCCAGGACCTTCGCGGCCTGGACGTGGTGGTCACCACCGTTGGCGCCGCCCTGGCTCTGCTCCGACATCCCGAACGGCGGCGGCACGACGGCCTGCTGCGTCTGGGCGGGCATCGGGGGCTGCTGGGGCTGCTGCGGCGGCATCGGCTGCTGGACGGTGCGGGGAGCGTCCTCGACCGGTCGGCTCGGCGGCGGGGCCGAGACCTGCGTCTGCGGGCCCGAACTGCTCGGGGCCGCACTCGCCTTGCTGCGCGCGTCATCGAGGTCGGCGTGCGCCGACGAGAGCTGCTGCTCGAGCTGCTCCACCTGCTCGCGGAGGTCGTTGTTCTCCTCGAGCAGCCGGCCGAGCTCGGCCTCGACGAGGTCGAGGAAAGCGTCGACCTCGTCCTCGTTGTAGCCCCGTTTCCCGATCGGTGGCTTGCTGAACGCGACGTTGTGAACGTCGGCGGGGGTCAGCGGCATCGGATCTCCTCAAGCACTCCTCGGCTGCGGAACCCCAGGTACCTCGGGCTCTTCGAGCTCCGCCACCCGCAGAGTATGACCTCTGCGGGCGACAGAACCATAATGGACGGGTCCAGTGACGCGCTGCCCTCGCCGCCCGAATGGTGACGCAGCGCCACGAGCGGGCCCGCGGAAACCCACACACCTACCGATCCCCGGGCCGGACGGCGATCCGCCGGTCGGGTCGTGACGATCCGTGACCCTCTACATGCGGTGACAGGAGGGGATCCCGGGCCGGCCGGGCTCCGGGTAGCGGGAGGGACACGCTCGGCGCACGGGGGTGCCCATCCGGCGCGCCGCGCCCGTCGTCGCCCGATCGGCCGCGCGGCGCACCGCTCGGACCCCTGACGATCACTCTCGTCGACCCGTCGTGACGTCCGTCGCTCGCCGGCCCACCGCCGTGGGCCGAGCACGCGAGGAGGACGCGAAACGTAGCGGATGTCAGCGGAGCGAAGTGCTCCGGGTGCGCCGACCGTCAGGACGTGGAGGCGTAGTTGGTCTCGGCGAGCTTCCGGCGCTCGGTCGCGGACACCTCGACGTTCGGCGGTGAGAGCAGGAACACGCGGTTGGTGACCTTCTCGATCGACCCGCGCAGCGCGAAGGCCAGGCCGGCGGCGAAGTCGACGAGGCGCTTGGCCGCGACGTCGTCCATCTCCGTCAGGTTGATGATCACGGGGATGCCGTCGCGGTAGCGCTCGCCGATGACCCGGGCCTCGTTGTAGCTCTTGGGCTGCAGCGAGGTGATCTCGGCCGGGCCGCTCTGGGGGTCCTGCTCCGCCGCGGCGGCCTTGGCCGGCGCGGCCGGCGCGGACGCGGCCGGCGTCGAGGTCGCCGCCGTGCCCGCCGACGGGGAGGCCGAGGAGCCGGCCGACGACGCGGACGACAGCGACGGCGGGGTGCGCGGCGTGGTGGGGCGCACCGAGGTGTGGCCCGCACCGCCGGCGGGGGCCCAGTTGCGGCCGCGGCCGGCGCGCGACACCGCGTCGGTCGCGTCGTCGTCGCGGCGGATCTCGGTGACCTCCGGGTCGCGCGGCCGGGGGGTGCGTCGCTCGCGGGAGTCCTCGTAGCGGTCGTAGCGGTCGTACCGGGACTCGCGGGCCTCCCGCGCGTCACGGACGTCGCGGACGTCCTCGCCGGCCCGGCTGCGCCCGTAGTAGCCGCTCTCGTAGGAGTCGCGGCCGTCGTAGCGGTCGTCGAAGCGCTCGTCGTACCGGTCGGTGCCGTAGCGGTGCCGGTCGCCGGAGTGGCGCTCGGCCGGGACCCGGTCGCGGTCGTAGCGGTCGTCGCCGTAGCCGTCGTAGTCGTCCAGCTCGTCGGCCGGGACCATGCCGAAGTACGCCTTCACCCGGTGCAGAGTGGTCATGGCCTCTCCCCTGTCCGACGAGACCCCTCGCGCCGCCCGCGGTGAGTCACATCCGTGTCGTTCACTCACACGGAACGCTAGCTACCGTCGGCCGAGCAGCGCCGTTCCGACACGCACGCACGTCGAGCCGTACGCGACCGCGGTCTCGAGATCCCCCGACATCCCCGCCGACAGTGTCGTGGCGCGCGGGTGCGCCGCGCGTACCCGCTGCGCGAGCTCCCACACCGTGGCGAAGGCCTCCGCCGGCGCGATCCCCTGCGGCGCCACCGCCATGACGCCCCCGAGGTGCAGGTGGGCGCAGCCGGCGACGCGGTCGGCGAGGGCGGGCACCTCGTCGACGGGCGCGCCGCCGCGGTCCGGGTCGCCGTCGACGCTGATCTGGACGAGCACCTCCAGCGGGTCGACGCGCTCGCCGGCGTCCACGGCCTTGCCCGCCGCGGCCTCGAGGGCGTCGACGAGGCGGGGCGAGTCGACCGAGTCGACGGCGTGCGCCCACCGCACGAGGCTGCGGGCCTTGTTGCGCTGCAACCGGCCCACGACGTGCCAGCGCGCCGTGGCGTCGGGGCGCAGGGCGGCGAGCTCGGCGGCCTTGGCGGCGCCCTCCTGCTCCTTGTTCTCCCCGAAGGCGGCGAGCCCGAGGTCGGTGAGCAGCGCGACGTCGGTCGCGGGCCAGGTCTTGGTCACCGCGAGCAGCCCGATCTCGGCGGGGTCGCGGCCGGCCGCGCGGGCGGCGTCGGCCACGCGCTCGTGCACGGCGGCCAGGGCGTCGGCGAGATCGGCGCGACGCCTCTCCTCGTCCGGCGACTCCGTCACGGGCGCGGGTACTCCCACCAGGTCACCGCGGCGAGCCGCCCCGTGGGCTGCGCGCGCCGGTGGCTGAAGAGCTGGTCGTCCTCGAAGGTGCAGCGGGCGTCGACGTCCACCCGCGTGATGCCGAGGTCGGCCAGGCGGCGGCGCAGGCCGGCGCGCAGGTCGAGCGACGGCGTCCCGATGCGGGTGGTGGCCGCGCTGCCCGGCAGCGCGGCCTCGACCTCGTCGCGCATCGCGGCGGGCACCTCGTAGTCCTCGCCGCAGATCGCCGGGCCGAGGAGCACCTCGACCCGCCCGGTCTCCGCGCCCAGATCCGCCATGGCCTCCAGCGTGCGCTCGAGGACGCCGTCGGCGGCCCCGCGGCGCCCGGCGTGCGCGGCCGCGACGATCCCGGCGCCCGGGTCGGCGAGCAGCACGGGCACGCAGTCGGCGACGACCACGGCCAGGGCCAGGCGCGGGCGGTCGGTGACCAGCGCGTCGGCGGTGGGCGTCTCGCCGCCGGCCCCGCTGACCACGGCGACGTCGGTGCCGTGGACCTGGTTCATCCACGCCACGCGCTCCGGGCCCAGCCCGATGCCCTCGCCGAGACGCCGGCGGTTGGCGGCGACGGCGTACGGGTCGTCGCCGACGTGGTCGCCGAGGTTGAACCGGTCGTAGGGCGGCGCGGACCGGCCCCCGGCGCGGGTGGTCAGGACACGCCGGACACGGACCGACGGGGCGGGAGCGCCGCCGTCGGTGTCGTGCGCGGTCGCGGATCGGGAGCCGGCAGCCACGTCCTCAGCGTCTCATGAACGACGGGACGTCCACGTCGTCCTCGTCGCCGGCGCGGGCCGCCGGTGAACTGGGCGCGGCACCGCCGGACGGCTCCCCGTCCGTGCGCGGGAGGGACGTCGTGCTCTCGGTGGACGACCCCGAGGACCCCGACGTCTCGGCGGCCGGCGCGGCGGACCCGGCCGGGGTGGCGGCGGGCGCGCGCTCGACGGCGCTGCGGTCGACCGCCGGCGCGGCGGGGATGGTCGGGGCGGCCGACACCGCGGGCGTCGGGCCTCCGGCGTGGGCGCCACCGTTGCCGTGGCCGTTCCCGTGCCCGTTGCCGGCCTCCGGGCGGTGCACCTGCCCGGCCTGCGCGGAGGCCGTGGCGCTGCCCGAGCCCGACGCGAGCGCCTGCGGCTCGAGCTTCTTGTGGGTCGGCGAGCCGGAGTCGAAGCCGGCGGCGATGACGGTGACGCGCACCTCGTCGCCGAGCGAGTCGTCGATGACCGTCCCGAAGATGATGTTGGCCTCGGGGTGCGCGGCCTCCTGGACCAGCGACGCCGACTCGTTGATCTCGAACAGGCCGAGGTCCGAACCGCCGGCGATCGAGAGCAGCACGCCGTAGGCGCCGTCCATGCTCGCCTCGAGCAGGGGCGAGTTGATGGCCTTCCCGGCCGCCTCGACCGCGCGGTTCTCGCCCCGCGCGGCGCCGATGCCCATCAACGCGCTGCCCGCCCCGGACATGACGCTCTTGACGTCGGCGAAGTCGAGGTTGATCAGGCCCGGCGTGGTGATGAGGTCGGTGATGCCCTGGACACCGGACAGGAGCACCTCGTCCGCGCTGCGGAAGGCGTCCATCAGCGAGAGGCCCACGTCGCCGAGCTGCAGGAGCCGGTCGTTGGGGATGACGATGAGCGTGTCGCACTCGTTGCGCAGCTCGGTGATGCCGTTCTCGGCCTGGGTGGCGCGGCGCTTGCCCTCGAAGTTGAAGGGCCGGGTGACGACGCCGATGGTGAGCGCGCCGAGCTTGCGGGCGATGCTCGCGACCACCGGCGCGCCGCCGGTGCCGGTGCCGCCGCCCTCGCCCGCGGTCACGAAGACCATGTCGGCCCCCTTGAGGACCTCCTCGATCTCCTCGCGGTGGTCCTCGGCGGCGCGGCGGCCCACGTCGGGCGCGGCGCCGGCGCCCAGCCCGCGGGTGAGCTCGCGGCCGACGTCGAGCTTGACGTCGGCGTCGGACATCAGCAGGGCCTGGGCGTCGGTGTTCACCGCGATGAACTCGACCCCCTTGAGGCCGACCTCGATCATGCGGTTGACGGCGTTGACGCCGCCACCACCGATGCCGACCACCTTGATCACGGCCAGGTAGTTGTGCGGGGGCGTCATGGATCCGCCTTTCGAGCTGGGTCTAGGCGACGTGGTCGTCCGGGTCCGGCGTGTCGCGACCCTCGACCTCGAGTGGAGGTTTACGGTGAGGATTCCTGGCGACACGCGCACGGTAGGCAGGCCCCACGCCGCATTTCCACGAGGCGCGCCGGGCGTGTCCCGACCTCGCGTCACCCGCTCGCCGGACGGTCGTCGCAGGCCGCGAACCCTCGAGTGCCGGTCGACGGTTTGGCCTGGGGTTCCGGCTCGGGGGTTCTGAGCTCGGGGGTTCTGAGCGGAGGGCACCTTCGATCGTCCAGATCGCCGAGGGGTGCCCCTCGCCGGAATGCGCCCGGCGCCGCGGGATCCGGCGAGGGGCGCCCCTGGGCGGCTCTTCTGCGCGAAGGGACCCTTCGCTCGAAAATCCCGGACGGCTCAGCGGACGACGGCGAGGTCCGGGGTCGACACGTCGTACACCGAGCCCGGGCGGGTCAGCAGCGCGGCGAGCACGGCGGCCTTGCGCTCGTTGTCGGCGTCGGCGCCCCAGCGGACCTCGCGCTCGCCGGTGAGCACGAATCCGACGTCGTAGGGACCGTTGGCGCGCACCTCGAGCAGGTCGGCGCGCAGCGACGCCGGCAGCGCGACGACGACGTCGGCGGCCGCGCGGGTCCCGGGCTCGTCGGGCGAGGGCAGCATCCCGGGCGGGAGGGTCAGCACCGGGACGCCGGGCGGGCGCACGGGCATGGTGCGGTAGCCGAAGCCGGTGGCGTCGACGAGGACCACGCCGCCGGAGGGGGCGGGCGCGGCGAGCACCGGTTCGCGCTCGGCGACGGTGACGACCAGCGTGCCGGGCCACTCGCGCGACACGTCGACCGTCGCCACGCGGGGCAGCTCGCGTACGCCGTCGGCCACGTCGTCGGTGTCGAGCCAGAGCAGGGACCGGCCGGGCGCGACCGCCGCGGCGTCGCGCACCGCCTCGACCTGGTCGGGCGCCGCGCCGACCACCTGGACCTCGCGGACGTCGAGCAGCGGCGACCACACCGTCAGGTACACGAGCGCGGCGACGAGCAGGACGCCGACGGCGAGCCCGATCCAGATCCCGCGACGCCGCCGGGCGGGCCCGCCGACCGCGGGACGCGGCCGCCGCGCGCACCGCGACGACCCGGCCGCGGCGCCCTCGGGGCGGGCGCCGGCACCGCCGG